>NZ_JBYTAI010000002.1:357277-694906 GCF_058788035.1 Ideonella sp. FW305-24 | reverse complement strand
CTGCGTGAGGTGCGCCGCAAGATGGGCGGCCTGGCCGACGAGGCCCGTGCGAGTTTGGACACCTGGATGCAGCGCGCCGAGCGCATCCATCGGCAGCGGCCCAAGGACAAGAACAAGCTGTATGCCCTGCATGCGCCGGAGGCCGAGTGCATCTCCAAGGGCAAGGCGCGCCAGCCCTGCGAGTTCGGCGTGAAGGTGAGCCTGGCTGTCACCCACCAGCACGGGCTGATGGTGGGCGCGCGCAGTTTCCCCGGCAACCCGTACGACGGCCACACGCTGGCCGCGCAGATCGAGCAGACCACCAACCTGCTGCAGGACATCGGGGTCAAGCCCACCACCGCCATCGTGGACCTGGGCTACCGCGGTGTGGACAAGGAGTTGGCGCCGGTGGAGGTGATCCACCGAGGCAAGTTCAAGTCGCTCAGTCCAAAGCAGAGAACCTGGCTGAAGCGGCGCCAGGCCATCGAGCCGCTGATCGGCCACACCAAGACCGACCACCGCATGGACCGGTGCTGGCTCAAGGGCGCGCAGGGCGACGCGCTGCATGCGGTGCTGTGCGCGGCGGGCTTCAACATCCGCTGGCTGCTGCGGGCCATAGCCCGACTGGGCCTCGGCGGTCTTCTGTTGGCCCTGACCGCGCTGGCGCTGTATGCGGCGGCCATGGCCAACCTGCTGCGTCACCCGCGCTCTGGCTTCGATGCCCCGTCTGCAACGTGACCGCTGCGGCTCAAGGAATCAAATGACTGCTGTCGCTGCGCTTGAAATGGATTTTGCAGGGCCGACTCAGTATCGAAAATGAACGATCGACCTCGAAGATGTGGGCTTCCAATGGCCCAAGAAACTGCAGCACCGCCCGATTCCTGGCGCTGTAACGATAACAGCGTCTAAAATGGGGGCATTCGATCACGTTATGCGGTTTCTTTGGAAATCAACAACCATTTTCAGCCGATGGTTGCAAGCTGCTTTATCTTTGCGCACCAACTGCCAGCCAAGACTGCAAAGAGCATCATGGGGATCGCGTGGTAGAAAAGACCATCAACCAGAGCGTAAGTGAAGAATCCCGCAATACAGCAACTCAAAGCCTGAAGTTCCGAGGATTGGCAAAACCAGGAACGCCATTTGGCCTGATGTCCGGTCAGTTGACCAACAATTTGTATTGCAAGATTCGCCGCGCAAATGATGCCCGCGATACCGAATTCCAGTAGCCAAAGCAAAATGCAGGAATGGGGCTGCACCGCAGTGGAGGGGTAAGAGGCATTCCCCAGGCAGCAGCCTGAGGTGAGATAGCCTTCCGGTCCGTAACCCCAAAACGGACGCTGCAGGACACCTCTCACGGCGTCATGCCACATCTCCCAGCGGCCGGAGGTATGGTAGATCACGATGGCTCCCGCCTCCTGCGTGCGGGCGAATATGCTGCCGGCGGCCAAGATGCCATGAGATTCCACATAGTAGCTGGCGTACCCCGCAATGCATGTTGTTGCCAAACAGAATGCCAAAATCGAAACGCGCTCTTGGTAGATGCACAGCGCCAAGGCCGCAGAGACCAGCCAGGCGTACAGCGCACCTCGTGTGCCCAGGGCAATGATTTCGAACAATGCGCAGGTCGTCAGCAAAAATGCCGTGAGTCGCAGGCGGCGACTGGTCATGAAGATGCCAAGCCCCCCTGCAGCTGCAACAAATCCGAGGTAACCAGGGTGGCGAAAGTGCGAGTGGTAGGGCAGGCGGGTTAGGCCGTCGTAGTGCCCGTTCAACATGGAAACGATCCAAGCCACGATGGCGGCCAGCACCAGTACGTGTACGACACCTATCACGGTGAATATCTCGGTCGCTCCGCCGCGGGTTCCTCGTCGACCAAGGATATAGGCCAGAAATCCGAGCAGGCCCGTTGCGAGATAGAGATACAGCCTGTCCAACGCCGCCAAGAGGTTCGGAGACGACGCGGTGGATATGACTGCGCTTAATATCAGGATCAGCAACGAGGTGGTGACCTTGGGCTGCCGGCGCCAACTTTCCCCCGTTGCCCCGGCGAGCCACAGCCCGATGGCCACGGCCGGAAACAGCCTTTGGGCCGTTGCAAGGTTGTAGGCAGTGGAAGGGGAGGCGAAACTGACGATGCAGGCATAAAGCAGCAACCCAAATAGAATGGGCGTCGCCCAGCGTTGCGCAGTGGCCTTGCTGTTGCGCGTGAAGGAGGCTGGCAGCATGGAGGTGTAGTTGGAAAGCGGCCGTGGCTGCTGTCAATGTAAGGTTTGAGATCTACCCCATCGTGGCGTTGGTGCCGACCTATGCCAGTCGGGCACGATAGGCTTCCATTTCAGAAATGTCCCGAGGGCTTGATGCGCGGCGTGAGCATGTCAGCATCTTGCCGCAGCCTCAGCCGGTCAAGGCCAGCGATGGACGGTTTCTAGAACCGCCCTTATGGGTGACTGGTACGCGCTGTGCGTCAAGGTAGATCGCAAAGCCCAGCAACGCTACCGCCAGGTAAACGGGGACCCTGGCCCAAGCACGCGTCGGGCTCGGGGCCAAAGTGATGGAAATTAGCAAGGAGGCAGAGAAGCAGAGTAACAACAGGCTTGTGGCAACGAACACGTGGCTGGCCACGATGCCGTTGTATTCGATTGAGGGTGGCTGGTAGGCCAGAATGCTGAAGTAGAACAGCAATGAGAAGCCTGACGCAGCCCCCCAGCGGCGAAACAGGTTCCTGGCGACTTCTTGCACTGCTTCCGCTGTCAGGTATTGCATGGGGAAATTCGCGAGCACATCATTCGGCTGAGCCACCCGCAACAAGCATCAACCTTTGCTGATAGGCCTTGATCTTTTCGATGTCCGCGGCAGCTGGGGGTATTTCTATAGGATCCTGGCCGTCATTTTCGAGCCGATAGGCGTGAAATTTCCCATCGGCCTTTCTGAAAAAAGTCAACCTATCCTTGCAGCGCCAACCCACATCCTTGGTGGCCACGAGCTCATGCAAGCGATCTTCACGTAGTTGCATGCGCCCATGCGCGTCCGTTTCATAGTAGTTGAGTCCTTGTGCTGCGAGCTTTTTTGGATCTAGCGTTGCATAGTTTGCCGCGTTCGAAAATCGAATGCCTGTTTCCACGGGAATGCAGGCCTGGGCGGGTTGCAGATCGATACGGCCATTTGCAGCAAATCCCTCAATGGCGGCGCGCAAGTCCATGAGTGACACCTGTTCGTGTCGCAGGGCAGGAGCGCTCACGGGATGGCCGTCCTTGAATTGAATGGTTCCAAGCACGATACGACTCTGATGGTCACTGAGAACGTCTGCGCCATGACCATAGCCGCTCACCGAAAAATCGCGGCCATTCATCTGCGTGTGTGCTTCGATGTCGCCGAGGCCCTCGCCATGATCCGAGAGCACCACCACGAGAGCGTCGTCTAGCTGGCCCGATTGACGAAGCCCATCCATCAACTGACCGATCTGCCCATCGACAGCGATTACTGCTTCAACATGATGAGCCCGGAAGCGATTTGCATCGGGCACCTGCACGGACGTATGGCGAGAAATGAAGGGGTAGTGGCCAGAGAGGAAGTGAATGGCCAGGAATAGCTTGTCCGCGCCTTGGGTCTCTTTCACCGCATGCTCAACGAAGCCGCTCGCGTCGTAGTTGTTGTAGGAGGCGACATTCAAATATGAAAACGGCAGGGCCCATTCGCCCAGCGGGGTTTGCAGCAACAGGTTCGTGAGCGGAGAATCATTGAATTGCTGGATGGCAAAGTCCAAGGCCCCAACCTTGGGGCCGACGACTGCATTGAACCCGAAGCGCTCATCCATGTTGTTGAAACGTCGCTCGTCTATGGCGAACACCGTTCGGTAGCCTAGCGCTTGCAGATGTTGGGTTACTAATCCTTGAGTTTTCACATGGGACAGGCTGCGCAGGTTAAAAATGGCGCCATGCTCGGCTGGGGTTTGACCACTGAGGATGGTTTCCCAGGCTGGGTAAGTGCGGCCCAGCAATGTATAGGCTCTGTCATAACGCGTGGCATGCTGCATCAAATCGCGCAGATGAGGGAATCTGTCCTGCTCGCTAGCCAGCACCGCGGCTGAGAGCGAGTCGATTCCCACCAAGATGATGTTTCTTTGCGCGCCCTTGGCCCTTGCGGTGCTGTGCCACGCGGGCAACATCGCAGCCACAGAAATTGCAACACAGGAGGCCAGCGCGCCTCCCCACACAATTGGTCGACGGAGGCGGGTTTGATTGCGCCAGGTGCCTAACGCTGCGCAGGTGAACAGAAGACTGCCGCTGACTGTGGCCACTGGCATGTTGGCAATTGCGCTGTAAGCCATCGAATAGTCAGAGTTCGGGAACCACACGGCATTGCTTGCAACAAGAAAAATCCAACCCAGGATCAGAATGGAAAGCCTGGGCAGCAATGGCCGCTGCTTGAGGCACTTGGCGGTTACGTTGCCCAGCAACGTCAACGTGGCATACCAGAGGGTAAACAAAATCAGGTGGGTCAGCGCATTTTGAGCGATTGCCCACTGCAGTGCGGGGATCGCAAGTGTCTGCCGCACCGCCTCAGTTGCGCGAGCATCCATCTCCTGCGACGTGTACAGGTATGGGATGAATGGGGAAAAATATGCTGCACCACTACCCAAGAGGAGCAAAAGTTCGCGTGACCAGCGGCGAAGATCGAGCGTCATGTGGTGCAGGAAAGCAAATCCGGGCGGGAGAATGCCAAAGGCCCTCGCGTGAGCTCGCGAGGGCCTTGATCTAGCTATCGGATGCGGAGCATCCGGTCAGACATCAGCTCGCGTTACGGCATTCCGACGGCACGTACTTAAATTGGGCCGAGTCAGCAGAGCACTTCCAAACAACGCCAGCGGAACCAGCTGTGGGTGCGAGTTTGATGGTCACATTGCCCGCCGAGGTGCCAGAAGCCACCACCGCAGTCATCACGCCACCGGAGCCGCACGACAGCGTCGTCTTGCCAGTTGTGCCTTCAGTCACGCCGGCGCAGGCGTCCGTGCCCGTCTTGCCAGCAGCCAGATTTTCGGAAACTGTGGGCTTGGCGCCGCTCGCCATAACCACGCCTTCCGACACGCGTGCACGCACGGTGTAATCTTGATAAGCCGGCAGCGCGATGGCGGCCAGGATGCCGATGATCGCCACGACGATCATCAATTCGATGAGGGTGAAACCTTGTTGAACGCGCTTCATGGGTTGACTCCTGAGAGGTCTGGAAACTGACTGACGGATGTGACCGGCGGGAAGGTGCCGGAGGTGTTTTGCATTCAGTCTTATGCGAGCGGCGTGCCAGCTTGTTTGGCCGGTTTTCAGCCTGCTCTTCTGACGATTCGGGTCACCTGCCGGCACTGGTTCCGCTTTCGCGGCGGGTGTGGGTGACCAAAAGTGTCAGGGTGCCGTGCCTGGTCGCGTCAGGTCAGGCCAGTGCGATGGTCTGGCCGGCCTGCAGGGTCTGCAGGCACATGCCGGGCAGCCGGTTGGCCAAGTCGGCGAGCACGGCTTCTGTTTCGCCGGGCTTGATGTGGGTGAGCATGACCTGCAGGCCGGCCGGGACGTGTTGCAGTTCGGCGGCCAGCGTGGACGGGCAGTGGTGCAGCGCGTCGGCGGCGATGGCGCGGTCGCGTTCCGGGAAGGCGATCTCGATCACCAGGTGGCTCATCTGTCTGCCGCGCAGGGCTTCCCACAGCGCAGGGTTCGGGCCGGTGTCACCGGTGTAGACCCACAGCGGGCCGCCGTGTCGGGTGGCAACGGCGTAGCCGACCGCGGGCACGCTGTGGCGGGCCGGCAGCACTTCGATCTGGCGGGCCTTGGCGCCCAGCGTCAGGACCTGGCCGACCTGCAACGGCTGCAGCACCAGCACCGGGCTTTCGGTGCTGGGCAGGCGGGTGAAGTCCGGCCAGAGCAGGTTGTTGAAGACGTGCTGGCGCAGCACGGCCAGGGTTTCCGGCAGCGCGTGCAGCTGGATGGGCGGGCGGCCGGCGCGGCGGCGCATCACGGTGTCGGCCAGCAGCGGCACGCCCAGCACGTGGTCCAGGTGCGAGTGGCTGAGCAGGATGTGGTCGATGCGGGTGAGTTCGTCCAGCGTCAGGTCACCAACGCCGGTGCCGGCGTCGATCAACACGTCGTCATCCAGCAGGAAGGCGGTGGTGCGGCAACCCCGGGCGATGGAGCCGGAGCAGCCGAGGACGCGAACGCGGGCTGTTGCAGCCTCCGCTTCGCGGTGTCCCTCCGGGAGGGACTGAGCGCCGCCTTCGGGCGACCGTGCGGGGGCGCTCATGTCGCCGATGCGGACGCTGGCGGCTCGTCCACGCTGGCGCGAAGCCGGGTTTCGAGCGACGCGCAGAGCGCGGCCAGCACGGTGTTCAGCGCCGTGGGGGCGGGGGAAGCCAGGGGGGTGGGAGTGTCAGCGGCGCGCAAGGCAGTGAGGTCGGCCAGCAGGGCCAGAGCTTGGGCAGCATGGTGGGTGCGGACGGCTGCTTGCGCAAGCGCCCAAGTTTGCAGTTGAAGCGCTTGCGCGGGCGTGGGCGGACTGGCGGTGCCAGCGAGCGTGAAAACCGTCACGCTTTGCTGGCGGCCCCGGACCTGGGTTTGATCGACCTCAAGCCACGCCGCGCCGGCGGGTGCGGGGCCGCAAGCGGCTTGTGTGCTGCTTGCGACCAGCAGCGGTGCGCCGAGTTCACGCGTCAGCGCTTCGAGGCGGGCGGCGAGGTTCACGGCGTCGCCGACTGCCGTGTAGCTGCGCCGCAGCGCCGAGCCCAGGTCGCCCACGCAGACCACGCCGCTGGCCAGGCCGATGCCAAAGCGGACGGCAGGCAAACCTTGGTCGCGCAGCCGCTGGTTCAGCGGTTCTGCGGCCTGGCGCAGGTCCCAGGCCGCAGCCACGGCGCGTTGTGCATGGTCGGGCTGGGCTTGTGGCGCGCCCCAGAAGGCCATCACCGCGTCGCCAATGAACTTGTCCAGCGTGCCGCCGTGGGCGTGCACGACCTGGGTCACGGTGGAGAAGTAGTGGTTCAACAGGTCGCGCAAGGCCAGCGGGGGCAGTTGCTCCGACAGCGCGGTGAAGCCTTGCAGGTCGCAGAACAGCAGCGTCAGCTCGCGGTTCTCGGCTTGCAGCGTTTGCTGCTGCGCCGGGTCACGCGCGAGTTCAAGCGCCAGCGCACGGGCGCGTTCGGGCGGCAGGTACTGGTCGAACAGTCGCAGCAGCGAGCGGCGGTTGCGCCATTCGCCCAGGTAGTTCCGGCCGACCAGCAGCAGGGACAGCAGGCCGCCCAGCAGCAGCGCGCTGGCGACCGGCAGCACGAGTGCCGCGCCGGCATACAGAGCGGCATTGGCCGCCAGCTGCAGGGCCATCACGGCGGCCACGCTGGCCAGCGCCAGCGGTGCAGCCTTGAGCCGGGCCGCCAAACCGCAGAGCAGCAGGCTGAGGGCTATCAGGCAGACCTCGTAACCGGGTGCCCAGGCGGGGCGGTAGGGCAAGGCGCCGTCCAGCAGGCCTGCAAGCAGGTGGGCGTGCACTTCCACACCGGGTGTCGCGGGCCCGGCCGGCGTGGGCCGCAGGTCGGCCAGTCCGGGCGCCGAGCTGCCCAGCAACACGATGCGCCCGGCCAGGCTGGCGGCCGGCAGCTCGCCAGCCAGCACGGTGGCGGCGCCGAGGTAGCGAAAGCTGCCACCCTGCACGCCGGCCGGGCCGCGGAACGGCACGCGCCAGTTGCCGTGTTCGTCGACCGGCAAGCGGCGCGCGGCCTGGCCAGGCGGGGACACCCGCAGCGCGGCCACGGCGGCGCGAGGCTGGGCACTTGTGGCGGGCAGCCACTCGGCGGACACGCCTGCCGCGGCCGCCGGGCTGCCGGTCACCAGTTGCAGCGTGGCCAGCGCCAGCGAAGGCTGGAGCTGCCCTTGCACGACGGCCGCGGCCGGCACGCTGCGCACCAGGCCGTCAGCGTCTGGCAGCACGTTGAAGAAGCCGGCGTGCGGCGCGGCCTGGGCCAGTGCCGGCAGGCTGGCGGCGTAGCCGGTCCACAGCGGCCAGCCTTGCGGGACTGTGTTCGTGCTCGCCAGTGCGGCGGGCAGCTGGCCGGCGCGGTAGTTGGCGCCGGTGGCTTGCAGGTAGAAGCCGGCGACCACGGGTTGGCCGCGCCAGGCGGCGGCCAGCGTGTCGTCACCCTCGGCCGCCTCGGGGAAGACGAAGTCGAAGGCCAGCGCGGCGACCTGCTGGCGCTGCAGCAGCTCGCGGCTCAGCGCGGCAATGCGCTCGCGTGGCCAGGGCCAGTGGCCGACGGCCTGCAGGCTGGCTTCGTCGATGTCGACGATGAGGATGTCGGGATGCGGACCGGCGGCATGGGCGGGCGCGAGCAGGTCCTGGCGCCAGTCGTCTGCCGCGGTTTCCAGCCGTGCCAGCGGCGGCAACGGTTTCACGGCGGCATGCCAGGCGCCCAGCAGAGCCAGTGCGCCGCCGGCCCACCACGCGAGGCCGCGCAAGCGCATGGCGTGCTCGTGCGGGCTCGGTCAGCCCTGGATGAACTGCATCTGCGTGCCGGCCAGCTCGATGATGTCGCCGTTTTTCAGCGCCATCACGCCGTCGCCCAGCGGTGCGCCGTTGATGCTGGGGCGGGCGTCGCCTTCGACGTGGGCCAGCACGTAGCCGGTGGGCCGCTTGGCGATCGAGGCGACCTGGGTGCCGGGCTTGCCGACGGTGGTGACTGCCTTGGACAGCAGCACTTCGCGGCCGGCGGCGCCACCGTTCAGCACCTTGACCGAGGCGGGCAGGGTCTGCACGGCAGGCATGGGCGGCAGGTGCGGCGTGAAGGTGCCGGGCCGCAGGATCATGGTCTTTTCGTAGTCCGGCACTTCGTCGGTCAGGTACTTCAGGCGGTACTTGCCGATCTCGATCGAGTCGTTGTGCGAGAGCAACTGTTTCTTGACCGCCTTGCCGTTGATGTAGGTCCCGTTGGTGCTGTTGAGGTCTTCCAGGAAGACGTCTTCACCGACGGCCAGCAGCACGGCGTGCTCGCCGCTGACGGCAAGGTTGTCGATCACGATGTCGTTGTACGGACGCCGGCCCAGGGTCGTGCGCTCCTTCTGGATCTGCACTTCCTTGAGAACCACGTTGTCGAGTGATACGACCAGCTTGCCCATGAAATCCCTCAGTTGTCCGCGTGCGGACGGCTCCTCTACACCCCTGCCAGGTCAGCGCCGGAAAGGCCACCAGGCCCGGGCTGACGCGTTCTGGCTTCCTTTTGTCCTGGCCAGAATCACGGAGATGTTATCCCTTCCGCCCGCCGCGTTGGCGGCATCCACCAAGGCATGGGCGGTGCTGTCCAGGTCGCTGTCGTGCTGGCGCAGCACTTGCGCGATGCCGGAATCCGGCAGCATATCGGACAGTCCGTCAGAACACAGCAAGATGACATCTCCCGGTAACAAGGCGTGTTCGTGCACTTCCAGCATCACCTCGGGCTCCACGCCGACTGCGCGTGTCACCAGATTGCGGTGCGCGGCGAACTGGGCTTCCTCGGCCGTCAGCAGGCCGGCGTCGATCTGTTCCTGCAGCAGCGAGTGGTCACGGCTGAGCTGGTCCAGCCGGCCGGCGCGCCAGCGGTAGGCGCGCGAGTCACCGAGGTGGCCGATCCAGACCTGATGGCCGCCGAACAAGGCGCCCACCAGCGTGGTGCCCATGCCGTTGTACTCCGGCACGGTTTGCGCTGCGGTGAAGACGGCGCGGTTGGCATGTTGTGCGGCAGCGGCCAGCGCGGCCTGCACGGCGGGGCTGGTGGGCGGGGTGGACTGGTCAGGTTGTTGCGCGGCCCATTCGACCAGGTGGTCGCGCATGGTGCGTACCGCCATCTCGCTGGCGACCTCGCCGGCGTTGTAGCCGCCCATGCCGTCGGCCAGCAGGCACAGCGACAGGCCGGGGTCGACCAGCACGGCGTCTTCGTTGTTGTGGCGAGCGCGGCCGGTGTCGAGCGCGCTGCTGTAGTCGAGGCTCAGGGGCACAGGCAGGAATCCTGAAATGTGAAGTGATGCCGGGCAGGCATTGTGCGCTCAAGCGTCATGGGCTTTGGTGCGGGTTTCGGGCAGCACCGTGCAGCTTGGCACCAGGAGACGAAGTTCACGCGCGAGTTGCGTGCCGTCCACATGGCGCTGGCTGGCGTGCTTGGACAGCAGCCGGGCGATCACGTCGGCCAGCAGCGGCGGCAACTCGGGGCGCAAGGCATCCAGCCGCGGGGCCGGCTCGGTGGCAATCGCCACCAGCAACTGGCCCATCGAGGCATGGGCAAACGGCAGCCGGCCGGTCAGCAGCTCGAACAGCAGCACGCCGAGCGCGTACAGGTCGCAGCGCCCGTCCAGCGGCAGGCCGCTGAGTTGCTCGGGCGCCATGTAGCCGGGCGTGCCGACGATCAGCCCGCTGCGGCTGCGCTCGGCGTCGCTGAGGCGGGCGCAGCCGAAGTCGCCCAGCTTCAGCATGCCGTTGGCCGGGTTGAACATCACGTTGGCCGGCTTCAGGTCGCGGTGCACCACGCCTTGCAGGTGCGCATGGGCCAGTGCCTCTGCCATGGCCGCGCCGATCTGCAGCACCAAGCCTTCCGGCAGCAGTTGCCCGGGTGTGGTGTAACGGATCAGGTCGCCGCCTGGCACCCATTCCATCGCGATCCAGCCATGCGCTTCGTGCGACTGGCTGACGACGCCCGATGCGAAGGTCTGCACGATGTGCGGATGCTGCAGGCGGGCTGCCGTTTCGGCTTCGTGCAGAAAGCGCTCACGGGTGTGTTCGCTGCCTTGCAGCCTCACCGTCTTCAGCGCGACGGGCTCGCCGGTGCGCGGCGCGTCTGCCAGGTAGAGCGCACCTTGGGGGCCCTGCACCAGCACCCGCTGCAGCGTGTAGCCGGCCAGTTTGCCCAGCGGCGGCGCTGGCGCTGCCGGCAATGCCGCGGATGTGGCCGGTTCGCTGGGCGGCGGCTGGCTGGTGGCGGGCCAGGCTTGCTGCCTGGCGCCTTGGTTGCGGCGGAACAGCTGCTGCCAGAAGCCCGGTTGGGCGGTTGCCATCGTTGGCGTTTCCCTTGGGTGAATTGGGGCTGGCTGACCTTAGCACAGCGGCAGCCCCGTCAGGTCCTGGGACTCGCCCACCCGCGGGGTGGCATACCTCCACGGGTGGATGCGGTGCGGCGCTCAGTGAGCCACGCCGGGCTGGGCCGCGTTGGTGTTGGCGCGGCGCTTGCGCCACCAGCCCGCAGCCAGCACGCCGACGACCACCACCGCATAGGTCAGCAAGCGGGTGGGCAGCGAGGCATCGAATACCGCGTCCAGCAGCGGCTCGTCGATCACCATCTTGGCGGCAGTGAAGGCCAGCACGCCGGCGCCGATGTAGGTGATGGCGGGGAAACGGTCCACCAGCTTCAGCACCAGGCTGCTGCCCCAGACCACGATGGGCACGCTGATCAGCAGGCCGATGATGACCAGGTCGAAGGCGCCATGCGCCGCGCCGGCCACGCCCAGCACGTTGTCGATGCCCATCAGTGCGTCAGCGACGACGATGGTCTTCATCGCGCCCCAGAAGGTGGTGGCGCCCCCGCCTTCATGACCACCTTCGTCGTTGGAGGCCAGCAACTGGTAGGCAATCCAGACCAGGCCCAGGCCACCGGCCAGCATCAGGCCGGGGATCTTCAGCAGCCAGACCACGACCACCGTCATCAGCGAGCGCACGACGATGGCGCCCACGGTGCCCCACAGGATGGCCTTGCCCTGCAGGTGCTTGGGCAGGCCGCGGGCGGCCAGGGCAATGACGATCGCGTTGTCGCCGGCCAGGACGAGGTCGATCAGGACAATGGCCAGCAGCGCTGAGAACCATTGGGCGGACAGGAATTCCATGTGTGTGCTCCAGGTTGTCGGTGGGTACGACACACCCTGTGATCGGGCGAGAGCCAAAGACGCGCCGGATCAACCGGACGGGGATGCCTTCGAACTCCCGACGCGTGTCGCGCGGGCGTGTCGAAGGTCTTGCTCGACAAGCGGCTGTTGCGGCCAGCTTGTCCGACAGACCGGGGGCTTGCGACCCCGTATTGACGACCTGCCGATGGGAGCTACTCCCCTTCAGGCCGCCATTATGCGGGACACCAAAGGAAAACCCCGCCGGGTGGCGGGGTTTGTCAGCGGAAAAGCGGCCTTGTAGCGGCCTTGTTTCAGCTGGCTTTGGCCTGCGCCGCGCGGTGCGCGCGCTGCTTCAGGAAGTGGCCCAGCGCGACGACGAACACGGCACCGATGGCCCCGGCGATCTCGGGCACGATTTCCGGCTGCGGGCCGATCAGTGAGACCACGCCCGGGTCGGTCAAGGCCATTTCACCGGCCAGGTAGCCCAGCAGTGCGGCGCCCAGCGTGATGATGATGGGGAAGCGGTCCATGACCTTCAGCAGCATCGTCGAGCCGAAGATGATCAGCGGGATGCTGATGCCCAGGCCCAGGATCAGCAGCAGCGTGTTGTTGTGCGCGGCGGCGGCCACGGCCAGCACATTGTCCAGGCTCATCACCAGATCGGCCACGAGGATGGTGCGGATGGCCGTCATCAGGCTGGTGTGGCCGGTGCCGTGTGCGTCGTCCTCATCGTCGTTCTCCAGCAGCAGCGAGGTGCCGATGTAGACCAGCGCCACACCGCCCACCAGTTTCAGGTAAGGCATGGCCAGCAGCTTGACGGCCAGCAGGGTCAGCACGATCCGCATCACGATGGCGGCGGCGCTGCCGTAGAAGATGGCCTTCTTCTGCTGGTTGGCCGGCAGGGCGCGGGCAGCCATGGCGATCACCACTGCGTTGTCGCCCGAAAGCAGCACGTTCGCAAGGATGATGGAGCCGAGGGCGGCCCAGAAGGCGGCCGAAGTGATGTCCATGGCGTGGGATCTCCCGAAGAATGATGTTGTGGGTGGCGGTGGCCCCGGCCCAATGATGGCCGAATGAAAAAGGCCTGATGCATCTGCATCAGGCCCATGCGCAGGGCATCGACCTTGCGATCGATCCCTGGATTCTAGGCAAGCCTGTCAGGTGGCTGTCCGTGGTATTACGGACATCCCTAGGCTGTCGGCGCCGACCTTACAGCATGGCTTTCAGCAGCTTGGCCATTTCCGACGGGTTGCGGGTGATGGTGAAGCCACACTCTTCCATGATGGCCAGCTTGGCATCGGCCGTGTCTGCGCCGCCGGAGATCAGCGCGCCGGCATGGCCCATGCGCTTGCCGGGAGGCGCGGTCACGCCAGCGATGAAGCCGACGATGGGCTTCTTCATGTTCAGCTTGCACCAACGGGCGGCTTCCGCCTCGTCCGGGCCGCCGATCTCGCCGATCATGATGACGGCGTCGGTGTCCGGGTCGTCATTGAAGGCCTGCATCACGTCGATGTGCTTCAGGCCGTTGATCGGGTCGCCACCGATGCCGACGGCGCTGGACTGGCCCAGGCCGATTTCGGTCAGCTGTGCCACGGCTTCATAGGTCAGCGTGCCCGAGCGCGAGACCACGCCGATGCGGCCCTTGCGGTGGATGTGGCCGGGCATGATGCCGATCTTGATTTCTTCCGGCGTGATCAGGCCGGGGCAGTTCGGGCCCAGCAGCAGCGTCTTCTTGCCACCAGCGGCTTCCTTGGCCTTCATCTTGTTGCGCACTTCCAGCATGTCCTTCACGGGAATGCCTTCGGTGATGCAGATCGCCAGGTCCAGGTCGGCCTCGACGGCTTCCCAGATCGCGGCCGCGGCGCCAGCCGGCGGCACGTAGATCACCGACACGGTCGCGCCGGTCTGGCCGGCGGCTTCCTTGACGCTGCCGTAGATGGGAATGTCGGAGAACTTCTCGCCGGCCTTCTTCGGGTTCACGCCGGCCACGAAGGCGTTCTTGCCATTCGCGTAAGCCTGGCAGCCCAGGGTGTGGAACTGGCCAGTCTTGCCGGTGATGCCCTGCGTGATGACCTTGGTGTCTTTGTTGATGTAAATGGACATGGTGCCCCTCGTATGCGGTGTACCGCACCCGATCCCCCGAGGGGATCACGCCCGGCTTGGGGCGGCCCGGCGCTCGGGCGTGGTGCGATGGTGTGGATGGGAGTCAGGCGACGGCGGCGACGATCTTGGTGGCCGCTTCGGCCATCGTGTCGGCCGCGATGATGGGCAGGCCGCTTTCGGCCAGCATCTTCTTGCCCAGGTCTTCGTTGGTGCCCTTCATGCGCACCACCAGCGGCACCGACAGGTTCACCGCCTTGCAGGCCGTGATCACGCCGGTGGCGATGGTGTCGCACTTCATGATGCCGCCGAAGATGTTGACCAGGATGCCCTTGACTTCCGGGTTCTTCAGCATGATCTTGAAGGCTTCAGTGACCTTCTCGGCAGTGGCGCCGCCACCCACGTCCAGGAAGTTGGCCGGCTCGCCGCCGAACAGCTTGATGGTGTCCATGGTGGCCATCGCTAGGCCGGCGCCGTTCACCAGGCAGCCGATGTTGCCGTCCAGGCTGATGTAGGCCAGGTCGAACTTCGAGGCTTCGACTTCGGCCGGATCTTCTTCGTCCAGGTCGCGGTAGGCGACGATTTCCGGGTGACGGAACAGCGCGTTGGCGTCGAAGTTGAACTTGGCGTCCAGCGCGATCAGGTTGCCCTTGGAGTCGCAGTTCAGCGGGTTGATTTCCACCAGCGACGCGTCGGTGTCCATGTAGCACTTGTAGAGCTTGGCGAACAGGTCCACGGCCTGGTCCACCGAGGCGCCGGTCAGGCCGATGGCTGCGGCAATCTTCCTGCTCTGCTCGGCCGTCAGGCCCACCAGCGGGTCGATCATCTCGGTGACGATCTTCTCGGGGGTCGAGTGCGCAACTTCCTCGATGTCCATGCCGCCTTCGCTCGAAGCGATGAAGGCGACCTTCTGCGTGCCGCGGTCGGTGACCAGCGAGACGTAGAGTTCATTCTTGATGTCGGCGCCTTCTTCGATGTAGAGGCGGCGCACCTTCTGGCCTTCCGGGCCGGTCTGGTGCGTGACCAGCTGCATGCCGAGGATCTGCTCGGAGATGGCCTTGACGTCGTCCATCGTGCGCGCGAGCTTCACGCCGCCGCCCTTGCCGCGGCCGCCAGCGTGGATCTGGGCCTTCACGACCCAGACCGGCCCGCCCAGCTTCTGGGCGGCTTCCACCGCCTCTTGCACGTTGAAGGCCGGGATGCCCTTGGGCACCGGCACACCGAACTGGCGCAGGATTTCCTTGCCTTGGTACTCGTGAATCTTCATGGGAGGGTCTTTGCGTGAGTGCGAAAACGGGGAAGGAGCAGCGGCAGTGCCGGCTCAGCGGGAAATGCTGCCAGCGGGACCGGCGCGCAATTTTGCGGCAGTTTCGTCGGCGGCGGCCTGACGGAACCAGCGGGGATAGTGCAGCCTGACCACCTCGCCATCGGTGACGAGGGCGTGGCAGCGGTCGAGCTGGAAAGGGGGTTCGTCGCCCTGGCCGTGGGTGTCCAGCACCTCGCCGGCAAAAGCCTGGACGACAGCGGTGGGCAGCAGGTCGCCCATTTCGGTCAGGTGGGTGCAGCCGCGAACGCCGCCCACGCGTTCGCGCAGCGCGCGCTTGAAGCCTTGCATCAGGTTCAGCCCGGCCAGCCTGCCGTAGGCGTCGCCGTGCTGGTTGCAATGGCCCGGATAGGGCGTGGCGCGGGATTCTGCGCCCGCTTCGAGGATGTTGAAGCGGGTGTCGACGACCAGCCGCAGCAGCAGGTCGTGCACCGGCTCGCCAGCCGGGCGCACCCCGTTGGCGGTGCTGATCGGGTGGGTCTTGATGTCCGTAATGCGGGCGTCGACTTCCCACAGCCCGTCGTCGCGAGCGAACACGGTCACGCTGATCGCACGGTGGTGCTTCAGCTGGCGGGTGGGGGATGCAGCGGGCAAAGGCATGGGGACAGCTGCCCCGAACCGGGCCAGACAACCAAAGATTTTACACCCTTGCTGCATCGCAGCATGCCCGTTCCCTCAAGTGACCTGATGACTTGCCGGCGCGAGGCCAGTCCTCACGAGCAGCGTGTAACCCGCATGTACCTGGTTTCGGGCATCACCTGGATGCCCGCGAGCAGTGCGAGTCAGTCGTCTTCCCTGTCGCCCACAACCCGCCGCACCACGTCCCCAGCAAAGCCGCGCGCGGCGAGGAAACGCATCTGCCTGGCCCTTTCGGCAGCTTCGCTTGCAGGGGTGTCACCAAAGCGTCGGCGCCACACCTCGCGGGCGCGTGCCAGCTCGGTCTGTCGCAGCTGCAGCGCGGTTTCGGCATCCAGCGCCACACCATGCTGCGCCAGTTCCTGCTTGATGCGCATCTGGCCCAGCTTGCCGGCGCGGGCGTTGACGCGGCTCTCGATGAAGCGGGCGTCGCTTTGATAGCGCTGCGCTTCCAGCCAGTCCAGCACTTCGTCGACCTCTGCGCCCAGGTTTTCCTGCGCCAGTTCGTGCATGCCGGCATCCCCATCGTCATCCGGCCCGGCCGATGAGCTGGATGCGGCCGGATCGAGGCCAAAGGCGGTGGCGAAATCCAGGCCGGCGGCGCGCTCGGCCGCGCGGCGCTGGTCTTCGGCCAGCCAGGCAAGGCGCTTGCGGCCATGGGCCAGCAGCTTGGTGCGCAGCTCGGCACGGCTGTGTTCGCGCCGCGCCAGCAGTGCCAGCGCCTGGGCCTTCAGGCTGGGAGGAGCGGTCTTCACGGCGGGACGGGCAGAAGGCGCCAGGAGATGACGCCTGGGCGATGGCTGGCGCCACCGCCAAGTGCCAGCGGCGGCTCAAGCCGGCTGCTGGCCGCGGTTCATGCTGCCGCAGTGCCCGCCGCCGCGTTCAGCAGCGGCACGCCCAGTGCAGCGCGCACCTTGTTTTCGATCTCGCGCGCCAGGTCGGCGTTTTCACGCAGGAATTCGCGCGAGTTGTCCTTGCCCTGGCCGATCTTTTCGCCGTTGTACGAATACCAGGCACCGGACTTGTCGACGATCTTGGCCTGCACGCCCAGGTCGATGATCTCGCCTTCGCGGCTGGTGCCTTCGCCGTAAAGAATGTCGAACTCGGCTTCCTTGAACGGCGGAGCGACCTTGTTCTTGACGACCTTGACGCGGGTCTCGTTGCCGATGACCTCTTCGCCCTTCTTGATCGAGCCGATGCGGCGGATGTCCAGTCGCACCGAGGCGTAGAACTTCAGCGCATTGCCACCGGTGGTGGTTTCCGGGCTGCCGAACATCACGCCGATCTTCATGCGGATCTGGTTGATGAAGATCACCATGCAGTTGGACTTCTTGATCGTCGCGGTCAGCTTGCGCAGCGCCTGGCTCATCAGCCGGGCCTGCAGGCCGGGCAAGGAGTCGCCCATTTCGCCTTCGAGTTCGGCCTTGGGCGTCAGTGCGGCGACCGAGTCGACGATGATCAGGTCGACCGCGCCGGAGCGGCACAGCGAATCGACGATCTCAAGCGCCTGCTCGCCGGTGTCGGGCTGGCTGATCAGCAGTTCCTGCAGGTTCACGCCGAGCTTTTGCGCGTACTGGATGTCCAGCGCGTGTTCGGCGTCGATGAAGGCGGCCACGCCGCCGAGCTTCTGCATTTCGGCCACGACCTGCAGCGTCAGCGTGGTCTTGCCCGAGGACTCAGGGCCGTAGATCTCGACCACGCGGCCGCGCGGCAGGCCGCCGACGCCCAGCGCCACGTCCAGGCCCAGCGAGCCGGTGGAGACGACCTGGATGTCCTCGATCTTTTCGCCATCGCCCAGGCGCATGATCGAACCCTTGCCAAACTGCTTCTCGATTTGCGAGAGGGCCGCTTGCAGGGCCTTGGACTTTTCGGGGTTCAGCGTATTGGCGGGGGCGGGGGCATTCATGCAAGTCTCTCCTGGTGATGGCCGCGATTATGGCAGAAGCTGGATATTCGTACAGTATCTTGGCGCCGCGATTTGCGAGATTGCATCATGTCGCGTGGGCGGCACTGTGAACCTCGCCACCTAGAATCAAACGAGTCGGCCAGCAGGCTGCGAGGAGACAAGGCAATGCGCATCCTGATAGCCGAAGACGACCAGGTCCTGGCCGATGGCTTGCTGCGCTCGCTGCGCGGCGCCGGTTATGCGGTGGACCAGGTCGGCAACGGCAGCGAGGCCGACGCGGCCCTGGCGGCCCACGAATTCGACCTGGTGATCCTGGACCTGGGCCTGCCCAAGCTGCATGGCCTGGAAGTGCTGCGCAAGCTGCGCGCCCGCGGCACCTCTACGCCGGTGCTGATCCTCACCGCGGCCGATTCGGTCGAGCAGCGTGTCAAGGGCCTGGACCTGGGGGCCGATGACTTCATGGCCAAGCCGTTTTCGCTGCAGGAGCTCGAAGCGCGGGTGCGTGCGCTGACCCGGCGCGGCCTGGGCACGGCCTCCAGCGTCATCAAGCATGGCCCGCTGACCTTCGACGCCACCGGCCGCGTGGCCTATATCAATGACCAGATGATCGACCTGTCGGCGCGCGAGATCAGCCTGCTGGAAGTGCTGCTGCAGCGCGCCGGCCGACTGGTCAGCAAGGACCAGCTGGTGGCCCGTCTGTGCGAATGGGGCGAAGAGGTCAGCAACAACGCGATCGAGGTGTACATCCACCGCTTGCGCAAGAAGATCGAGCAGGGCCAGATTCGCATCGCCACCGTGCGGGGCCTGGGCTACTGCCTCGAAAAAATCGCCGCCTAGAGGCCCATGCGGCTGTTGCCCTCCGCCCGCCCTGCGCCTTCGGCCGACAGCAGCACGCCACGCGAACAACGCTCGTTGTTTGGCGAGATCCTCGACTGGATGCTGGCGCCGCTGCTGCTGCTGTGGCCGATGAGCGTGGCGCTGACCTGGCTGGTGGCGCAGAACATCGCGGCCCGGCCTTACGACCGCGACCTGGGCCAGCTGGCCCACATGGTTTCGCGCCAGATGGCGGTGGAGCTGGCGGCCAACCCTGGCCTGCCGGTGCGGCTGCCGGAATCTGCCGCGGTGCTGCTGCGCAGCGACGAAGTCGACCGGGTGTATTTCCAGGTGCTGGACGCCCAGGGGCGGCTGATCACCGGCGACCGTGACCTGCCGCAGGTCGACGGCGAGCGCAGCGCACCGGGCGAGCTGGCCTGGCGCGACGCCGAGGTGCGCGGCGAGCCGGTGCGCGTGGTCAGCCTGCGGCCGCTGCAGGTGGACGGCAACGCTTCGCAGCCGTGGCCGGTCGCGCTGGTGCAGGTGGCCGAGACGCTGGACAAGCGCTCGCGCCTGGCCACCGAGATCATCAAGGGCGTGATCCTGCCGCAGTTCGTGATCCTGCCGCTGGCGGTGCTGCTGGTCTGGTTTGCGCTGGCGCGGGGCATCGCGCCGCTTAATCAGCTGCAGCAGCGCATCCGCCAGCGTGAGAGCCACGACCTGAGCCCGATCGAGGAACACGACGCGCCTGAGGAAGTGGCGCCGCTGGTGCGCTCGATCAACGACCTGCTGGCCCGGCTGGACCAGAGCATGGGTGCGCAGAAGCACTTCCTGGCCGACGCTGCGCACCAGCTGAAGACGCCGCTGGCGGGGCTGCGCACCCAGGCCGAGCTGGCCCAGCGCGAGATTGATGCGGGTGGCGACGTGCGTTCGGTGCGCCGCTCGCTGCAGCAGATCTCGCTGTCCAGCCAGCGTGCGGCCCACATGGTCAACCAGCTGCTGGCGATGGCGCGCGCCGAGGACCACGAACAGGCCCAGCGGCGCCAGGTGTTCGGCCTGGTGCGGCTGGCCATCGACACGGTGCAGGACTTCGTGCCGCGGGCGATGGAAAAGCGCATCGACCTGGGCTACGAGGGCCCGGACGCCAGCGAGCGGGTGGCGAAGCTGCTAGGCCAGCCGCTGCTGGTGCGCGAGCTGGTGCGCAACCTGGTCGACAACGCGCTGCAGTACACCCCCGAGGGCGGCACGGTCACGGTGCGGGTGTTCGCCGACCCGTTTGGCCAGGTCATGGTGCTGCAGGTGGAGGACAACGGGCCGGGCATTGCGCCGGCCGAGCGCGAGCTGGTCTTCCAGCCGTTCTACCGCGGCCTGGGCACCAACGTGGATGGCAGCGGCCTGGGCCTGGCCATCGTCAAGGAAATCGCCGACAAGCATGGCGCCACGGTGAGCGTCGAATACGCCCGCGAAACGCCGCAGCACGAAGGCCTGGGCACCTTGATCACCTGCCGCTTCCCGATCGCGCCGGCCGTGCCGGCGGCGTAGTGGTTCTCAAGAAAACGCCGGGCCGCCCCAAGTTTTCTTGGCCCCCTCGGGGGGGCCTGACGCGAAGCGGCAGGTCTGGGGGTGCTCAGAACCGGATCGAGACGCCGGCGCCCCACTGGAAATCGGCGGTTTCGCGGGTCAGGCCGCGCGAGGCGGCGAGGTCCAGCTGCAGCGAATCGGTCACCAGGTAGCTGGCGCCGAAATCGAAGCTGACGACCTTGCCGCCGTTGTGCCTGGCGGCGAGTTGCTGGCCGGCGATTTCGACGAAGCTGTGCCACGCCGGCCCCCAGCCCTTGCCCAAGGTGATGGCGAAGATGCCGGCGGCAAAGCGCTTGCCGTCCTCGGTCTTGTCGGCGACCACGCCCGGCATCACGCCGACCGAGAAGTCATGCGGCAAGTCCCATTCGGCGACAAAGCGCAGCGAAGGGCGCACGCCCTGGCCGCGGAAGTCGCGGCTGCCCGAAGCCAGGTCGGCGTGCAGCAGCCAGGCCATGCCCGGTGCGCCAGTCTCTTCGTCGCCCTCCTGCATGCGCCACTTCAGGCCCAGCGAGGTGTCGGCAAAGCCGTGGGTGGTGGTGGTCGTGTCGGCGGTCGTGTCCTGCGTGCGGCTGTGCATCGCGCCGTCGGTCTCCACGCGCAGTTCCAGCGCGTCACTGACGCCCAGGCGCAGCAGCGTCGGCGTGCTGCGGGCGCGGGTCTTCAGGCCGCTGCCGTCCTGGCGCTCGCTGCTGAAGCCGGTTTCGATCTGGAAGCGGCCGCGGCCGACCACGTCGCTGGATTCGACGAAGTCCGGCCGGTCGGTGACGATCTCGTCGCCAGCAAAGGCCGAAGGCGGCGCGCAGGCCGCCAGCAGCGTCAGCGTGGCAAGCCGGGGGAAACGGAACAGGGGCAGGGCAGCAGCCATGGGACTTCCTCGCGAGGAAGCCCCGCACCCCTGGCATTTCGGCGCGTTGGCGCCGGAACTGAAGCGGCTCGCCCGAAGGTCTCAGCTTTGCATCAGCCGCCGGCTGCGGGCGATGGACATCAGCATGCCCATGGCCAGGCCCAGCGTGACCATCGCGGTGCCGCCGTAGCTGATGAAGGGCAGCGGAATGCCCACGACAGGCAGGATGCCGCTGACCATGCCCATGTTGACCATCGCGTAGGTGAAGAAGCTCATCGTCAGCGCGCCACCCAGCAGCCGCGTGAAGGCGGTGGGCGCCTGTGCGGCGATCACCAGGCCACGGGCCAGCACGAAGGTGAAGCAGGCGATCAGGCCCAGCGTGCCCATCAGGCCGAATTCTTCTGCATAGGCGGCGAACACGAAGTCGGTGGTGCGCTCGGGGATGAACTCCAGATGGGTCTGCGTGCCCTTCATGAAGCCCTTGCCGGTCGGGCCGCCGGAGCCGATGGCGATCATGCCCTGGATGATGTGGAAGCCCTTACCCAGCGGGTCGGTGGTCGGGTCCAGCAGTGTGCAGACGCGGTGCTTCTGGTAGTCCCGCATCGCAGGCCATTTCACGCCGTCCTGGCAGATGCGGTCACCCGACATCACCAGCGCCGCGACGGCGATGGCACCAGCCAGCAGCACCGGCAGGATCAGTTTCCACGACAGGCCGGCGAAATAGATCACGTACAGGCCGCCGGACAGGATCAGGATGGCGGTGCCCAGGTCCGGCTGCTTGACGACCAGGCCCACCGGCACCAGCAGCAGCAGCCCGGCGACGACGAAGTCCAGCGTGCGCAGCTGGCCCTCGCGCTTCTGGAACCACCAGGCCAGCATCAGCGGCATCGCCAGCTTCAGCAGCTCGCTGGGCTGGATCACGATGCCCACATTGAGCCAGCGTGTCGCGCCCTTCTTGGTCACGCCGAACAGCGCGGTGGCCACCAGCAGCGCCACGCCCACGGTGTACAGCGGCACGGCCACGCGCATCAGCTTTTGCGGCGGGACCTGGGCCACGGCAAACAGGATGAACAGCGCCAGCAGCATGTTGCGGCCGTGGTCGACGAAGCGGGTGCCGTGGTCGTAGCCGGCCGAGTACATGGTCACCAGGCCGATGCCGCCCAGCAGCACCAGCCCCAGCAGCAGCGGCAGGTCGAAGCCGTAGAAGACCGGCAGCACGCGGCGCCACAGCGGAGGACGTTCCAGCACCACACTCATGGCTCGACTCCCGAACTTGGCTTCGGCGCAGGCGCCAGCACTGGCAGCGCTGCGCTGGCCGGTTTGGGTGCCCCGGGCGGCACGGGGGTCGATGCAGGCGGCGCCGACCCCACGGCGGTCGCTGCCGAGGCGGCGCTGGCCGCGAGCGCAGCTTCGCTGGCGGCCAGCTCCGGCGTGGGCACCAGGCCCATTGCGACACTGGCGCCAGTGCCGGTGGGCAGCAGAATGTCCGCCGGGTTGCGCGGCTTGCCGACCGGCGCGGTGGCCTTGCCCTGGCGCACCAGCGCCATGTCTTCTTCGCTGGGGTACTCGTTCCTCAACACATAGTCGAACACGCGGCGCGCGATGGGCGCGGCCGAGGTCGAGCCGAAGCCGGCGTTCTCGACGATCAGGGCCAGCGCGACGCGGGGCGCTTCGAGCGGCGCGAAGGCGATGTAGAGCGAGTGGTCGCGCTTGCGCTCGTCGGCCTTGATGTCCTTGTAGGTCTGCCCCGCCCGCAAGCCGATCGCCTGAGCCGTGCCGGTCTTGCCGCCGCTCTGATAGCCGGCACCGGCGAAGACTGCACGCGAGGTGCCTTCGAGCGTCACGCCGTTCATCGCGTTGCGGATCACGTCGACATCGGCCGGACGCAGCGGCAGCGCGCTCAGTGCGTCGCTTGCGATGTGGCGCTGATCGTGCTTGACCACGTCCTCGATCTCGCGCACCAGCCGCGGCTTGTAGCGCTGGCCGCCTGTCGACAGCGTGGAGACGGCGGTGGCCAGTTGCAGCATGGTGAAGCTGTTGTAGCCCTGGCCAATGCCCAGCGAGATGGTTTCGCCGGGAAACCACTTCTGGTTCGCCGGAGTCTTCGCAAAGTAGCGACGCTTCCAATCCTGCGAGGGCAGCACGCCGGTGACCTCGCCTTCCAGGTCGATGTCGGTCTTGCGGCCGAAGCCGAAGGGTTCCAGTTGATCGTGGATCAGGTCCACGCCCATCTCGTTGGCCAGGCTGTAGAAGTAGACATTGCTGGAGGTGACGATGGCCAGGCGCATGTCCTTGGGGCCGGCGCGGTCGCCCTCGGCACTGCCGAAGGTGCGGCCGCCGAAGCTGTAGGTCAGGTTGTCCTGGATCACCAGGCTGGGCGAGCGCTTGCCGGTGTTGAGCGCAGCCATCGCCATATAGGGTTTGAAGGTCGAGCCCGGCGGATAGGTGCCGCGCATGGCCCGATTCAGCAAGGGCTTGTCGGGGTTTTCGTTCAGATCGCGCCAGGAGTCGGCATCGATGCCGTCGACGAACAGGTTCGGGTCGAAGGTCGGCTTCGAGACGAAGGCCAGCACCTCGCCGTTGCGCGGGTCGATGGCGACCAGCGCGCCGCGGCGGTCGCCGAACAGCTCCTCGACCATCGCCTGCAGCTTGATGTCGATCGACAGGTGCAACTCGTTGCCAGGCGTGGGCGGGCGGCTGTTGAGCCGGCGCACTGCACGGCCGCCGGCCGAGGTCTCCACCTCCTCATAACCGGTTGCCCCGTGCAGCTCGCTTTCGTAGCTCTGCTCCAGCCCCAGCTTGCCGATGTATTCGGTGCCGCGGTAGTTGGCCAGCACGTCCTCGTCCCAATCCTCCATGGCCTTTTTCTCGGCCTGGTTGATGCGGCCGATGTAGCCCAGCATGTGGGACCCGGTTTCACCCAGCGGGTAGTTGCGGAACAGCCGTGCCTTGATGTCCACGCCGGCAAAGCGGAAGCGCTGGGCCAGGAAGCGCGCCACTTCCACGTCGGTCAGCTTGGTGCGGATGGGCAGTGACTCGAAGCTCTTGCTTTCTTCCATCTGCCGCTTGAAGCGGCGCCGGTCGCGCGGCTGGATCTCGACCACCTGCGTCAGCGCATTGATGGTCTCTTCCAGGTTCTCGACCTTGGACGGCGTGATTTCCAGCGTGTAGGCGGTGTAGTTCGAGGCCAGCACCACGCCGTTGCGATCCAGGATGCGGCCACGGTTGGGCACGACGGGCAGCACCGCAATGCGGTTGGCCTCGGCGCGGGTCGACAGTTCGTCGTGCCGGTAGACCTGCAGATACACCAGCCGCGAGCTCAGCAGCCCGAAGGCGATCAGCACGAAAAACGCCGCCGCGACCGAGCGCAGCCGGAACCTGTCCAGCTCGCGCTCGACATTGCGCAACTCCGTCATGCCGGCAACTTTTGCATGCGCTGTTTCACAGCGGCCGGGTCTTGTCCGGGTCCGGCGGCCGGCGCTGCGGTGCCAGCAGCACCCAGCTCGCCACCGGCCACAGCAGGGCCTGGATCAGCGGCGCCAGCGCCAGCTGCCAGCCGGGGAAGGCGTCGCCGGCCATCAGTCGGATCAGCAGCGAGACCAGCTGGGCGATGAAAAACAGCGGCAGCACGTGCAGCAGCTGCGCGCCCCAGCCGAAACCCAGCACCCGGCGGTGCAGCGCAATCGCGAAGTAGCTCAGCAGGCTGTAGGACAGCGCATGCTGGCCCAGCAGCGCGCCTTCGTGCACGTCCATCAGCAGGCCAAACACAAAGGCCCAGCCAATGCCGACCCGGCGCGGCTGGTGCACGTTCCAGAACACCAGCACCAGCGCGATGAAGTCCGGCATCGCTGCGTAGCGGCCCAGCGGCATCAGGTTGAGCGCCATCGCCAGCAGCAGCGAGAACCACAGGAAGACCGGATTGACCGGCAGCAGCAGCTGCCCGGCGCCGCGCGGCATGATCATCTGCGCTCTCCCTTGGGCTTGCTGCTGCTGGCGCTGGCGGCGGGACGCGAGGCGGCCGCGGCCGGGCGGGAGGCCGCAGGACGCGGTGCACTGGCCGCGGTGCGCGGTGCGCTGGCGGTCGCCGCGCGTGTTGGTGGCGAGACCGGCGTGGCAGCCGCTTCATGCGCGGGTTGCTGCTGCTCCAGCGGCTCCAGCACCAGCACATGGTGCACGCCGCCCAGCGGCGCCATCGGCTGCAGGCCGATGCGGGCAAAACCGGCGTCGCCGCGCCTGTCCATGCGCGTGACCTTGGCCACCGGCAGCCCGGCGGGGTAGATGCCGTCCACGCCGCTGGTGGTCAGCAGGTCGCCGACCTGCACGTCGTCGGTCGCCGAGACGAAGCGCAGTTCCATCTGGTTTTCCTCGCCGCTGCCAAAGGCTGCGCTGCGGTGCTGGGTGCGGGTGTTCAGCACCGGAATGGCGGCGTCCTTGTCGATCAGCAGCGTGACCTCGGCGCTCATCAGGTAGGTGCGCGTGACCTGGCCCAGCACGCCGGCTTCGTTGATCACCGGCGAGCCGTCGACCACGCCGTGGCGGCTGCCGCGGTCGATGAAGAGCTTGTGCGAATAAGGGTCCGGCGCTTCGTACAGCACCTCGGCCGCCAGCGAGCGCACCTGCAGCCCTGGCCGCAGGCCCAGCAGCGCACGCAGCTCGGCGTTTTCGTGGGCCAGCCGGCCGGCGCTGGCCGACTGTTCGGACTGGACCACCAGCTTCTGCTGCAAAGCGTCGGCCTTGGCATAGGCCTGGTGCACGCCGCCGAAATATTCGCCGACGCCGTCCCAGGCCTGCATCGGCAGGCTGAGCACGCGCACCACCGGCAGCAGCGCGGTGGCCATGGCGTTGCGCAGCGGCTGGGTCAGCGCGAAGCGGTGGTCGGCGGCCATCAGGAAGATGGCCAGCGCGGTGCACAGCAAGAGCTTGGAAAGCGCGGGCAGGCCCTGCCGGAAGAAGGGCGGTGGGCTGCGGTCGAAGGTGCCCAGTGGCATGGCGGTCGGGCGCTTGTCAGGGCATGAACAGAGGAGGCCGCGGCGTCAACGGACGACGTGCGGCCCTGCGGCGGCCGGTTACTCCTGCGTGAAGATCGAGCCCAGGCGTTCCATGCTTTCCAGCGCCATGCCGCAACCGCGCACCACGCAGGTCAGCGGGTCTTCGGCCACCAGCACCGGCAGGCCGGTTTCCTCGGCCAGCAGGCGGTCCAGGTCGCGCAGCAGCGCGCCGCCGCCGGTCAGCATCATGCCGCGCTCGGCGATGTCGGCGCCGAGTTCCGGCGGGGTTTGCTCCAGCGCGTTTTTCACCGAAGAGACGATCTGGTTCAGCGGGTCGGTCAGCGCTTCCAGGATCTCGTTGGACGAGATGGTGAAGCTGCGCGGCACGCCTTCGGAAAGGTTGCGGCCCTTGACTTCCATTTCCTTCACCTCGGAGCCGGGGAAGGCCGAACCAATGTTCTTCTTGATCGCCTCGGCGGTGGGCTCGCCGATCAGCATGCCGTAGTTGCGGCGGATGTAGTTGATGATGGCTTCGTCGAACTTGTCGCCACCGACCCGGACCGAGCCCTTGTAGACCATGCCGCCCAGCGAGATCACGCCGACCTCGGTGGTGCCGCCGCCAATGTCGACCACCATCGAGCCCGAGGCTTCCGACACCGGCAGGCCGGCACCGATGGCTGCTGCCATTGGTTCTTCGATCAGGTAGACCTCGGAGGCGCCTGCGCCCAGGGCAGATTCGCGGATGGCCCGACGCTCGACCTGGGTCGAGCCGCAGGGCACGCAGATGATGATGCGCGGGCTGGGCTTCAGCAGGGACCGCGGATGGACCATCTTGATGAACTGCTTGAGCATTTGCTCGGTGACGGTGAAGTCGGCGATCACGCCGTCCTTCATCGGGCGGATGGCCTCGATGTTGCCCGGCACCTTGCCCAGCATGGCCTTGGCTTCGTGGCCCACGGCCTGGATGGTCTTCTTGCCGTTGGGGCCGCCTTCGTGACGGATGGAAACGACCGAGGGCTCGTCCAGCACGATGCCCTTGCCTCGCACGTAGATCAGCGTGTTGGCGGTGCCCAGGTCAATGGCGAGGTCGGTGGAAACGTAGCGGCGGAGGGAAGCGAACATGGGGGCTCAGTCCAGACAATGGCAGGCCACGAGGTCGGCGGCCATCCACGTCCGTTGGACGCAGGGCGGGCTCAGTACCTCGAGGCTCATGGATGGGGGGTGTGCTCGTCGAACTTGCGGGCCTCGTGCCACGCAGCAGGATCGCTGGACATGGCATCGGAAGAGGTCGCCGATAGGTCGCGGATAACCGGAGATAATACCCCAAGCCCCCCGCAGACATGGGGTGCGCAGGCCCTTTTTTGCCCGCTGGAAGCCTCTTCCGGCCGCTTCGATTTCACCTTGAAACACCCATGGCACTCTCCCCCGCGGACGTGAGCCGCATCGCCCATCTGGCGCGCCTGGAACTCTCCGGCGCCGAGGCCGACGCGATGCTCACCCAGCTGAATGGCTTCTTCGGCATCGTCGAACAGATGAGCGCGGTCGACACCCGCGGCGTCGAGCCGCTGTACACCCCGCTGTCGGCGGTGCAGGACGTGACACTGCGCCTGCGCGACGACGTGGTGACCGAAAGCAACAATCGCGAGCGTAACCAACTGAGCGCCCCTGCCGTCGAGAACGGCCTGTTCCTCGTGCCCAAGGTGATCGAATGAGCGCAGGTGAATTGCACACCCTCGGCGTGGCCCAGCTGTCGGCCAAGCTGGCCGCTGGCGAAGTCTCGTCCACCGAGTTGACCCAGCACCTGCTGGGCCGCGCCAAGTCCCACGCCGCGCTGGGCGCCTATTTGCACCTGGACGAAGCCGGCGCGCTGGCCACCGCTGCGGTGGCCGACGAGCGCCGCGCCGCCGGCAAGGCCACGCCGCTGACCGGCATTCCACTGGCGCACAAGGACATCTTCGTCACCCGCGACATGCCCACCACCGCCGGCTCGAAGATGCTGGCCGGCTACCGCAGCCCGTTCGACGCGACCGTGGTCGCCCGCCTGGGCAATGGCGCGGACGACTTCGACGGCGCCGGCATGGTGTCGCTGGGCAAGCTCAACTGCGACGAATACGCGATGGGCTCGGCCAACGAGAACTCCGCCTTCGGGCCGGTGCGCAACCCCTGGGACACCTCGCGCGTGCCCGGCGGTTCGTCCGGCGGCTCGGCTGCTGCGGTCGCCGCGCGCCTGGTGCCTGCTGCGACCGGCACCGACACCGGTGGCTCGATCCGCCAGCCGGCCAGCTTCTCGGGCATCACCGGCATCAAGCCGACCTATGGCGTGTGCTCGCGCTACGGCATGATCGCCTTCGCCTCCAGCCTGGACCAGGCCGGCCCGATGGCGCGCAGCGCCGAGGACTGCGCGCTGCTGCTGTCGGCCATGAGCGGCTTCGACACCCGCGACGCGACCAGCGCCGAGCGCCCGCCGCAGGACTTCCATGCCGCGATGCTTACCGCGCGTGACGGCGCCACCGCAGCTCAGCCGCTGAAGGGCTTGCGCATCGGCCTGCCGCTGGAGTTTTTCCCGGCCGCGCTGGCGGCCGACGTGAACGGCGCCGTGCGCGGTGCGCTGGCCGAGCTGGAGAAGCTGGGCGCCACGCTGGTGGACCTCAGCCTGCCGCGCACCGAGCTGTCGATTCCCGTGTACTACATCATCGCGCCGGCCGAGGCCAGCTCGAACCTGAGCCGCTTCGACGGCGTCAAGTTCGGCCATCGCGCTAAGCAACACGGCGACCTGCTGGACATGTACAAGAAGACGCGCGCCGAAGGCTTTGGCGCCGAGGTCAAGCGCCGGATCATGATCGGCACCTACGTGCTGAGCCACGGCTACTACGACGCCTACTACCTGCAGGCGCAGAAGCTGCGCCGCATGATCGCCGACGACTTCCAGGCCTGCTTCCAGCAGTGCGACCTGATCGCCGGCCCGGTGGCGCCCACGGTGGCCTGGAAGCTGGGCGAGCAGGGCGACGATCCGGTCAAGGCCTACCTCGCCGACATCTTCACGCTGTCCGGCAGCCTGGCCGGCCTGCCCGGCATGAGCGTGCCGGCCGGTTTCGGCGAACACGGCATGCCGGTCGGCCTGCAACTGATCGGCAACTACTTCCAGGAAGGCCGGCTGCTGCACGCGGCGCACGCGCTGCAGCAGGCCACCGATTTCCACCTCCGCACGCCGGGGGGCTTCTGACCATGTCCGCACCTCAACTCATCCGCGGCTACGAGGTCGTCATCGGCCTCGAAAACCACGTCCAGCTCTCCACGCTGTCCAAGATCTTCAGCGGCGCCTCGACCGCCTTCGGCGCCGAGCCCAACACCCAGGCCTGCCCGGTGGATCTGGCGCTGCCCGGCACGCTGCCGGTGCTCAACCGCGCTGCCGTGGAGCGGGCCATCCGTTTTGGCCTGGCGGTGGGTGCCAAGGTGGCGCCGCTGTCCATCTTCGCGCGCAAGAACTACTTCTATCCGGACCTGCCCAAGGGCTACCAGATCTCGCAATTCGAGATCCCGGTGGTGCAGGGCGGCGAGGTCGAGTTCTTCGTCGGCGGCGAGAAGAAGAAGGTGCAGCTGACCCGCGCTCACCTGGAGGAAGACGCTGGCAAGAGCCTCCACGAGGACTTCCAGGGCATGTCGGGCATCGACCTGAACCGGGCCGGCACGCCGCTGCTGGAGATCGTCTCCGAGCCGGACATGCGCTCGGCCCAGGAAGCCGTGGAATACGCCAAGACGCTGCATGCGCTGGTCATGTGGCTGGGCATCTGCGACGGCAACATGCAGGAAGGCTCGTTCCGCTGCGACGTGAACGTCTCGGTGCGCAAGCCGGGCCGCCCCTACGGCACGAGGCGCGAGATCAAGAACCTCAACAGCTTCCGCTACCTGGTGGACGCGGTGAACTACGAGGTGAACTGGCAGATCGACCAGATCGAGGACGGCCTGCCGATCCAGCAGGCCACCGTGCTCTACAACCCGGACCGCGGCGAGACCCGCGCGATGCGTTCGAAGGAAGACTCGGCGGACTACCGCTACTTCCCCGACCCCGACCTGCCGCCGCTGGTGATCGCACCCGAGTGGGTGGAGCGCGTGAAGGGCGAGATGCCGGAACTGCCGCGCGCGATGGCCGAGCGCTTCGTGCAGCAGGACGGCCTGCCGGCTTACGACGCGACGATGATGACCCAGTCGCTGGGCTTCGCCCGCTACTACGAGGCCGCACGTGAGGTTTGCAGGCAGCCCAAGCTGGTCGCCAACTGGCTGATGGGCGAGATCAGCAAGCGGCTGAATGCGGAGGATCGCGGCATCGAGCAGGCGCCGGTGTCGCCGGCCACCTTGGCCACGCTGATCCAGCGCATCCACGACGGCACCGTGTCGAACAACTCGGCCCGGCAGGTCTTCGAGGCCCTGTGGAACGGGGCGGGCAGCGACGTGGACGCCATCATTGACGCCAAGGACCTGCGCCAGTCCAACGACAGTGGCGCGCTGGAGAAGATCGTCGACGAGGTGATTGCCGCGAACCCGAAGTCGGTCGAGGAATACAAGGCAGGCAAGGACAAGGCCTTCAACGCGCTGGTGGGTCAGGTCATGAAGGCCAGCAAAGGCAAGGCCAATCCGGCCCAGGCCAGCGAGCTGCTGAAGCAGAAGCTCTGAGCCGGCGACTCAGCGCGAGGCGGTCTCGCCTGCCGGTGGGCGGCGTGACGCTCCGCTGCCGTTCAACACCTCGGGCTCCAGCGAGGCCACGACCTTCTTGCAGATCAGCGTCGGCTGGTCCTTGCGTGCCAGTTCGGCCTGGCTCTTGGCCAACGTCAGCGTCACGCCGGCGTTGTTGACGAAGCGGGCGTCGGCCCGGTCGCGCACGCGCTTGAGCTGGTATTCCTGGCTGTCCAGCTTGAGCTTGGCGTCGCGCGGCGTCATCGTCGCGTTCAGCACCTGGCCGTTGTCGCAGCGATAGGTCGCCGGGGAGGCAGATGCACCCGCGGCGGCGCCGGCCAGCAGCAGGGCGGCGACGCAATGCGGCAGGTGGGCGCTGAAAGGCGTCGTCAGGTTGACCAGAATTGTCATGGGGTGGCGCGCTTGGCGGCAGGATCGGCCGCGCCCGGCGCGGCACCGGCCCACAGCTGCTGCAGCCGCGAGCGTTCTGCGTCGAACTGTTGCACGATGCGTTCCCGCTCCGCTTCCTGGTTCTGCAGGATGGTGCGCTGCGCCTCGGTGGCGCCCTCGTTGGCATTGATGCGCGAGCGCAGTTCGTCCGGAGACGACCGGTTGCCCAGTGCGGCACGTTCGGTGGCCAGCCCGTCGGCCTCGGCTTCCAGCGTGTGCAGCCGGCTCTTGGCCGCATCGATCAGCTTTTGCACCGGCGCCAGCGCGCGCTGGCGCGCCACGTCATGCGAGCCGGCGTCGGGGTAGCGCGTCAGCAGCATGCGGTCGCGCCGCACGGCTTCGTTCTGCGTCGCCAGGTCCTGCGACTGCTGCTTCTTCAGGTCTTCCAGCCGGTCCTGCTCCTCGCGCGAGCGCAGTGGCGGCACCACGCCGCGCTGGCTGCCGTCCCGGCCCAGCACGCGCTGCTCCTGCGACAGGCATTCGGGAATCGGCCGGTCCGAGCTGAGCCGGCGTCCGCTGGCATCGGTGCAGGTGTAGATGCGCCCATCGCCGGTTTGCGGCTTGGCATCGACCGCCCAGGCAGCGGGCGCCGCAGCGGCCAGCATGGCGCCGAACAACACACTCAGCAGAACTGGTGACGCCATGGACGGAGGGTGGGCAAGGAGAGAGGAACTTCGGAGGCGAGCGTACGTCATCTGGCAAGGGCCGGATGCGTCGGTCAGCAGGTGTTTCAGCGCTTAGATTCCGTAACGCGTGCGATAGGCCGCGACGCGTTCGGTGTTGGCTGCCAGCGTGGCGTCGCCGGTGGTGGCCAGGAATTGCATCAGGTCGGCCAGCGTGGCGATGGACAGCACCTGCAAGCCCAGTTCCTGCTCGACATACTGCACGCCCGAGCGGCGGTTGGCGGGATCGTCGGACGCGCGCTCCTGGCGGTCCATCGTGATGGCCACGCCCACCGGCGTCGCGCCTGCGGCGCGGATCATTTCAGCGGCTTCGCGCTTGGAAGCGCCGTCGGTGATCACGTCGTCGATGATCAGCACCCGGCCCTTGACCGGCGCGCCGACCAGCGTGCCGCCTTCGCCATGGTCCTTGGCTTCCTTGCGGTTGTACGCATAAGGCACGCTCTTGCCGTGCTTGGCCAGGCCGATGGCGACCGCAGCCGCCAGCGTGATGCCCTTGTAGGCCGGGCCGAACAGCATGTCGAATTCGATGCCCGAGGCCAGCAGGCGGCGTGCATAGAATTCGCCCAGCCGCATCAGCTTCGCGCCATCGTCGAACAGCCCCGTGTTGAAGAAATACGGCGACTGCCGACCCGCCTTGGTGGTGAACTCGCCGAAGCGCAGCACCCCCGCTTCCACCGAGAACTGCACGAAATCCTGCGCCAGCGGGTCGGTATGGGGAACGGTCTTCATGGAGAAATTCAAATGGGATTCAGGCTGGTGACGCTGAACTTGAACGGGATCCGTTCGGCAGCGACCAAGGGCTTCATGCAATGGACGGAAAGCGTCTCGCCAGATTGTATGGGGGTGCAGGAAGTCAAGGCCCAGGCAGTCGACGTGAATGGGAAGTACGACACGGTTGCCGGCATGAATGGGCATTTCCACTACGCGCAGAAGAAGGGTTACTCGGGCGTTGGGGCTTACAGCAAGAAGGAGCCCAGCGATGTGATCACCGGCTTTGGCGTCGAGGAATTCGACTTCGAAGGCCGCTACATCGAGTTGCGCTTCGACACGCTCGCTCGCAGATTCAGCGTCATCAGTTGCTACTTCCCCAGCGGCTCATCGGGCGAAGAACGCCAGCGGGCCAAGTTCCGCTTCCTGGCCCAGATGTACCCGTACCTGATGACGCTGAAGGCCGAGCGCGAGTTCGTGCTGGTGGGCGACATCAACATCGCCCACAAGGCCATCGACCTGAAAAACTGGAAGGGCAACCAGAAGAACTCCGGCTTCCTGCCCGAAGAGCGGGACTGGATGACCACGCTGCTCGAAGAAGGCGGCCTGGTCGACGTTTTCCGCAAGCTCAACGACAAACCCGAGCAATACACCTGGTGGAGCAACCGCGGCCAGGCCTGGGCCAAGAACGTGGGCTGGCGCCTGGACTACCACCTCGCCACCCCCGGCATCGCCGCCACCGCCCAGCGCGAATACATCCACCTCGACCAGCGCTTCTCGGACCACGCGCCGCTGGTGATCGATTACGACTTCAGCTTGTGAAGGCGCGTCCGCACCGATAAAATCTGACCAGTCTGGTCTGAATGGAGCGAAGCGATGAACACTTGGCAGATGCAGGACGCGAAAGCGCGCTTGTCCGAATTGGTGAAGCTTGCCGAAGTGGATGGGCCTCAGGACATCACTTTGCACGGTCGCTCGGTGGCCGTGGTCCTGTCACGCGCCGCGTATCAGCGGCTCTCAGGCCAGGGCGCTTCTCTGACCGAGTTCATGCAAGCCTCGCCGCTGGCCGGCCTGGAAGATGAGCTGAGGTTCGAGCGCAGCGACAGCCTCACCCGGGACGTCAGCTTTTGAGCTATCTCGTCGATACCAACGTGCTGTCGGAACTGCGTCGCAGGCAGCCGGACGCGCAGGTTGTGCAATGGTTTTCGGCTCGACCTGCTGGCACCTTGTACTTGAGCGTGCTGACGCTGGGTGAAATCCGCAAAGGCGTTGAAGCCCTGTCCGATCAGCGTCGCAAGCTGCCTCTGCTGGACTGGCTCGAAACAGACCTCCCGGCATTTTTTGAGGGGCGCATCCTGCCCGTGGATCGCGCCGTGGCGGAACTTTGGGGACGCATGCAAGCCCAAGCTGGGCGTCCCCTGCCGGCCATTGACAGCCTGCTCGCAGCGACAGCGCAGCATCATGGCCTGATGCTGGTCACGCGCAATGTGCGCGACATGGAGGGCCTGGGCGCGTCCTTGGTCAACCCCTGGCATTCGTCCTGACAAGACTGGCAGGGCGAGGTTCTTGCGCTGGAACTAGGCACCGCTCGCCTTGTTGGCGATCAGGCCGGCCACCATCTCGTCGGTGAGCCGCATCGGCAGCGCCTGGGCTGACAGCAGCGCCACCACCGCGTGGTCGGCCTGGGCGCTGTCGCGCGTGACCGGCACCCCACGCGGCGCGCCGTTGGCATTGGTGAGCGCGACCACCAGGGGCCAGTGGGCGCGTTCGCCGTTGCGCACCACCAGGCCCATCTCGCCCGAGGCCAGCTTGACCAGGCTGCCGGGCGGGAACACGCCGAAGGCCCTGATCAGCGCCGTGGCCAGCGGGCTGGCGCCTGCCATCTGGTGAAGTTCGCGCCCGGCCTGCTGGGCGCTCATTGCCGGCCGGTTGGCGCGGCTGTTCAGGCGGGCGGTGTAGACATCGGCCAGGCGCAGCATCTCGGCCAGTTCGCTGACGTCCGTCGCGCCGCTCGGGTAACCCGAGCCGTCCGCCAGTTCGTGGTGCTGGATCACCGCGTCCAGCCAGTCCTGGTCGGTGATGCCGGCCTGGCTGAGCATCTCGGCGCTGCGGGTCGGGTGCTCGTTGATGGTTTCGCGCTGCTTGGCCGTCAGCGGCGAGACCTGTTGTGCCAGCCGGGCCTGCAGGTCGAACATTGACAGGTTCATCGTCAGCGCGGCCTGGAAGGCCCGGCGCTGCTCGGTGGCGCTCCAGCCCAGGTAACGCGCGGCCGCCTGGCAGGCCGTGGCGGCATGGATGGAATGGTTCACGCCATAGTGCCCGGCCCCGCTGTCGGGCTGGCGCACCACCTGCGAGAGCGCCATGTCGGGGGAAAACTCGATCAGTGCCAGCAACTGATCCGTGGTCTTGTGAAGCGCGCCAGCCAACTCTGCGCTGGGTGCGTTCAGCGCTCGCTTCACCTCGCGCGAACGGCGCTCCCACTCCTGCGGCAACTGGGCGTGCCGCTGTGCCGGGTTTTCGCTGCGCACTGCCTGCACCGCTTCGGCCAGTTCTTCCAGCTCGACCACCGCCCCGCGCTTGAACAGCGCCTGCAACTGGGCCTCGTCGACGATGACCTGGCCGCGCGCCAGCAACAGCATCTGGCTTGCGTCTCGCACGCTGAACGGCAGCGGCTCACCCAGCACGATGCGATTCTTGACCGAGGAGAGTGAGCAAACAGGCATGACGACAGTTGAGGGTTGCGGCCGCCGCCGCGTGTGAAGACCGATGTTGCCATGCAACGCCTGCATCCTTGCTGGGCCGGGCAACGCCCTTTTGACGTTTGCCTTGCCTGAGCCAGGAAGCAGGGCATGCATGACCGACCCGCGCAGGCCCGGATCATCCCGGTCACAAAGCTTCGCGAGCTTGGCTCAGCGTGGCGGCGCTGCAGGTGGCGTCACGCCGCCGGTTGGCGCGGCCAGGCTGGCCATGCCGGTCTGGGTGTTGACTTCGCTGCCGCCAGTGGCCTGCGCGCCAGGCGCGGAGGCGGCCGGTGTGGCACCGGCTTCTGCTGCGCGGCTGGGCGGGATGTTCTGCGCAGACGCTGCGCCTTGCAGCTCGGCGCGCACCCTGGGCAGCGCCTGCGGCTGGCTGCGTTGCAGGAAGGCGATCAGGCCTTCGCGCAGCAGGCAGCGCAGGTCCCAGTTCTGGCCAGCGGAAGGCGAGCTGACGATCAGCCGCAGCTGCATCGCGTTTTCGCTGGTCTCCACCACCTGCAGCAGGCAGACACGGCCGTCGTAGTCCTGGCTGGACTGGGCCAGCCGCGTGGCCTCGGCGCGCATCGGCGCGAGGTCGGTCGTGTAGTCGACCCACAGCATCACGCTGCCGATGATTTGCGAGGTCGTGCGGGTCCAGTTCTGGAACGGGTGCTCGATGAACCACTGCAGCGGGATGATGAGCCGGCGCTCGTCCCAGATCTTCAGCACCACATAGGTCCCGGTGATCTCCTCGACCCGGCCCCATTCGTTCTCGACGATCAGCACGTCGTCGATGCGGATCGGCTGCGACAGCGCGATCTGCAGGCCGGCCAGCAGGTTGCCGAACACCGACTTGGCGGCAATGCCGATCACCAGGGCCGAGAGCCCTGCCGAGGCCAGCAGGCTGGTGCCGAGCTGGCGCGCGCGGGGGAAGGTCATCAGCATGAAGGCCAGGCCTGCCAGCAGCAGCCCGGCAATGGCGATGCGCGACAGCACGCGGGCCTGCGTCATCACCCGCCGGGCTTCGAGGTTGTCGGCGACGTCCTGTGGGTGCAGCAAGGCAACCGCATCGACCACGCCGCGCACCGCAGCGATCGCTGCAGCGGTGAAGGCGCCGATCAGCGCAATGCCGGTCCAGTGGCGCAGGCCGTCGATGCCGCGCAGCTCGTCCGGCACGCCGGCCCAGACCAGCTCCAGCGCGATCAGCGGCAGCAGCCACTTCAGGGCCGGCTGCAGCCGCACTGCCACGGCATGCAATACCGGCGAATGCTGGGTCACCCGCCGCACCAGCGGCTGGCTGAATCTGTAGACCAGCCAGGCCAACACCGCGGCACCCAGGCCCACCGCCAGCGGTTGCCACCATTCGTAGAGATCGAAATGCTGCATCGCGGCAGCGAGGCAAACGGCGTGCCGCTCTGCTGCGCCGCAGCATCGGGATCAGCCCGAAAATTCAGGCCGGGTAGGCGCGCTGCAGCAGCGCATTCACGTCCAGGCCCCGCGTGTCCAGCGCGCCTACCACGCTGCCCCACTGGCCGTCGCCAAAGCGGGTGGCGATGAAGGCGCCGGACACCGCTGCCGGCGCGTGCTGGCGCAGCAGCCCCGCCTGCGCCACCAGCACCAGCTGCTGGGCAAAGCGCCGGCCCAGGCCTTCGAGCGCTTCCGGTGGCTCGCGCAGCGCGTCGCCCAGCGCCTGCAGTGCGGCGATCAGCCGCGGTTCGCCGGCGGCCAGGCCGCCGAGTTCGTCCAGCAGCGCCCAGGCGGCGTCGGGCTCGCGGGCCACCGCGCGCATCACGTCCAGGCACATCACGTTGCCCGAGCCCTCCCAGATCGAGTTGACCGGCGCCTCGCGGAACAGCCGCGCCATCGGCCCTTCGTCCACGTAGCCGTTGCCGCCGAACACTTCCATGGCCTCGCCGGTCAGCTCCACCGCGCGCTTGCAGACCCAGAACTTCGCGGCCGGCGTCAGCAGGCGTTTCCACGGCTTCTGTGCCGGCGTGTCGCCCGCCTCGAAGGCCTGCGCCAGGCGCATCGCCAGCACCAGCGCGGCTTCGCTTTCCAGCGCCAGGTCGGCCAGCACTGCGCGCATCAGCGGCTGCTCGGCCAGCGCGCGGCCAAAGGCATGGCGCTGGCGGGTGTAGGCCAGGGCCTGCACAGCGGCCTGACGCAGGATCGCGCTGCTGCCCAGCACGCAGTTCAACCGCGTGTACGTGGCCATCTCGATGATGGTCGGAATGCCGCGGCCCTCGTCGCCCAGCATGAGCCCAAACGCGTCCTGGAACTCCACCTCGCTGCTGGCATTGCTGCGGTTGCCAACCTTCTCCTTCAGCCGCTGGATCTGCACCGCGTTGCGCGTGCCGTCCGGCCGCCAGCGCGGCACGTAGAAGCAGGAGTGCCCGCCTTCGGGTGTGCGGGCGACGACCAGGTGCGCGTCGCTGGTCGGCACCGAAAAGAACCACTTGTGGCCGGTGAGCCGGTACTCGGCACCGCGCCCGCCCGCGCCCACCGGCGTGGCCTGCGTGGTGTTGGCGCGCACGTCCGAGCCACCCTGCTTTTCGGTCATGCCCATGCCGATCCAGCCGGCCGCCTTCTGGGCCACCGGCACATCGCGCGGGTCGTGCTGCGTGCTCAGCAGGTGGGGGCCCACCTCGGCCCAAAGCGCGGGCTCCTTCTGCAGCACCGGAATGGCCGCCTGCGTCATCGTGGCCGGGCACAGCGTGCCGGCCTCGACCTGGCCGTGCAGGTAGAAGCCGGCCGCGGTCGCGGCCCAGCGGCCGGGGCGGTCGTTGTCGAAGGCCAGCGAGACCAGCCCTTGCCGGCGGTACAGCGCCATCAGCGCCTGCCAGCTCGGGTGGTATTCGACCTGGTCGACACGCCGCCCGCGCGCGTCGAAGGCGTGCAGCTCGGGCGTGTGGCGGTTGGCTTCTTCGGCCCAGGCCCAGGTCTCGGGACGGGCCAGTTCGGCGCTGAAGCCTTGCAGCATCGGCATTGCCCAGCCCGCTTGTGCGCGGGCCAGTGCTTCCTGCAGCGCCAGGTCCGTTTCGAGCAGCGGGTAGGCGCTCAGTGCGTCGTACTGGTTGCGAATCTCGTGGGTGGACCAGGCCATGGCGCGCTTCCGGTGGGAACAGAAGCACCCAAGTCTACGCAGCGGGGCAGCGCCCTGCGATCCGGTTAGGCCCCGTGACGCAGCCGCTTGTCGATGGCAAAGCCTGCCGCAGAAATTGCCCACGGCAGCGGGGCGACGCGGCGGCGCGCCGCAGGGCACGGGGATTGCCGGCACAGCGCATTCGACGCGCTGCCAGGCGGCGCGCCACCTCGCTGACACGCACCGAAAGGCACGCCATGAAAACCGCTGAAAAGTCCCGCCCTGACACCGTCAAGCAGAACGCCGACGCGACTGTCGCGCGCCAACGCGCCTTCCAGGCCCAGCAGGACGAGCAGGACGAGCAGGACCAGTTGAAACCTGCCGGCGAGAAGGGTTCGAAGGAAGAGAAGGCGGTACAGGCCGGTGCACGCGAGCAGCCGCGCACACTGGCCAGGCAGCATCTGCAAAAACCGGGCGTCGAGGCCGACCTGGCACTCGCGCCCCGCTTCCAGGCGCCGGACTACAAGGGCAGCGGGAAGCTCCAGGACATGGTCGCCATCATCACCGGCGGCGACTCGGGCATCGGCCGTGCGGTGGCGGTGCTGTATGCCCGCGAAGGCGCAGACGTGGCCATCGTCTACCTGCATTCGGACGAAGACGCCAAGGAGACCTGCAGGCACGTCGAGGCCGAAGGCCGGCGCTGCCTGCTGCTGCGCGGCGACGTGCGCGACAGCGCGTTTTGCATCGACGCGGTGCAGAAGACCGTCAACGCCTACGGCCGGCTGGACGTCCTGGTCAACAACGCGGCGTTCCAGGAACACGCCGCCAGCATCGAGGACATTTCCGACGAGCGGCTGGAAGAGACACTGCAGACCAACATCGGCGGGTATTTCCACATGGCCCGCGCCGCGGTGCCGAAGATGCGTGCCAAGGCCTGCATCATCAACACCGGTTCGGTGGTCGGCCTGAAGGGCAGCCCGCGGCTGCTGGACTACGCCACCACCAAGGGTGCGATCCACGCCTTCACCAAGTCGCTGGCGCAGAACCTCATCTCGAAGAACATCCGCGTCAACGCGGTGGCCCCCGGCCCGGTCTGGACGCCGCTGAACCCCGCCGATTCGCAGGCCGAGCAGGTCGAGAAGTTCGGCCAGGATACCGACATGAAGCGCGCCGCTCAGCCCGAGGAGCTTTCGCCGGCCTACGTCTTCCTGGCCTCGCCGGTGATGTCGGGCTACATCAACGGGATCGTGCTGCCGGTGACCGGCAGCGTCGGTGCGATCTAGCCGCGACGGGTCCTGCAGACCGGCACCGAGCTCAGTGAATCGGTGCCAACGCAGCAAGAGGCGGGGCGGCTCGTGCGCCTTAAACTGAGGCCGTGAACCAGCACTCGCAGCCCCCGACATCTGACATCGCATCCGGCGCCACACCGGGCATCACGCCTGACACAACGCCGGACACCCGCCACAAGAACCCCGGTTACCTGATGAACCGGGCCAGCCGGCTGCTGATGCGCAGGGCCGAGCGGCGGCTGGTCAAGTTCGGCCTGGCGTATGCGCAGGTTCCCGTGATGGTGACGCTCAAATACAGCGAAGCCGGCCTGTGCCAGAAGGACCTGGCCGCGTTGATGCAGATCGAGCAGCCGGCAATGGCCGAACTGCTGGCCCGCATGGCACGCGACGGCCTGATCCTGCGCGAGCCCGACCCCAAGGACAGGCGCAGCAGCCTGGTCACGCTGACCGAGCAGGCCAGGCAACTGCTGCCGCAGGCGCGGCAGACCCTCAGGCAAGGCAGCAGCGAGGCGCTGGCCGACTTCAGCGAGGCTGAGGCCGAACAGTTCATCGGCCTGCTGCAGCGGGTGGTGGCCAACCTCGAAAACTCGGCCGCGCTGGACTAGGCACGCCAGCCGGGTCCCGTCCCGGGCCATTGGTGTGGCCGCTGGTGCTGCCGGTGGCGTCGAAGAGCAGCTGGCCGACTTCGGCGAAGGGCAGCGAACTGTTCAAATCGATCCATGGCAACGTGAGAAGCCGTGAACGAACCTGACCCGCCCATGCTGAGATACCACACCATTCCCGTCACCGCGTTCCAGCAAAACTGCTCACTCGTTTGGTGCGACGAGACGCTGGAAGCGGCGGTGATCGACCCCGGTGGTGGGCTGGACCTGCTGCTGGCCGAGGTTGAGCGGCGCGGGCTGAAGCTGACGGCGATCTGGCTCACGCATGCGCACATCGACCATGCCGGCGGCACCGGACAACTGGCGCGGGAGCGGGGGCTGCCCATCATCGGGCCGCACCCGGGCGACCAGTTCTGGATCGACCAACTGGCGCAGCAAAGCCGCATGTTCGGCTTCCCGCCGGCAGAAGACTTCACACCCACCCGCTGGCTGGCCGATGGGGACACGGTGGCGCTGGGCCACACCGAGGTCAGCGTGCGCCACTGCCCTGGCCACACGCCTGGCCATGTGGTGTTCCACCATGCCGGGGCGCAGCGCTGCTTTGTCGGCGACGTGCTGTTTTCCGGTTCCATCGGGCGCACCGACTTTCCCGGCGGCGACCACGGCACCCTGATTGCCAGCATCCGCGAGCGCCTGTGGCCGATGGGTGACGACACCGTGTTCATTCCCGGCCACGGCCCGGAGAGCAGCTTCGGCCGCGAGCGGCGCCAAAACCCCTACGTGCGCGGGACCTGACCGGGGCTGGGCAAACGGCGTGCGCAAGCCGCCATGTTCACGAATTGTTGCACTGCCGCGCCTGCGCATCTCGTGCCAGCCTCTGTCAAGAAGCCGACACATGTCGCCAAGCGTGGGGACGGAGTGTGAATAACGCACACAGCCCGCAGGTCAAACTCACCACCGGTTACGACTTGTGTTCCCTAAGCTTCCGACCATGGGTGGCCTGTGTTGCGCTGCCTTCTCAACCCGGGAGTTCTCCATGGTGGATCAAGGTCAGAGCCGCGCTTCTCGCAACTCCGCCATGGGCTCGTCGGCGCTCACGCTGGCCGGCAATGTGCACGCCGCGTTGTGGCCCTCGGTCAGCCAGGCCATGGCCTACCGCGGCCCGGAGCGGCGCACCGGCGCCGCGGTGATGGCGCGGCTGATGGCGCTGGCGCTGGACGAGATCGACTACGGCATGCTGGTCATCAACGATGAATACCAGGTGCTGCATGCCAACCATGCCGCGCGCGTCGAGCTGGAAGCCGGCGAGCATCCGCTGACGATGGAAGGCGGCCAGCTGCGCGTGCGGCAGGCGCAAGACCTGCTGGTGCTGCAGGAGGCGCTGCTGGGCGCCAGCCGGCGCGGCCTGCGCAAGCTGCTGTCGCTGGGCACCGGCGCGGCCCGTGCCGGGGTTTCGGTGGTGCCGCTGCCGGCGCTGCCGGGCGACCCGCTGCCCGGCGCCACGCTGCTGGTACTGGGCAAGAGCCAGGTCTGCGGCGCGCTGTCGGTGCAGGGTTTTGCCCGCGCGCACCGGCTCTCGCCAGGCGAAGAACAGGTGCTGATCGCCTTGTGCGATGGCCGCTCGCCGGGCGACATCGCCAAGACCCACGGCGTGGCGATTTCGACCGTGCGCACGCAGATTGCGAACATCCGGGCCAAGACCGGCAGCGTCAGCATCCGCGACCTGATCCAGCAAGTGGCCTTGCTGCCGCCGCTGGTCGGTGCCCTGCGCCAGAAGCCGGAAGCCCGCACCGCCGCGCCGGCAGGCAGCGCCAGCGCGCGGGCGATGCACAGTGCCGATCACCTGCTCGAAGCCCTGGGCGCGTTGACCAGCTGACGCGGCGGGCGGCGCGCGCGAGTTCACGCGCGTCAAGCCGCCTGGCGGCCAGGGCGCTACGATGGGGGGCATGCAAGATGCCCCCCACGCTTCCCCTTCACCGCGCAGCCCTGTGGCCCTGCCCTTGCTGTCGCCCTCGCTTCAGCTGCTGGCGCAGCGTGGCGACCTGCGGCGCTACCCCAAGGGCACGCTGATCATCCAGGAGGGGGACAGGGGCGACACGCTCTACATCATCGTCTCCGGCCTGCTGCGCGCCTTCTCGGCCGACGAGACCGGCCGCGAGATCACCTATGGCGTCTACGGCCCGGGCGAGTACATGGGCGAGATGAGCCTGGACGGCGGTCTGCGCTCGGCCAGCGTCATCACCCAGGAGCCCAGCGCCTGCGTGGTGCTGACCCGCGAAACCCTGACCCGCCACATTGCCGAACACCCCGAGTTTGCGTTCGAGTTGCTGGCCAAGGTCATCCACCGGGCCCGCGCGGTCACGCTGTCGGCCAAGCGACTGGCGCTGAACGACGTGTACGGCCGGCTGCGCCTGCTGCTGACCCAGCCACCCAACGAAGCCTGCGGGGCCGACGGCCTGTTCAACGGCCGGCTGACCCACCAGGATGTGGCCAGCCGCATCGGCAGTTCGCGCGAGATGGTCAGCCGCCTGCTGAAGGACCTGGAGCGTGGCGGCTATGTGGCGCAGCAACGCGGCCGTCTTCAAGTCCTGCGCAACCTCCCGCCGCGCTGGTGAGATGACGCGCCCGGTCTCGCGAGTACGCGAAACCACTCTCCGAGAGGGTGCGGGGCCGCTTGGGAGCGGCCCGGCGCTGGCCCCGCTGGATGGTGCACCCGGCCTTGCGAATCAGCGCAGGCCGGTGAGCGGATAGGCCAGTTGCTCGGGCAGGCCGCGCAGTTCGGGGATGCGCGGTGGCAGGTGCGTGACCTGCGCGTGCACGTTGCGCCAGGCGGCCTCGCAGGCCAGGATCTCGCCGGCCTCGGCGGCGGCGCAGAGGCGGGCGGCGCGGTTGGTCACGGTGCCGATGGCCGCGTAGTCCAGCCGGCCTTCGAAGCCGATGGCGCCCACCGTGGCCTCGCCGCGGCTGATGCCCAGGCCCAGCCCGGCCGGGCCGTGGCGGCCATGCCAGGCGGCCAGCAGCGGCGCGGCGCGGGCCTGCATCGCCAGCGCCAGGCGCACCGCGCGCAGGCTGTGGTCGGGCTGCGGGTCTGGGTCGTTGAAGAAGACCATGAACCCGTCGCCGGTGAAGCGTTCCAGCGTGCCCTCGAACTGGAAGATCAGCTCGCCCATGGCCGCATGGAAGCTGCGCAGCATCGCCATCACCTGGTCGGCGCTGGCCTGCTCGGCAAACGCGGTGAAGCCGCGCAGGTCGGCAAACAGCACCGTGACCTCCTGCCGGTGGCTGTTCAGGATCTCGTCGCGCAGCCGGCTGGCCACCAGCCGGGCCGCCAGCGCCGGTGAGAAAAAGCGCTTGAGCTGCGAGAGCTGCTGCATCTCGCCCAGTTGCTCGGCCACGCGGCGCTCCAGCTCGGTGGACCAACTGGCGAGCTGGCGCTGCTGGCGCTGCGATTCGTCGTACAGCGTCTTGACCCGCAGCAGCGAGCGCACCCGGGCCCACAGCTCTTCCTTCACCAGGGGCTTGGTGATGAAGTCGTCGGCCCCGGCGTCCAGCCCGCGCACCCGGTCTTCCTTGGCGTCCAGCGTGGTCACCATCACGATGGGCACCGCGCGCAGCGCCGGCAAGGCCCGCATCGCGGCGCAGACGCTGAAACCGTCCATGTCGGGCATCAGCACGTCCAGCAGCACCATGTCCGGCGGCTCGGCGCTGGCCATGGCCAGCGCTTCGTGGCCGCCAGCCGCCAGGCAGACCTGGTAGCCGCGGGCCAGCAGGTGGGCTTCCAGCAGCCGGCGATTGGCCGGCAGGTCGTCCACCACCAGAATGCGCGCCGGTGGGGGGGCTGGAAAGGCCGGTGAGCCCTCGTTCACGACCGACCCAGGTGCTCCCGCACCTTCAGCACGAACTCGCGCACGGAGGACAGCGGCTTGGCGATGAAGCCGTTGAAGCCCGATTCTTCGATGCGGCCGCGGTGCGCCGGCATCACCGAGGCCGTCAGCGCAATCACGGGTACCTCTTTGAGGGCCGGCTGCTCACGGATCCAGGCGATGACCTTGAAGCCGTCTTCGTCGGGCAGCTGGATGTCCAGCAGCACCAGGTCGGCGCCGTGGGCGCTGAGCTGGTCGCGGGCGGTGGCAGCGGTGCCGGATTGCAGCACCTCGAAACCGGCCGCGGCCAGCACGTCGGAGGCCAGCTTGCGGCTGCGCTCGTCGTCGTCGATCACATGCAGGGTGGTCATGGCAGGGTCCCGGGGGCAGTCAGATGATGGCGGGCACGGGTGCTGCGGCGGGCTGCAGCGGCAGGTTGAAGCGGAAGGTCGAGCCCTGGCCTGGCGCACTGTGCAGTGTGACCTCGCCGCCATGCAAATGCACGAGTCGCCGCACCAGCGGCAGGCCCAGGCCGGTGCCCTCGGCCTTGCGCAGCACGTCGTCGCCCACCTGGCGGAACTCCTCGAACACCGTGGCCTGGTCCTCCAGCGCGATGCCCACCCCTGTGTCGCTCACCTCGACCCACAGGCCTTCGGCCGCATTCTGCCCGGCGCGCAGCGTCACCTGGCCGCCGGCCGGGGTGAACTTCACCGCGTTGGACAGCAGGTTCAGCACCACCTGCCGCAGCCGCCGCGCGTCCACCGTCCAGACGTCCATGTCCTCCGGCAGCTGCAGTTGCAGCTGCAGCCCCTGGCGCATGCAGCGCTCGCGCATCATGTTGGCGGTGGCGGTCAGCAGCGAGGCCACCTCCACTTCCGACAGATCCAGCGTCATGTGGCCGGCCTCGATCTTCGACAGGTCCAGCACGTCGTTGATCAGCGCCAGCAGGTGCTCGCCGGAGGCATGGATGTCGTTGGCGTATTCCTTCTGCTTGTCGTTCAGAGCGCCGAACAGCTCTTCGCGCAGCACGTCGGAAAAGCCGATCACCGAGTTCAGCGGCGTGCGCAACTCGTGCGACATGTGGGTCAGGAACTCGGACTTGTGGCGGTTGGCCAGCTCCAGGTCGCGTGTCTTCTCGGCAATCATGGCCGACATGTTGCGGTACACATGCTGCAGGTTGCTGGCCATGGTGTTGAACTGCAGCGCCAGGTCGTCCAGCTCGTCGCCGGTGCGGATCTCGATGCGCGCGTCCAGCTTGCCATCGCCCAGCGCCTGCGCGCCGCGGTGCAGCGCGTTGATCGGCGCGATCGAGCGGCGCACCAGCACCAGCGCCAGCAGCACCGCGGCCAGGCTGGCCAGCAGCGTGATCAGCAAGGTGCGCAGGACCGTGTCGTACACAGGGGCCAGCGCCACGTCGCGCGGCTGTTCGATGACGATGCGCCAGCCCAGCTCCGGCAGCTCGAAGCTGCTGGCGATCACCGGCCGCTTGTCCAGCCCGCTGCGCGCGGTGGCGGCCGGCGCGTCGGGCCGCGCGGTGGCGGCGCCCAGCGCCTGGTGCTGGGCCAGCATCAGCGTGGTGTCGGCATGCAGCACCACCACGCCGCGCCTGTCCACCGCATACGCCTCCAGGCCCTTGCTGCGCAGCACCTCGTTCAGGCCACGCGCCAGGCTGCGCAGGTTGACCCGCGCCAGCGTCGTGCCGGCGCCCAGTCGCGGGTCCGGCGTCACCAGCAGCAGGTGCGGCTCATAGCCGTCTGCGTAGTCGATGCTGCCCTGGGCCGGCGGCAGGCCGTCCGGCCAGCGCAGCCGCGCCGCGTCGGCGAAGCTCAGCGTGTCCGGCCCCGGCAGGCTGGACAACTCCAGCCGCGAGACAAACAAGTCCGGCTCGCCGCGTGCATCGTGGTGCGTCAGGTCGCGCACCGCGGGCTCCAGCCGCAGGATGCGCTGGAACTCGTCACGCCGGTCCTGCAGGTCCAGCCAGCCCGGCATCTCCCACGGCAGGCTGGCGGTGGCCCGCACATGGTTCTGGATCGAGTTCAGCGAACCGCGGATCGAGCCACTGACCTCACGCGCCAGCAGCGACTGGTTCAGCGTCACTGCCCTGATCGCCTCGCGGTACGAGAACATCACTTCGGCCGCACCAAACAGCACGAAGCTGAGCAGCACCAGCCCCCCAAACGCCAGCGCTTGCTTGCGCCACAGGCGCATGCGCCAGAGCGAAGGCTTGTGAAGGGCGGGTGGAGGCTGGAGCGGTGGCGCGGACATCGATGGCGAAGGCAGATCGGCGCTCAGCGTATCAGCCGATCGGCCGCACGCAGCAGGGCCTTGCTCGGCGGCATGCCCAGCTCACGGGCGGCCTTGAGGTTCACGATCAGCTCCACGCCTTCCGGACGTTGAACTGGTATGTCGGCTGGCAGTTCTCCTGCCAGGATGCGACCGGCCAGTTCGATGCCTCTGGCCTCGCCGGGCGGCTCGCGCACCGGCGACATGGCCATCAAGGCACCCATGGGCAGGAAGTTGCGCGACGCGTAGATGGCTGGCAGGCGCAATTGGTACAGCTGGGACACCAGCGCTTCACCATTGCGGTACAGCAAGCCATGGTAGAGAACGATTACTCCCACTGTTGGCGCACCACGAGACGTGTTGACCGGGAGCCAGCGAGCCAGTCGACCAGCATCTTCATCGGAGCACAGCCGCAAAATTCGCACGGGATGGCGCAGTCTCTGTGAAGCCTGCTTCAGCCGCACGGGGCTGGTGAACGAGAAGAGCAGGGCCTGTTGTTCGGTCTCGCTGTCCACGTAGCCTGCACGGCAGGCAGGAACAGGCATCGGACGCGGACAATCAGCCAGCTCCGCGAGATCCTGGCCCTCGGTAATCAACACAAGCTGATCAAGGCTGGGGTAACCCAATTGCAGGGTTTCAGCCATTTTTCCTTCGCTCCATGTGGCACTGGTGAAGCCAGTGGCATTGGTGCCAGGGTGCCGCAGGCTGTTCACGAGGCAAAGCAGCGTAGGCTGATCGGCGACCCGGAACAGCAGCGGCACACGGGTGCCGCTTTGCTGAACCAACAGGGAAGTCCAGCTATCGGTGGTGACGATCAGCTTCCAGGGACGCAAGCCCAGGATGCGTGCAACATTGCCGCGTACGCGCTGGGCGTCTGGTTCGTCAGGCAGTTCGATGCGTTCGATGCGTGCGGACGCCGAGCCGTCAGAGGCCCTGAGTTCTCGCTGCAGTGTGGCCATCACACCTCGGTCATAGGCTTCTGGCAGGGATGACAACACCAGCACGTCGTCATTGGCCGTTGCTGCAACCGATGACAGGCACCAGCAGAACAACCAGGACAACAGACAGTGGCGCGCAAACAAGCGCATAGAGGGCAAGTCAGGTCGTTGGAACCCGGATAGCGTACAGGCTGTTGTTCGTGAAGGCTGCACCGCCGCCGCATGGAAGCATCCAGTCATTGAGCTCTGTGAGAGATGCAAACATCGCGACCCAAGTTTCCAGCGGTGCTGCCGGGGTCTTGCCGGCCACCAATTCTCCATACCAGCGCGGCAGCCCGCTGTTGATTGACGGAGGACATTTTGGGCACACCGCGCTTGGCGCAGCGTGGCCCCAGGCGCGCCAGCGGTGGATCACCATTACAACGTTGCCAACGCCGACGTCCGTGCCGTCGTAGCCCGAAACCATGCTGACGTTCAGCAGCGATTGAACGGCGGGGAGGTTCGACCATGTCGTCGCGGCGGCCTCGTTGGCAAACGAGATCCACTGCAACGAGGCCGGCCCGGCGACGATGCCGGAACCCAGCAGCGAGTCGGTGTCACCGGCCCAACTGGAGGTTTCACCGGGTTGGGCGGTCAGCAGCGTGCCGCCGCCCAGTGGGCTGCCGCTGTTGAGTGGCGTGCCTTGGAAACGTGGAATGCAGACATAGAACATCGAAATCCCTCCTGGACGAAAAATCCTTGAAGGCGCGATGTTTCAATTTGCATCCGGATGTGTCTACCGGCGGCGTCCTCTGGGCTGGGGAGGAGGCGACGCTTGCGCGCCAATTCATCGTGAAAAAGATCACGCGAAGGCCAGTTGAAACCCCGATTCAGCTGGGTTGGCCGGCCACGAACCGCGTTCAGGCTGTAGGCGGGCCGTAGAACTTGGCCGGCTTGGGGGCGCGGTCGTAGATCGGCAGCACGCGCGGCAGTGCGCGTTCGATCTCGGCGATGCGGGTGGGGCTGGCGGGGTGGGTGGAGAGGAACTGGGGCGGGGCGCCTTTGTTGGCCTCGGTCATCTTGTTCCACAGGCTGATGCCCGCGCGCGGGTCGTAGCCTGCGCGCGCGGCCAGTTCCAGGCCGACCAGGTCGGCCTCGGTTTCGTTTTCGCGGCTGAAGCGCAGCGTCAGCAGCTGGGCGCCCATGTTGAGCATGGTGTCGCCGAGGTTGCCAAAGCCGAACAGCGAGCTGATCAGGCCAGCGCCCATGCGGGTGGCCGCTGTCTTGCCCATCTGCTCGCGCGCATGTTCGCGCAGCGCGTGGGCCATCTCGTGGCCCATGATCATCGCCACCTCGTCGTCGCTCAGCTGCAGGCGCTTGAGGATGCCGTAGTAGAAGGCAATCTTGCCGCCGGGCATGCAGAAGGCGTTCAGCTCGTTGGAGCCGATCAGGTTGACTTCCCAGCGCCACTGTCCGGCGCGTGGGTTCCAGGCCTGGCAGAACGGGATCACCCGCTGGCCGATGGCGCGCAGGCGGACCAGCTGCGGGTTGTCGTCCGACGCCAGCGCATGCTTGGCGGCGGCTTCGCGCTTCATCTGGCCGTATTGCCGGGTCGCGGCCGTTTCCACCTGCTCGGCCGAGACCATTTGCGCGAAGCTGGATTCCCGGCCGACCTGCGAGCGCACCCCTTCTTCGGTGCTTTGCTGGGCTCGCGCCACGGCGGGCAGCAGGCCAGCGCTGCCCAGCGTGACCGCCAGCGCCGCACCCATGCGGCGGCGCGCATGCAGGGGGCAACTGCAGCCGCTGGCGTGGACCATCGGCGGCAGCGGCAACTCGGCGTCGGTGCGAAAACTGTGGGTCATGCTGCGGTTGTGGAAATTTGGAAACCCTGAGGCAGCCAAGCAACAGCCGGGCCCGGCGGAATGTGACGTTTTCAGTCGTCTGCCAGGCCTGCGCTGTCGGGGGAAGCGGTGAGCAGCGCGATGCTCGCACGCAGCTGCCACAGCAGCATCAGGGCTGGTGCTGCCAACAGCGTCGAAACAATGAAAAAAGCTGGCCATCCGATGGATTCGGCCAAAACCCCGGCCAGCGGGCCGACCCAGACCCGGCCGACCGAAGCGAACGAGATCAGCAGCGCGTACTGCGTGGCCGTGAAGCGCTGGCTGCACAGGCTCATCAACAGCGCGACAAAAGCCGCGGTGCCCATGCCGCCCGAGAGGTTCTCGAAGGCAATCACCATCAGCAGGCCGCCGTCCACCGGCGTGTCCTGCACCAGCTTCACGAAGCCCCAGTCGAAAGCCGGGATCACCAGGCCGGGCATCAGGCCCTTGCCGGCCACGGCCAGCCACCAGTAGCCGAGGTTGCTGACCATCTGCAGCACGCCAAACAGCATCAGCGCCCGCCACAGGCCCAGCCGCAGCATCAAGGCGCCGCCCAGCAAGGCGCCGCCAATCGTCAGCCACAGGCCGACGATCTTGTTGACCACGCCGACCTCGGCCGCGCTGAACAGCATGCTCTTCAGCAGGAAGGGCGTCATCAGCGAATAGGCAAAGGCGTCGCCCAGCTTGTAGAGCACGATGAACAGCAGGAAGGCAATCGCACCGGGCTGTGCGAAGTAGCTGTTCAGGCCATTGATCAGCGTCTCGAAACGCGCTTTGCGCGCGGCCCAGGCCGCCAGCGGCACGGTCACCCCCAGGCCGACCAGCAGCCCGGCCAGGTCCATCCAGCGCTGCTGCAGTGTGGCGGCCATGCTGCTGCCGGCGAACAGCGGCGTCATCGCCCAATGCGCCAGCGGGTTCCAGAGGTGGTCGGTCAGCAGGTAGCCGGCCGCGGCTGCGGCGCAGACGGCGAAAAAGCCGACCACGTCATGCCGGGCCACGCTGCTGGGCATGGCGGCGTTGCGCAGTGGCGGCAGCAGCACGGCGCTGAAGACCGCGGCGCCTGCCATCAGCCCTGCCATCAGCCGGTAGACCGAGGGCCAGCTCCAGCCGCCGCCTTGCGCTGCGTCGGTCCAGATGAGCGCCAGGCCGCCGGAGACGATCATTGCCAGCCGGTAGCCCATCACGTTCAGCGAAGAGCCCAGGCCGCGCTCGCGCTGCGGCAGCAGGTCGGTCTGGTAGGCATTGATCACCACGTCCTGCGAGGCCGACAGGAAGGCAATGGCCACGGCGACCAGAGCAAACAGCTGCAGCGAGTCCTTGGGCGGAATGGCCGCCAGCAGCAGCAGGCCACCGGCCAGCAGCAACTGCGTGAGCACCATCCAGCCACGCCGCCGGCCGAGCAAGGGCAGCTCAAAGCGGTCCATCAGCGGGGCCCAGAGGAACTTGAAGGTGTAGGGCAGGCCGATCAGGCTGAGGAAGCCGATGGTCGCCAGGTCCAGCCCCTCGATGCTGAGCCAGGCCTGCAGGGCCATGCCGGTCAGTGCCAATGGCAGGCCGGAGGCAAAACCCAGCACCGTGACGACCAACAGCCGGTGAACGGTGCCAAGCCGTTGGCGGGCCGGTGAGGAAACAGCTTCAAGGGCGGCCAGCTGGGAGGGGTTGGGCATGCGCGCGATTCTAGGAGCCGCGCACCCCCGGCCAGCCTGTCAACCGGCCGTCAGCTCAGCGCGGGTCCCAGCGGCCCGGGCGCTCGCGCCAGCCGCGGCCTGCGGGCTCCCAGGCGTGCGGCACGTAGCGGTAGCCGGCGCGCGGCGCTTCCCAGTGGCCGGCATTCCAGTAGTGCTGGTTGGCGCGCCAGCCCCAGTAGCCGCCAATCCAGAGCCAGCCGAGGGCCGGTGCGGGGGTGATGACTTCGTAGCGCGGCGGCGGCGGTGCCACGTCCACCACCACGCTGCCGCCGTAGTTGTCGTAGGCCGGGCCGTTGTTGTAGTAACCGTGGTCCACGTAGCCACCGCCGCCATAGCCGCGGGCTGGCAGGGGTGCGACCACGCATCCGCTGAGTGCGGCGGCAGCGGCCAGTGCCAAGGCGGCGGCCGGGGCGGTGCGCAACAGGGAACGTGAAGCGGGAAGGGGTCGCATAGAGATGTCTCCAACAGCGGTGTTCAGTGCAGCTCAACGCCGCGCCGCGCCCAGCCGATGACGGCGGCCGCCCGGATTTACACCCCGGCCATCACGTTTCCAGGCGTGACAAGTCAAGCGACCTTGTGCAGCGTGTCCCGAAAGCGCCTGGCGTTGTCGACGTAGTGCGCCGCGCTGCCCATCAGCCCGGCCATCTGCTCGGGCGACAGTGCGCGCTTGACCACCGCCGGGCTGCCGACGATCAGCGAACCATCCGGAAATGTCTTGCCCTCGGTGACCAGCGCACCCGCGCCGACCAGGCAGTTTTTACCGATCACCGCACCGTTCAGCACCACTGCGCCAATGCCGATCAGCGAGCCGTCGCCGACGGTGCAGCCATGCAGCATGACCTTGTGGCCGATGGTCACGTCGTTGCCGATCGTCAGCGGCTTGCCGGCGTCCGAATGCAAAACACTGGCTTCCTGGATGTTGGTGCGCGCGCCGATGCGCACCGGCTCGGGCTGGTCGCCACGGATCACCACGCCAAACCACACGCTGCTGTCTTCACCCAGTTCGACCCGGCCGATCACCTGGGCCGAGTCGGCCACCCAGGCCGAGTCCGGTACCACCGGCTGCAAGCCGTCCACTTCATACAAGGCCATGTCGGGTTGTCTCCTGTCGGTTGGAATGGGGTGGCGGCCTCAGGGCGACGAAGCCGGCGCGCTGGCCGGCAGCGGCAGCAGTGCACCGGCAGCCTCGGCTTCCGAAGCCGCGTTCTCTGGCGAAGACTCGGCGCCCACGTGGGCCACGAAGCTGCCGTCGGCAAACTCGCTGTAGAGCCAGTCGCCGCCTGCTTCCTGCACGCCTTCGGGTGCGGGGTAGGTCTGCACCGCCACGCCCTTCAGCGCACGCTCCATGTAGCTGATCCAGACCGGCAGCGACAGCCCGCCGCCGGACTCGCGGCTGCCGAGACTGCGCGGGTCGTCGTAGCCCATCCACACGACCGCCACCACCGAGGGCTGGAAGCCGGCGAACCAGGCGTCCACCGCGTCGTTGGTGGTGCCGGTCTTGCCATAGATGTCCGGCCGCTTCAGCGCGGCCTGGGCACGGGCGGCGGTGCCGCTGCGCGTCACTTCGTTGAGCAGGCTGTCGGTGAGGAAGACATTGCGCGCCGGCACCACGCGGCGGCTGTCGTCCAGCGCGGCCGGCGTCGGCGCCTCGTACAGCGTCTTGCCCTGCGCATTGGTGATGCGCTCGATGACCAGCGGGTCGACCTTGTAGCCGCCGTTGGCCAGCACCGCGTAGGCACCGGCCATCTGCAGCGGCGTGACGCTGCCGGCGCCCAGCGCGAAGGTCAGGTTGTCGGGCTGCTTGTCGGCGTCGAAGCCAAAGCGCGAGATCCACTCGCGCGCATCGGCCAGCCCCACGTGCTGCAGCAGCCGGATGCTGACCAGGTTCTTGGACTTGGCCAGCGCGCGGCGCAGGCTCATCGGGCCGTCGAACTGGCCGTCGGAGTTCTGCGGGTTCCAGTTGGCCGGTGCGCTGCCGTCGGCCAGCGTCAGCGGTTCGTCGTCGATCACGCTGGCTGGCATCACGCCGTGTTCCAGCGCCGAGGAGTACAGGAAAGGCTTGAAGCTGGAGCCGGGCTGGCGCCAGGCCTGCGTGACGTGGTTGAACTGCTGGCGCGTGAAGTCGAAGCCGCCGACCAGCGCGCGCACGCGGCCGGTCTGCGGGTCCATCGAGACGAACGCGCCCTGCGCTTCGGGCCACTGCGCCAGCGTCCAGCTGCCTTGCGCGTCCTCGCCCTTGGCGCCGGGCTTGGCATCCACATGCGACACGCGGATCACCGCGCCGCGGTCCAGCAGCAGGTCCTTGCTGGCCTTGGGCTTCAGGCCTGGCTGGCCCAGGCGCAGGCCGTCGCCAGTCAGGCGGATGTTCTCGCCGGTGGCCAACTGGGCCACGACCTCCTTGGGGCTGGCCTTGAGCACCAGCGCCACGCGCAGGTCCTCGTCGTCGCGGTAGTCCTTGAGGATTTGCGCGGCCTGGACCTCACCGTCGTCGGTGTTGTCCGGCAGGTCCTCGTTGTCCTCCGGGCCGCGCCAGGGCTGCTTGCGCTCGTGGTCCAGCACGCCACGGCGCAGCGCGCTCCAGGCGGCCTGCTGGTCGGCCGCGATCAGCGAGGTGTAGACCTTGAAGCCTTCGGTGTAGGCCTGCTCGCCGTAGCGCTCGAAGACCACCTTGCGTGCCATCTCGGCCACGTGTTCGGCATGCACGTCGACCTGCGTCTGCGAGCGGATCACCAGCTTCTCGGCCTTGGCCTGCTCGTACTGCGCCTGGTCGATCACGCCGGTGGCCAGCATGCGCGCCAGCACCACATGCTGCCGCGTGGTGGCACGCTCGAAATTGCTCAGCGGGTTGGCATAGCCCGGGTTCTGCGGCAGCCCGGCCAGCATCGCGCATTCGGCAGTCGACAGCTGCGACAAGGGCTTGCCGAAATAGACCTGCGCCGCCGCGCCGAAGCCGTAGGCCCGGTGGCCGAGGTAGATCTGGTTCATGTAAAGCTCGAGGATCTGGTCCTTGTCGAGCTGGTGTTCGATCTTCAGCGCCAGCAGCGCTTCCTTCAGCTTGCGTTCCAGCGTGCGGCGCGAGGACAGGAAGAAGTTGCGCGCGACCTGCTGCGTGATGGTGGACGCGCCCTGGCGCATGCCGCCCGGCGTTACGCTGGCCACCAGCGCGCGCAGCACGCCGATCGGGTCGATGCCGCCATGCTCGCGGAAACGCGCGTCTTCCACCGCCAACAGCGCGTCCTGCATCTGCTTGGGAATCTGCGCAATCGGCAGGTACTGCCGGCGCTCCGAGCCGAACTGGGCGATCTCCACGCCGTCGCGCGTGAAGACCTGCAGCGGCTGGCGCGGCTGGTAGTCGGTCACGCGGTCCAGCGCCGGCAGCTGCGGGTAGATCACGGCAATCGAGACCACCAGCACCAGCAGCAGTGCGCTGAAGCCGGCGCCCAGCATCAAACCCAGCTTGGCCCAGGGGCTTTGCGGCCAGTTGGCCGGCCAGCGGGTCCACAGCTTGCGCCACAGTGCGGCGGCCTGCTGGCGCAACGCGGCCGGGTCGAAGTGCAGCCGCCCGCGCTGGCGGGATGGCGGCACGGCACGGCGGACATCGCGGTGCGCGGGGCGGGGAGCAGTGACACGCATCAGGTCGGATCCTGGAACTTACGGCCGACCGATTATCGGCATGCCGCCAGGTCGCCCGCCGTCAAGCCCCGAAGTGGCGGGCGCATGGTCCGCTCTTTGGCCTGACGCGCGGGCCGCAAGCCCGCTAGCATGCCGCCAGCCCGAGCACGGCCCGGGCGAGGAGTGAGTTGCATGCCTGCCTGGTTGAATGCCCTGAACCGTCTGATTCCCTTGCGCTATCTCACGCTGGTGGCCTGTGCGCTGCTGGCGCTGGTCAGCTGCGTGGTGCTGGGCCTGGGCGGCCACCTTGGCGCCTGGGCCCTGGCGCTGCTGGTCGGCCTGGCCGGGCTGGTGCTGGGCCTGCGCGACCTGCGCCAGACCCGCCACGCGATCCTGCGCAACTACCCGGTGATCGGCCACCTGCGTTTCCTGCTGGAGTTCATCAGGCCGGAGATGCGCCAGTACTTCATCGAGAGCGACAACGAGGCCGCGCCTTTTTCGCGCCAGCAGCGCTCGCTGGTCTACCAGCGCGCCAAGGGCGACCCTGACAACCGGCCGTTCGGCACCCAGCTGGACGTGCAGCGCGAAGGCTACGAATGGATCAACCATTCGCTGCTGCCCACCGTGCTCGATTCGCACGACTTCCGCATCACCATCGGCGCCAGCTGCACGCAGCCCTACCAGGCCAGCGTGTTCAACATCTCGGCGATGAGCTTTGGCGCCTTGAGCGCCAACGCCATCCTGGCGCTGAACGGCGGCGCGCGGCGCGGCAACTTCATGCACGACACCGGCGAAGGCTCGATCAGCGTGCACCACCGGGTGCATGGTGGCGACTTGGTGTGGGAGATCGGCTCGGGCTACTTCGGCTGCCGTGACGAGGCCGGCCGCTTCAGCGAGGAGCGCTTCATTGCCAACGCCCGCGAGCCGCAGGTCAAGCTGATCGAGCTGAAGCTTTCGCAAGGCGCCAAGCCGGGCCACGGCGGCGTGCTGCCGGGCCCGAAGGTCACGGCCGAGATCGCCGCAGCGCGTGGCGTGCCGGAAGGCGTGGCCTGCATCTCGCCGTCCTCGCACAGCGCCTTTTCAACGCCGGTCGAGATGCTGCAGTTCATCGCAAAGCTGCGCGAGCTTTCAGGCGGCAAGCCGACCGGCTTCAAGCTCTGCATCGGCCATCCGTGGGAATGGTTTGCGCTGTGCAAGGCGATGCTGGAAACCGACCTGCTGCCCGACTTCATCGTGGTGGACGGTGCCGAAGGCGGCACCGGTGCGGCGCCGCTGGAGTTCACCGACCATGTCGGCGCGCCGATGCAGGAAGGCCTGCTGCTGGTGCACAACAGCCTGGTCGGCCTGGGCCTGCGCTCGCGCATCCGGATTGGCGCGGCCGGCCGCATCGTCAGCGCCTTCGACATTGCCCGTGCGATGGCGCTGGGTGCCGACTGGTGCAACTCCGGCCGCGGCTTCATGTTCGCGCTGGGCTGCATTCAGGCCCAGACCTGTCACACCGGCAACTGCCCGACGGGCGTGACCACGCAGGACCCGGTGCGCCAGCGCGCGCTGGTCGTGCCCGACAAGATCGAGCGCGTGACCCGCTTCCACCAGAACACGCTGCACGCGCTGAAGGAACTGGTGCAGGCTGCCGGCCTGCACCACCCGAACGCCATCTCGGCCCGCCACATCGTGCGCCGCACCGCCGGCGACCAGATCCGCCTGCTGTCCACCCACCTGCAGTTCCTCAAGCCGGGCGAACTGCTGGCCGCCGCGGCTGGCCAGCAGCCCTGGCCGCACAAGGTCTTCGAGATGTACTGGCCCATGGCCCGCGCCAACAGCTTCCAGGCTGCGGAGGCCGAGCTGGAAGCGGTGAGTTAGGCCTGGGGGATGGTGTCCAGGAAGCTTTGCCGGGCAGCGAGCTTGTCGTACAGCTTCTGGAGATTCGGGTAGGGCGTGCGCCAGTCGATCTCGGGATATCGGAAGTCCAGGTAGCCGAGTGCGACGCCGACGGCGACGTCCGACAGCGTGAAGTGGATGCCCACGCAGAAGGGCTTGTCGCCCAGGCCCAGGCTCATCGCCGCCAGCGCGGATTGCACACGCGCCATGTAGCGGTCGATCCAGGCCTGCGAGCGCTGTTCTTCGGTGCGGCCGGCCCAGTGCTTTTCCAGCCTGGCGGTGATGCTGGCGTCCAGCAGGCCATCGGCCAGCGCTTCCCAGGTGCGCACTTCGACGCGCTCACGGCTGTTGGCCGGAATCAGCTTGCCGACCGGCGACAGCGTGTCGACGTATTCCACGATGACGCGCGAGTCGAACACCGCCTCGCCGCCTTCCATCACCAGGCAGGGCACCTTGCCCAGCGGATTGGCCGCCAGGATGCCGTCGCTGCCCCAGACGTCCTCCAGCACGAACTGGCAATCCAGCTTTTTCTCGGCCAGCACGATGCGTACCTTGCGAACGTACGGGCTGGTGAGTGATCCGATCAGTTTCATGCTTGTTGTCGTCTTTGGGCTGTCCCTTGGCCGCGATTCTATCGAAGCGGCCCATGGGCATGCCGAGGGGCCTCGCGGGTTGCCCCCGTAAAATGGGGCGCTCCGCACATGCGCCCCGCGTGTGCGCCTTGCCTGGCTTGCGCCCCCGCTCCTATGCAGAACTCCCCCTCGCTGTCATCCCATTCGGCCCTGATGGCCCTGTCCCCGCTGGATGGCCGCTATGCCGCCAAGGTCGCCCCGCTGCGCCCGCTGCTGTCGGAGTACGGACTGATGCACCGCAGGGTGCAGGTCGAGGTCGAGTGGTTCATTGCGCTGTCCGACGCCGGCCTGACCGGCTTTGCGCCGCTGTCCGAAGCCTCGCGCGGCCTTCTGCGCGGGCTGGTGACCCGCTTCTCGGAAGCCGATGCGCAGGCCATCAAGGACATCGAGAAGACCACCAACCATGACGTGAAGGCGGTCGAGTACTGGCTCAAGGCCCGTTTCGAGCAGAACGCCGAACTGACCGCGGCGTCCGAGTTCGTGCACTTCGCCTGCACCAGCGAGGACATCAACAACACCAGCCATGCGCTGATGCTGAAGGCCGCGCGCGCCGAGGTGCTGCTGCCGGGCCTGGAGCGCGTCATCGCCCAGCTGACCGAGATGGCGCACGGCTTTGCCGATGTGCCGATGCTCTCGCGCACCCATGGCCAGACGGCCAGCCCGACAACGGTGGGCAAGGAGTTCGCCAACGTCGTGGCCCGCCTGCAGCGCGCCCGCGAGCGAATTGCCGAAGTGCCGCTGCTGGCCAAGATGAACGGCGCGGTCGGCAACTACAACGCCCACTCGGTCGCCTACCCGGACAAGGACTGGGAAGCCTTCTCGCGCCAAGTCGTCGAAAGCGGCCTCGGGTTGACCTTCAACCCGTACACCATCCAGATCGAGCCGCACGACTACATGGCCGAGCTGTTCGATGCGGTGACGCGCTGCAACACCATCCTGATCGACTTCGCGCGCGACGTCTGGGGCTACATCTCGCTGGGCTACTTCAAGCAGAAGTTGAAGGACGGCGAGGTTGGCTCCTCGGCGATGCCGCACAAGGTCAACCCGATCGACTTCGAGAACGCCGAGGGCAACTTCGGCCTGGCCAACGCGCTGCTGGCCCACCTGAGCCAGAAGCTGCCGATCAGCCGCTGGCAGCGCGACCTGACCGACTCCACCGTGCTGCGCAACATGGGCGTGGCGCTGGGCTACGCGGTGCTGGCGCACGAATCGCTGTCGCGCGGCCTGGGCAAGCTGGAGATCAACACCGACGCGCTGGCCGCCGACCTGGACGGCGCCTGGGAGGTGCTGGCCGAAGCCATCCAGACGGTGATGCGCGCCCATGCATTGCCGCAGCCCTACGAGCAGCTCAAGGCCTTCACCCGCGGCAAGCCGATGACGCGCGACATGATGCAGGGCTTCATTGCCAACCTGGCGTTGCCGCAGAGCGAAAAAGACCGCCTGCTGGCGATGACGCCGGGCAGCTACCTCGGCCTCGCCGCAGCGTTGGCAAAACGGGTCTGAACGGTAACGAAATGCAAGGGTGGCGGGGTGCATGCCCCGTGTCCCGCAAAAAGCACGTCAGGCCGGCAGCGGATTCACCTGTTCGGTCACCCTGCGGGCAGGGGGCGCTCATTAGAATCGCCCCATGCATTTCGCTTCCCAGTTGGCGCGCGCTTGCGCCCGCCACGAATCCCTGCTATGCGTCGGTCTTGATCCGGACCCGGCCAAGTTCCCCGCCGGCCTGCGCGGCGACCCGTCCCGCATTTTCGACTTCTGCGCCCGCATCGTTGACGCGACCAAGGACCTGGTCTGCGCCTTCAAGCCGCAGATCGCCTACTTCGCCGCCCATCGCGCCGAGGATCAGCTGGAGCAGCTGATGGCCTACCTCCGGCGCAATGCGCCCGAGGTGCCGGTCATCCTGGACGCCAAGCGCGGCGACATCGGCAACACCGCCGAGCAGTACGCCCGCGAAGCCTTCGAGCGCTACCAGGCCGACGCGGTGACGCTGTCGCCCTACATGGGTTTCGACTCGATCGAGCCCTACCTGAAATACGACGGCAAGGGCCTGATCCTGCTCTGCCGCACCTCCAACCCCGGCGGCAGCGACCTGCAGTTCCAGCCGCTGGCCAATGGCGAGCGCCTGTTCGAGGAAGTGGCCCGGCTGGCGGCCGGCAAGTGGAATCGCGATGGCCGGCTGGGCCTGGTCGTTGGTGCCACCTTCCCGGCCGAGCTGGCCCGGGTGCGCGAGCTGGCGCCCACCTTGCCGCTGCTGATCCCCGGCGTGGGCGCCCAGGGGGGCGATGCTGCGGCCACGGTGCAAGCCGGCTGGCGGCCTGACGCACCGATCATCGTCAGTTCCTCGCGCGCCGTGCTGTACGCCGGCAGCGGCGAGGACTTTGCCCAGCAGGCCCGCACCGTGGCCCAGGCCACGCGTCTGGAGCTGCAGGCCGCGCAAAAAGCCTTGCCGGCCCGGTTGTCGTGAAGTGCCTGCCGGCTGCAGTCCCCGCCAGGTCGGCCCAGCCGACCGGCGCTGCGGCACGCTGACCGGCCCCCGCCGCGCAGGTTGTCGAAATGACCCGCCGCCCTGCCGGTCGCCCTGCGCGCCCCGCCCATCCGGCGCCGCCGGCCTCGCACCTGCGTGCCTTGCCGCGCTGGCGCGCGCTGGCTGGTGCCGGCAGCACAGGGCTGCTGGCGGCGCTGGCGGCCATGTCGTTGTGGCAGCTCTACCCTGGCGAATGGCCGGCGCCGCTGCGCTGGGGCCTGGGTGCGCTGCTGGGCGTGGCCGGCGGCGTATGGCTCAGCCTGCGCCTGCATCGCAGCCGCGCAGCCGCCGCCTTGCCCGCAGAGCGGCCCGCTGTTGCGTCTGAAACCGCGCCGCTCTCGCCGCCGCGCGACGCACTCGCTGCCGGCTTGCTGGCGATGACCGCCGACGCGGTGCTGACGCTGGACGAGCACGGCCGCTTGCTCGGCCTGGTCGAACAGGATGGCCGCCAGCGGCTGGCGGCACTCGCCGCTTTGAGCGGCCAGCCGCTGTGGGCGCTGCCCGGTGCCCGGCTGCCGCCGCCTGACCTGCCGGCGCTGCAGCGCGCCATCAAGGAAGGCCGGCCCTGGCGCGACCTGGACTGGCACTGGCAGTCGCCCGATGGCCAGGCCTGGCATTTCGCGCTCAGTGGGTTGCCGCGCCGCAGTGCCGGCGGACGCCTGCTGGGCTTTGGCGCGGTGCTGCGCGACCTGCGCGGCGAGCAGCGCTTCCAGGCCTTGTTCGCCGAGCTGCCACAAGCGCTGCTGCTGCACCGCGGCCCGCGCCTGCTGGACGCCAACCTGGCTGCGCTGCAACTGCTGGGCGCGGCCGACCGCCAGGCCCTGCTGGCGCGTGACCTGCTCGAAAGCTTTGCGCCGGGCGACAGCCGGGCCCGCGCCGCTCGCCAGTTCGAGGCCGCGCGGCGCCAGCCGGCGGGCGCCTCGCCGCTGGTCGGCAGCTTCCTGCTCGGCACGGCCCAGCCGATCCAGGTGCGCAGCCAGGTGCTGGGCGGCGGCAGCGGTGGCGAGGCACCTGCCACGCTGTCGCTGCTGCTGCCCGAACACACGCCGGCGCCTGCCGCCACTAGCGGCCGCGCGGATGCCCTGATGTCGCACCTGGTCGACATCAGCCCCGATGCGATCTCGCTGACCGAGCTTGGCAGCTCGCGCTATGTGATGGTCAACGCCAGCTTCGAGCGCCTGATGGGCTACCGCGCGAGCGACGTGATCGGCCGCACCGCGCTGGAGGTCGGCATCTGGACCCACCCGGCCCAGCGCGGTGAGCTGCTGGAGGTGCTGCGCCAGCGGGCCGCGGTGCAGGACATGCCGGTCACGCTCACCGCGCGCAACGGTCGCCGGCTGGACGTGCTGCTGTCGGCCGCACGCTTCCACGAGGACCAGGTCGACTACATGGTGGTCACGCTGCGCGACGTGACCCAGGCCGAGCAGACCCGGCTGGAGTACCAGGCGATCCTGGACAACGCGCTGATCGGCATCGCGTTCGTGCGTGACGAGCATTTCGTGATGGCCAACCCCCGCTTCGAGGCCATGCTGAGCTGGCCGCCCGGCGCGCTGGTGGGCCAGCATGCCGCGGTGATCTGGCCCACGCGAGCCGAGCACCTGGAGGCCCAGCGGCGTTTCGATCCGCGGCTGACGGCCGGTGAGTCGATCGAGCTGGAGCACCTGCTCAAGCGGCGCGACGGCAGCGTTTTCCTCTGCCGCCTGATGGCCAAGGCCATCAACCCGCACAAGCCCGGCCCGCGTGGCAACCTTTGGCTGGCCGAAGACGTGACCGAGCGCCGCCAGGTCGAGCAGCAGCTGGCCAAGGCCCGTGACGAGGCCCAGGCTGCCAACCGGGCCAAGAGCGACTTCCTGGCCAACCTCAGCCACGAGATCCGCACGCCGCTCAATGCGCTGCTCGGGCTGGCCCGGCTGGCGCGCCAGCCCGAGGTCGGCGAGCGCCGCCGGCAGGACTACATCGAGCAGATCAGCGAAAGTGCCGAGACCCTGTCGGCCATCATTTCCGACATCCTGGACCTGTCCAAGATCGAGGCCGGCAAGATGCACCTGGAGCACCTGCCGTTTTCGCTGCAGGCGCTGCTCGACAGCCTCTACCAGGCCTATGGCGCACTGGCCGACAACAAGGGCCTGACGATGCGCCTGGCCTGCGATGCCGACGTGCCGGCCATCGTCATCGGCGACTCGGTGCGGCTGCGCCAGATCCTCAGCAACTACCTGACCAACGCGCTGAAGTTCACCCAGGCCGGCCGGATCGAACTGGCGGTGCGGCGCATCGGCGGTAACGCGCTGCGCTTCGAGGTGCGCGACACCGGCAGCGGCATCGCGCCAGACGCGCAGGCCCGGCTGTTCACGCCCTTCACCCAGGTCGACAACTCGGTCAACCGGCGCTTTGGCGGCACCGGCTTGGGCCTGTCCATCTGCCGCCAACTGGCGCACCTGATGGAAGGCGAAGTGGGGGTGCTCAGCGAGCCGGGCCGTGGCAGCGTGTTCTGGGCCGAGCTGCCGCTGCCCAGCGGCAGCAGCGAGGACCTGGAGGCCAGCACCGGCAGCGGCGGCATGGACCCGGTCAACGGCGCACGCGTGCTGATGGTCGAGGACAACCCGGTCAACATGATGATCTCGGTGGCCCTGCTGGAGCAGTGGGGCGCGCTGGTCACGCAGGCGCATGACGGCGCGCAGGCCATCGAGGCGGTGGAGCAGGCCTTTGCGCTGGGCCGGCCTTACGACGTGGTGCTGATGGACGTGCAGATGCCCGGCATCAGCGGCCACGAGGCGACCCAGGTGCTGCGCCGTCGCCACTCGCGCGAGCAGCTGCCCATCATCGCGCTGACCGCCGCGGCGCTGGTCTCCGAGCGCAACCAGGCGCTGGCCGAAGGCATGAACGACTTCCTGACCAAGCCGATCGACGCGCAGCGCCTGCGCGCTTCGCTGGTGCGCGCGCTGCGCGCGCTGCACGGCGAGACCTGAGGATTGGCACTCCCCGGGCCGGGTTGCGCCCGGCCCTTTCAGGCGGCCAGCGTCAGCGGCAAGCTGCGCAGCCGCTGCCCCGTCAGCGCAAACAAGGCATTCGCCAGCGCTGGCGCCACCGGTGGCACCGCTGGCTCGCCAATGCCGGTCGGTGTGCGGGTGCTGGTGATGAGGTGGGTCTCGATCAGCGGGCATTCGCGCAGGCTCAGCAATGGCTGGTCCGGGAAGTTCTTCTGCTGGACTTCGCCGTTCAAGATGTCGATGCGTCCGTAGAGCGCGGCCGTCAGCCCGAAGACCACGCTGCTTTCGACCTGCTGGGCCACGATGTCCGGCTGCAGCACCATGCCGCAGTCCACTGCGCAAACCACCCGCAGCACGCGCGGCTTGCCCTCGCTCAGCGTGACCTCCAGCACCTGGGCCACCACGGTGCCGAAGCTCTCGTGAAGCGCCAGCCCGCGGGCGATGCCGGCCGGCAGCGGCTGGCCCCAACCGGCCTTCTCGGCGGCGCGCTGCAACACGGCGGCATGGCGCGGCTGGTCGGCCAGCAGGCTCAAGCGAAAGGCCAGCGGGTCGGCCCCGGCGGCATGCGCCAGCTCGTCGATGAAAGCTTCGCTGAAAAACGCGTTGTGCGAATGGCCGACCGAGCGCCAGTTGCCGATCGGCACGTCGTGCTGCGTGGCCACATGCGCCATGCGCTGGTTCGGCACGGCATACGGCAGGTCGAACAGGCCTTCGGCCGTGGTTTTGTCCGGCATGTCCACCGGCCCGGCCAGCTGAGGTGCGTTGCGCGCCATCCAGCGCGGCGTGATGGCGTCACCCGCGCTGTGGATGCTGAGCGCCTGCAGCTTGCCGTCGCCAGAGAGCACGCCGCGCAGCAGCGCGGCCCCTGCCGGGCGGTAGAAGTCGTGCGTGAAGTCCTCTTCGCGCGGCCACAGCAGCTGCACCGGCCGGCCGCCGGTTTCCATGGCCACGCGCACTGCCTGGCCCACGTGGTCGGTCTCCAGCCGGCGGCCGAAGCCGCCGCCGATCAGCGTCATGTGCAGCGTGACCTTTTCCAGCGGCACGCCGGCCACGCGGGCCGCGAGCTGGCGGGCCATTTCAGGCACCTGTGTCGGGGCCCAGATCTCAACGCCCTGGTCCGTGACCTGCACGGTGCAGTTCATCGGCTCCATCGTCGCGTGGGCCAGGTACGGTGCCTGGTACGCGGCTTCCAGCCGGCGGGCGCCGCCTTGTTCGCCGGCCTGCCAGCTGGCCGCCGCGTCCCCCAGGCTGTAGAAGCCAAAACCGTGGCTGGCGTCGGCAGCGCTGCGCGCCGTCTGCGCCAGGCTGGCGGCAATCGCCGCCGAGTCCAGCGCGCCGGCGGGTCGGCCCTGCCAGCTCGCGTCCATTGCCAGCGCCGCCTGCTTGGCATGCCAGCTGCTGTGTGCGACCACCGCGATGCCGGCGGTGCTGCCGGCCACCGGGCCCAGCCGCACCACGCGCTGCACGCCGGGCCGGCGCAGCAGCGCGTCCATGTCCACCGCACCCGGGGCGCCGCCCAGCGCAGGCGCATGGCGCATCACGGCGAACAGCATGTCTGGCCGCCGGGTGTCGATGCCGTAGCGCGCCGCGCCGGTGCTCTTGGCCAGCGTGTCGCTGCGCGGTTGCGGCTTGCCCAGCAGCCGCCATTGGCTGCTGGCTTTCAGCTTGATGCCGCCGGCCGGCACGGTGGCCGCCGCCTCGGCCAGCTCGCCGTAGCCGGCGCTGTTGCCGCTGGCAGCGTGTTGCACCACACCGTCCTGCACCTGGAACTCGTCCACCGGCAGGCGCCAGCGCAGCGAGGCCGCGCCCAGCAGCTGGGCCCGCGCGGTGGCCGCGGCCAGGCGCAGCGGTTCCCAGGCGTCCGCCACGGTGGACGAGCCGCCGGTGATCACGATGCCCAGCTCGCGCGCCACCTTGCGCACCATCCACTGCCCCAGCCGCGCGCCGGTGGTCTCATGGCCGGGTTCCAGCGAGCGCGGATGCACCGGCAGGCTGGCGGCCAGCACGGCCACGTTGCCGTAAAGCGTCTCGCCCGCAGCTGGCGCGGTCAGTCGCACGCGGGTGGGCGCCAGGTCCAGCTCCTCGGCCACCAGCAAGGCCAGCGTGCTGTGCACGCCCTGGCCCATCTCGGCGTAGGGCATGGCCAGCAGCACGTCGCCATTGCGCGCCACCTTGATCCAGCCGTTCAGCCCGACCTCGCCAGCCACTGGCGGCAAGGTGTCGGCCCGGCCCAGCCGGCCGCGTGGCGGCAGCCCGCTCCAGCCCACGATCAAGGCCCCGGCGCCGGCCAGGCCGGACCACAGCAGCGTGCGGCGCTTGAGCGTCATGCGGCGCTCCGGTCCTGGTCCGCCAGGGCCGTCTTGACGAGCGCCTTGGCCCCGGGCTTGACGGCCGGCGCCAGCGCCGCCGCCGCGGCATGGATGGCCGCGCGCACCCGCGGGTAGGTGCCGCAGCGGCACAGGTTGGTGATGGCCGCGTCGATGTCGGCGTCGGTCGGCTGTGGTTTCTGGCGCAGCAGCGCCTCGGCCGCCATCAGCATGCCGCTCTGGCAGTAGCCGCACTGCGGCACCTGGTGGGTCACCCAGGCCTGCTGCAGCGGGTGCAAACCCACGCCCGCCAGGCCCTCGATGGTTTTCACCGCCTTGCCCTGCACCGCACCGACCGGCGTCACGCACGAGCGCACCGCCTGCCCGTCGACCTGCACCGTGCAGGCGCCACAGGCGGCGACGCCGCAGCCGTACTTGGTGCCGGTCAGCCCGAGTTCATCGCGCAGCACCCACAGCAGCGGCATGTCCGGCGGTACGCGCTGGTCGTCGAGGGCATGGGCTTGGGTGTTGACGGTCAACTGCACGGGCGCGTCTCCTGCGCTCCTGGAACTGGGAGCGCCGCGAGTTTGGCAGAAGCAGGGCCGCCATCGCCTGTCGCGAGGGTGTCCAGCGGTGACAAGGCCGCCCGGACTAACCCGAGGTGACGCGGCGTTTGAAGCTCACTGCCCCTTGAACAGGCCCTGGAAGTGGCGCGACACCGGCAGCTTCTCGCTGCGGCCGCGCAAGGAGAGCACCATCGTGCCCTCGTCCACCCGCAGCGCGCTGGCAATGTGCCGGTGGTTGACGATCACCGAGCGGTGCACCTGCCAGAACTGCTGCTCGTCCAGCTGCGCCAGCAGCTCCTTCAGCGGCGTGCGGATCAGCGCCTCGCCCGGGCCGGCCTCGTCCTGGTAGACGACTCGCGTGTAGCGCGCGTCCGACTCGAAGTACACCACCTGCTCGACCGGGATCAGCCGCACCTCCTTGCCGATGCTGGCCTGGATCATCGGGGCCGGCCGGCGCGCCGGCAGCAACTGCTGGCTGAGCTGCGCGAGCAGTGCCGTCATGTCCGGTGTGGCGGGCGCGGCTTGCGCGGGCTGCAGGCGCTGCTTGAGCCGCGCCACCGTCTGCGCCAGCCGGGCAGGATCCACCGGCTTCATCACATAGTCCACCGCGCCAGCCTCGAAAGCCTGCAGCGCATGGTCGCCATAGGCGGTGACGAACACCACCTCGGCCCGGCCCTGGATGCGCTGCGCGACCTCGATGCCGCTCAGGCCCGGCATGCGGATGTCCAGGAAACACAGCTGCGGCTCGTGTTCGAGGAAGGCGTCCCAGGCGTCCACGCCGTTGACGGCCTCGGCCACCAGTTCGAGTTCCGGCCAGGCCTGCTGCAGCGCGGCTTTGAGTTGCGCGCGCGGGGCTTCTTCGTCGTCGGCGATCAGGGCGGTGATGGGATTCATCGGTGTGCAGGCTCAGGCAGAAAGTGGAAGACGCAGCAGCGCACGGCAGCCGCCCTCGGGTCGGTTGGCCAGGCTCAGCTCGGCCTTGGTGCCGAAGGCTTGTGCGAGGCGGGCGCGGCTGTTGACCAGGCCCACGTGGCCTTCGGCAGGGCCGGGCAGCAGCGGCAGGCCGGGGCCGTCGTCGTCGATGGCGATGCAGAGCTGGCCGGCTTCGCGCCAGGCGCTGAGCTGCACGCTGCCGCCGGCCAGCTGCGGCGAGATGCCGTGTTCAACGGCGTTTTCGACCAGCGTCAGCAGCAGGCCGGGCGGCAGCGGCGTGGCGCCCAGCGCAGGCTCGGCGCGGATCTCGAAGCGCAGCCGCTCGCCCAGCCGCGCCTGCATCACCTCCAGGTAGCGGCGCACGGCTTCCAGCTCCTGGTCCAGGCGCAGCAGCGGTCGGTCGAACAGCGGCAGCGTGGCGCGCAGGTAGCCGGTCAGCGAGTCCAGCAGCGGCGCGGCGCGCGGGTCGCCGCTGGCCACCCAGTGCTGCAGCGAGGCCAGGGTGTTGAACAGGAAGTGCGGCTGGATCTGCGCGCTGCCGAGCTGGCGGGCCATTTCCAGCGCGCGCTCGCGCTCGTCCAGCTCGGCCAGGCGCAGGGCGATGTGCTGGCTGCGGTGCATCGCGGTGAACCACAGGCCCACCATGCCCATGCCGAACAGCGCGCCCAGCACGCCGGGGCCGGCCGGCACCGTCGACAGATTCTGCGCGGTGTGCAGCACCTGTCCGAAGGACCCGCCATAGGTGAGCATCGGCACCAGCAGGAAGCTGCTCGCGGTGGCCATGGGCATCAGGTAGTAAGCCCAGCGCCCGGCCCGGCAGCCGGGGTCGTGCCACAGCGCCCACAGGCCGGCCAGCAGCCCCAGTAGGTAGAAGCCCATCACGAACCAGATCGGCGCGGGCACCATGGCGTGGAAGGCGACGGCGTACATCGCCATCACGAAGATCACGTTGAACAGCACCGCGCCGACGATGGAGGGCGACGGGCCGTGCGGCACGGCGCGCGCCAGCTCGGCGGCCGTGAAGCGCCGCCTGGGCAGCATCATCATCATGCAGCGCCAGTCGAACCATGTCGTGCGGGGCGGGGTGGTCGCGGCGGCCGAGCCGGCTGATCCCTTCCCCGTCCTGACTGACCCCTCCGCCGTTCGGGCTGAGCTTGTCGAAGCCCCCGGCCCTTCGACAGGCTCAGGGTGAACGGATGCCGATGCACGTTGTCCGTCCGTGCCGAGTCCCCCACCGTTCGGGCTGAGCTTGTCGAAGCCAGCCAACCCTTCGACAAGCTCAGGGCGAACGGACCCGAGAGGAGTCGCGCTCATGACCGCGACTCCGGCAACCACAGCGCGGCGCGCGTACTGCCATCGGGCTGGCGCTGCAGGGCCAGCGTGGCGCGTGGGCCAGCCAGGCGCTGCAGCCGCTCGCGGCAGTTGCGCAGGCCCACGCCTTCGGATGGCAGCGGTTCTGGCAAGGGCTGGCCGGTGTTGTCGACCCACACGGCCCAGCCATCGGCCTGCCGCGCGCCACCGAGGCGGATCTCGCCGCCGGCCAGCGCCGGGCTCACGCCGTGCTCGATGGCGTTTTCCACCAGTGTCAGCAGCAGCCCCGGCGGCAGCGGCAGCGCGCCGGCTTCGGGTGGCAGCGACTGGGCGGTCTGCAGCCGCGCGCCGAGCCGGGCCTGCTGGATGGCCAGGTAGTGCGCCACGGTGGCGGCTTCTTCGGCCAGCGGGATGTGCGCGCGCGACAGCGTTTCGGTGCTGGCACGCAGGAAGCCGGTGAGGGCGCGCAGCAGGCCGGGCGCGCGCGCGTCGCCGCTGTCCACCCAGTGCTGCAGCGCGGCCAGCGTGTTGAAGATGAAATGCGGCTGGATCTGCGCCTGCAGCAGCCGCAGCTGCGCCTCGGCGGCTTCGCGCGAGGCCTGGTCGCGTTCGCGCTTGAGCTGCATGCGCTCGAACTCCAGCTTCATCTGCACCTTGCGGGTGTTGGACAGCAACCAGAGGAAGACCAGCGTGGTGAGCGCCACGATGAGCTGCAGCGGCGTGGCCGCCCACAGCAGCGCCGGCCACTCGCCCGGCGAGGGCCAGCCGGCCTCGCTGCCTCGCAGCTTGCGCCAGGCCAGCACCAGCGTGCTGGCATAGGTGGCCAGCGACATCAGCAGCGCCAGGCGCAGCAGCCGCCGGCCCGAGCCGTACGAGGCGAACAGCCCGGGCTGGCGCCACACGCGCAGGCACAGCATGAACAGCCCGGCGAAATACAGCGCGCTGACGGCCCAGGCGGCCGGCCAGCTCAGGCCGTTGGCATGCAGCCCGCCAGCGCCGCCGATGACGCCGCCGGCCACGCCTGTCGCCATGCCCAGGCCGAGGCGGCCGACCATCAGGCGATCCATGGTCTCGGCCATCTCGCGCTGTTCGGCGGGCCAGTCCTGGCGGTCCGGCGACATGCGAATCAGCAGCCAGCGCTGGACGCCGTTCAGCGGCACTTCTGCGGTGGTGGCTGCTCCGGCAGGGCGGCTCGGGTCTTCAAAGACAAAGGGCGTCGGCGGCATCGTCATGGCGCAAGCATCTCGCAGCCGCTGGCGCAGCGGCGCTGCGAGGCGGTGGATGGCCGGTGCGGGCGCACGAATGGCAGCAGCGGCGCATGAACTGCGGTCAGCCCAGCGGCTGGCCGTCGACAAACACCTTCAGCTCGCCGCAGGTGAAGGCGGTCCAGGCTTCGTGCTGGGTCAGCGGCTCGGTGGCGATCACGGCCACGCGGTCGTTGGGCGTGGTGTGGTGGGCAAAGTCCACGCTGAGGTCCTCGTCGCGCAGCGCGACCGCGCCGAACGGATGCTGGCGCACGACCCAGTGCAGGTGGGTGGATGCATGCGCCCACAGCGCCTGGCCGTTGGACAGCAGCATGTTGAAGGTGCCGTGGCGGTGCAGCGTGGGCATCAGCTCGGCCAGCGTGCGCGTCAGCTCCTCGATCGCGGGCACGCCGGCATGGGCCTTGGCGAGTTCCTGCATCAGCCAGCAAAAGGCGCGCTCGCTGTCGGTGTCGCCCACCGGGCGGAACGCGGCGTGCAGGCGCGGGTGGAAATCCACCAGGTTGCCGTTGTGCGCGAAGACCCAGTAGCGGCCCCACAGCTCGCGCTGGAACGGGTGGGTGTTCTCCAGCGCCACGCGGCCCTGCGTGGCCTTGCGGATGTGGGCGATGACGTTGTCGCTGCGGATCGGGTAGGTCTTGACCAGTTCGGCCACTGGCGACTGGCGCGCGCTGTGGTGGTCCACGAAGAGCCGCACGCCGCGGTCCTCGAAGAAGCCGATGCCAAAGCCGTCCTTGTGCTCGTCGGCGCGCGTGGCCAAGCCGGTGAAGCTGAACATCACGTCGGTCGGCGTGTTGGCATTCATGCCGAGCAGCTGGCACATGCTCAGACGCCGATCATCGCCCGGGCCAGACCGCGCACGGTCACCAGGCTGCCGGGGTTGCTGGTCTCGTCCAGGATCTTGGCCATGCGCTGGCGCAGGTAGGCGCTGTGGCGGCCGCGCCAGATCAAGAGGTCGGCCAACCACGGGTGGCTGTTGATCAGGTTGGCCTTCTCGTACAGCGCGAAGCGCGGCTGCAGCGCGCGCAGCCGGGCTTCGTAGGCGGCGCGCTGAACGCCTTCGTCTTCGGCCACCAGCAGCGCCTCGGCGGCCAGCATGCCGGTTTCCATGGCCTTGCCAATGCCTTCGCCGGTGAAGTGATAGGTGGCGCCAGCGGCCTCGCCGGTGACCAGCACGCCCGGCGCGCTCCACTTCGCGCCGTTCAAGGAGCAGCGCAGTGGCGCGCCCTTGAGCGCCCAGCCTGCGGTGTCGCGCTTCACGTCGCCCAGCACTTCGCCGTCCTGCATCAGCAGGCGTGCAGGTTCATGGGCTTCGAGGAAGGCATTGAACACCTGGCGCAGATTGGGTGCCTCTTCAGAGTCGGTCTGAAACAGACCCACGCCGATGTTGAACACGCCATCCTTCATCGGGAAGATCCAGCCGTAGCCCGGCCGCAGCTTCTGGTGCCAGACCAGCTCCAGCCCGCGGATGCGGTCCACCAGCGACTGGCAGCGCACATGGGCGCGCAGCGCAATCGCGCTGGGCGTGCGGCGCTCGCACAGGTCGGCCGCCAGCAGGCCTTGCGTGACGGCGCCGGTGGCCAGCACGACACGGCTGGCGCGCACTTCGCGCAGCGTGCCGTCCGGGCCCTTCAGGCGGGCGCCGGTGGCGGGGCGATCCGGGCCGTCTGCGTGCAGCAGGGCCTCGAAGCGCCACGGTGCATGGAAGGCGGCGCCGGCGCGGCGCGCGGCTTCGAGCAGGATCATGTCCAGCTCGCGGCGGGCCAGCGTGGCCAGGTGACCGGGGATTTCGATGGACCCGCCACGCGGGCCCACGCAGCGCAGGAACGGCACCTTGTGTGCATAGGCCTGGATCTGGTCGGCCACGCCCAGGCGGGCGAAGGCGGCGTGGGCATCGGGGATCAGGCCGTCGCCGCAGATCTTTTCGCGCGGGAAGCTTTGCGCGTCCACCAGGCAGACCGCCTTGCCGGCGCGCGCCAGCAGCTGGGCGCAGGCGCTGCCAGCCGGGCCCGCGCCGATCACCAGCACGTCGCAGGCTTCAGGCAAAGGGGATGCGGAAGGGATGGCGGCCAGCGGGTCCATGGGGCGGGGTGATCGGCGGAAGCGGTCATCGTAACGCCGTGCCTGGCTCACTCCGGACGGGCGAGCAATTTCAGCGTGCGGTCCAGCGCCCGGGCGACCGGGGCCAGCGCCTCGGGGCCGGTCGTGGCGGGCGTGTCGCCCGGGTTGTGGAAGAAGCGGTGGCCGGAGGCCAGGCCGAGGTAGCGGCCGTAGCCTGCCGCATGGATCTCGCGCAGTTCGCCGGGCGGCGCCGCGCTGCCCACCTGCACCCGGCGCAGCGGCAGCAGGCCTTCGCTGCCGGCATTCGCCGCGGGCGCCAGCGCAGCGCTGTAGAACAGCGTGCGGCGGGCGTCCACCGCGCGGTCGGTGACCCACTGCGCCCCCTCCTTGCGCCACTCGTAGCAGGCCAGCGACGCGCCCAGGTGCAGCCAGCTGACCGAGTCGGCCGGCGGCGGCTCGCGCTGCAGGAAGACTTCCATGCCGCCGTGGCCAATCTCGTGGCCAGCGGTGGCCACGAAGACGAAGTTCACACCCAGGTCGCTGGCCGCCACGCTGCGCGCCAACGCCAGGAAGACCGCGATGCCGGAGCCACGTTCGCAGGCGCTGGTGAACCAGCCGGTGGTCGGCGTGGAGACGACGATGGTGCGCGCGGCATGGCGGTCCAGCCGGGCCACGACGTTGCGCCCGGCGACCTGTTGTTCGTAGCGGCCGTCGACGGCAATGTCCACCTTGTGGCCGGCTGCCTGCGCGGCCCGCAACAGGCCGGCGTCCGCCGTGCCCACGGTGAGCACTGGCACTGGCCACGGCGTGTCTGCCTGCGCGACGTTGTACGCATACGGCTGCTCGCCCGGGCTGGCAATGCTCAGCAGGATGGCCGCTGGGTGGCGCAGTGCAGCGGCGGCAATCGCGTCGCGCTGCGCCTTGCCGAGGTAGGCGGACTGGTCGTAGGGCAGCGTCAGCCAGACGATCTGGCCGCTGGCGTCGGCGCTGCCTTCAGGCGCAATCGGTGCGCTGAGGCGAAAGCTCGCCTGCTCGGCCGGTGGCCACCAGAACGGCAGCGCCTGCAGCTGCGCTTCGCCGACCGTCACGCTGGCGCTGTCCAGCTGGTACTGGCGGTCCATCGTGAACGGCTGGAAGCTGGTCTGCAGGCCGGCGTGTTTCAGCTCGGCGGCCAGCCAGTCACTGGTGGCCTGGTCGGCCGCAGAGCCGAAGCGGTGTTCGCCCAGGCTGGCGTAGTGCTGCACGTCGGCATACAGCTGCGGGCCGGCCAGCGGGTCGGACGGCGGGGCCGGCGGCGTTGCGCAGCCGCTGACGAGCAGCGCCAGCGAGGCGAGCAGTGCAACGGGTGTCGGTTTACGTTGAGTTTTGAACTCTTTGCGCTTAACTTGAAACTCGGGCATGGTCGAACGGGTCGAGGTCCATTTCGGGTAACGCAAAGATTGCTGAGTTGCCGATGCGGCTGTAGAGGCGGCTAGACCGGGATGCCGTTCGCGATCGCGATTTCGGTTGCGATTGGCGTGTAGAGGTTGATGTCCGCCGCTACCGCATCGAGTGGGTGGATCGACACGACCAATGAGTAGCGCACGGTGATGCCAGCGCGCTCACTATCGCGCCAGTCCTTCCACCAGCCGCCAACTGGGAAAACGGCCACATGCGACTTTGCAGCCAGCGCCGCTGCGGTACCCCGCCAGATGTCGGAGTGCAGGGAGCCACGTGCGCGCAGTTGTGAACCAAGCACCCATTCATTGCGGTCGGGGTCCAACATGGCCTCATCAACGTTTACATCTGCCAGCTCGCGCTCAATTTTGTTGATGCGCTGATTGAACTCTTCCTCTGTTTCTGAGGCGCCTTTTACTGCGAAGCGCAAGCCATGGGATTGGTACCGGAACTTGCTCTGCCAACCGCGCCGGCTGGGGTTGGGCTCGATGAAGTACGAGAGCGTGACTCGCATTTCGACCTGCGTGCCGCCAAGATTTCGCAGCACCTCAGCGGGCCACGGCATTGCATGCAGCTTGAGTTCATTGAGCTTGACTTGACCATCCTCCGATTTGTACGGAACGATGGTGTCCTGTGTGACTAGGTTCGGTGATTGCTCGGTCGAAAACAGCGAATTCTCAAGCGATACGAGCCCGAAGCCGTACTCGCGTAGGAGGTTCTTAATTTGTGCCTTGGTATGGTTGGGCGGCACTTGGGACCACATGCGCGGAGTGAAGCGCGCACCGTGTACGACCAGGGCGCGAATGGTCTCTTCCCAGTACTCAGGATAGCGAGCTCGCAGATGGGCGCAGATTCGACCGACCTCTGCGGCTGCGGCACTCGTGTCGCCGCTCTCCGCGAACGGTGACTGATGCTGACGGTGCGACGTCGTAAGGACACGCAGGCTCTCCGGGCCCACGATGACATGAGGGGCTGGGTCGAGGCTGCCGTTGCCGCCTTCCGCGACTACGTCAGGCTTGATGGGCCACGAGTTGACCCACAACAGCGACGTGGTGGAGGCTGGTGAGAGTGCCCCTTGGCTTGCGATGGGCACTGCATTGGGCCAGTTCGTGAAGTCGACATCAGTCAGACTGGTACATGCGCCGACGGTCAAGACATTCCAGGCCTGGCCGGGATCTTCGATCGAGGTCTGGCGGTTTATGCCCGGATAGGCATTCCAAGCCTCCCACGGCACGTTGCCAGCCGACAGCACGAAGAGTCGTGGACTTAGTTCATCGGTTGCCCAATCAACACCCTGTGCGTACGGCTGCAAGCCATCAAGGCCAAAAGCGAGTTGGTCGATTGCTGCAGACCATTCCGTCGGCTTGCCTGCGCTTGGGCCTACAGCCGTCGTCATCGTTGCAAAGACACGCTGCCGTTCGGAGTTGTTGTCTTCTACGTTGCTGACGGCCTGCGCATACACCCAGCCATAGAGGTGGGGCGGGTTGACGCCGGCAGGCGGAAAGATCTTGACGGACTCCAGTCGATGCGGAATTTCTATCTCGTGGGTGCCAGCAAGGGCATGAACCAAGTTACCGTAGCAGACAATGCCCGCTATCCCGGTGCCGTGCCCGTTCTGGTCTGCGCCGCCCCATTCGGGAAACACAGCCAGCACATCGTTCTGCTCGATTGCTTCCTGCAGAAGCACGTGTGCCCGGTTGACCCCGGTGTCGAGCAGCGTCACATACGGGGCAAGGTCTGGGGCAGCGAAGGTTGAGCGCCCCTGAAGGTCTTGAATCCAGTGCGCCTGCTCCCTGGGGGTAAGGTTTGACAAGAAGAACTCTGCAGTAGGCTGGACACCACGGATCTCGGCGATCAGGTCCAGCAGTGACACAGCCTGCTCGAGCGAGCGTCGCGTTGACATCGCAGCGATTACGACGCGCCCGGGGAAGGTCAGAAAACCGGTTTCCACCTGCACCTGAAGCTGCCGCGCAACATCGGTGAACGCCGCGACCACGTCGCGAGGGATGCGGTCCCCAATGCGCAGCCAGAGCTGGAACCATTGGGGCTGATCCAACGCCGTCGGCGCGGAGGCGTCTTCGGTCCACAATTCATCGAATGCTGCTCGCCGAATCGCGTCGATGGCATTGACCAGCTTGGCGTGCTTCGGTTTGCCATGCCGCGTGTCTTCAGTAAGGTACTCGCGAACCCGCTTCTCCAACGCGCCAAGTCTCCCGTCGGGCACATGAAGCGCAACGACAGGGCCGTTGCCTCCGTCCACCACACTGAGCACCTCGATGCCCTCGCGTTTCCATTCGAGCGTCCTGAAGTCGAAATCGGCGTCGTGCGCGAATTGGATGGCGATGGTGATGCCGGCTGCCGTGTCCAGGCCTCTCGCGGTGCGCTCTAAGGCCAGTTCTTCAGCGCTGAGCTTGAGGGTTTGCAACTGGCTGAGCAGCGCGTTGCCGTGACCGCCGCGATTTCGTTGAGGCGATTCAGTGCCACGAACAGACAGGTTGGATTTGAAGGGGCGATCCTCGACAAACCCCTCGACATACAAGTGTTCGAGCTGAGTCATCCCTGAAGCGACTGGTTGTTGTTACACCAATGTACTTCACGTGCGGTTGGGCCTGACGCCGCGAATTCACTGATGCAGTTGGCTAGACGTCCGCTCTTTTAGGTGCTGCACGACATTTTCTTCGCTGACTCGGTCCTGGCCATCGAGCACGGCGTCCTTGATCGCGTCTTCGCACGCACGCACGATTTCGGAGTGCGAGAGGCCACGTGCAGCTGGGACTAAGCCCTTGAACCACATGCCGTCAGGAGCCAGCAGCGCAAGGCGGTTACCTAGTAGCTCCTCGATCTGGTCGTCGTCCGGCGACCCGTATCGGATGACATCGTCAAAACGACGGAACAACGCCGAATCTAGCGAGGCACCATGATTGGTGGCCGCAACGATGATGCTGTCCGATTCATCCTGCTCGATTAGTTGCAGGAACATGTTCAGCGTGCGGCGCATCTCAGCCACATCGTGTTGGCTGCCACGTTGCAGTCCAAGCGAGTCAAACTCGTCGAAGAGATAGACGCCGCGGGTCGATTTCAGCGCTTCGAAGACCAAGCGCAGCTTCGACGCGCTTTCGCCCATGAACTTCGTGATGAGGCTGTCGAAGCGCGCTGTGAAGAGGGGCAGCTTCAGCTCTGTAGCAAGGACGGCTGCGGTCAAGGTCTTGCCAGTCCCTGGCGGGCCGACCAGCAGTAGCTTGCGGCGCGGGGACAGGCCGTGCCCGCTTAGCCTTTCATGCTGGCGTTGCTCTCTCAGAACTCGCTGAAGCTTTTGTTCCACCTCTGAAGACAACACCATCTGCTTCAAGTGGTGCTGGGGGTACTGCGCTGTCAGGAGTTCGGCTAGCTCCCCGCGCGGCTGGACCAGCGGCATCGCACGGCTTCGTGCGCGCGGCGCCGCCGGAGCACGGGCTGCTTCAATCAACTCGCGAAGCTCGGTGGCCAATTTCATGTGACCGCGGCGAGCCTCTTCCGCAGCCACCTGCAATGCGACGGAGATGAACTGCGCGTCCTCATTGCCTGCATAGGCCCTGAAGAGTGCCTTGATTTGTTCAGCTCGTGCCATGAATGCTCCTTGCTGCCATCTTAGGCGCACACACTTTTCAGCTTGTGCTATTGTCGCAATATGGTGCTTTTATTGCAACAAAATGGCGAGCGATCATCCACCTTTCCGACGACCCAGGCGGAATTGATCAAACAGGCCCGTGGGGACCGTACCCAGACGGCATTTGCCCGCGTCCTGAGTGTCAGCCGCTCTTGTCTCTCCCGCTACGAAAGCGAGGAGTTGGGGGCGCCCACGAGTGTCATCAACCACTGCCTTGGTGCGATAGCTGCACAGCTATCCGGCCTGCCTGAGGCGGGTGATCCGCTGAACCGTGCATTGCAGTTGAGTCGAGCCACGACGCGACAGTTGGAAGCAGCAGCAAGGCGTTCGGCTTGAGGCGGGGTTCGCTATGCCTGTCAACGGCGTGCATGGCATGCACGACGCCATCTACGAACTACTCGGCGTCAGGAGGTGGGCCCTTGGCAGCTGCTCGACCACCTGATGGATCACATTCAATGCGCAGCCGCCGCACTTACCCCAGCCGTCAGGCTGCCGCGCCTTGCCAGCCCTTGGGCACCGCGCTGATCAGCTTGCGGGTGTATTCCTGCTTGGGCGCATGCAGGATCTCCTCCACGCCGGCCTGCTCGACGACTTCGCCGTCCTTCATCACCAGCACCTCGTCGGAGATGAAGCGCACGACCGACAGGTCATGGCTGATGAAGATGTACGACAGGCCCAGCTCGTCCTGCAGGTCCTTCAGCAGGTTCAGCACCTGGGCCTGCACCGACACGTCCAGCGCGCTGACCGATTCGTCCAGCACCAGCACTTCCGGGTTCAGGCTCAGGCAGCGGGCAATCGCCACGCGCTGGCGCTGGCCGCCGGAGAACTCGTGCGGGTACTTGCCGAAGGCGCGGCCGTCCAGCCCCACCTTGACCAGCAGCTCGCGGGCGCGCTGCTCGCGATCACGGTCGTCCTTGCCAATGCCGTGGATGCGCATCGGCTCGATCAGCGCCTGGCCGATGGTGAAGCGCGGGTTCAGCGAGGCATACGGGTTCTGGAACACGATCTGGATGCGGCGGCGCATCAGCTGGCGTTCGGCGGCCGACAGCGCCAGCAGGTTCTTGCCGTCGAAGATCACCTCGCCGCTAGTCGGCTCGTGCAGGCGCAGCAGCGTCAGGCCCATGGTCGTCTTGCCGGAGCCCGACTCGCCAACGACGCCCAGCGTGTGGCCCTTGCGCAGCTTGAAGTTGACGTTGCGCACGGCCTTGAACTCGCGCTTGCCGAACAGGCCTTCCTTCATGAAGAAGCTCTTGGCCAGCGACTTGACTTCCAGCACCACCGGCGCGGCCGGGTCCTTGGCCTTGCTGTCGGTGCGCGCGGCGCGGCCCTGGATGTAATCGTCGATCACCATCAGCCGCGGCGGGTTGTGATCCAGGCTGGGTCGGCAGGCCAGCAGCGCCTTGGTGTATGGGTCTTTCGGCGCGCTGAACAGCTCGGCCGTGGTGCCAGCTTCGCGCACCGTGCCCTGGCGCATCACGACGACGTGGTCGGCAATCTCGCCAACCAGCCCCAGGTCATGGCTGATGAACAGCACCGACATCTTGTGCCTGGCCTTCAGCGAAGCCAGCAGTTCGATGATCTGGCGCTGGATGGTCACGTCCAGCGCGGTGGTGGGTTCGTCGGCGATCAGCAGCTTGGGCTCGCAGGCCAGCGCCATCGCAATCATCACGCGCTGCTGCTGGCCACCCGAAAGCTCGTGCGGATAGGCCTTGAGCCGGCGCGCCGGCTCAGGGATCCCGACTTCCTGCAGCAGCTGCTCGGCGCGCGCCAGCGCCGCCTTGGCCGAGAGGCTCAGGTGCACCTTCAGCGTCTCGACCAGTTGCTGGCCCACGGTGAAGACCGGGTTCAGCGAGGACATCGGGTCCTGGAACACGCAGGCGATTTCGGCGCCGCGCAAGGCGCGCAGCTCGGCCGGCGTGGCTTCCAGCAGGTTCTTGCCGCGCCACAGCACCTGGCCCGAACGCTCGGCGTTCTTGGGCAGCAGGTTCAGGATGGACATCGCGGTGACGCTCTTGCCCGAGCCGGACTCGCCGACCAGGGCCACCGTGCTGTTCTCCGGCACGTCGAAGCTCACGCTTTCGCCGCCCCGGCCCACGGCCTCGGCACGCACCATCTCGCCGTTCACGCGCCCCATGCGGAACGCGACCTTCAGGTTCTGAATGCTCAACAACATGATGGCTTACTCCTGGCCGCGCAGCTTGGTGTCCAGCGCGTCGCGCCAGGCGTCGGCCATCAGCGAGAAGGCCGTGACGAAAACCGCCATGAAGACGGTGGCGGCAGCCAGTTGCCACCAGTAGCCGAGGATCAGCTCAGCCTGCGATTCGGCCAGCATCGTGCCCCAGGACACCTGGTCGACCGGCACGCCCAGGCCCAGGTAGGACAGGATCACCTCGCTCTTGATGAAGCCCACCACCATCAGCGACATGCGCACCAGCACCACGTGGCTCACGTTGGGCAGGATGTGGCGGAACATGCGCGAGAACGACGAGGCGCCGATGGCCTCGGCCGCCCGCACGTATTCGCGCTGGCGGTGCTTGATGAACTCGGCCCGCACCTGGCGGTACAGGCTGGTCCAGCCGGTCAGGCCCAGGATCAGCACCACGGTGCCGATGCCCCGGCCCAGCACGGCCGCGAAGGCGAAGATCAGCAGGATGTCGGGAATGGCGGTGAAGACGTTGTAGAGCCACTCCAGGAAGTCGTCGACCTTCTTGCCGAAGAAGCCGGCCGAGGCGCCCAGCAGCGTGCCGAGGATGGTCGCCACCAGCGCGGCCAGCACGCCGACGAAGACCGAGATCTCGGTGCCTTTCTGCGCCTTGGACAGCACGTCCCGGCCCAGCCGGTCGGCGCCCAGCGGCAGCGTCGTGGCCTTCACGGTTTCGGTCGTGTGGTACTGCTTGGCCTTCTCGGCCCACTCGGCGTAGCGCGGGGCCAGCGGGTCGATGTCGCTCAGGTCCACGTTGGGTGTGAGTGGTGCGGCCACAGCGGCTGCGGCCTTCTCGGCCGCGCGGGCGCCGAGGAAGCTTGGCGGCGCGTTGGGCACGGCCACTTCCTGCTGGAAATTGCGCGCCACCACGCCGGTGGCCGACAGCAGGATCATCACCAGGAAGATGGCCACCACGCCCATGGAGACCAGGCCCACGCGGTCGGTCTTGAAGCGCCGCCAGGCCGCGCGCCACACACCCTCGGACCGCTCGTTCATCTCGGCGGCCGTTGCATTCATCACTGCGCTCATTTCAGCACCACCCGCGGGTCCACAACCTTGTAGAGCAGGTCGGTGGCCAGGTTGATCAACATCGTCATCATCGCCAGGTAGACGGCCGAGGCCTGGATCACCGGGTAGTCGCTGCGGTTGACCGCCAGCAACACCTCGCGACCCATGCCGGGAATCGAGAAGAAGAATTCGATCAGGAACGAACCCACGAAGATGCCCGGCAGCGCCAGGCCGACGTTGGTCAGGATCGGAATCATCGCGTTGCGCAGCACGTGCTTGAACAACACGCTGCGCTCGCTCAGGCCCTTGGCGCGTGCGGTGCGCACGTAGTCATGGCTGAGCTCGTCGAGGAAGAAGGTGCGGTACAGGCGCGTCTGCGGCGAGATGCCCACCGCCACGGCCAGCAGCACCGGCAGCGGGCAGTAGACGATCAGGTTGGTCAGCGTCGAATCGCTCCAGCCCTGCACCGGGAACCAGCCGAGCTGGAAGCCGAACACGTACTGGCCGATGATCACGTAGACCAGGAAGGAGATGGACAGCGCGATGGTGGTGGCCACCATCAGCGTGCGGTCGGTCCAGGAGCCGCGCACATAGGCCACGCCCAGGGCCACCGGAATGGCCAGGATGGTGTCCAGCAGCACGATGGGGATCATGACGGTCAGCGTGGCCGGCATGCGGGTGGCGAACAGGTGGCTCACCGCCTCGTTGGTCGCCCAGCTCTTGCCCCAATCGAAGGTGGCGATCTGCTTGATGAAGATCCACAGCTGGAACCAGGCGGGCTGGTCCAGGCCGAGCTGCTGGCGGATGGCGGCGATCTGGGCCTGGGTGGCGTTCTGCCCCGCCAGGATCACGGCAGGGTCACTGCCGAAGTACTTGAAGAGCACGAACACCAGCAGCACCACACCGATCAAGGTGGGAATCATCTGCCACAAGCGCCGTATCAGGTAAGCGAGCATGGGGGCAACAGCGGAAGTTGAGGCGCACCCAGCTTGTGGCGGGCTGCCAGTTGGCGAAAACGCGAGAGTGTAGGGCCACGCCCTTGTTGAGCTTTCCTCACGCAAACCCTGTGCCAGGCGCGGGAAGGCCTGGGTCGCGGATAGACTCTGCGGCTTTGCAACGGAAGCGGCAGCAGCACATGGGCCGGATTCGCAGTTTGGCGCGGGCCACAAGCCATGCGCTGAGAATCGCTTTGATCTTAGGGCTGGCAGGCGCCAGCCATTGGGCTACCTCTGCCACGCCGCCCGACGCGGTGGCGCAGAAGGTTTTCCGCTATGCGCTGGACGCGGCCGAGACCAGCCTGGACCCGGCCCGGGTTTCGGACACGTACTCGAACACGATCATTGCGCACATCTTCGAGTCGCCATTGACCTACGACTACCTGGCGCGCCCGGTGGTCCTGGTGCCGCGCACCGCCGTGGCCCTGCCCGAGCATTCGGCCGACTTCAAGACCTGGACGATTCGCATCCGGCCCGGGATCTACTTCGCCGACGACCCTGCCTTCAATGGCAAGCGCCGCGAGTTGACCGCTGCCGATTACGCGTACAGCTTCAAGCGCTACTACGACCCGCGCTGGAAGAGCCCCGTCTACGGCAACTATCGCGCAGACGACGTGCTGGGCCTGGAGGCGCTGCGCCAACGGGCCTTGGACACCCGGCAACCGTTTGACTACGACGCGCCCGTGGCCGGCCTGGAACTGAAGGACCGCTACACGCTGAGCGTGCACCTCGGCCGGTCCGATCCCCAGTTCATCCTGAACATGGCCAATCCCAACAACTTCGGGGCGGTGGCGCGCGAGGTGGTGGAGCGCTATGGCGAAGAGCTCGACGACCATCCTGTTGGCACCGGCCCCTTCAAGCTCGCCCAGTGGCGGCGTGCTTCGAAAATCGTGCTGGTGCGCAATCCCGGCTTCCGCGAGGACCTGTTCGACGCGCAGCCCGCCGCCGACGATCCCGCCGGCCAGGCCTGGCTGGCCAAGTACAAGGGGCGCCGCCTGCCGCTGGTTGACCAGATCGAGATCTCCATCATCGAGGCGGCGCAGCCCATCTGGTTGTCCTTCCTGGGCAGGGAGTTCGACCTGGTGCGCGTGCCGCTGGAGTTCGCGCCCATTGCCGTGCCCGGCGGCAAACTGGCCCCCAACCTGGCCAAGCAGGGCATGACGCTGGAGCGCACGTTGCAGGCCGACCATGTCTACACCTACTTCAACATGGAAGATCCGGTGGTCGGCGGCTACACGCCAGACAAGATCGCGCTGCGGCGTGCGATTGCGCTGGCCTACGACAACCGCACCGAAATCACCCGCGTGCGGCGCGGGCTGGGCATTCCCGCCACCAGCCTGGTCGTTCCGTACACCCTGGGCTACGACGCTGCGCTGGACTTCGGCTTCAGCGAACACGACCCCTCCAAGGCCAAGGCCTTGCTGGACCTCTACGGCTATGTGGACAAGGACGGTGACGGCTGGCGGGACCTGCCGGATGGCCAGCCGCTGACCCTGCACTACTACACCACCGGCAGCGAGACCTACCGGCAGTTCAACGAGCTGTGGGCCAAGGCGATGAAGGCGGTCGGCCTGCGCATGGTGTTCGAGATCGGTCAGTGGCCCGAGCAGTTCAAGCAGGCGCAGGCCGGGAAGATTCAAATCTGGGGCCTGGGCAATACCGCCACCTCGCCGGACGGATCCAGCTTCCTGCACGAGGCCTATGGCCCCGAGATCGGCGCGGAAAATCTGGCGCGCTTCAACCTGCCGGCGTATGACGCCCTGGTGAAGCGCATTGACGAATCCCCCGAGAGCCCGGAGCGCCATGCGCTGCTGAAGCAGGCGCAGTCCTTGCTCGCGGTCTACCTGCCGATCAAGCCTCATGTGCATCGCATCCGCATCTACTTGTCCCAGCCCTGGCTGACCGGTTACCGCACGCATCCATTCGCGCTGGACTTCGGCCGCTATGTGGATGTTGACGCTGCCAAGCAGGCGGCGGCGATTCGCTGAGCGCCACACGCCCCACAAGGGCGGTTCACCCGAGAGTTGTCGTGACCAAGAAGACTGTTGTTTCCGCTCGGCCGAAGTTGCCGGCCCGCCGTCGCGGCCTGCAAGCCGCCGGCGCCGCAGCCGGCCTCTGGGCCACCGGCCTGGGCTGGGCTGCCGATCCTGCCGCTTCTGCCACTGTGAGCACCACGCCGGCTGGGCAGAAGGTCATGCGCTATGCGTTCAAGACCTCCGAGACCGGCATGGACCCGGTGCGGCTGTCGGACCTCTATTCGCGCTATCTCACGGCCCACATCTTCGAGAGCCTGTACACCTACGACCACCTGGCTCGGCCCGCGCTGATCAAGCCCCTGACCGCTGAAGGCATGCCCGAGACCTCGGCCGACTTCAAGGTCTTCACGATCAAGGTCAGGCCCGGCATCTTCTTCGCCGACGATCCAGTCTTCCAGGGCAAGCCGCGTGAATTGGTGGCGCAGGACTATGTCTACACCTTCAAGCGTTTTGCCGACCCGGCCAACAAGTCGCAAAGCTGGAGCGACCTGGAGGAGCTGAAGTTTGTCGGCTTGAACGAGCAGCGGGATGAGACCATCGCCTCGCGCAAGCCGTTTGACTACGACCGCGTGGTGCCCGGCATCCGTGCGCTCGACCGCTACACGCTGCGCCTCGAACTGCGCGACACGCGGCCGCGGCTGATCGAATCGCTGGCCGACTGCAGCTTGCGTGGCGCAGTGGCGCGCGAGGTGGTCGAGCACTATGGCGACCAGGTCAGTGCCCACCCGGTCGGCACCGGGCCATTCGTGCTGGCTGCCTGGCGGCGCAGTTCGCTGATCACGCTGGCGCGCAACCCTGCCTACCGCGAACACTATTACGACGCCCAGCCGGCTGCCGACGATGCCGAAGGCCAGGCCTTGCTGGCGCGCTTCAAGGGCCGCCGGCTGCCGATGCTGGACCGGGTCGAGGTTTCCATCATTGAAGAACCTCAGCCGCGCTGGCTGTCCTTCCTGAACAAGGAGCATGACTTCCTGGACGTCGTGCCCGAGGAGTACATCAACCAGGCCATGCCCGGTGGCAAGGTCGTGCCTGGCCTCGCCCACCACGGCGTGAAGGGCTACCAGTCCCTGGCGCCAGACCAGTTCCTCACGCTCTACAACATGGAGGACCCGGTGGTCGGCGGCTACACGCCGGAAAAGATCGCGCTGCGCCGGGCGATGAACCTGGCGATGGACGTGCGCCGAGAGATCGACATCGTGCGGCGTGGCCAGGGCATTCCGGGCCAATCGCCCATCGTGCCGCACACGTCGGGATACGACCCGAAGTTCCGCTCCGAGATGGGTGACTACGACCCGGCCAAGGCCAAGGCGCTGCTGGACCTCTATGGCTACGTGGACCGCGACGGCGACGGCTGGCGCGAGCAACCCGACGGCAGCCCGCTGCGCATCTGGCATGCCACCCAGAGCGATCAGCAATACGTGGCCTTGTCGGAGCGCTGGCAGCGCGACATGACCGCGATTGGCATCAAGGTCGAACTGCGTGTGGCGCAGTGGCCGGAGAACCTGCGCACGGCGGAGGCCGGCAAGCTGATGATGTGGTTCCTGGGCCTGAGCGCCGCGCAGTACGACGGCCAGGGCGCGCTCACGCTCTACTACGGCCCGCAGGCCGGTGCCGGCAACCTCGCCCGCTTCAAGAACGACCAGTTCGACGAGGTCTACCGCAAGATGCTGGTGCTGCCGGACGGCCCGGAGCGCGAGGCCTTGTTTCTGCAGGCCAAGCGCATCGCCGTGGCCTACGCCCCCTACAAGATCCACCTGCACCGCTATGTGACCGACCTGGCCCGCCCGTGGATCGTCGGCTACCGCCGGCCGCTGTTCTGGCTGGACTGGTGGCAGTACATCGACGTGGACGAAAGCCAGCGCAAGGCTTGAACGAGATGAGCAAAGACGTCTTTCCCGAATTGATTGACCGCAGGCGGCGCCAGGGCCTGGGTGTGGCGATGGCCGTCGTGGCCGGCGGCCTGTTCGCGCCGTTGGCAGGCCTGGCCACGCCCAGTGTGGCCGAGTCCGGTGGCCAGAAGGTGCTCCGCTATGCGTTGCGCGCAGCCGAAACCGGCTTCGATCCGGCTCCGTTGTCGGACCTGTACTCACGCATCATCACCAGCCACCTCTTCGAAGGTCTCTACACCTACGACCACCTGGCGCGTCCGCCGGTGATCAAGCCCCTGACGGCCGATGGCATGCCCGAGGCCTCGGCCGACTTCAAGGTCTTCACGATCAAGCTCAAGCCCGGCATCTTCTTTGCGGACGATCCGGCCTTCAAGGGTGGGAAGCGCGAACTGGTGGCCGAAGACTTCATCTACGCCTTCAAGCGTTTTGCCGACCCGGCCAACAAGGCGCCCAGCTGGAGCGACCTGGAAGAGCTGAACATCGTCGGGCTCAACGAGGCGCGCGATGAAGCCATCGCTTCGCACAAGCCCTTCGACTACGACAAGGTGTTGCCGGGCTTCCGTGCGCTGGACCGGCACACGCTGCGCATCGAGCTGAAGGAAAGCCGCCCCCGGTTGATCGAATCGCTGGCTGACAGCAGCCTGCGCGGCGCGGTGGCGCGCGAGGTCGTCGAGTTCTACGGCGACCAGATCGCCGCGCACCCGGTCGGCACCGGCCCGTTCATCCTCGCCAACTGGCGCCGCAGCTCGCTGATCACCCTGGCGCGCAACCCGGCCTACCGCGAGCGCTTTTACGACGCACAGCCCGCGGCGGATGACGCCGAAGGCCAAGCCCTGCTGGCCCGCTTCAAGGGCAGGCGGCTGCCGATGATCGACCGCGTGGAAGTGGCCATCATCGAGGAGCCGCAGCCGCGCTGGCTGTCCTTCCTGAACCAGGAGTACGACTTCATCGAGCGTGTGCCCGAGGAGTACATCAGCCAGGCCATGCCTGCAGGCAAGGTGGCGGCCAACCTGGCCAAGCATGGTGTACAGGGCTACCGCTCACAGGCGCCGGACATCGTCATCTCCGTCTACAACATGGAGGACCCGGTGGTGGGGGGCTACACCCCGGAGAGGATCGCGCTGCGCCGGGCCATGAACCTGGCAATGGACATCCGGGCCGAGATCGACATCGTGCGTCGCGGCCAGGGCTACACGGCGCAGTCGCCGTTCATTCCGAACACCTCCGGATACGACCCGAAGTTCAAGTCCGAGATGGGTGATTACGACCCGGCCCGGTCCAAGGCGCTGCTGGACCTTTACGGCTACCTGGACCGCGACGGCGATGGCTGGCGCGAGCAGCCCGATGGCAGCCCGCTGCGCGTGTGGCGTGCCAGCCAGACCGACCAGCTCTCGCGTGCGCTGGACGAACGCTGGCAGCGCGACATGAAGGCCATTGGCATCAGGGCCGAGATCCGCCCGGCGCAGTGGCCCGAGAACCTGCGCGCGGTGCAGGCTGGCAGCCTGATGATGTGGTGGCTGGGCATCAGCGCAGCGCAGTACGACGGACAAAGCACGCTGGGCCTGTACTACGGCCCGCAGGCCGGCAGCGGCAACTACGCCCGCTTCAAGAACGAGCAGTTCGACGCGCTTTACCGCAAGGCGCTGGTGCTGCCCGACGGACCCGAGCGGGAAGCGCTGTTTGTGCAGGCCAAGCGCATCGCCGTGGCCTACGCCCCCTACAAGATCCACCTGCACCGCTACATCACCGACATGGCCCGCCCGTGGATCGTCGGCTACCGCCGTCCGGTCTTCTGGAACGACTGGTGGCAGTACGTGGATGTGGACGACAGCCAGCGCAAGACCTGAGATTCCGATGAGCACCGATTCCGATACCTCTTTGTTGCCAATCGACCCTAGCCGCCGGCAAGTGCTGGGCTTTTCCGCGGCCGCAGCTGCCGGCTTGGCGATACCCGCGCTGGGCATGGCCGCGCCGGCGCCGGCAGCCACCGCTGGCGGCAAGAAAGTGCTTCGCTACGCGTTCCAGATCGCCGAGACCGGTTTCGATCCGCCCAAGCTGTCGGACATCTATTCGCGCATCGTCACGCAGCACATCTTCGAAGGGCTCTTCACCTACGACCACCTGGCGCGCCCGGCGAAGATCAAGCCGCTGACTGCTGCCGCGATGCCTGAGATCTCGGCCGACTTCCGCGTCTACACGGTCAAGATCAAGCCGGGCATCTTCTTCGCCAGCGACGAGGCTTTTGGTGGCAAGCCGCGCGAGCTGGTGGCACAGGACTATGTCTATGCGCTGAAGCGTTTTGCCGACCCGGCCAACAAGGCGCCACCCTGGGGTGACCTGGAAGAGGCGGACTTCATTGGCCTGAACGCGCTGCGCGAAGAGTCGCTGGCCAAGCGCACGCCGTTCGACTACGACCGTGAAGTGCCGGGCTTGCGGGCGCTGGATCGTTACACGATCCGTTTCGAGGTGGTCGCCGCGCGGCCGCGTCTGCTGGAGCTTCTGGCGGGCGGCGACCTGTATGGCGCCGTGGCCCGTGAGGTGGTCGAGCACTATGGCGAGCAGATCCCCGCGCATCCGGTGGGCACCGGCCCGTTCAAGCTGGTGCAGTGGCGCCGCAGCTCGCTGATTGTGCTGGAGCGCAACCCGGAGTATCGGGAGATGCTTTACGCGGCGGAGCCGGCTGCGGACGATGCCGAAGGCCAGGCCTTGCTGGCCAGGTTCAAGGGCCGCCGGCTGCCGATGATCGACCGCGTCGAGGTCTCCATCATCGAAGAGAACCAGCCGCGTTGGCTGTCCTTCCTGAACCAGCAGAACGACTTCGTCGAACGGGTGCCCGAGGAGTTCATCACCACTGCGATGCCCGGCGGGCAGGTGGCACCCAACCTGAAGCGCCACGGCGTCCAGGGCTATCGTGTGCTGACGTCCGACATCGTGCTGACGCTCTACAACATGGAGCATCCGGTCATCGGCGGCTACACGCCCGAGAGAGTGGCGCTGCGGCGCGCGATCAACCTGGGCGTGGACATCCAGCGCGAGATCGACCAGGTTCGCCGCGGCCAGGGCATCAAGGCCCAGGCGATGGAAGTGCCCAACACGACCGGCTACGACCCGCACTTCAAGTCCGAGATGAGCGACTACGATCCGGCGCGCGCTCGCGCGCTGCTGGACATGTTCGGCTACGTGGACAAGGACGGCGATGGCTGGCGCGAGCAGCCCGATGGCAGCCCGCTGGTGCTGATCAAGCACACGCAACCGGATCAGAAGTCGCGCCAACTGGATGAGCTTTGGCAGCGCAACATGAATGCGCTGGGCCTGAAGATCGAATTCAGTGCCAACAAATGGCCCGAGAATCTGCGGGCAGCGCAAGCCGGCAGCGTGATGATCTGGGGCGTCGCTTCATCGGCCGCCCAGCCCGATGGGCAGGGCGCGCTCGGCCGACTGTATGGGCCGTTGAAGGGCAGTGCCAACCTGGCGCGCTTCGAGAACAAAGCCCTCGACGAGATCTACCTGAAGATGCAAGGCATCCCGGACGGCCCCGAGCGCAATGCCCTGTTCCGCGAAGCCAAGCGCATTGCCATTGCCTACGCGCCCTACAAGTGCCACCTGCACCGCTACGTGACCGACATGGCCCACCCGTGGATCATCGGCTACCGCCGGCCGGACTTCTGGCAGGACTGGTGGCAGTACGTGGACGTGGACGACAGCAAGCGAAAAGCCTGAGATGAGCAGCATTGACCTTGATGCGCCCGTGAACCCGGGCCGCCGCACGGCCCTTGGCATGGCCGCTGCCGCTGCGGGTGGTTTGCTGGCGCCGGGCTTGGCCAGCGCAGCACCTTCAGCGGGCGACGTCAGCCCCAAGGTCCTGCGCTACGCCTTCCGTGTCGCCGAAACCGGCTTTGATCCGGCCAAGCTGTCGGACCTCTATTCGCGCATCATCACCGCGCACCTGTTCGAGGGCCTGTACGGATACGACTACCTGGCCGAGCCGGCCAAGATCAAGCCGCTGACGGCGGCAGCCTTGCCCGAGGTGTCGGCTGACTTTCGCGTCTTCACCGTCAAGCTCAAGCCCGGCATCTTCTTCACCGACGATGAGGCATTTGGTGGCAAACAGCGCGAGCTGGTGGCGCAAGACTACGTCTACAGCATCAAGCGCTTCGCCGATCCTGCCAACAAGAGCCCGGCTTGGGGTGAGCTGGAAGAACTTCGCCTTGTCGGCCTCGCCGAGGTGCGCGAAGAAGCGCTGAGCAAGCGCACGCCATTCGACTACGAGCGAGAAGTGGCTGGCCTGCGGGCATTGGATCGTTACACCATTCGCTTTGAAGTGCGTGAGCCGCAACCGCGCTTGGTCGAGTTCTTGGCGCAAGGCGACCTGTACGGGGCTTTGGCGCGCGAAGTCGTGGAACGCTACGGCGACCAGATCCCGGCCCATCCGGTGGGCACCGGCCCGTTCAAGCTGGTGCAGTGGCGGCGCAGCTCGCTGGTGGCGCTGGAGCGCAACCCGCAGTACCGCGAAGTGCTGTACGACGCCGAGCCGGCGGCCGACGACGCCGAAGGCCAGGCGATGCTGGCCAAGTACAAGGGGCGCCGCCTGCCGCTGGTGGACCGTGTGGAGGTGTCCATCATTGAGGAGAACCAGCCGCGCTGGCTGTCCTTCCTGAACCAGCAGCACGACTTCATCGAGCGTGTGCCCGAGGAGTTCATCAACATCGCGATGCCGGGTGGCAAGCTGGCGGCCAACCTGAAGCACCAAGGCATCCAGGGCTATCGCACGCTGTACTGGGACGTGGTGGTCACGCTGTACAACATGGAGCATCCGGTCATTGGCGGCTACACGCCAGACAAGGTGGCGCTGCGGCGCGCGATCAACCTGGGCACCAACATCCAGCGCGAGATCAGCCTCGGTCGCCGTGGCCAGGCCATTCCAGCGCAGGCGATGGAAGTGCCGCACACGACCGGCTACGACCCGAAGTTCAAGACCGAGATGAGCGACTTCGACCCGGGCCGGGCGCGGGCGCTGCTGGATCTCTACGGCTACCTGGACAAGGACGGCGACGGCTGGCGTGAAATGCCCGACGGCAGCCCGCTGGTGCTGGTCAAGAACACCCAGCCTGACCAATTCACCCGCGGGCTGGAAGAGATCTGGCAACGCGACATGCAGGCCATCGGCCTGAAGGTGGACCTGCGTATCGCCAAGTGGCCCGAGAACCTGCGCACCGCGCAGGCCGGCAAGGCCATGATCTGGGACGTGGCCTCGTCATCGTCCCAGCCCGACGGGCAGGGTGCGCTGGGCCGGCTCTACGGGCCCATGAGCGGTGGCGCGAACCTGGCGCGCTTCAAGAACAAGCAGTTCGATGCGATCTACGACAAGATGAAGGCCTTGCCCGATGGCCCGGAGCGCCTGGCCCTGTTCCAGGAAGCCAAGCGCATTGCCGTGGCCTATGCACCCTACAAGAACCACGTGCACCGCTACGTGACGGACATGGCGCACCCGTGGGTGCAGGGCTACCGCCGACCGGTCTTCCACAACGACTTCTGGCATTACGTGGACGTGGACAACAGCCTGAAGAAGGCCTGAAGTTTTTGGGCCCCGGGGCAGCCCGGATGGCGCGGTGCAGCAAAGCTGCCTAGTCTGCCGGCATGACACGTGATGCCGCTGCCCTGCCGGAACCTCAGCTGATCCGTTTCGAGCGCTGGCTGGAGGCGCGCAGCGGGCGGCGTTTCGCCAGCTACGACGCGCTGTGGCAGTGGTCGGTCGACGAGCTGGAAAGCTTCTGGCAGGCGGTGTGGGAATACTTCGACCTGCAGTCGCCCACGCCGCATCGCACGGTGCTGGCCGAGCGGCGCATGCCGGGCGCGCAGTGGTTTCCCGGCGCCCAGGTCAGCTATGCGCAGCAGGTGCTGCGGCATGCGGACGCGGCGCATGCCGCCGGCCATCCGGCCATCGTGTGGACCGACGAGCCTGGCCTGGCGCGTGGCGAGCTTCGTCAGCTGGACTGGCCGTCGCTGCGGCGCCAGGTCGGCCTGCTGGCCGCGCGGCTGCAGGCGCTGGGCGTGCAGCGCGGCGATCGGGTGGCGGCGCTGCTGCCGAACCGGCCCGAGACCATCGTGGCCTTCCTGGCCTGCGCCAGCCTGGGGGCCGTGTGGTCGGTCTGCTCGCCGGACATGGGGCCGGTGGCGGTGCTGGACCGCTGGCGGCAGATCGCGCCGGTGGCGCTGATCGCCTGCGACGGCTACCGCCACGGCGGCCAGGCGCATGACCGGCGCGCGCTGGTGGCGCAACTGCAGCAAACCTTGCCCAGCCTGAAGCTGCAGGTGGCCGTGGACGTGCTGGACCTGCCATGGGACGACGCAGGGGGCGGCTGTCCGCGTCTGGACTTTTCGGCGTTGGTGGCCGACGCGCTGCTGCCCGGTGAGGCGCAAGTCCCCGCACCGCTGGCCCCGGCCTGGCTGCCCTTCGATCATCCGCTGTGGATCGTCTATTCCAGCGGCACGACAGGACTGCCCAAGCCCATCGTGCACGGCCACGGCGGCGTGGTGCTGGAGGCGCTGAAGATGGGCGGGCTGCACAACGACCTGGCGCCAAGCGCCGTTGGCGGTGACCGCTTCCACTGGTACAGCAGCACCGGCTGGATCATGTGGAACAGCCAGGTTGCCGGCCTGCTCAGCGGCACCACGGTCTGCCTGTTCGACGGCTCACCGGCAGCGCCCGCCAATGGCCATTCGGGCGCGCCGGATTGGTCCACGCTGTGGCGCTTTGCCGGCCTGGCCGGCTGCACCTTCTTCGGCGCCGGCGCGGCGTTCTACGCTGCTTGCCTGAAGGCTGGGGTGGCGCCGCAGCAGGTGGCCGACCTGCACCGCCTGCGCGCCGTCGGCTCGACCGGCTCGCCACTGGCACCCGAGTGCTACGAATGGATCTGGCAGCAGCTGCCGCGGCCCGGTGGCCGGCCGATCTGGATCTCCTGCATCTCCGGCGGCACCGACTTCGCCGGCGCCTTCCTGGCCGGCACGCCCGCCCTGCCGGTGGTCGCCGGCGAAATGCAGTGCCGCTGCCTGGGTGCTGCGGTGCAGGCCTTCAGCGAGCCCGATGACGAGGGCCGTGGCCGGCCGCTGATCGATGAGGTGGGCGAGCTGGTGTGCACCGCGCCGATGCCTTCGATGCCGCTGTACTTCTGGGGTGACCAGCCGCCAGGGCCGCAAGGTCAACGCCTGCACGACAGCTATTTCGACACCTATCCCGGCGTCTGGCGGCATGGCGACTGGCTGCGCATCGTGCCGCATCCGGACGCTGGTGCGGCTGGCGCCATCATCTACGGCCGCAGCGACGCCACCATCAACCGCCACGGCATCCGCATGGGCACGGCCGAGCTGTACCGCGCGGTCGAAGCCGAGCCCGAGGTGCTGGACAGCCTGGTGGTGGACCTGGAGTACCTGGGCCGGCCGTCGTTCATGCCACTGTTCGTGGTGCTGCGCGAGGGGCTGGCGTTGGACGAGGCGCTGGTCGCGCGGCTGAAGGCCGGCATCCGCCAGGCGCTGTCGCCGCGCCACGTGCCCGACGTGGTGCTGCAGGTGCCGGCGGTGCCGCGGACGCTGTCGGGCAAGAAGATGGAGCTGCCGGTGAAGAAGCTGCTGCTGGGCGAGGCGGCGGAGAAGGTGCTGAACCCGGACGCGATGGCGAACGCCGGCGCGGTGGGCTGGTTCGTCAGTTACGCGCAGCAGCGCCTGGCGGGCTGATTCAGCTGGCCGCGAACTGGGCGATGGCGGCAGCCGGCCGTGCGCCCGCCTGGCGGTCCGCCTCCTGGCCGCCCTTGAGCTTGAGCAGCGTGGGAATGCTGCGGATGCCGAAGCGGGACGAGACCCGCGGGTTTTCGTCGCTGTTGACCTTGGCGAACACCACCTTGCCCTTGAGCTGCGCGGCGGCCTGCTCGAACTGCGGCGCCATCATGCGGCAGGGGCCGCACCATTCGGCCCAGAAGTCCACCACCACTGGCAGCCCGCTGGCGCGCACGAAGGCGTCGAAATTGGCGTCGGTGAGGGTGATGGGGTGGCCGTCGGCCAGCGCAGTGCCGCAGCGGCCGCAGACCGGGTCTTCGGCCAGGCGTGCGCTGGGCACGCGGTTGGTGGCGCCGCAGTGCGGGCAGGCGAGCAGGGTGCGAGCTTCGGTGTCCATGGCCTGATCGTGAGGCCGGGCCGGCGGATTTCAAGCCGGCAAGGCCTTGTGCCTCAGGACTGCGGCGGGCGCACTGCCGTGGTCGGCGCCGCCGCGGTGGCTGGCGGGTCTTCGAACTGGGTGCTCTGGAAGGCGCTGGGCGACATTGGCTGGCCTTGCTCGACCGCGTCGATCAGGTGCAGCAGCTTGGTCTGCGCCCGCTTGAGTTCTTCGTCGGCCTGGGCCATGGCTGCGCCGTGGATGGTTTTCAGCTGTTCGAGCTGCTGGCTGTGGCGGGCGGTGGCATCGGCCAGCCGGCCGCGCAGCTCGGTCTGCAGCTCACGCATGCGCTCCACATCGCGCTTCAGGCCGGCTTCGTTGCGCAGGGCGGTGGCCAGCTGGGAAGCGGCTTTCGGGTGACGGCCGGGGCCAATGCGCCAGCCCAGCACCAGGCCCAGAACCAGGCCGGCCAGCAGCCAGGCGGCGTGGACCAGGGCAAGCGAGTTCAGCGACATGCGGGGAACAGCGGCGGCGGCACGTCGGCTCAGTGCGAAGAGGAGCGGGGCCGCGTGGGCGGCCCGGGCGGGGCCGCTGGCAGCGGCCGCATGTCGCCGCCCATGGTCATCGTGACCGGGCGGGTCAAGGCTTCGGAGGCGGCGGCTTCGGCGCTGGTCTGAGAGGCGCGCTTCAGTCGCTCGATCTCGCCTTCCAGCGTGTGCACCTGGGCGGCATGCTCGCGCTGCATCGCATCGACCTGCTCGACCATGGCCGACATCAGGTGCGAGAGTTCGGATGAATGGGCCTGGCGCAATTCTTCGAGCTGCCGCTCATGGCGCATCTGGTCGGACTGCTGGGTCTGGCTGCGCTCCAGGATGTCGCGCGCGTGCTGGTCGGTTGCGGCGCGCAGCTTGGCGTTCAGGTCCAGGTTGGTCTCGCGCAGCTTTTCCAGCAGGCGCTGGGACGGGCCGGCTTCGCCGGCGGCTGGCTGGGTCGCGGCGGCCGCTGCCAGGCCGGTGGCGCCAGGCGGGCGGCTGGGCCGGGGTGGCAGCGGCACGGTGCTGGACGGCCCGGCGGCCTGCGCACGCGGCGCGCCGGCGGCGCTGCCCTTGCTGCTTCTGCGCTTGTGCAGCGCACCCAGCACCAGGCCCAGTCCCAGGCCGCATATCGCGCCCAACACTTGCCAGTACCAGGCGGGAACATCTGCCATCAAGCCCACACGCGCTACCCCATCGGTTGTTGACATGGCTGACGCGCGCACCCCGGCGGTGGGCGGTCGTGCCTGGTGGCTGATTCCATCACATTTTCCCGGCACCACCGTGCAGCCACCGGCCACGGTGTCGCGCTTTTGCTGCCAATTTGCTGAATCCGGCGTCAGCGCCGCATGAATTTGGCTGCTGCGCCGCGAGATGGAGGCTGGCCCCAGCCCTGCCGGGCGCCGCCGGCATCAGCGCCTCCCATGAAAAAAGCCGGCCCTTTGGCACGGGCCGGCTCTGTTGGCAGCGGAAAGCCTCGGCTTACCAGGTCTTCAGCGCCGCGCGGATCTCGTCGCGGTACAGCTCGTTGGACGCGTCGTTGTAGGCGTTGACGTAGGTGGTTTCCTCGGCGCAGTTCCAGCAGGAGACCGGCACGTCGGAGATCAGGCGGGCAAAGCTGTAGACCTTGGGCGCGATCACGCCGCCGCTCTTGAAGGGCAGGCTGATCAGGCCGGTGCCCGAGCGGATCGTGACCTTCTGTCCGCAGGCGCCGTTGCTGTCAGGCAGGCAGGTGCCGTAGCTGCCGCCCTTGCCCCAACGCTTGATGTTGGCGCCGAAGCTGGCTGCGATCGACGACTTGCCCAGCGCTGCCGCCTCTTCGTTGATCACGGCCTGCAAGGTGGCATCGACCCCGCTGGACGGGTTGGCCGATTCCAGAAACTCGGTGCGGGCGTTGAAGTTGTTGCTCAGCAGGGTGCTGTTCCAGACACCTTCGTAGATGCGCGCCAGGTTGCTCGCCGTGGTGTCGTTGCGCATGTTGGTCGGGTCGTACTTGCCGGTGCTGAGGTTCTTGTAGCCGCAGCCGATGTTGTGGCGCAGCGTGGTGCCCGTCAGGCCGACGGCGGCGGCCGTGTTGTTGAAGGGCGTGAAGCCGCCGTAACGGATCACCGTGCCACGCGTGGTGCGGTTGTCCGAAATGGCCATCATCTGGTCCAGGCCGGTCTCGAAGTTGTAGTTGGTGCGCAGGTTGGCGGCGGTTTCCAGCGCCGGGTTCGGGCAGGCGTCCTTGCCCTTGACCGGGTCGTACTCGTAGTAGCTGAAGGCCGAGGCCAGCGTGTCCGCACCGGCGGCGACCTGGCGCATCGAATGCAGCAGGTGAACCGACTTGAACGAGCTGGCGGTCTCGGCACGGCGGCTGCCGTTGAGGTCCACCTTCACGCTGCCGCTGACTTCCTTCAGATAGGCCTCGAAGATGCCCTTGGTCGGGTTGCCGTTGGCGTCCAGGAAGGTGGGGGCGAACTCGCTGCGCATGCGGCGGGTGCTGGTGTTGGCGTTGTCGATGAAGGCGGCGTCGTAGCGGCGGGTCCCGTTGGCGTCCTTGTAGGTCGTGATGTCGACCGGGCGCGAGGCGAGTTGCAGCGCGTAGTTGTTCAGGTCGGCCATCGAGGCGAAGCCGTACTGGTACCACCAGGCCGAGGCGTCGCTGCCGGTGTTCTTCACCTGGATCATGTTGTAGGTGCCGTCGCTGTGGCGATCCAGCTTGACGATGCGGCCCTGGAAGGCCGAGACCTTGCTGGCGATGGTGGCCGGGCTCACGCCGTAGAACCACTGCCAGGATTTGGCATCCGCGCCGGTGTTGGCCACGAACACTGCGCTGTACTTCTTCACACCGCCTTCGACGTAGCTGTCCAGGTCGATCAGGCGGTGGCCGCTGTTGGTGATCTGGGTGCTGATCTGCGAAGTGCTCACGCCCATCAGGTAGCTCCAGGCACGCGCCGCGCTGCCGGTGTTGGAGACCATCACTGCCGCGTAGCGGATCGTGCCACCGCCGGCGTCATAAGGCTGCAGGTCGATCAGGCGGGCGGTGTTGGCATTCACCTTGGCCGTCACGTCGGCCGCCGTCAGGCCGTAGTACCACCACCAGCCGGGCACCGCGTAGGCGCCGCTGTTGGCCACCATGCGCACGCTGAAGGTCGGCGTGCCGTTGCTCACGCCGTAGACCTTGACCTCGGTCAGGCGGGCGTTGTTCTGGCTCAGGTAGGTGCCGATCGAGGCGGCGCTGACATTGGTGTAGGTCCACCAGCCGGTGGGTACGTTGACCGAGTGGTCATCGGTCATCGAGGTGGTGTCGAGGATCTGCGGGGTCGGGTCAAGCTGGGCAGAAAGCGCCTCGTCCTGCGCCGACATCGTCTCGGCTTGAGTCGCCATGTCCTGTGCGTGGGCGCCAGAAGCGGCGGCCAAGGCGGTCATCGTGGCAATGGTGGCGAGGGCGGCCAGCGCGGATTGGGTCAGCTGCTGGCGGGTGGTCATGCGGGTCTTCATGTTGATCTCCGAGGGTGTGAATCGATGAATCAGCACCGGGTGTTTGTTGAGGTGCTTACCTATCAATTCGCGCCCCGGAGGCAAAACCGGACATGCGCTGTCTCCCTCCGATGGGGGGATTTCCGAAAGTATTTCAGAGCCGCTTCAGAACACGTAGCTCGGCCGCTCCGGCAATGTGCCGCCTGAGCGCTCGGTGTAGCGTGCACTGGCCTGGCTGCGCATCGTTTCGGCGGCAGCCGTCTGGCCGCCGGCCTGCAACAAGGTGGAACGGATCCAGGGCAGCAGTTCGCGGTCCGGGTGGGCGGCCGGCAGTTCGGCGTTGAACAGGCGTTCGGCCTCGGCCAGGCTTTGCGCAGCTTCATCCGGCCTTTGCAGCGCCACCAGGGCCAGCGTCTGGACCATCAGGCATTTGGCGCGGCCGAGGCGGCCGGCTGAGTTGTCGCTGCGGCCGAACAGCGCAGCGCCGGCCTCAGCACTGGCCAGCGCCTCGCGCGGCTGGCCAGCGGTGTTCAGCGCGCCGGCCTGCAGCAGCAAGGTGGTGGCATGGCGGGTGTCCAGGCCACCTGCGGCGCGTTCGTCGTCTGCCAGCGCGGCAAACTCGGCCAGCGCCTGCGAGGTCTGGCCGGCGGCCAGCAGCGCACCTGCGAAGCGGCGCCGCACGCCACGCTGCTCTGAGCCGGACAAGGTGCCCGGCCCGGCGCTGACCAACTGCCAGGCCTCGCGCGCGGCGGCCAGCGCACCGGCCATATCGTTGGTGCGGTACAGCGGCAGCACCAGGAACGAGAGGTTCAGCGCCGTTTCGCTGTCACCAGGCCCGTAGAAAGTGCGGGAGCGGGCGACGTTGCTGCGCAGCACTTCGGCAGCGCGGGCGTACTGGCCGCTGTCCATGTAGAGCATGCCCAGCGTGCGGCTGGCCTGGATGGTGCCGGCATTGCGCGGCCCGGCCAGCCGCTCCAGCTCGGCAATCGCCTGGCGCAGCAGCTCGCCGCTGGCCTCGAACTCGCGCAGCTGCCACAGCGCGTAGCCCACATCGGCCCGCAGCTCGGTGGCCTCCAGGCCTTGCTCGGGCCAGTCGCGCGCCAGCGCCGGGGCCAGCCGCTGCAGGGCTTCACGGCTCTTGGCCAGCTGGCCGGTGGCGGCCAGCTGGGTGGCCACCTGCACTTCGGCCTTGATCACCGTCCAGTGCTGCGCGCCATGCCGCGCGAGCAGCTGCTGCAAGGTGTCTTGCGCCAGCGTCAGTGCCTCGCCGGTGCGCAGCAGGGCCTGCAGGTTGTCAGCCTTCATCATCGCCAGTGTCAGCCTCGCGTCGGCCCTTGCTTCGCCGTGTTGCGCGAGCACGGCGTCGGCCTGTGCCAGCGTGGCCAAAGCCTGTTCGTGATGGTCCAGCATCGTGTGGATGCGGCCCAGGGCCATCAAGGCGTCCCCGTGGGCCATGCTGCCGGCGCCGTGCTGTTGCAGTGCCCAGGCCACTTGCTGTTCGGCCAGCGGCAGCGCGCGCACGCCGTCGCCCAGCTTGCCGTAAAGCGTCATCAGCACGCCGCCGAGCTGGGCGGCCAGATCGGGCTCGGCGGCCAGGCGCGTCAGCTCGCGCTCGCCGCGCGCCAGCAGGTCGTGCGCCGACAGCTCGCGGCCTTGCGCATGCGCCGGATCGGCCTCGTTGAACAGGCCGATCAGGAAGTCCTGCACGGCCAGCGTGCGCTGGGCCTGGCGGCGCGCGGCCTCGGCCTGGTGCAGCGCCACGCCCAGGCCCACGGCCAGGCTCAGCGTGGCCACCGCGCCGGCGGCCACCGGCAGCGCATGGCGGCGCATGAACTTGCGTGTGCGGTAGGTCCAGTGGCTGGGATGGGCCAGCACCGGCTCGTGGCGCAGCCAGCGCCGCAGGTCCTGCTCGAAGGCTTCGGCCGACACGTAACGCTCGGCCGGCGCCTTGCGCAAGGCCTTTAGCGCGATGGTGTCCAGGTCGCCGCGCAGCTCGCGCCGCAGCAGCGGCTGCTCGGCGCCCACCAACTGGCTGGGCCGGCTCGGTTCGGTGTGCAGGATGGCGTCTTCCAGCGCGCCGCGGCTGGCGCGCGCCAGCCGGTAAGGCCGCTGGCCGCTGAGCAGCTCGCACAGCACCACGCCCAGCGAATACACGTCCGACGCAGTGCCCAGCGGCTCGCCGGCGATCTGCTCGGGCGAGGCGTAGTTCGGCGTCATTGGCGCGTTGGCCCATTCGGTCGCAGGGCCGTGGCCGGGCTCGGCTTCGTCGGCCAGCAACGTGGCAATGCCGAAGTCCAGCAGCCGCACCTGGCCCTCGCGGTTGACGAAGATGTTCGAAGGCTTCAGGTCGCGGTGCACCACCAGCTGCGAGTGCGCGTGCTGCACCGCCTGCAGCACCTGCAGGAACAGCTCGATGCGCGCGCGCAGCGGCAGCGCCTGCTGTTCGCTCCAGGCGGTCAGCGGCTGGCCGTCCACGTATTCCATCGCCAGGTAGGGCTGGCCGTCGGGGGCGATGCCGGCGTCGTACAGGCGCGCAATGTGCGGGTGCTCCAGCGCGGCGAGGATGTCGCGTTCGCGCTCGAAGCGGCGCGCCAGGCGCTGCGGGTCGCTGCCGGCCGGGCGCGCGGGCAGCTTCAGCGCCACTTCGCGCTGCAGCCCGCCGTCCACCCGCTCGGCCAGCCAGACCTCGCCCATGCCGCCTTCGCCAATGCGGCGCAGCAGGCCATAGGGGCCGACGCGGCTGTTGCGCTCGTTGGCCGGCTGGCCCAGCGCCTGGCGAGCCGCGGTGGCGGCCATGGCCGGCAGCCGGTCCAGCAGCGAGATCGGCCCCGGCGCCACCGCTGCGCGCGACAGCGGCGCGGCGTCGTCCGCCAGCAGTTCGGCCAGCAGCGCGCGCAGGTCGGCGTCTTCAGGGGGCAGGTTTTCCAGCCATGCCGCCCGGCCGGCTTCGCCCAGCGGCAGGGCCTCGTCCAGCAGGCGGGAGAGCCGTGTCAGTTCGGCAGCGGGTAAGGGCATGGGGGCCAGAGCCTGAGGGCTTTTCGGACGTGTCCGAGCAGCGCGTCAAAAGGCGACTGATCTAGGCGCAAAGCACAGCCATAGCTCGGGCTACGGCGAGCATTTGCAACGACGAGCAGGTGTTTTTTGGCGTGATGAGCGGGCATGTCCGAAGGGCTCTCAGGCTCTTAGGCCAGCGCCGCCTTGAGCATCAGCCTGGCCTTCTGCCAGTCGCGGCGCACGGTGCGGTCTGTGATGCCCAGCGCGTCGGCAATCGTCGCCTCGTCCAGCCCGCCGAAGCAGCGCATGTCGACGATGCGGGCCAGGCGCTCGTCCACCTGGGCCAGCTCTTCCAGCGCTTCGTGGATGCGCAGCACCTCGCTGTCGTCCACCGCCAGCGAGTCGCCGATCTCGGTGTTCAGCGTGACCTGGAACTGCCCGCCGCCGCGCCGCTCGGCATGCCGCTGGCGCACGAAGTCGATCACGACGAAACGCATGCTGCGCGAGGCATAGGCCAGGAACTGCCCTGGCGGCAGCTGCGCCAGCGCCGCGTCTTCCTGCTGCTGCATGCGCAGGTAGGACTCGTGCACCAGCGCGGTGGTGTCCAGCAGCGTGATGTCCTCGCTGCGGCGCAGCCGGGCCCGAGCGAGGCGGCGCAGGTCCTGGTAGAGCTGTTGGAACAGGGCGTCTGCGGGCGGCGGCTCGGCGGCAATCATCAAAGGCTCTCCGAGGGCGAAGGGAGGGGGCGGGGCGAGTATGCCAGCGGGGCGGGGCGTGGGAATTGGTGTTTTTTGCCTCAATCCAGGGTCTGCCGGTACCTCGCCAAGGCAACGGTGCCTGCGACGACGAGGAAACCGAGCAGTGGCCACAGCTCCGGCAGCACCTGGCCCACGGTGTTGCCCTTGAGCAGGATGCCGCGCACGATGCGCAGGAAGTGCGTCAGCGGCAGCAGCTCGCCCAGGTGCTGGGCCCAGACCGGCATGCCGCGGAACGGGAACATGAAGCCCGACAGCAGCATCGACGGCAGGAAGAAAAAGAAGGTCGCCTGCAGCGCCTGCATCTGGTTCTTGGCCAGCGTGGAAAACGTGAAGCCCACGGCAAGGTTGGCCAGCATGAAGACGCCGATCATCGCCATCAGCAGCGTGAAGCTGCCTTCCATCGGCACCTCGAAGAGGAACGCGCCCGCAGCCAGGATCACGCCGAGCTGGATGTAGCCCACCAGGATGTAGGGCAGGATCTTGCCGGCCATCACCTCGAACGGGCGCACGGGCGTGGCCAGCAGGTTTTCCATCGTGCCGCGCTCGCGTTCGCGCGTCATCGCCAGCCCGGTCAGCATCACCATCGTCATCGTCAGGATGGTGCCGATCAGGCCGGGCACGATGTTGTAGCGCGACAGGCCTTCGGGGTTGTAGCGGCGGTGGATGCGCGTCTCGAACGGTGCGGGCCCGGGTTGCAAGTGGGCCAGCGGGCCGCTGAGCTCGCGCTGCAGCGCGGTGCTGCCCAGCTGCGACAGCGCGGCCAGCGCATTGCCGGCGGCCGAAGGGTCGGTCGCATCCACGCTGACCAGCAGCGCAGGCTGCTCGCCGCGCACCAGGCGGCGGCTGAAGTCCGGCGGGATGACGATCAGGAACTGCACCTCGCCGTCGGCCACCAGTGCGTCGCCGGCGGCCTCGCTGGCAGGCTGGGCGACGACCTTGAAATAGCCGGTGTTCTGCAGCGTGGCCAGCAGGCTGCGCGACATCGGGCCGCTGTCGTGGCTCACCACCGCAGTGGGCAGGCCCTTGGGGTCGGTGTTGATCGCGTAGCCGAACAGCACCAGCTGCAGGATGGGCACGCCGACCGCCATTGCGAAGGTCGGCCGGTCGCGCATCATCTGCTGGAATTCCTTCAGGAAGATGGCCCACATCCTGGCGACGCTGAACCTCTTGCTCTTCATGCCTTGTCCCTCGCGGCGCCGCTGCCGAAGTTGTCCGGGCTCTGCGAGATCAGGCTGATGAACACGTCTTCGAGCGACGCCTCGGCCGGCGCCCAGCGCAGGCCCGGCTGGTGCTCGAACGGCGCAATGGCACGCTTCAGCGCCGCTTGGTCCTGGCTGGCCACGTGCAGCGCGCTGCCGAACGAGGCCACGCTCTGCACGCCGGGTGCCGCCTTCAAGGGCGCGACCAGCGGCGCCAGCGCGGCCGGGTCGTCGCGGTCCGACTGCACGGACCAGACGGTCAGCTTCGCACCTTCGATGATCTCGCGCTCGCTGCCGCGCGCCAGCAGCTTGCCGTAGGCGATGTAGACCAGCTCGTGGCAGCGCTGGGCCTCGTCCATGTAGTGGGTCGAGACCAGCACCGTGATGCCTTCGGCGGCCAGGCGGTGGATCTCGTCCCAGAAGTCGCGCCGCGCCTTCGGGTCCACCCCGGCGGTGGGCTCGTCCAGCAGCAGCAAACGCGGCGCGTGCAGCAGGCAGGCGGCCAGCGCCAGGCGCTGCTTCCAGCCGCCCGAAAGCGTGCCGGCCAGCTGGCGCTGGCGGCTGGCCAGGCCCAGGCGCTCAAGGCCCTCGTCCACTCTGCGCTTGCGGTCCGGCAGCTCGAACAGCCGGCCGATGAAGTCCAGGTTCTCGCGGATCGACAGGTCCTCGTACAGCCCGAAGCGCTGCGTCATGTAGCCGACCTGGCGTTTGATCGCCAGCGCCTCGCGGCGAATGTCCAGCCCCAGGCACTGGCCCTCGCCAGCGTCCGGCGTCAGCAGCCCGCAGAGCATGCGGATGGTGGTGGTTTTGCCGCTGCCGTTGGGCCCGAGGAAGCCGCAGATGCGGCCGGGCCGCAACTGCAGGTCGATCTGGTCGACGACGGTGTGTTGGCCGTAGCGCTTGGTCAGTCCGCGCACGTTGATTGCAAGACCTTCCGTGTCGCTCATGGCGCACTGGCCGCACTCGCGGCGTTGTTCAGCCGCACATCCAATGGCTGCCCCGGTTGCAGCCGCAGCGCATCGGCCGCGGCCGGCACCGCCTCGACCAGGAACACCAGCTTGGCGCGCTGGGCGTTCGAGTAGATGACCGGTGGCGTGTACTCGGCCTGCGGCGACAGGTAGCTGATGCGCGCGGCAATCGGTGCGCCGCAGCCGTCGCAGCCCAGGCTCACCGCCTGGCCCACGCGCAGCCCGCCCAGTTCGGCCTCGGGCACGTAGAAGCGGGCCTTGCGGCGCTCGGGTGGCAGCAGCGACAGCACCGGCTGGCCAGCGGGCACGTATTCGCCTTCGCGGAAGAAGGTGTCGGCAACCAGGCCGGCGGCCGGGGCGCTCTGCCTGGCCTGCTGCGCGCGCCAGGCGGCCTGCGCCAGCGCCTGCTTCGCGGCCTCGGTGTTGGCCTGCGCGGCCTTCAGTTCCTCGGGCCGGGCGGCAGGCAGCTCACCGCTGCGCAGCGCGGCCTGCAGCTCGGCCACATGATCGTGCGCCTGGCGGGCGGCGGTCACTGCGTCGTCCAGCCGCGAGCGCGAGATGAAGTTCTGCGCCACCAGCTGCCGCTGGCGCTGCAGCTCGGTGTCGGCCCGCTGGGCAGCAGCCTGGGCTTGGGCCAGCTGCGCCTGTGTCACGGCCAGCTGCGGCGTGCGCTGGCCGCTGCGGCCGTTGTCGGCCTCGGCCTGGGCTGCGGCCACGCGGGCTTCGGCCTCGTCGTTGGCTGCCCGTGCGCTCACGTCGTCCAGCGAGAACAGCGCCGCGCCAGCCGCCACCGTCTGCCCGCGCTGCACCGCGAGCTTGGTCAGCGTGCCTGCCACCGGCGCAGCCACCAGCACGTAGTCGCCTTCCACGTAGCCGGACCAGCCGGCCGGCGGCGGCTTCTGGCAGCCCGTCAACAACAACGCCAGTGCCGCTGTTGCGCCCAGGAATTTCGGATCAAGCCTTGTCATCGGGCGAGCCCTCCTCGGTTGCGCACAGTGCTGCCAGCGCCAGGTCCACGCGCTGCGCCAGCGCCGCGTCGCTCACCACCTGCGCTGCCAACTGCTCGCCCAGCACACCCGGCACCACGCCAATGTGCAAGGCGCCGGATGCCACCAGCAACGGCGCATTGACCGAGCCCATCAGGAACGCAAACGCCTGCATCGGCAACACCCCGGGCTTCAGCGCGACCTCGCCCAGCAGGCGCATCACCAGCCCCAGGTGTCGCGGTGCATTGGCCTGCAGAAAGCTGTGCACCACCGGCTCGCTCTGGGCCGCATCCATCAGCAGCCGGGCAATCAGCGCCCGGTGCTCGCGCAGGAACCCCGCCAGCGCCAGCAGGGCCGTGCGCAGCCGGTGCCTCGCTGTCCCCTCAGCCGCACTGCCCGCGCTCATCTGCGCAAACAACTGCTCGTAGCACCGCTGCAGCACAGCCCCCAGGAACGCCTGCTTGCTGCCGAAGTGGTAGTGCACCATCGCCGGCTGCGTGCCCGCATGTTCTGCCACCTTTCGCAGCGACAAGCCCGCGCACCCCACCTGCGGATACAGCGCCAGCCCGCTCTGCAGCAAAGCTTGGTCAACGGCTTGGGACGGGCGTGGCATGGGGCATTATTGGCCGAGTGTTCAGTAATTCAAAGTCCGGATGGCTGGGCGGGGGATGCGGCACCCGACGGCTCCGTCGTTCTGCATCTGCAGGGCGCCTGCAGCACCAAGGGTTGATCGCCGAGTGACCGTTGCCGTGGGGCATGGCAGGTTGCCGCGCTGCTAAACTCCTTCCATTGGCGCCGATTTGTTCCGGATTGCGGGCGCCGGGAAGCCGAGGGGCCGTCCCGAAGAAATGCCGCTAAAGAGGGACGCCCTGACCCAACAGTCACCCGGTGTCCGCTTCTTGTGCGGTGCCGGGTGTTCTTGTTTTGGGGTTTGCAACATGGCTTCGCTGGGCGTCGTCACACCGCAGCAAATGCATTTCGAGCAGCCGCTGCCGCTGCAAAGCGGCGCGCAGCTGGCCGACTACACGCTGGTCTACGAGACCTACGGCACGCTGAATGCCGCACGCAGCAATGCGGTGCTGGTCTGCCATGCGCTGAATGCCTCGCACCACGTGGCGGGGCTGCATGCGGGCGAGCCCAAAAGCGAGGGTTGGTGGGACAACATGATCGGGCCCGGCAAGCCGCTGGACACCGACAAGTTTTTCGTCATCGGCATCAACAACCCCGGCTCCTGCTTCGGCTCGACCGGGCCGATGCACACTGACCCGAACCCGGCGAAAAACGGCCAGCCTTATGGTGCTGACTTTCCCGTCGTCACGGTGGAGGACTGGGTCGACGCACAGGCGCGGCTCATTGAGCGCCTGGGCATCACGCAGCTGGCGGCCGTGCTTGGTGGCAGCCTGGGCGGCATGCAGGCGCTGGCCTGGACGCTGCGCTACCCGGAGCGCCTGCGCCACTGCGTGGCGGTGGCCACGGCGCCCAACCTGTCGGCGCAGAACATCGCCTTCAACGAGGTGGCGCGCCGCGCCATCGTGACCGACCCGGACTTCCACGGCGGGCATTTCTACGCCCATGGCGTGGTGCCCAAGCGCGGCCTGCGCGTGGCCCGCATGATCGGCCACATCACCTACCTGAGCGACGACTCGATGGAGGCCAAGTTCGGCCGCGAGCTGCGCAACGGCGCGCCCAGCTACAGCACGCAGGACATCGAGTTCCAGATCGAGAGCTACCTGCGCCACCAGGGCGACAAGTTCAGCGACTATTTCGACGCCAACACCTACCTGCTGATCACCCGCGCGCTGGACTATTTCGACCCGGCACGCGCGCATGCCGGCGACCTGACGCGGGCGTTTGCGGTGGCGCGCGAAAAGAAGTTCCTCTTGGTCAGCTTCACGACCGACTGGCGCTTCTCACCCGCCCGTTCGCGCGAGATCGTCAAGGCATTGGTGGACAACCGCGTGGACCTGAGTTATGCCGAGATCGCCGCGCCGCATGGCCACGACGCCTTCCTGCTCGAAGACCCGCGCTACCACGGCGTGATGCGGGCGTATTTCGAGCGCATCGCGGCCGAGACCGCGAACGTGCCGCTTCAGGCCAAGGGGTTTGCAGCATGAGTGAGAGGAAAGACCTTGAAGTAATCGCGAGCCTGGTGCCAGAAGGTGCGCGTGTGCTCGACCTGGGCTGCGGCACCGGCGAGCTGCTGGCCTACCTGCAGCAGCACCGCGGCTGCAGCGGCTACGGCATCGAGCTGGACGACGCCAATGTGCTGGCCTGTGCGCAGCGCGGCGTCAACGTGATCCAGCTGAACCTGGAAGAAGGCCTGGACCTGTTCGACGACCGCAGCTTCGACGTGGTGCTGCAGCTCGAAACCCTGCAGCACTTGCGCAATGCCGAGCGGATGCTGCGCGAGACGGCGCGCGTGGGCCGCATCGGCATCGTCAGCTTCCCGAACTTCGCCCACTGGCCGAACCGGCTCAGCGTGGTGCGCGGCCGCATGCCGGTGACACGCGCGCTGCCCTACGAGTGGTACGACACGCCGAACATCCGGGTTGGCACCTTGGCCGACTTCGAGGTGCTGGCGCGCAAGAACGGGCTGAACATCGAGGACAGCTTCGGCCTGCAGGGCGGGCGCGTCGTGCGGCGCTGGCCCAACCTGCGAGCCAGCGTCGCGGTGTTCAAGTTCTCGAAGTAGCGCTCGCTGCGAAAGGCGAGCGCGGCGTTCAGAACCCGACCTTCACGCCCAGGCTGTACTGGTCGATGTCCTGGTGGTCGGAGAAAGCATCGAAGCGGTAACGGTTCCATTCGCCGCGCAGCGCCACCTGCTTGCTCAGGTCGTACTGCACGCCGGCGCCCAGCTTCAGGCCGTTGCCGTGGTCGTCGCCGGCAGTGGTCTTCAGATTCGCGCCGGCATAGCCGAGGCGGCCCAGCAGCGAGAAACGCTCGCCGATCGGCAGCGTGCCCACCGCATCCAGGTAGCCGCCCTGGGCCTTGGCCGAGGTGCTGAGGCCTTCGACGTCGCCCTTCAGGCGGCCTAGGTTCATGTAGCCTGCTTCCAGTGACCAGTTCGGCGTGAACGAATAGCCGCCGTAGAGGTTCACGCCCACGCCCTGGTTGTCGCCATCGCTGCCGTTGACAGGCCCGTGCCACTGCGGCACCGCCAAGCTGCCACCGAGGTAAAGCCCCTCGGCACGAGAGCTGGCGGCAAAGCCCAGCGCTGCAAGCCCGAGCAAGGCCACGCCCAGCTGCGCGGCACGTCGACCACGGCGCCGCGTCACCAGCGGCAGCACTTGCGGCTGGCCGGGGCGAGGTGCCGCCGAGCCGGCAGGCAGGCCTTGGGCAGCAACACGGGAACGGGAGAAGAAGCGAGTCATGTGATGCCTTTCTGTATTGCACAGCCGGGTGGCTGCGAAGTGCGGTGCCTGCGAGGCGAGATCGTTGCGGGCCTCTTTTTTGGCACTGCTTTGAGATAGACCTGCGGGCAAACCCGGATGTTCCGTTGCTGGGCGTAAAGAAGCCCGAAGTGAAAGCGGATGTCAGACGAAGCCTGCGTTTGCAAGCGTGCCCCGGCTTTTTGCCGCTTCAGGCACCTGGCTTGCCGGAACCTGCTTTTGGCTTCGCAGGTCGCGCCCTGTGCGGGTGAACGCCAAGGGCCTGTGCGTTGGCGCCTCGTAGACTGCCTCGATGAGCACCCTCCCAGAATTCCTGGCGCCGGCCTGGCGCAGCCCGGACGGCCTGAACCTGCAGCGTTACCGATGGCAGCCCACAGGGCCGGCGCGCGGGCAACTGCTGATCGTGCACGGCCTGGGCGAGCACGCCGGCCGTTACCAGGCGCTGGCGCAGACCCTGGCCGGCGAGGGCTGGCAGGTGCAGGCCTACGACCAGCGTGGCCACGGGCGTTCGCAAGGTGCGCCGGGGCGCATCGCGGCAGACGACAGTTTGCTGAGCGACCTCGGGGGCCTCTGGGACGCGGTTTCGGCCGAAGCCCCGGCCGGCGCGCCACGGGTGCTGCTCGGGCACAGTCTGGGCGGACTGGTCGCCGGGCGTTTCGTCGCCGAGGCGCTGCAGCCGCAGCCGGCCGCATGGTCACGCACGGTGGACGCGCTGGTGCTGTCGTCGCCCGCGCTGGATGGCGGCATGAGTGCGTTCCAGAAGAAGCTGGTCTCGCTGGTCTGCGCCCTCTCGCCATCGCTGGCGGTCAACAACGGCCTGGATGCCGACTGGATCTGCCGCGACCCGGCGGTGGTGCAGGCCTACCGCGACGACCCGCTGGTGCATGACCGCATCAGCGGCCGGCTCGCGCGTTTCGTGCGTGATGAAGGCCCGGCTGTCGAAGCGCTGGCTTCTCGCTGGCGCGTGCCCACGCTGCTGATGTGGGCCGGTGCGGACCGCTGCGTTGCCCCGGCCGGCAGCGCGCGCTTCGCGCAACATGCGCCGGCGCTGGTGCGCACCCGCGAGTGGCCGGGCCTGGCCCACGAGATCTTCAACGAGCCCGAACGGGCGCAAGTCGTCTCTGCCCTGCTGGCCTGGCTGCAGGCGGTGGACCGGCGTGGCGCGGTGGCGGCACCCATGGCCGCCGTCGCCTGAGCCCCCGCCTCGGTTCGGGCTGGCACGGGAAGCGCAAAATACTGGGTTGGCGCCCGTTGGGGTGCGCTGCCACAGGGCCGATCCGGCCCGTTCCCGTCCAGCACCGCGCCGGCACCCGGCGCGCCGGAGGCTTCACACCATGAATGCACCTGAAAAACTGCCCGGCCTCGATTCGGCACAACTGAATCGGTTCGTCACCGAGGCCTGGAGCGAGCGCATCGTTCCGAACCTGGTCGACTACATCGCAGTGCCGGCCAAGAGCCCGATGTTCGACCCCGACTGGGCCGCGCACGGCCTGATCGACCGCGTGGTGCGCGACGCCGCGGCCTGGGTCGAGGGCCGCAAGGTGCCGGGGCTGAAGCTGGAGGTCATCCGCGGCGAAGGCCGCACGCCGGTGATCTTCTTCGAGGTCGAGTCGACCAAGCCCGGTGGCACGCAGACGGTGCTGATGTACGGCCACCTGGACAAGCAGCCCGAGTTCAACGGCTGGCGCTCGGACCTGGGCCCGTGGACGCCCAAGCTGGAGGACGGCAAGCTCTATGGCCGCGGCGGCGCGGACGATGGTTACGCGGTCTATGCCGCAGTCAGCGCGATCGAGGCGCTGAAGGCGCAGCATGCGCCGCACCCGCGCATCGTCGGCCTGATCGAGAGCTGCGAGGAATCCGGCTCGTTCGACCTGCCGTTGTACCTGGAACAGCTGAAGGACAGGCTGGGCGACGTGAGCCTGGTGGTCTGCCTGGATTCGGGCGCCGGCAATTACGACCAGCTGTGGCTGACGACCAGCCTGCGCGGCAACATCACCGGCGCGCTGAAGGTCGAGATCCTGACCGAGGGCATCCACTCGGGCGACGCCAGCGGGCTGGTGCCGTCGAGCTTCCGCATCATGCGGCAGGTGCTGGACCGGCTGGAAGATTCCGCCACCGGCCGGCTGCTGCCGCCGGTCTTCCACTGCGAAGTGCCGGCCTCGCGCGTGGCGCAGGCCCAGGCCACGGCCGACATCCTCGGCGACGAGGTCTGGAAGCGCTACCCCTGGGCCTGCGGCGCCGACGGCGGCGCGACCTTGCCCACCACCACCGACCCGGTGCAGGCGCTGCTGAACCGCACCTGGCGGCCCACGCTGTCGGTCACTGGCGTGGAAGGCATGCCGTCGCTGGAAAACGCCGGCAACGTGCTGCGGCCCTACACCGCGTTCAAGCTCTCGCTGCGGCTGCCGCCGCTGGTGCAGGGCCACGAGGCGGCGGTGCAGCTGAAGGCGCTGCTGGAAGACAACGCGCCCTACAACGCCAAGGTCACCTTCGTGCCGGATGGCCGCGTGGGCCAATGGGGGGCGACCGGCTGGGACGCGCCTGAACTCTCGCCGTGGCTGGAGACGGCGATGGACCAGTCCTCGCGCAGGCACTTCGGCGCACCGCTGGGCTACATCGGCCAGGGTGGCACCATCCCGCTGATGAGCCTGCTGCAGCAGGGCTTCCCGAAGGCGCAGATGATGGTTTGCGGCGTGCTGGGTCCGAAGAGCAATGCGCACGGGCCCAACGAGTTCCTGCACATTGGCTACGGCACACGGCTGACGGCGGCGGTGGCCGAGGTCATCGCGGCCCATCCCTGAACGTGGCCGTCAAGGGCAGCTGCCGGCTCAGGACGTGAAAAAGCGGGCCTCAAGCCCGCTTTGGTTCTGGCGTGTCTGGCAGACCTGGCCCTCGGGGACCAAGCTGCCGTTGCCCCGCGCTCACTGGGCGCTGGTCTTGGTTTCGGTGTCGGGGGTCTTGGTGGTCGCCGGGGTGCTGGCAGCAAACGCGGTGGGCGCCTGGACGCGGACGCGACGCGGGGTCTGCATGACTTCCTGGTCGGCGAAGTTCATTTCGCCATTGGCGCGGGCCTGGGCCAGTTCGGCCAGCACTTCGGCACGGGTACGCGGCTGGTCGGCCTTGTCGGCGGCCTGGGCCACGTTCAGGGTGGCGACAGATGCCAGCAGCAGGCCGGCAACCATGGAAGCGGAGGAGAAGCGGGTCATCTGAGTTCCTTTCGTTTCGGCCCAGGGTTAGTGCCGATAGGGTTGAACTGTAGAGATTTGGATCGAAGGAATAAATAAGGTTTGCGCACACGCAGTGTTCTCGTTTCGCAAACAATCGAAACGGCGCTGCCGGCCCCTCAGTCTTTGAATTCCTGGAGTGCTTGCATGCCCACCTTGCGCGCCATGCGGGTGTTTGCCCGTGTCGTCGACGAAGGCAGCCTGGCTGCCGCGGCGCGCGCGCTGGACCTGGCACCGGCCGTCGTGACCCGGCTGATTTCTGAGCTGGAGACGCACCTTGACGCCCGGCTGCTGAACCGCACAACGCGCCGGCTGTCGTTGACCGAAACCGGCGAGGCTTACCTGGAGCGGGTGCGGCAGATCCTGGCCGACATCGACGAAGCCGAGGCCATGACTTCGGCTTCGGTGCACGAGCCACGCGGTCATGTGCGGCTGCTGACCGCGCCGGCCTTCGCCGTGCACCAGATCGCCAAGCTGCTGCCGCGCTTCCATGCGCTGTACCCGCACGTGACGCTGGAGATCACCGCACCCGGCGCGGTAGAGGCGGTCGACGAAAGCTTTGACCTGACGCTGGTGCACACCCGCAAGCCGCTGGACGGCCAGTTCGTGGCCCGCCGGCTGGCGCGCACCGAGGTGATCTGCTGCGCCTCGCCCGAGTACCTGGACAAACGCGGCCGGCCGCAGCACCCGGCCGAGTTCAAGCAGCACGACATGCTGATCCCGCCGGCTTCAGAGGTGACACGCGGCGTCACCTTCTACCGATGCGGCGCGAAGGAGGGCGACACCGGGCCGGACGTGGTCCACATGGTGCCGCGCCGCGGCGTGTTGAGCACCCTGCATGTGGACGCCAACTACGCCGCGGCGCTGGCTGGCCTGGGCATTGCCGGCCTGCCGTCCTTCGTGGCCGAAGACGCGCTGATGGAGCATGCGCTGGAGCGTGTCATCCCCGAATGGCGGCTCTACAGCCAGACGCTGTGGCTGTGCATGCCCACGCGCCATCACCTGCCGGCCCGCACCCGCGCGCTGCGCGATTTCCTGGTCGAGGCATTTGGCGGCGAGGACCGGGACCCGTGGCTGGCCGCAGCCGGTTGCGAGACACGCCCGTTTGCGGCCGACTGCGTCAAGGCACTTGAAACCATGGCCAGCGCGAGCTCAGCGCCCGCCGGGCCGCCCCAAGGGCGCTGAGCCAACCCGCTCGGCGGGTGGTTCGACGTACTCGTCGGGCCGGGTGCCCCAATTTACAGCTCAGCGCCCGCCGGGCCGCCCCAAGGGCGCTGAGCCAACCCGCTCGGCGGGTGGTCTCGCGTACCCGCGAGGCCGGGGGTGCGCCATGTCAAAAGGTGTAGCCGGTGCTCAGCTTGGCCTGTTGCATCGGCTCGATCAGCGCGAGCAGCGGCTTCAGCGGCTGGTAGCGCAGCGCCACTTTGTTCGCGTAGGCAAAGAAGCGTGGCAGGTCTTCGCTGTAGCGCGGTTTGCCGTCGCGGTGCTTCAGGCGACAGAAGATGCCCAGGATCTTCAGGTGGCGCTGCAGGCCCATCCATTCGAGCTGGCGCCAGAACTCGCCAAAGTCCTCGTCCACCGGCAGCCCGGCCTTGCGCGCGGCCTGCCAGTAGCGCACGGCCCAATCCAGTTCCTGCTCTTCGTCCCAGGACAGGAAGGCATCGCGCAGCAGCGAGGCCACGTCGTAGCTGATGGGGCCGCGCACGGCGTCCTGGAAGTCCAGGATGGCCGGGTTCGGGTCGGCCACCATCAGGTTGCGCGGCATCCAGTCGCGGTGCACCGCCACGGTGGGCTGCGCCAGCGCGCTGGCCACCAGCCGGTCGCACACCAACTGCCAGCGGGCGTGTTGCTCGGCTGTCCAGGTGATGCCGAATTCGCGCTGCACGCACCATTCGGGGAACAGCGCCAGCTCGCGGCGCAGCAGCGCGTCGTCGTACGGCGGCAACGGTGTCGCGTCGACATGGCCCTGCCACTGCACCAGCGCACGGATCGCGTCGCGCATCAGCTTGTCGGCCTGGGCACAGTCCTCGGCCTGCAGGGCGTCGAGGTACAGCGTGCGGCCCAGGTCGCTGAGCAACAGGAAACCTTGTTCGGCGTCGCAGGCCAGCACCTGCGGGCCGTGCAGTCCCGCCTGCTGGATCAGCCCGGCAACCTGCACAAACGGCGCCACATCTTCCAGCGGCGGCGGCGCGTCCATCACGATCAGGGTGGAAAGCGGCATGCCGGCCGGCTGTGCCTGGATGCGGAAATAGCGCCGGAAGCTGGCGTCGGCCGAGGCGGCCTCCAGGCTGGCCACTTGCAGGCCGTGCGAGGCCACCAGCGGCTGTAGCCATTGCTCGAAGGCCAGGCGTCGGCCTGCATTGCCCCAGGCGATGCGGGCGGGGCATTGCACGGGGGCCACGGGGGGCGAAGCGGGGGCGGGGGGTTCAGGTGTCATCAGGGCATGCCGGCTGGCCACGGCCTGCCGCGGCAGGGTTCACACCTTGGCGCCTTCGCCTGGAAGGGCTTCGGTGCGGGCCGCTTGGGGCGGCCGGGCAGGGCTCATGGATAATCTTCATTCTAATGACGCCCCGGGCGGCCGCTGCCGGCCTGCCCTGTGTTGAGCCGCTTGCCGCGACCGGTGGGGCTTGCACATCACCGCGAGTTGCCGCGCTTGTTTCTCCCGCTGCCTGCCCCCCGCCGCTCCCGCCGCCTCTGTCCTGCGCCCTTCGCCTGGCTGCCGCTGGCCGCCGGGCTGGCGCTGGCCTTTGGCGTGGCGCCGTTGGCCTGGGGCCAGTCGACCGCTGCCGCGCTGCCTGCGCCGGCCCTGACCACGCCCGCCCAGTCCCGGCCCGGCAAGGTCAACCCGCAGCCGCCCATCGATGGCAGCAGCGACAGCCCGGTGCAGCTGACAGCGCGCGAAGTGCACAGCCAGCTCAACCAGGAAACCCAGGCGCTGGGCGATGTGGAGCTGCGCCGCGGTGGCCTGCTGCTGACCTCGGACACCTTGCGCTACCTGCAGGCCCAGCGCCTGGTGATGGCCAGCGGCCAGGTGCGGCTGAGCAGCGGCGGCGACATGTTCAATGGCGAGCAGGCCCAGTTGCTGCTGGACAGCCACACCGGCTACGTGACCGAGCCGACCTACTACTTCGCCCGCACCGCCGCCGGTGGCAACGCGCGCCGCATCGACTTCACCGGCCCGCAGCAGCTCACCGCCTACAACGCCAACTACAGCAGTTGCACCCGCGAGGCCGATGGCGAACCCGGCTGGGAGCTGCGCATGGACAAGCTGGACCTGGACTTCGATGCCAACGAAGGCAAGGCCACCGGCGCGGTGCTGCGTTTCCTGGGCGTGCCCATCCTGGCGCTGCCGTCGATGAGCTTTCCGACCAGCGACGCGGCCAAGTCCGGCTGGTTGCCACCGACGATCGACTTCTTCGACAGCCGAGGCGGCTTCGGCTTTTCGGTGCCGTACTACTGGCGCTTCGCGCCGAACTACGACCTGATGCTCACGCCGGTGCTCTCGTCGCGCCGCGGCACCGCGCTGCGCAGTGAATTCCGCTACCTGCAGCCCAATGACAGTGGGCGGCTGGAGCTGCACTGGGTGCCGGAAGACCGCACCACCGACACCCGCCGCTACTCGGTGCAGGCCGAGCACGAAGGCGCGCTGGACAACGGCGTGCGCTACGAGCTGGCCTACGAAGACGCGTCCGACGACCGCTACTGGAAGGACTTCTCGCGCCTGCTGCCCAGCCTGGCGCCGCGGCTGCTGCCGCAGCAGGCGGGCGTCTGGCGCTCGTGGGCGGTGGACCAGGGCAACCTGTCGGTCTATGCCCGGGTGCAGGACTGGCGGGTGCTGCAGGATGTGGACACGCCCATCGAGGTGCCGTACCAGCGCGCGCCGCAGATCGGCGCGCGGCTCAGCAATGTGGGCTGGCAGTCGCTGCGCTTCGACCTGGAGACCGAGGCCAACCGCTTCACGCTGAACGATCGGGCGGCCGGCGACACGAGGCCCCAGGGCAGCCGCGTGCATGCGCTCGGCGCCGTCGCGCGTCCCTACGACTTCGGCTGGGGCTGGCTGACGCCGCGCCTGGCGGTCAACGCCGCGGCCTACGACACCGATGAGCCGATGACCGACGGCCGCACCCGCGCCCACCGCGTGATCCCCACCGCCAGCATCGACGGCGGGTTGCGCTTCGAGCGCGATTCGACCTGGTTCGGCACCCGCTTCGTGCAGACGCTGGAGCCGCGCCTGCACTACCTGAACACGCCCACCCATGGCCAGGATGCGCTGCCGCTGTTCGACACCGCAGCCAGTGACTTCAACTCGCTGTCCATCTATGCCGACAACGAGTTCACCGGCATTGACCGCGTCAGCGACGCGCACCAGATCACGCTGGGCGCCAGCACCCGCTGGATAGAGCCGGACACCGGCGTCGAGCGCTTCAGCCTGGGCGCCGCGCAGCGCTTCCAGTTCCGCGACCAGAAACTGACGGCCGATGGCCAGGCCAGCGACAACCATGTCTCGGACCTGTTGGTGTTCGCCGCCGGCCGGCTGGGGCAGGACTGGCGGACCGACACCACGCTGCAGTACAACCCCGACCTCGGCCGCACGGTGCGCTCCATCATCTCGATGCGCTACAACCCGGCGCCGTTCCACACGCTGGCCGGCACCTATCGCTACTCGCGCGGCCTGAGCGAGCAGTTCGAGCTCGGCTACCAATGGCCGCTGTTCAGCGGCAAGGGTGCGCAAACTGCGGATGGCAGCTGCCAGGGCACGCTGTATGGTGTGGGCCGCGTCAACTACAGCCTGAAGGACCACCGCACCACCGATTCCATCGTCGGCCTCGAATACGACGCAGGCTGCTGGATCGCACGGGTGGTGGCGGAGCGTGTCTCCACCGGCCAGTCCGAAGCCACCAAGCGGCTGATGATCCAGCTGGAGCTGGTCGGCCTGTCCCGCCTGGGCAGCAACCCGCTGCAGGTCCTGAAGGACAATATCCCCGGTTACCGGCTGCTGCGTGATGACAACGCAGCGCCACCGTCCACGGTGAATCCATGATGTCTTCCTCGCGTTCCCTCTTCCGCCTGCTGCCGCTGATGGCTGCGCTGGCCTTTCCTCACCTGGGTGCGATGGCCCAGCGCGTGGGCACCAAGCCTGCACCGGTGATTCCCGCACCCCGCACCGCGGACTACATCGTGGCCGTGGTCAACAACGAATTGGTGACCCAGGTCGAGGTTGAGCAGCGCATCGCCAGGGCCAAGGAAGAGGCAGGGCGCTCTGGCGCCAAGCTGCCGGACGACGCCGCGCTGCGCAAGGAAGTGGTCGAACAGCTGATCGACGAGCGGGTGATGATCACCAATGCCCGCGACAGTGGCGCCAAGGTTGACGACGCCGAGCTGGACCGCGCGGTCGACAACATCGCCAGTGCCAACAAGATGACCGTGCCGCAGCTGCGCGAGCGGCTCAAGGCCGACGGCATGGACTACACGCGTTTTCGCGCCAACCTGCGCGACCAGATCCTGGCCGAGCGCAGCCGCGAGCGCGAGGTGAACTCGCGCGTGAAGATCACCGACGCCGAGGTCGACGCCTACCTGGCCGAGCAGCGTGCCGCCAAGGCCACGCGCAACGAGATCAACCTCGCGCAAATCCTGCTGACCCTGCCGGAAAATCCCAGCGAGGCCCAGGTGGCCGAAGTCCAGGCCCGCATGAAGACGGTGCAGGGCCGGCTCCAGAGCGGCGAGCCGTTTGAACTGGTCGCCAAGGCGGTTTCGGAAGACAACAACAAGGAGCGCGGTGGCGAGATCGGCTCGCGCCCGACCGACAGGTTGCCGGACCTGTTTGTTGCCGCGGTGAAGGACCTGCCGGTTGGCGCGGTCACGCCGCAGCCGCTGCGCAGCCCGGCCGGGTTCCACTTGCTGAAGGTGCTCTCGCGCGCCAGTGCGGACGTCAACACCGTCACCCAAACCCGTGCCCGCCACATCCTGCTGCGGCCGTCCGAACAACTTTCCCAGGACGCCGCGCAGCGCCGGCTGGCCGATTTCCGCGCCCAGATCCTCAGCGGCAAGCGCAGCTTCGAGGACCTGGCCAAGGCCTACTCGGAAGACGGCAGCGCCTCGCGTGGCGGCGACCTGGGCTGGGCTGCGGCCGGCACCTTCGTGCCCGAGTTCGAGATCACGATGAACGCGCTGCAGCCAGGCGGCATTTCCACACCCATCGTCTCGCGCTACGGCGTGCATCTGATCCAGGTGATGGAGCGCCGCGAGATCCCCATCGACCCCATCAAGGCGCGTGAGCAGGCCCGTGCCGCGCTGCGCGAAAAGAAGTTCGACGCGGCCTACGCCGAGTGGATCGACGACCTGCGCGCCAAGGCCTTCATCGAGATGCGCGAGCCGCCGCTGTGAGCTGTGCTTTCAAGCGGGTCGAGCGCCGGGCCGCTCCCAAGCCGGCCGCTTGCTGGCGTGACTTGTCCCCCGGACAAGTCACGTCCGCGCTCGCCCCCGTGGGGGATCGGCTGACGTACCCGTCGGACGAGGGGCTGTCATGAAGCACTTGGCGCGCAAGCGCTTTGGGCAGCACTTCCTGACCGATGCTGGATTGATCGACGACATCGTGCGCGCGATCGATCCGAAGCCGGGCCAGCCGGTGGTCGAGATCGGCCCTGGCCTGGGCGCCTTGACGCTGCCGCTGCGCGAGCGCTGCCCGGCCTTCACCGTCATCGAGCTGGACCGCGACCTGGCCGCCCGCCTGCGCAAGCAGGAAGGCCTCAGCGTGATCGAGTCCGACGTGTTGAAGGTCGACTTCAGCGCGCTGGCCGGCGAACTGGGCGGCAAGCTGCGCGTGGTCGGCAACCTGCCCTACAACATCTCCACGCCCATCCTGTTCCACCTGCTCGAACACGTGCAGCATGTGGAAGACCAGCATTTCATGCTGCAGAAGGAAGTCGTCGACCGCATGGCCGCCGGCCCCGGCAGCAAGACCTACGGCCGGCTCTCGGTGATGCTGCAGTGGCGCTACGACATCGAGTCCCTGCTCGACGTCCCGCCCGAAAGTTTCGACCCGCCACCGCAGGTCGATTCGGCGGTCGTCCGCATGATCCCGCTGCCGCAACCCGCCACGCTGGACCTGCCCCGCTTCGGCGCCATGGTGCAAGCTGCCTTCTCCCAGCGCCGCAAACTGTTGCGCCACGCACTCGGCCGCTGGCTGGATGAACAAGGCTTTGAAGGCACGTTCGACATGCAACGCCGCGCCGAGGAAGTCCCTGTGGCCGAATTCGTTGCGCTGGCGCAGTCGCTGCCGCCGCGCTGATCTCAACGCAGACGCACCAATGCAAACGGCCCGCATTCGCGGGCCGTTTGCATTCACCAACCGTCAAGGCCGCAGAGCGCAGCCGGCGCCTGGCCGCCCCTAGGCGGCTGCGCAACCCGCTTGGCGGGCGGCTCGGCGTATCCGCCGAGCCGGGTGCACCACACTCCGGGGCCAGCGCCGGGCCGCTGCCACGCGGCCCCGCTACCCGCTCGGCGGGTGGCCTCAGGTGTCCCTGAGGCCGGGTGCACAACTCAAGCGGCGTTCTGCCACATGGCGGTGTCGAAGGCGCTGCTCATCATCGGCATGTTCATGCCGAAGCTGGGGTTGCTGCCTGCTTTTGTACTGGCCTTGCTGGCCGGTTTTTCGGGGGCCGTTTCCGCAGCCCGCTCCCATGACCCGTTTTCTTGGGAGCGGGCTACTGAAAAGAATAGAAACATCTGAACGGGATTTTCCGCTCGGCCCAGAAGTCGGCCGCGTCTCGGAAGACGTCCAGAAGCTGTTCTCGGGATTCGCGGTCGAAACGCGAGTTGTCCGGCAACTGTTCCAACACGACGACAAAGCCGGGCTGCTGGCCCGATTTGTGCACCAGGTCGGTCATGCAGTCATACAGCGCGTCCAGGTTCTTCCCGAAATGCTGGGGGAACAAGAACGAGGTGGCAATGCCCTCGAGCACGTCCTGCTTGGACTGGGCTTCAGTCAGATTGGCGAACAGGAAGTGCTGGCCCGATTCCTGGGCCGCGCGCATCAGGTCATCCACCCGATAAGCGCGTATCGCCTGCACGATGTTGGGACGGACGGTCTGCAAAAGCATGGTCGCGTTCCTCCTTGGTCAAAGAAATCCAGATCCCGAAATGGCGTTCACGGCACCAGGCGGCGAAAGCTGGCGTAGTGGTCGTCGGTATAGAAACAGGCTTCAGGCTGTTGCGGTTGACGACCGCCGCACACCAAACGCCTTGCCCCACGATTCTTTGCATGGGGCGTGGGCACGGTGTACTCGCGGTAGTAGCCTCGCGCCTGAGGCGGCAGCCTGCGTTCCCGGTTGCCGAAGGCCACGCCATCCTTGTCGAAAGGAAACGGACCGCCGGCACGCACCAGGCGTTCGGTTTGCTGCGCCTCGGGCGGCAGGCTGGCCAGCGACACCGTGCCGAGCGACTCGGCGGTGACGACCATCGGTTCCCGCGCAAGGGCTGCGCCGGACCCTGCCAGTTGGACCACGGCGGCCATTCCCAGCACTGCTGCCACACCGAAGGAGCTGAGGCCACGACGCACAAAATCAAACTTTTGGCGCCAGGACCGCTCCATCGGCGTTGTTGACAGCCGACCAAGAAAAACCACGGGTTTGCCCTGAAGAATCAAACCGCGATCCTATCTGATTGGCACAAATACCACAAGTCCACTGCCCGAAAAGCGTGCAGTGGACGGGTATTGAAGTAACCGCTTACTTGTTCTTCTGCCGCTGGCCTGGATGCGCGGTTTTGGTGCCGGTTGGTGGGCGCTCAGCGCCCGGCGTTGGCGTCCGCCACGGTCAGCGCGGTCATGTTGACGATGCGGCGAACCGTGGCCGAAGGCGTCAGGATGTGCACCGGCTTGGCCGCGCCCAGCAGCACCGGGCCGATGGCAATGCCACCGCCGGCGGCGGTCTTCAGCAGGTTGTAGCTGATGTTCGCGGCGTCGATGTTGGGCAGCACCAGCAGGTTGGCTTCGCCGGTGAGCGTGCTGCGCGGCATCAGCTCGGCGCGGTAAGCGGTGTCCAGCGCCACGTCGCCGTGCATCTCGCCATCGATCTCCAGCCAGGGCGCCTGGGCCTGCACCAGCGCCAGTGTGTCGCGCATCTTGATGGCGGACGGCTGGTTGCTGGAGCCGAAGTTCGAGTGCGAGAGCAGCGCGGCCTTGGGCTGGATGCCAAAGCGCAGCATTTCCTCGGCCGCCATGATGGTGATCTCGGCCAGCTGTTCGGCGGTCGGGTCGTAGTTGACGTGGGTGTCGACCAGGAACAGCTGGCGGTTCGGCAGCACCAGGCCGTTCATGCAGGCGTAGGTCTTGACGCCAGGGCGGCGGCCGATCACCTGCTCGATGTGGTTCAGGTGCAGTGCGGTCGAGCCCCAGGTGCCGCAGATCAGGCCGTCCACCTCGCCCTTGTGCAGCAGCATGCTGCTGATCAGCGTCAGGCGGCGGCGCATCTCGATCTTGGCCAGCTGCTCGGTCACGCCCTTGCGGTCCATCATCTGGTGATAGGTCTGCCAGAAGTCGCGGTAGCGGCGGTCGTCGTCGGTGTTGACGATCTCGTAGTCGCGGCCTTCTTCGAGGCGCAGGCCCAGCTTCTTGATGCGGGCTGTGATGATGTTCGGCCGGCCGACCAGCACCGGCCGCGCCAGGCCTTCGTCGACCACCACCTGCACCGCGCGCAGCACGCGCCGGTCCTCGGCTTCGGCGTAGGCCACACGGTTGGCCTTGGCCTTTTTCGCGACCGAGAAGATCGGCTTCATCATCGTGCCGGAGGCATAGACGAAGGTGTGCAGCTTCTCGCGGTAGGCCACCATGTCGGTGATGGGTCGGGTGGCCACGCCCGACAGTTGCGCCGCCTCCGCCACGGCGGGTGCGATCTGCGTCATCAGCCGCGGGTCGAAAGGCTTGGGGATCAGGTATTCCGGGCCGAAGCTGAGGTTGATGCCGGCGTAGGCTGCGGCGACCACGTCGTGCTGCTCGGCCTGGGCCAGCTCGGCGATCGCGCGCACCGCGGCGATTTCCATCTCGTCATTGATGGTGCTGGCGCCGCAGTCCAGCGCGCCGCGGAAGATGTACGGGAAGCACAGGACGTTGTTGACCTGGTTCGGGTAGTCGGTGCGGCCGGTGGCCATCACCGCATCGTCGCGCACCGCCTTGACCTCTTCGGGCATGATCTCCGGCGTCGGGTTGGCCAGCGCGAAGATCAGCGGCTTGGGGGCCATGGCGGCGACCATCGCCGGCTTGAGCACGCCGCCGGCCGACAGGCCCAGGAAGATGTCCGCGCCTTCGATGGCCTCCGACAAGTGGCGCTGCGAGGTTTCCTGCGCAAACTCGGCCTTGTCCGGGTCCATCAGCTCGACCCGGCCCTTGTAGACCACGCCGGCCAGGTCGGTCAGCCAGATGTTTTCCTTGGGCAGGCCCATCTTGACCAGCAGGCCGATGCAGGCCAGCGCCGCGGCGCCAGCGCCGGAGGACACCAGCTTGACCTGCTTGATGCTCTTGCCGACGACCTTCAGGCCGTTCAGCAGCGCCGCACCGACGACGATGGCCGTGCCGTGCTGGTCGTCATGGAAGACCGGAATCTTCATGCGCTCGCGCAGCTTGCGCTCGACGTAGAAGCAGTCCGGTGCCTTGATGTCTTCGAGGTTCACGCCGCCAAAGGTCGGCTCCAGCGCAGCAATCACGTCGACCAGCTTGTCCAGGTCGTTCTCGGCGATCTCCAGGTCGAAGACGTCGATGCCGGCGAACTTCTTGAACAGCACCCCCTTGCCTTCCATCACCGGCTTGGAAGCCAGCGGGCCGATGTTGCCCAGGCCCAGCACCGCAGTACCGTTGGACACCACCGCGACCAGGTTGCCGCGCGAGGTGTAGCGGAAGGCATTCGCCGGGTCTTCGACGATCTCTTCACAGGCGGCGGCCACGCCGGGCGAGTAGGCCAGCGCCAAGTCGTGCTGGTTGATCAGCTGCTTGGTGGCAGTGACAGCGATCTTGCCCGGCGTCGGGAACTCGTGATACTCCAGCGCCGCACGGCGCAGTTCGGCTTTTCGTTCTTCGGCTGTCGGCATCGCAAAGTGTCCTTTTCATTCCCAACCCCGGGGTCGGCGATTGTAGGAGCCGCAAGTGAACGGCGGGGCGGGGGCGCAGTGTGCGCGCGCCGGCGGGCATGGCGCATGCGAGGAACTGCTTACCGGGCGCCTCTGCCCAGCGCAGATACTTCGGCCCCGTTCCCTGCACGATCATGCGCCCGCGAGACCCCACGCCGATGAGGATGGACACCCCCGCCGACGCGCCCCGGCTGCGCCGCGGCATGCGCTGGCTGCTGTGGGGTGCGCTGGTGGTGCTGCTGCTGGTCGCGCAGTCGCTGCTGGTGATGCTGACGCTGCGCTACGAGGAAGCCCGAACCCAGGACGAGACCGATGCGGTCGCCACCTCGGCGGCCATCGAGATGCGGCGCGTGCTGCTGCGCAGCCAGCAAAGCGTGCAGTCGTTGCTGTGGAACGAGCCGGACGAGCGCCAGTGGCGGCTGGACGCCACCGAGATGCTGCGCCAGCGCCGCGAGGTGCTGCGGCTGGAGCGGCGCGACCTGGAGCTGCGCGTCCAGCTCGCACTGGACGGCAGGCCCGAGCTCTCGCTGTTCACCGTGATCGGCCGCAGCGAGCTGGAGGTCGAGCTGCAGGCTGCCTGCGCCACCGCCCGCCGCAGCAGCGCGCCGGCCTATTCGCGCTCGTACTTCGTGCCCCAGCCCAGCGGCCTCGGCCTGGAGGTGCTGGACCTGTGCATGCCGATCACGCAATCGGGCCACCTGGTCGGCTTCATGGTGGCCACGCTGGGTCTGGCAGCCATGCTGGACGACACGGTGCGCCAGGCCGAAGTCGGCCGGCACGAGCTGTCGCTGGTCGAGGCCGACGGCACGCGGCTGGTGCGTGCCGGGCCGATGCGCGGCGCCGGCATCTACCACGCCAGCCGGCTGGTCGATCTGCCCGGCAGCTCGCTGCAGCTGCGCGCCGATGCCGTGGCCGGCCGGCCTGGGCTGATCCCGAACCTGGCGATTGCGCTGGTGCTGGGCCTGTCGCTGGTGCTGCTGGGGCTGGTGGTGCTGCTGGTGCGCGACGTGCGCCGCCGCGGCCAGGTCGAGACCGCGCTGGCCGAGTCGCTGGCCTTCCGCCGGGCGATGGAGGATTCGCTGGTCACCGGCCTGCGCGCACGCGATGTGCAAGGCCGCGTCAGCTATGTGAACCCGGCCTTCAGCGAGATGGTGGGTTATGCGCCGGAAGAGTTGATCGGCCGCTTTCCGCCGCCTTACTGGCCACCCGAGCAGGTCGAGGAATACCTGCGGCGCCAGGACACCCGGCTGCAGCTGGGCGTGGACGGCGGCGGCGTGCACCGCGAGGGCTACGAAACCGTGTTCATGCGCCGCGGCGGCGAGCGTTTCCCGGTGATGATTTACGAGGCGCCGCTGCACGACCGGGTGGGCCACCATGTGGGCTGGATGGGGGCGATCCTGGACGTCAGCGGCGAGCGGCGCATGGAAGAGCTTTCGCGCCAGCAGCAGGACAGGCTGCAGGCCGCGGCGCGCTTGGCCACCGTCGGCGAAATGGCCTCGCTGCTGAGCCACGAGCTGAACCAGCCGCTGGCGGCGATTGCCAGCTACGCCACCGGCTCGCTGAACCTGATGGCCGAGCCCGAGCCGGACACGCTGGAGCTGGTGCGCCAGGCCATCGAACGCATTGCCGAGCAGGCCGAGCGGGCAGGGCGTGTCATCAAGAGCGTGCACGGCTTTGTGCGTCGGCGCGAGCAGTCGCGCGAGGTGGTGGCGGCGGACCAGTTGATAGAGGCCGTGCTGCCCTTGGTGCGCCTGCAGGCGCGCAAGAGCGGTACGCGCATCGAGCTGGACCTGCCCAAGCCGGTGCCCAGCGTGCAGGCCGATCGCACCATGGTCGAGCAGGTGCTGCTGAACCTGACGCGCAATGCGATCCAGGCCATGGAGACCGACCAGACGCCGCTGGCCCAGCGGGTGCTCACGCTGAAGGTGCGCCAGCACGAGCCGCGCTGGGTGCAGTTCAGCGTGGCCGATGCCGGACCCGGCATTGCGCCGGAAGTGGCGGCGCGGCTGTTCACGCCGTTTTTCACCACCCGCCAGGAAGGCATGGGCCTTGGCCTCTCGCTTTGCCGCACCGTCATCGAGCAACATGGCGGCACCTTGGACCATGGGCCGGCCAACAGCGAGGCCTCTCCCGCCGGCACGGAATTCCGGTTTACCCTTCCAGCGCCCGACAGCCCGCGCCGCAACGCGCCTTCTTCTGCCATGACGCCATGACGCCCACCTCGTCCCGCTTCGGCCTGCCCATGGTCTACCTCGTTGACGACGAGGACGTGGTGCGCGACGCCCTGGCTTGGCTGCTGCGCTCGCGCCGCCTGCTGTCCGAAGGTTTTGCCAGCGGCGAGGCCTTCGAGGAACTGCTGGACCAGCGCGGCGCGCACGCCGACCTGGCCGCCAACTGGCCGACTGCGCCGTCCTGCCTGGTGCTGGACGTGCGCATGCCCGGCATGAGCGGGCTGGCGCTGTTCGACCGGCTGGTCGAGCGTGGCCTGGCCCAGGTGCTGCCGGTGATCTTCCTGACCGGCCATGGCGACGTGCCGACCGCCGTTGCCGCCGTCAAGCGCGGTGCCTTCGATTTCGTCGAGAAGCCGTTCTCGGACAACGCGCTGGTCGACAGGGTCGAACACGCCTTGCAGGCCAGCGAAGTGGTGCTGCTGCAGCGCCTGGCCAAGCGCGAGGTGCAGCGCGCGCTGGCCGAGCTGACCGAGCGCGAGCGCGAGGTGATGCAGTTGGTGGTCGAAGGCCGGCCGAACAAGCTGATCGCCGACGCGCTGGACATCAGCGTGCGCACCGTCGAGGTCCACCGGGCACGCGTCTTCGAGAAGATGAACGTCAAATCCGCCGTCGAGCTGGCCAATCTTTTGCGCCCCTGATCCGGTGTTCCGCTGACCGACAATACCGCCCATGTCCCTGGGCGAATTCGAACTGATTGACCGCTTCTTCAAGCGCCCCGTGCAGCGCGCCGCGCTGGGCGTGGGCGACGATTGCGCGCTACTGCAGCCCACGCCCGGCATGCAGCTGGCGGTGTCGACCGACCTGCTGGTCGAGGGCCGGCATTTCCTGTCCACCGTGGACCCGGCGCGGCTGGGCCACAAGGCGCTGGCCGTCAACCTCAGCGACCTGGCCGCCTGCGGCGCCAAGCCACTGGGCTTCACGCTCAGCCTGGCGCTGCCGCGGGCCGACGAACGTTTCCTCGCGCCATTTGCGCAAGGCCTGCTGGCGCTGGCGGACCGGCACCAGATCGAGCTGGTCGGCGGCGACACCACGGCAGGCCCGCTGACCATCGGCATCACCGTGTTCGGCGAAGTGCCGCCCGGCCAGGCCTTGCTGCGCAGCGGCGCGCGGGTGGGGGACGGCATCTGGGTCAGCGGCTGGCCCGGCGAGGCGCGGCTGGCGCTGGAGGTCTTCCGCGGCACACTGGCGCTGTCCACCGAAGACTTTGCACGGGCCCGGCTGGCGATGGAATGCCCCGAGCCGCGCGTGGCGCTGGGGCTGGCGCTGCGTGGCGTCGTCACAGCGGCCATCGACGTCAGCGACGGCTTGCTGGGCGACCTGGGCCATGTGCTGCGCCGCTCGGGCGTGGGCGCCGAACTGGCGCTGGCCCGCATGCCGCGCCGCGCGCTGCTGGCCGGCCAGTCGCCAGCCGTGCAGCGCATGGCTTGGCTGACTGGCGGCGACGACTACGAGTTGCTGTTCTGCGCGCCCGAAGGCGCCGACGCGGCGCTGCAGGCGATTGCGACGCAAACCGGCGTGCCGCTGCACCGCATTGGCCAGGTCTTGCCCAAGGGTGCCGGGCTGCGTGTGCTGGACGAGCAAGGCTCGCCCATCGACCTGACGCAACTCGCCGGCTTCGATCACTTCAAGTCATGAACGAAGAGCCCACTGCCACCTCACCCGCTTCGATCAGCGACGCCCACGTCATCGCCGAGACGCCGCGGCCTGGCTTTGAGTCGGTGCACGCGGCCGATGCCGCCTTGCCGCCGCGTCGTGCGGGCGTGTGGCTGCTGCGCCGCTCGCCGCTGCACTGGATCTCGCTGGGCATGGGCAGCGGGCTGTCGCCGTTTGCGCCGGGCACGGTCGGCACGCTGTGGGCCTGGGCGGCCTTCCTGCTGCTGGACCCGATGCTCAGCGACGCGCTGGGCGAGGCCGGCTGGGGCTGGGTGCTGCTGGTCGGCTTTTTCGTCGGCTGGTGGGCCTGCACGCGCACCGCGCAGGCCATGCGCGTGGGCGACCCCGGCGCGGTCGTCTGGGACGAGGTGCTGGCCTTCTGGCTCATCCTCTGGCTGGTCACGCCCTCCAGCTTGGTCGTGCAACTGGCCGCCTTCCTGATCTTCCGCCTTTTTGACGCCGCCAAGCCCGGCCCGGTCGGCTGGGCCGACCGCCGCTACAAGGGCCAGCCCGGCACGCCGCCCGGCTGGCGCCAGGGTTTCGGCATCATTTTCGACGACCTGGTGGCGGCGCTCTGCACGCTGCTGGTGATGGCGCTCTGGCACGCATGACGGCCGCCGGAAGTCGCGCGCGGCGCAATTCAGCGATCACGCCAATATCCGGGTTCCCGCCTCTGGTGCGAAACGGCAAGCACGAACACGACCGCGCCTTCAATCTCATAGAAAACGGTGTACGGGAATCGTCGAAGCAAACAATGGTGCGTGCCATCGTCATCCTTCTTCCACTTCTCTGCCGAGTCCGCCAGCGCATCAATGCAGCCGAGCGCTTCGGTGCGAAATGCGTCAGCGGCAAGCGGATTGCGTTCGCGATACCACTGGAACGCACCCGCTATTTCAGCTTCTGCGTCGGGAAGAATGACGACTTCGAACTGACTCACAGTGCACGGAGTCGTGCCTTGGCTGCAGCCCAAGGAAGCGGAACGATGGTCCCATCCCGAAGCCCGGCACGCCGCCTGCGAATCTCCGCACGCCAAGCCTCAGAAATGCAGGCATCGTCGCTGCCTTCCAGGCTGTCAAGCAACGCAACAACCAGCGCGGACCGTTCGTCCGTCGGCAAGGACAAGGCTTCATCGAGAAGCTGGTCAACGCGAGCAGTCATGCGTCAAAGTCTAGCATCGGGCGCCATCTCAATGCCTGTGTCTGCGGCGCAACCCCAGTGATGGACACACTGCTCACCGACGCCGCCTCGCTGCAAGCCCGCCTGCCGGCGCTTGCCGACGCACTGCGCGCCCGCGGCTGGCGCATGGCCACGGCCGAGAGCTGCACCGGCGGCCTGATCGCCGCGCTGTGCACCAGCGTCGCTGGTTCCAGCGACTGGTTCGACCGCGGTTTCGTGACCTACAGCAACGAGGCCAAGACCGACCAGCTCGGCGTGCCGGCCGACCTGATTGCCTCGCACGGCGCCGTCAGCCAGGAAGTGGCTGAAGCGATGGCCCGCGGCGCGCTGGCACACAGCCGCGCGCAGATGGCGGTGGCCGTCACCGGCATTGCCGGGCCGGGCGGCGCAGTGCCGGGCAAGCCGGTGGGCACGGTGTGGCTGGCGCTGGCCTGGCAAGTCGGTGCTGTGGCGCAGGTTCACAGCGAGTTGCTGCAACTGCCAGGTGACCGCACGGCGGTGCGCTCGGCGACCGTCGCCTTGGCGCTGGCGCGCCTGGTCGAGCGCTCGGCTTAAGGCTGCAGCGCCATCGGCGCAGGCGCAGCCTGGCCGCGGCGGGGTGGCGGCTGCATCAGGTCCAGCATCATCAGCATCAGGCGGCGCAGGCCGTCCCAGGCTTCGGTGGGCCAGTCGGGGTGGCGCAGGCCTTTGACCAGGCCGTCGCAGATCGCGGCAGCCTGCACCAGCGCGGCGAGCTTCGTGTCATCCAGCTGCGGCAGCACGCGTTCGAAGGCGCGCTCCTTGTCGCCCCAGACCCGCGCTTCGCGCAGCGCCATCGGCAGCGGCTTGCCGCCGGCCATCGCGTCGCGGGCGCGCTTCATCGCGCGGATGTCCTCGGCCAGGTTCCAGTGCACCAGCACCGCGGCCTCGCCTTCGGCGCGCAGGCCGTCCAGCATGCGCAGCGCGCGCTCGGCCTGGCCGGCCAGCACGGCGGCACCGAGCTTGAAGACGTCGTAGCGGGCCACGTCCAGCACCGCGTCCTGGATCTGCTCGAAGCTGAGTTCGCCTTCGGGGTACAGCAGCGCGAGCTTCTGCAGTTCCTGGTGCGCGGCCAGCAGGTTGCCTTCGACCCTGTCGGCGAAAAACGCCAGCGCCTGCTCGCCCGCTTCACCGGCGGGCAGCGACTGGCCTTGCGCGCCCAGCCGGCGCGAGATCCATTGCGGCAGTTGGTTGCGCTCGATCGGGTCCAGCCGCACCGTCACCCCCGCCCTGTCCAGCGCCAGGAACCAGGCGCTTTGCTGCTGCTGGCGGTCCAGCCGCGGCAGGTGAACGATGGTGAACAGGCCTTCGCCCAGCCGGTCGCAATACTGCTGCAGCGCGACCGAGCCTTCCTTGCCGGGCTTGCCGGAAGGGATGCGGATCTCGATCAGCTGCTGGTCGGCAAACAAGCCCATGGACTGCGCGGCGCCCAGCAGGCTGCTCCAGTCGAAATGCGCGCCGCTGACGGTGAAGACCTGGCGCTCGGAGACGCCGGCTGCGCGGGCCGCCGCACGGATCGAATCGGCCGCTTCCTGCGCCAGCAGTGGCTCGTCGCCGTGCAGCGTGTAAAGCGGCTTCAGGCCACGCGAGAGCTGCGCTGCCAGGGCATCGGAGCGGACCTGCATCGCGGGGCCTTCAGCGTGCGGCCGAGGCCGGCGCGGACGCGGCAGCCGCGCCCCAGTTGCCGGCGGGCGCCGGCACGAAGGCCGGCTCGGGCGCCGATGCGGCCTCTGGTGCGGACGCCGCCGAAGCCGCTGGCGCCGGCAGCCGCGCCGCCAGCTCGGCCGAGGCCGACAGCATGCGCAGCAGCTGGCGCGCCATGTCGGCGTGCATGTCGTGCAGCAGCGTGGCCTCTTCGGTCTGCTTGGCCAGTGCCGCGGTTTCGGTGTAGCTCATGTCGCGGCTCTGTTCCAGCTCGGTGTCGCCGAGCAGCACCGTGCCGTCCGGCCGGGTGAGGCGGAACTTCAACAGCACGCGCAGCCGGAATTCACGCACCTGGCCGGCCGAGGTGGAGGCTGCGACGGTGCGTTCCAGCTTGTCCTCCATCGCCGCCAGCACCACCTGGGCCTGGGCCGTGCTGTCGACGATCTTGGTGCCGCTGGGCAGCGCCAGCCGCACGGCTTCTGGCATTTCGGAATGGCGCGCGAAGCCGGTCAGCGCAATGCGCTGGTAGGGCAGCTGCGGCGGCTGCCGCAGCTCGAAGCCACAACCAGCCAGCGACGCAGCGGCCAGCAGCGCCACGAGGGCGCCGCGGCGCGAAGACAGCAAGCGCGCGGCCACCCGCTCAGACCACCACATTGACGAGCCGGCCCGGCACCACGATCACCTTCTTCGGCGGCTTGCCTTCGGTGAACTTCTGCAGCTCCGGGTCGGAAAGCGCGGCCATCGCCGCGGCCTCGATCGCGGCCTTGTCCGCACTCGCCGGCACCTTCACCGCACCGCGCAGCTTGCCGTTGATCTGCAGCACCAGTTCCAGCTCGTCCTGCACCAGCGCAGCCTCGTCCACCGTGGGCCAAGGCGCGTCCAGCAGGTCACCCAGGCGGTCTGCGTAACCGAGCTGGGTCCACAGCGCGTGCGTGACATGCGGGCAGGCTGGGTACAGGCCGCGCAGCAGCACCGAGAAGCCTTCGCGCAGCACGGCGCTGTCGCCGGCGCTGCCGGTGGACTTGAAGCCCTCGAGCGCGTTCAGCAGCTTCATTGCGCCGGAGACCACGGTGTTGTATTGCATGCGCTCGTAGTCGTACGAGATCTGCTTGAGCACCAGGTGCACCTCGCGGCGCAGCGCCTTGGCGTCGGCCGACAGCTCGGCGGCGGTGTCGCCCGCGGCCTTCAGCGCGTCGGTGTTCTTGGCACCGAAGCCCCACACGCGCTTCAGGAAGCGGTGCGCGCCTTCCACGGCGGCGTCGTTCCACTCCAGCGTCTGCTCCGGCGGCGCGGCGAACATCACGAACAGGCGTGCGGTGTCGGCGCCGTAGCGGTCGATCAGGGTCTGCGGGTCGATGCCGTTGTTCTTGGACTTCGACATGGTCGTCATTTCGTACTCGACCGGCGAGCCGTCAGACTTCAGTTTGTAGCCTTCGACTGCACCCTTGTCGTTGAGCACGGTTTCGACGTCCTGCTCCCAGAAGTAGTTCTTGCCAGCGTCGGCCGGCTTCTGGAAATAGGCACCTTTGAGCACCATGCCCTGGGTCAGCAGGTTCTTGAACGGCTCGCCAAACTTGACCAGCTTCAGGTCGCGCATCACCTTGGTCCAGAAGCGCGCGTACAGCAGGTGCAGGATCGCGTGTTCGATGCCACCGATGTACTGGTCCATCGGCATCCAGTAGTCGGTGCCGGCGCCAACCATCTGCTGCTCGTTCGTCGGGTCGCAGTAGCGCATGAAGTACCACGACGAATCGACGAAGGTGTCCAGCGTGTCCGTCTCGCGGCGCGCAGGCTTGCCGCACTTCGGGCAGCCCACGTTCAGGAAGCCGGCGTGCTTGTTCAGCGGGTTGCCCGAGCCGTCCGGGATCAGGTCTTCCGGCAGAACGACCGGCAGGTCCTGCTCGGGCACCGGCACCACGCCGCAGTCATCGCAGTGGATGATGGGGATCGGCGTGCCCCAGAAGCGCTGGCGGCTGACACCCCAGTCGCGCAGGCGCCAGGTGGTCTTCTTTTCGCCCAGACCCTTGGCGCCGACGAGTTCCGCGACCTTGCTGACGGCCGCCTTCTGGCCCAGGCCGTCCAGCTCACCCGAGTTCACGCAGACGCACTTCTGCTTGTCGCCATACCAGTCGGCCCAGGCCTCGGTGGAGAAGGTCTCGCCTTCGACGGCCACCACCTGCTGGATCGCGATGCCGTACTTCTTCGCGAACGCGAAGTCGCGCTCGTCATGTGCCGGCACGCCCATCACCGCGCCGTCGCCATAGCTCATCAGCACGTAGTTGCCGACCCACACCGGCACTTGCGCGCCGGTGAGAGGGTGGGTGACGAGCAGCGCGGTCTTCACGCCCTTCTTTTCCTGCGTGGCCAGCTCGGCTTCGGTCGTGCCGCCCTGCGCGCATTCGGCAATGAAGGCGGCCACTTCGGGCTGGCTGGCGGCGGCGTGCGCGGCCAGCGGGTGCTCCGGCGCCACGGCGCAGAAGGTCACGCCCATGATGGTGTCGGCGCGGGTCGTGAACACGAACAGCTTGCCGCCCTGGATCAGCCCGCCGTCCGCGCTGGCGATCTCGTGCGGGAACGCGAAGCGCACGCCTTCGCTCTTGCCGATCCAGTTTTCCTGCATCAGCCGCACACGCTCGGGCCAGCCGCTGAGGTACTCGGGGTCGCTCGGGTCGGTCACGGCCGACAGCAGTTCCTCGGCGTACTTGGTGATGTTCAGGTAGTAGCCCGGGATCTCGCGCTTTTCCACCGGCGCGCCGGAGCGCCAGCCGTGGCCGTCGATCACCTGCTCGTTGGCGAGCACGGTCATGTCCACCGGGTCCCAGTTGACGATCTGCGTGCGGCGCTCGCAGATGCCCGCTTCGAGCATCTTCAGGAACAGCCACTGGTTCCACTTGTAGTACGAGGGCTGGCAGGTGGCGACCTCGCGCGACCAGTCGATCGCCAGGCCCATGGCCTGCATCTGCAGCTTCATGTGCGCGATGTTGTCGTAGGTCCACTTGGCCGGCGGCACCTTGTTCTTGATCGCGGCGTTCTCGGCCGGCAGGCCGAAGGCGTCCCAGCCCATGGGCATCAGCACGTTCATGCCCTTCATGCGCAGCTGGCGCGTGAGCATGTCGTTGATCGTGTAGTTGCGCACATGGCCCATGTGCAGCTTGCCCGAGGGATAGGGCAGCATCGAGCAGGCGTAGAACTTGGGCTTGTTCTGGTCTTCGCTCACGCGGTAGGCGTCGTTCGCGTGCCAGTGCGCCTGGGCGGCCGACTCGACTTCGGCGGGGACGTATTTCTCGTTCATCGGCAAATTATCGCGCGTGGCTGGCCGCCGGGCCTTTTGGCATCATGCGCGCCAACAAGGGAGAGGACCGCCACCGGCGGGCACACGCATGCAGCAGTACATCCACCGAGCGCTGGCCGCCACCGCGCTGGGGCTGGCCACGGCCGCCAGCGCCCAGCTGGCCGAAAAGCCCAGCGGCTACCAGGCAGGCCGCGCCGCGGCGCCATCAAGTCCAGCAAGCGCGGTGCCTGCCGGCTGGCTGCCCCGGCTGGCCAGCCGCCAGGAACTGGACCGCCTGGCGCGGGTGTACGACGCAGGCACCGCGCTGGCGCTGCCCCACGTGCTGTTCATGATCGACCGCGCCAACGGCGAGCAGGTGATGTTCCTGGACAGCCGCCGCTTCGCGCTGCATGAGCAGTTCCTGCGCGCGCGCGACGGCGCAGCGGCGTGGCCGCATGCCGCCGTGGCGCAGAACTACCGCTCGCCGCAGCGCCGCTACCTGATGGGCACGCTGAGCTGGCAGGCCGCAGCCGGTGCCTGGGCCTACGAGTTCTGGGAGGGCGATCCGCTGTCGCCCGCATTGCTTCGCCTGGCCGACCAGCGGCTGCGCGCCGCATTTTTTGCGCCGCTGCGTTTCAAGCCGACCTCGTCGGTCCAGCAAGCGCTGGCCGAGGGCCTGCAGCCCGGGCTGGACCAGCCGCTGCTGAGCCAGGCGGCCGTGATCGCCAAACAGGGCTTTCTGCCGCTGAACCCGGGCAGCGCGGTTGGCCGTCTGCGGGTGCGCGACGACCCGGACGCGACAGACGACCTGCAGCGTGGCGACATCGCGCTGCTCGGCACGCTGCCGCAGAACCTGCCACCGGTGGCAGGCGTGCTGACGCTGCAGCCTTCCACCGCGCTGTCGCACGTCAACCTGCTGGCGCGCGGCTGGGGCATTCCGAATGCGTGGTCGCGGGACGCCGAACGCTGGCGCGCGCTGGACGGGCAATGGGTGCGGCTCACGGTGGCCCGCACCGGCGTGACGCTGGTGCCGGCCAGCGAGGCCGAAGTGGCAAAGGCGCAAGCCCGGCCGCTGGTGGCCAAGGTGAAGAACTGGCCGCAGCCGGACCTGGCGGGCAGCGCGCTCGCGCCGCTCACCGAACTGCGCCGGGCCGACAGTCGCCGCTGCGGCAGCAAGGCCGCCAACCTGGGCGAACTCACGGCCGCGCTGCGTCAGGGCCAGCTGCCCGGCGCCGCGCCGGTGCCTTCGGGCTTCTGCATCCCGTTTGCCAGCTTCGCCGCCTTCATGGCCCAGCCGGCGGCGCGCGCCGCGCTGGCCGAGGCGGTGGGCACGCCAGACTTTGCGCTCGACCGCCAGGTGCGGGCGCAGGCGCTGGCGAAGCTGCGCGAGGCGCTGGTCGCGCTGCCGCTGCCGGAGGTCGAGGTACAGCGCTGGCACGAAGCCCGCGCGCGCTGGGTCCCTGGCGGCCGCGGCGTGTTCGTGCGCAGCTCCTCCAACTCCGAGGACCTGCCCGGCTTCAGCGGCGCCGGGCTCTACACCACGGTGCCCAACGTGGCCGACGACGATGCAAAGCTTGCCGAGGCGGTGAAGACGGTCTGGGCCTCGGTCTACAACACCGAGGCCTGGGAGGCGCGGCGCGCGGCTGGCGTGCCGCACGACAAGGTGGTGATGGGCGTGCTGGTGCAGCAGGCGGTGGACGCACAGGCGGCCGGCGTGATGACCACCGCCAATCCCTTCGACGTGGGGCAGCCCGGCATGAGCTTCATCACCGCCAAGCGCGGCCTGGGTATTCGGGTGGTGGACGGGCTGCGCCAGGCCGAGCAGGTGCTCTACCACCGGCGCAGCGACAGCATCCAGGTGCTCAGCCGCACCGAAGACCCGGTGGCGCTGCTGCTGGACCCGCAGGGCGGTGTGCGCGAAGCCCCGGCCGAGCCTGGCCGCGCGGTGCTGAGCGACGCGCTGGTGCGGCAGCTGGCGCGGGTGGGCGAGGCGGTGCAGCGGCGCCTGGGGCCGGCACCGCAGGACATCGAATGGGCCATCGACCCGGCCGGGCAGGTGGTGCTGCTGCAGTCGCGCCCACTGGTGACACGGCGCTGAGCCGGTTCAGGGTGCGGCAGTGGTGCCTGCGGGCTTGGCTGGCGGGCCGGCGGTGATGAAGCCAATGTGGCTCAGGCCGGCGTCCTGCAGCAGGCCGATCAGCTCGGCCACGCGGCCATAGGGCACTTTCTCGTCGGCGCGCAGCTGCACTTCGGTATTCGGATCCTGCTGCGAGGCCTGGCGGGCGCGCAGCGTCAGCTGGGCGTCGTTGACCTGCTCGTCGTCCAGGTGCAACTGGCCGTCGATGCTGATGGCCACCGAGAGGAATACCGGGTTGTCGCCGGGCGACGCGCCTTCGGCCTTGGGCAGGTCCAGCTTCAGGCTGCTGGCCATCAGCGGGGCGGTGATCATGAAGATCACCAGCAGCACCAGCATCACGTCGATCAGCGGCGTCATGTTGATGTCCGCCATCGGCTGCGGCGGGCGGGTGCGTTCCAGGCGTCCGAAGGCCATGGCGCTGTTCTCGGGTGCGGGCTCAGCGGCCCGTCAGCACGAGGTCGCGCAGGTCGTGCGCGAAGCCTTCGAGCTCGGCTTCCAGTGCGCCCAGCCACTTGCCGAACAGGTTGTAGGCGAGCACCGCAGGAATGGCGACGGCCAGGCCGGCGGCGGTCATGATCAGCGCCTCGCCGACCGGGCCGGCGACCTTGTCGATCGACAGGCTGCCGGCGGTGGAGATGCCCAGCAGCGCGTGGTAGATGCCCCAGACGGTGCCGAACAGGCCGATGAAGGGCGAGGTGGCCCCCACCGAGGCCAGGAACACCTGGCCGCTCTGCAGCCGGCCCAGGCCTTCGTGCAGCGCGTCGCGCAGGCGGCGGGTCAGCTGGGCTTCGGCGCTGGCGCTGCCCTGCAGCGTGCCGGCCATGGGCTGCGCGGCGGCCGCGTCCACCATGCCCAGCAGCACCTGTTCGCGGTCCAACTGGGCCACACGTTCGCGGCCGTCCTTCAGGTTCGGTGCCTGCCAGAAGGCGGCGACGCTGTCGCGCTGGCCGCGCAGCGCGCGGCGCAGCAGCCAGGTCTTCCAGACGATCAGCACCCAGGCGCCAACCGACATGGCCAGCAGCAGCAGGGCCACCGTGCGGCCGATGCCGTCGCTGCCCGCCCAGAAGTCGCTCAAGCCGTTCATCTCAGGACAATCCCAGCACGTCGTTCATGTCGAACAGGCCACTGGCCTTGCCGGCCAGGAAGCGCGCGGCGCGCAGGCTGCCCTGCGCATACGTCACGCGGCTCGAGCTCTTGTGCGTGATCTCGATGCGCTCGCCGATGCCGGCGAACAGCACGGTGTGGTCGCCGACGATGTCGCCACCGCGCACGGTGGCAAAGCCGATGGTGCTGGGGGCGCGCGCGCCGGTGACGCCTTCGCGGCCGTAGACGGCACATTCCTTCAGGTCGCGGCCGACGGCCTTGGCGACGACTTCGCCCATCGCCAGCGCGGTGCCGCTGGGCGCGTCGACCTTGTGGCGGTGGTGGGCCTCGATGATCTCGATGTCGTAGCCCTGGTTCAGCGCCTTGGCGGCCTGGGCCAGCAGCTGCATCACGACGTTGACGCCCACGCTCATGTTGGGCGCCATCATGATGGCGATGCGCTGCGCGGCGGCACCGATTCGGGCCTTTTGTTCCGGCTCGAAACCGGTCGTGCCAATGACCATCTTCACGCCCAGGCGCTCGCATTCGGCCAGGTGGGCCAGCGTGCCTTCGGGGCGGGTGAAGTCGATCAGCACCTGCGCGTTGGCCAGGCCCTCGGCCAGGCTGGCCGTGATCTTGACGCCGCTGGCCTGGCCCAGCCAGGCGGTGGCGTCGCTGCCCAGCGCAGGGCTGCCTTCGCGGTCCAGCGCGCCGGCCAGCACGCAGTCGTCAGCGGCCTGCACCGCCTCGATCAGCATGCGGCCCATGCGGCCGCTGGCACCGGCAATGGCGATGCGCAAGGGGCCGGCGGCACTCACAGCGTCTCCAGCGGCGGGTAGGTGCGGGTCGGACCGGTGGGGGCTGCGGCGGTGCTGGCGGCTGCGGCGGGCGGCAGCGGCAGGGCGGCGCGTTCCTCGTCGGTCAGCATCAGCTTGCGTTCCTTGCTCGGATCGGCCTTGTAGCGCGTGATGGACGCGACGAACTCGCGTTCTGACGGCAGGTCGGGCGGCGCGTCGACGGTCTTGACCGTGTCCTTTTCGAAGCGGATCACGACCGAGCGCTTCTGCGCTTCGGTACCGGGGCGGCGCAGCGTGAACACATAGTCCCAACGGTCGCCGTGGAAGGGGTCGGCCAGCAGCGGCGAGCCGAGGATGTCGCGCACATCGTTGCGGCTGCGGCCCGGCTTGATCTGGGCGATCTGCTCCGAGGTCACCACGTTGCCCTGGACGATTTCCACGCGGTAGGGCGTGATCACGCTGGTGATGCCCTCGCTCATGGTGCGCGAGACGTAGGCACAACCGCCCAGCAGGCTGGCCGCCATCAGCGCGGCCGCGACCGCAACGGGTCGAACAGAACTCAGCAAAGGCATACGGCGAATCGCCCTGCGGGCGGCGATGGAGCGAAAAAGAAACCGCGCGACACGAGGCGAAGGCGGCCGAAATGGCTTGCCTGTCGCTTGAGGCGGACAGGCTGGCTATGATTGGACGATTCTAGGGCAACGCCAAACAAGTCTCACCAAGCCTCGCGGGGCCAGGGATTGACACCATGAGCAACCAGGTAGACGAACTCAAGAGCAGCGGCTTGAAGGCCACGCTGCCGCGCATCCGCATTCTGGAGGTCTTCCAGAAGACCCAGCAGCGGCACATGACGGCGGAAGACGTGTTCAAGGCCTTGATGAACGAGGGTGCGGACATCGGCCTGGCGACGGTCTACCGTGTGCTGATGCAGTTCGAGCAGGCCGGCATCCTGGCGCGCAGCCATTTCGAGTCGGGCAAGTCGGTCTTCGAGCTCAACGAGGGCAACCACCACGACCACCTGGTGTGCCTGAGCTGCGGCCGGGTCGAGGAGTTCTTCGACCCAGAGATCGAGTCGCGCCAGCGCGCCGTGGCGCAATCACGCGGCTTTGCGCTGCAGGACCATGCGCTGGCGCTGTACGCCACCTGCGTGAAAACCGATTGTGAACACCGCCCGGCAGGCGGCGTCAAACATCCGAGCCCGAACTCATGGCAGCCTGGTGGCGGGCGATGAATTCCTGGTAGGTGTCAATGCCGCGCAGCTGCAGGATGGTGTTGCGCACCGCGGCTTCCACCAGCACCGCCAGGTTGCGGCCAGCGTCCACCGCAATGACCACCTTGCGGATGGGGATCTCGAGGATGTCCTCGTGCAAAGGTTCGTAAGGCAGGCGCTCGAACTCGCGCTCCATGGTTTCCTTGCGGACCAGGTGCACGATCAGCTTCAGGCGCATCTTGCGCCGCACCGCCGTCTCGCCAAAGATGGCCTTGATGTCCAGCAGGCCGATGCCGCGCACCTCCAGCAGGTTCATCAGCAGTTCCGGGCAGCGGCCCTCCAGCGTGGCCTGCGAGATGCGGAACAGGTCCACCGCGTCGTCGGCCACCAGGCCGTGGCCGCGTGAGATCAGCTCCAGCCCGAGTTCGCTCTTGCCCAGGCCGGATTCACCGGTCAGCAGCACGCCCAGTCCCAGGATGTCCATGAACACGCCGTGGCGCGTGGTCCGGTCGGCCATCAGCTGGCTCAGGTAGGCGCGCACCACGTCGATCACATGGCCGGCCGAATGGCTGGTGGTGAACAGTGGGATCTCGGCCCGGTCGCACATGGCCACCAGCCGGTCCGGCGGGCGCTGGCCGTCGGCCACGATGATGACCGGCGGCTCCAGCGTGACGATGCGCTGGATGCGGCGCTCCTGGATCTCCGGCGCTGCGGCCTCGCCCAGGTAGTCGACCTCGCGGCGGCCGACCAGTTGCACCCGGTAAGGGTGGATGTAGTTCAGGTAGCCGACCAGGTCGGCGGCCGAGCGGGCGTCGCGCACCGCGGCTTCGTCGAAGCGGCGCTCGGGGTGGGCATGGCCGGCGATCCACTCCCAGCGCAGCGCCGGCTGGTGCTCCTCAAACAGCGCTTCGGCGCTGATCGAAATGGCTTTCACGCCACCGACTTCAGCGGTTCCCAGCCTTCGATCAGGCGGTGCACGGCGGCTGCGTCGGGTTCGCTCTTGAGCTTGTCGCGCAGTTCGCGGTCGGACAGCAGCTCGGCAATCTCGGAGAGGATCTCCAGGTGGCGCTGGGTGGCCGCCTCGGGCACCAGCAGGAAGATCAGCAGGCTGACGGGCTCGTCGTCCGGTGCGTCGAACGGGATGGGCTGCTGCACGCGCAGCACCGCCGCTAGCGGGTTTTTCAGGCCCTTGACACGGCCGTGCGGCACCGCCACGCCATGCCCCAGGCCGGTCGAGCCCAGGCGTTCGCGGGCGAACAGGTTGTCGGTGACCGTGGCCCGGGCAATTGCATGCTGGTTCTCGAACAGCAGGCCGGCGTGCTCGAACGCGCGCTTTTTGCTGGTGGCGTCCACACCCACCAGCACATTGGCGGCGGGCAGGATGGCGGCAAGGCGGTTCATGAAGAATGTTCTCCGACTACGGTCACAACTGGAGCGGCAGGCTGTTCAAGCGTGCGGGCGGGGAGCGGATTATAGAAATCGACAGCCTCACCATGAACTTGAACGAAGCCTGAATCAAGTGGTTGACGGAAGGGGTGCTGCGTTGCAGCAACAGTTCACGATTTCGCAGGTGTAACAGTCTCGCGCTTGCGCCAGGCAGCAAAAACGGCCCCGCAGGGCCGTGTTGGGTCGACAAAAGCGAGGCCATCAAAGCGGTGCGGCCACCTGGCGCTTGGCCGATTCGTGGTGGTGGTCCTGCATGCGGTCCTTGTGACGGCAGACCTGGCGGTCCAGCTTGTCCATCAGTTGGTCGATCGCCGCATAAAGATCCTCGTGGCAGTGTTCCACGAAGATGTCGCGGCCCTTGACATGGAGGGTGACCTCCGCCTTTTGTCGTCGATCCTTTTCCTTCTGGTTGTCTATCGTCAGCAGGACGTTGACATCGACCACCTGGTCGAAATGGCGCGTGACCCGGTCCAGCTTGGTCAGCACGTACTCGCGAAGCGCGGGGGTAACGTCTAGGTGATGTCCGCTGATCGTCAGGTTCATCGAGGACTCCTTTCAGGAAAGGGGAAAACAAGGGCAGGCTCATCGCCTGCATTTGGTCGCTCGCAGCCGGTGCCTTTGGGGGCTCCGGTCGAATTCAGTGTGCGCGTGGGACCATGCTTTGACAAGCGTGGTCAGCCTCGTCCCAGGGGGTTAGACTCCCTGGTTGTGAGCATTACTGCGCAGGCCGTTCGCGGCGGTGTCTGGTCCTTTGCGGGCCAAGGCCACGCCTGACCCGTGCAGCCCGGCGTCACGGCCCTTTCGGGGCGCCAAGGCCCGCTGGCCCGGTGTTTTGGAATGGCCGGCTGCTGGGCAAAAACCCAGGGAAAACCCCGTGCGGCTCTCCGTTTTTAGACCCTGCCTGCAGGACCGGTTTTGGTTTTTTCTTGATTGTTGAAAGCACGACTTGGACACCCCTCACCCTCGGTGACCGTCCATTCCAGCTGCCGCGACGCCTGCCCCCGGGCCGGTCCGGCCCGTCTGGGGTGAGACGGTCTGCTCCGAACACCCCGACCTGATCTTTCTGCCCGCGCCGTGCCTGCCTTCCTCGGCCGCCGCGCCGGGCCGATCCGCTGGAAGTACCGCATGCTCAACGTGTTCACGCTGGACAAGGGCCGCCTCAGTGGCCGCCTCGTGCAAGAGGAAATTGAAACTGCGGCCGAATTGGCCCAGGTACAGCCCGTGTGGGTGGACCTCGAAGCGCCGTCGGCCGAGGAGATCGGCTGGATCGCCGGGCGTTTCGGGCTGCAGATCCCCGGCAACATCGTGGACGACGACCTCGAAGAATCGGCCCGCTTCTACGAGGAAGACAACGGCGAGTTGCACATCCGTTCCGACTTCCTGATCGATGACGACATCACGCCGCGCAACGTGCGCGTGGCCTTCATCCTGTTCAACAACGTGCTGTTCTCGGTGCATGCCGAAGACCTGCCGGTGTTCCGCCTGCTGCGGCTGCGTGCGCGCCGCATCCCGGCCCTGATCGAGGACGCGAAGGATGTGCTGCTGAAGCTCTACGACGCCGACGCCGAATACTCCGCCGATGCGCTCGAAAGCATTTACGACAGCCTGGAAAAAGTCGGCGCCCGGGTGCTGAAGCAGGACGTGGACGACCGCATGGCGGCCGAGATCCTGGCGGCCATTGCCAAGGAAGAGGACTTGAACGGCCGCATCCGCCGCAACGTGATGGACACGCGCCGCGCGGTCAGCTTCATGATGCGCAGCCGCATGCTCAACGCCGAGCAGTTCGAGGAATCGCGCCAGATCCTGCGCGACATCGACTCGCTGGACAGCCACACCGCCTTCCTGTTCGACAAGATCAACTTCCTGATGGACGCCACCGTCGGCTTCATCAACATCAACCAGAACAAGATCATCAAGATCTTCTCGGTGGCCTCGGTCGCGCTGCTGCCGCCCACCTTGATCGCCAGCATCTACGGCATGAACTTCCAGGCCATGCCCGAGCTGAGCTGGAAATACGGCTACCCCTATGCGCTGTGCCTGATGGTGGCCTCGGTCGCTGCGCCGCTGCTCTATTTCCGCCGCAAGGGCTGGATGCGGTGACGGTCATGCCAAGCTGGCGCGCCATCACGCTGGACCTGGACGACACGCTGTGGCCAGTCTGGCCGGCCATCGAAGCCGCCGAAGCCATGTTGCATGGCTGGCTGCAGGCCAACGCACCGGCGACGGCCGCGGCTTTCGACACCGCGGCACTGCGCCTGATCCGCGAGCAGGTTGGGCGCGAGCACCCCGAGCGCGGCCACGACCTCAGCTGGCTGCGGCTGACCAGCATTGCCCGCGCGTTGGCGCAGTGCGGTGAAGACCCGGCGCTGGCCGAGCCGGCTTTCGAGCTGTTCTTCGAGCACCGCCAAAAGGTACAGCTTTACGACGACGTGCCGGCCGCGCTGGCGCGGCTGGCCGCGCGTGGCCCTGTGCTGGCGCTGACCAATGGCAACGCCGACCTGCAGCGCATCGGCCTGGCCGGCCATTTCGCCGGCACGCTGGGTGCGCGTGAATTTGGCGTGGGCAAGCCCGAGCCGGCATTTTTCCATGCCGCCTGCGAGCGCCTGGGCTGCGCGCCGCACGAAGTGCTGCACGTGGGCGACGACTGGGCGCTGGACATCGAAGGCGCGCACGCCGCCGGCCTTGCCAGCGTCTGGCTGCATCGGCCCGGCCATCGCCCCAAGCCGCTGCGCACCACCGCCACGCCGTGGCGCGAGCTGGATTCGCTGACGGCGCTGGCCGATGCGCTGGACCTGTTCGACGCCGCGCCAGCGAAAGCCTGAGAAAGCCTGATCAGTCCCGGCTCAGCAGGGCCGCAGGCCCGGCAATGCGTCGCTTCAGCCAGCGCAGCAGGCCGCCCAGCAGCGGCACCTGCTCGTACAGCTCCTCGGCTGCGTCCCAGTAGTCGCGGTGCAGCGCCACCCGGTCCTGCAGATCGAACAGCAAATGGCTGCTGCCGTGGATGTGCAGCGGCCGGCCGTTGCGCAGCGCGTCGAAATCCCAGGTCATGAAACACTGCGCGCCTTCGGCGATCACGCTGTGCACAGTGAAGCGCGGCGCCTGCAGGTTGGTGAACATGCGGCGGAAGATCGCGTCGATCTCGGCCACGCCCTGCACGCTGTGGAACGGGTCCTTGAAGTAAGCCTCGGGCGTGTAGAGGCTGTGCAGCTGCGCCAGGTCGGCCAGCTGCAGTTGCTCGAAGAAGTGGATCAACTTCTGCACGCGTGCGTCGGCATGGCGGGGCGCGGGGCGCTGCTGGTCCTGCAGCTTGGCGAAGGTGGGCAAGGCGTCTTTCAGCATGGTCACAGCCCCGTCACCCGGCGCACGGCCGGGAAGTACAAGGCGTCCGGCAGGTAGCGTGCGGCGCGCATCCAGCGGGTGAAACGTTTCGGAAAGTGCAGCGAGAAGTCGCCCGCGGCCCAGCCGGCCAGCATCTGCCTGGCGGCTTCATCGGCGCTGATCAGCGCTGGCATCGCGTGCTCGTTCTGCTGCACCAGAGGCGTGTCGACAAAGCCCGGGCAGACCACCGACACGCCAATGCCTTGCGCATGCAGGTCGCAGTACAGGCACTCGGCCAAGTTGATCAGCGCCGCCTTGGTCGGTCCGTAGGCCAGCGAGTTCGGCAGTCCGCGGTAGCCAGCCACGCTGCTGATCAGGCTCAGGTGGCCGCCGCGCTGGCGTAGCAGCACCGGCAGCACGGCGTCCAGCAGGTGCAGCGCGCCGACGTAGTTGATCTGGTCATGCCGAAGCGCATCCACCAGGTCGAAGGCCGTGGCCCGCAGCGCGCGGTAGTGGCCGGCGCAGTACACCACCATGTCCAGCCGGCCACGCCGGGCCACCACGGTCTGTGCGGCAGCCTGCAGCGAGTCGCGGTCGGTCACGTCCAGCGCAATCGCCTGGCTGCCCGGGTGTCGGGCCACGAATTCGTTCAGTGCCACCTCATGGCGGGCCGAGCAGACGACCACGGCGCCAGCGGCATGCAGCCGCTCGGCCAGCGCCCGGCCAATGCCCGAAGAGGCGCCGACCAGCCAGACCACCTGGCCCTGCCAGGCGGGAATGCGGGGGTTCAGGGACATCAGGTGCTTTCGCAGTGCAGGCGGGTGGGCATGGCCGGGTTCATGGCTTGTAGAAGGCCAGCGTGACCTCGCCGAGCTGGAAGCCGAACTTGCGCATCGCCGCCTTGTTCAGCATCACGTGGGCATCCATCAGGTACATCCAGTCGTCGAACTGCACCTCGTAGACCGTGCCGTCCACCGGCAGGCGCAACGTGTAGTGCCAGTTCAGTGCATTGCCCGCGGCCTGGCCGACGGCCTCGCCGACCACGTCGTCGGCGCTGCCGGTGTAACGCCCATCGGGCAGCTGGCGCAGGTGCCAGACCCTGCGCTGGCGCTCGCCGTCGCTGTAGACGAAGTCCTCCTCCAGCACGCCCTCATCGCCTTCCCAGCGACCGTTCAGGGCCACGCTGAAGCGGCGTACCACCTTGCCCGAGCGGTCGGTGAACAGCCCCTGCGCGCTCATCGGGCCGTTGAAATAGCTGCGCAAGTTCAGCACCGGGGTCTGGCTGGCGTAGTCGGCCGGCGTCGGGCTGGCGCAGCCGGACAACAAGGCCAGGCACAGCGGCGCGCTGAGCGCGAGCCCGGCCAGGCGAGGCCAGCGGGTGTTCAGGCGGGCAAACATTCGGGCACCTTTTTTCTCAGCCAGCCGTGCCACAGCAGCAGGCCAGCCAGGGTTTTCAACACACAGGGCAGCACGCCATACACGGTGGCCAATGCCAGGCCGGCAGCCGCATCGGCATGGCCTGGCGCATAGCCGAGCGCCTGCAGCAGCGGCAGCGCCACGCCGGCCGCCAGCGCCAGGTTCAGCTTGGTGCAGAGCTGCCACCAGCCGAACCAGGCGCCTTCGCTGCGGCCGTGCAGGCCTTCTTCGCGCAAGAGGCCGGCCAGCAGTGCGGGCGGCACGCTGAGGTCCGCGCCCAGCGCCACGCCGCTGGCCACGCAGATCAGGCCGTAGGCCAGCGTGTCGCCAGCGCCCAGCGCCACCGCGCCGAGAAAACTCAGCACCGCCAGGCCCATGCCCAGCGCCCAGCAGCGCGCCAGCCCCAGCCGCTTGACGCTGCGCACCCACAGCGGCAGCGACAGCGCGGCGGCGAGGAAATACGCGCCCAGGAACAGCGGCGCCAGCGCGGGCGCCTGCAGCCGGTCGCGAATGAAAAACAGCACCAGCGTGGCCGGGATCGCGCTGGCCATGCCGTTCAGCAGGTAGACGCCCAACAGCCGCCGGAAGTGCGCATGGCGCAGTGGCGCCAGCAGCGACGGTGCGGCTTCGGCAACGGCCAGCACCACCTGCGGCCGCGGTGCGCGCGACAGGCCGACCAGACCCGCGGCCAGGGTGGCGGCCAGCACCGCGCTGGTCCACTGCAGGCTCACGCCGGCCAGCAGGCTGGCCGTGATCACGCCCAGCAGCCCCAGCCCTTCGCGCCAGGCGACCACGCGGGCCCGCTGGGCTTCGTCACCGCCCAGGCTTGCGCCCCAGGCTTGGTGCAGCACGCTGAGTGCGCTGTAGGCCAGGTAGCAGCCGGCCAGCATCAGCGCGCACCAGGCCAGCAATGCCGGGCTGCCGCGCACCGGCGGGAAAAACAGGCCGTGGAAGCTGGCGGCCAGCAGCAGTGCGGCGGCCAGCGCCATCAGTGCCCAGTCGCGTGGCGGGCGGCGCAGCAGCCTGTCCACGCCGCGGCCGATCAGCGGGTCGATCACCGCGTCCCCGGCACGTGCCAGCAGCAGCACTGCGCCCAGGCTTGCCAGCGGCACGCCGAAACTGCGTGCGTAGTGCTCGGGCAGCACCACGTAGAGCGGCAGGGCCACGAAGGCCAGCGGCAGGCCCAACCCGCCATAGGCCAGGCCGGCGCGCCAGCCGGGCAGCGGTGGGGCGAGGGCTGCGGCCAGGCTCACGGCGCGCGGCCCAGCAACTGCTGGCGCAGCGCGGGCTCCGAAGTCGCGTCCGACAGCCAGATGCCGAAGAAGCGGTTGGCAAACGCCGCGTCGCGCAGCTCACCAACCGCGCGGCCGTTGACGTAAACGCGCGCCGCCAGGCCAGGTTCGAGCACGCCGGTGATGCGGTCACCCGGCTTCACGTCGGGGAAGAGTTCCTTCATGCGGGCCAGCCAGGCCGTGCCCTGGGCGGCGCTGAAGCCGCCCTGGCGCTGCATCTCGTCCAGCGAGCGCTCGGCGATCTTCGCGCCGTCCAGCCCGTGGGCGTAGCGAATCTCCAGCGCCAGCGGCTTGCCGGCCCAGTCGCTGGCGCCGACCGGTGTTGCCGCCCACAAGGCAATCTCGTAGATGGCGATGCCGAGGAACCGCATGCGCCCCTGGCCCTGGAGCTGCGCGGCCTCGCCCAGCGCCTCGCGCACCTCGGCCGGCGGCGTGCTGGCCGGCGCTGCAGCCTGTGTCCACAGCGGCAGGGCCAGCAGTGCGGCGAGCAGGTGGCGGCGAGGGTGTTGGGCCATGGCCGTGGGCCTCAGTCGCGCTGCAGCGTGAACTGCATGACGTTGGTATTGCCGCTCTCGAAGGCCGCCTCGCAGTAGGCAAGGTAGAAGTCCCACAGGCGCAGGAAACGGTCGTCGTAGCCCTGGCGGCGCACGGCTTCCTCCTGGGCCAGGAAGGCGGCGCGCCAGCGGCGCAGCGTCTCGGCATAGTCTGGCCCGAAAGCCATTTCGTCGACCACCCTGAGCCCCGCCTGCGCCGCCTGTTCACGGAAGGCCGTGGGGCTGGGCAGCATGCCGCCGGGGAAGACGTATTGCTGGATGAAATCGGTGCCGCCGGCGTAGCGCTCGAACAGCTCGTCGCGCAGCGTGATGGACTGGACGCAGGCCCGGCCGCCGGCCTTGAGCTTGGCATGCACACCGCGGAAGAACTGTGGCCAGTAGGCCTGGCCCACGGCTTCGAACATCTCGATCGAGACCACCGCGTCGAAGCCGCTTTCCGGCACGTCGCGGTAGTCCTGCAGGCGCAGCTTGGCCAGGCCGTCCAGCCCCTGGCGGGCCAGCCGCGCTTGCGCAAAAGCCAGCTGCTCGGTGGACAGCGTCACGCCGGTCAGTTCCAGACCGCGCTGCGCAGCAGCCTCGGCCACAGCCCCCCAGCCGCAGCCGATTTCCAGCACGCGCTGGCCCGGCCGCAGCCCACAGGCGTCCAGCGCGCGGCCAAGCTTGGCGCGCTGCGCCTGGTCCAGCGGCTGCTGCAGGTCGCCGTCAAACCAGGCGCTGGAGTAGTTCATGGTTTCGTCCAGCCAGAGCCGGTAGAAATCATTGCCCAGGTCGTAATGCGCCTCGATGTTGCGGCGGCTGCCTTCGCGCGAATTGCGGTTCAGCGCATGGCGCACGCGGTGCAGCAGGCTGCCCCACCAGCTGCCGTAGACAGCGCGTTCGAGCTGCTCGCGGTTGGCCATCAACAGGCGCAGCAGGGCCGGCAGGTCGGGCGAGCTCCACTCTCCGGCCATGTAGGCCTCGCCAAAGCCCACGTCGCCAGACTTCAGCACCGCGGCAAAGACGCGCCAGTCGTGCAGCCGCAGCACCGCGCCGGGCGCGTCGCGCGGGCCGAAGTGCAGCTGCTCGCCGTCGGGCGTGTGCAGGGTCAGGTTGCCGTGGCCAAGGCCTTGCAGCAGCCGCAACACCTGGCGTGCGGCAAACGGCGGCCTGGCCCTTTGTGCGCGCTTTGTCGCGGTTGTATGTTGGGCAGACGAGGCGGTGGGCGCAGTGGACACATTCATGGGCGGGCACCAGGGTCAGGCCAGGGGGCGCCGCGCGAGGCAACGGCCGCGGGCGCTTCGGGTTTGCGGAAAAACGGCACGCGCTTGCGCCACAGCAGCAAGGCTTGCCAGTGGATGCGGGCGGTGACGCCCAGCGTCAACAGCGGCATGCGGCAGAAGACGGCCAGCAGCGCGGCGCGCGTCAGCGGCTGCAGCGCGCCGCTGACGCTGGTGCGCAGCAGCAGGCCATCGGCGTCGTCGTGTTCGATGCGCACGACCGTGCGTGGCTGCGCGGCCGGTCGCGGGCCGAGGTCGTTGCGCAGGAAGCGGAAGCGGTAGCCACCGGTGACCTCGCAGAACGGCGAGACGTGCATCTGCTTGCGCGCATGCAGCTCGCGGCCCCAGGGCAAGGTGTCGCAAGGAAACGCAGGGCTGCCCCAAGTTTCCTTGACCCCCTCGGGGGGCGGGCTGGGCGGAGCCCGGCCCTGGGGGCGCTCACAAGGCTCGCCGTGCAGCACGTAGCAATGCCGCTCGCCAAAGGTGTTGTGAACCTCGGCGACCACGGCCACCAGCGCGCCGTCGGCACTGTGCGCGTACCAGAAGCTCACTGGCTTGAAGGCATAGCCCAGCACGCGCGGCAGGCAATGCAGCCAGATCTCGCCGTCGGCCCGGGCCAGCAGGCCTTCGCGCGCCAGCAGGCCCTCGACCCAGGCCAGGCTGTCGGCCCCGCCGTCGCCATGGTCGCGGTCATGGAAGGCGATCAGGCCGAAGCGGTTGCGCGGCAAGGCGGTGCAGGGCTGGCGGCGCAGCGTGCGCATCGGCAGCAGCAGGAAGAAGCTGGGGTAGGCAAAGCCGTGGGCGACCGGCCGCAGCCGCTGGTGCCGCACCTCGCCAATGCCCAGCAGGGCTCGCGAGTGGGAAACGGTGGTGGTCGACATGCAGTTTTCAGGCACTCAGCGGCCAGGACTGGGCGCGCTGCGTGGCTGCCAGCGCGCGGGCCACGGCCAGTCCGGACTGCAGGCCGTCCTCATGGAAGCCGTAGCGTGTCCAGGCGCCGCAGAACCAGACATGGCTGGCGCCCTGGATGCGCGGCAAGGCCTGCTGGGCCGCCACCGCGACCTGGTCGAACACCGGGTGTGCATGGTCGAACTCGCTATGCACGGTGGCCGGGTGCGGCTCGCGCACCGGGTTCAGCGAAACGATCACCGGCGCTTGCCAGGGCAGCGGCTGAAGCCGGTTCAGCAGGTAGTGCAGGCAGACGTGGCTGCGTTCCTGGTCCTGCCCCGCGGCACGTTCGTAGTTCCAGGCGGCCCAGGCGAGCTTGCGGCGCGGCAGCAGCGAGGCGTCGGTGTGCAGCACTGCGCGGTTGGCGTGGTAGCGGATGGCGCCCAGCAACTGGCGTTCGTCGCCGTTGGCGTCTGGCAGCAGCGCCAGCGCCTGGTCGCTGTGGCAGGCCAGCACGACTTCGTCGAAGCGCTCGCTGTGGGCCGTGCCGTCCGCGCGCAGGCCATCCAGCATCACGCCGCCCAGGCCGGAGCCGGGGGGCAGCCGGCGCACCGCCTGCACCGTGTGGCCGGTGCGCACATCGGCCAGCTGCGCGCGCAGCTTGTCCACATAGACCCGGGAGCCGCCGCGCACCGTGTACCACTGCGGCCGGTCCTGCACCTGCAGCAGGCCGTGGTTGTGGCAGAAGCGGATCAGCGTGCCGACCGGGAACTGCAGCATCTGCTCGACCGGGCAGGACCAGATGCAGGCCACCATCGGCAGCAGGTAGTCGAGCCGGAAGCGCTCACCGAAGCGATGCACCGCCAGGAATTCGGCAATCGGCATGGCCAGCGCCGCATCGTCACCGGATTGGGCCAGCGCGGTGCAAAGGCGGTTGAAGCGCAGCAGGTCGGCAAGCATGCCCCAGAACGCCGGAGAGACCAGGTTGCGGCGCTGGGCGAACACGGTGTTGAGCGAGCTGCCGCTCCATTCCAGCCCGGCGGACTGGACCGAAAACGACATCTCCGCCGGCGCGGTCGGCACCTGCAGCGCTTCGAACAGCGCGATCAGGCCCGGGTAGGTGCGCTCGTTGTAGACCAGGAATCCGGTGTCCACGCCGTGTCGCACGCCGTTCAGCACCAGGTCCACCGTGTGGGCGTGGCCGCCGCATCGGGTTTCGGTCTCGAACAGCGTGACCCGGCTTTGCGGCAACTCGCGCTGCAGCTGCCAGGCCGCAGCCAGGCCTGAAATGCCGGCGCCGACGACGGCGATGCGTGGCTGCGCCTGGGCGGCGTTCAAGCGCAACTCCTGCGCAACGGGCGCGAGCCAGAGGAAGAACGGAGAGCGGGGCGAACCGAAGACCGGGACGCTGCTTGCGCAGGCCGATGTGGTTCAGGCGTGTGCCGTGGGAGGTGTGGGGAGAAGAAGGAAGCCGCGCAGCGCCCGGGAGCGCAACAGGGAGGGAGGGAGGAGGAGAGGCCCTCCCGGGTGACAGCCAGATCAACTGACAGGCTGCGCGGCTTTAAGAAGACAGCCCCAGGTGTTGCCAGCCTGAGACCGGGGTCGGCACCGAAGTGCCAAAACCCAACCCACGTCTGTCTGACAGGCCCGTGTTCGGTTGGTTCCATCTTTTTTCACCCCGGAGTTGTAACAAATGACGCGGTGCAGCGAACCCGCCCAGGCGGACCCGGCGGCATAAAACTGACTGGTTCAATTTTTATACCGATCAGTTCAATTTGTCTACTGATAAGTATTGCCGGCGGTAGGGGCGAAAAAAAGCCGGGCGTACCCGGCTTTGGCAGCGCTTCGGAAAACTCAGGCCGGCTTGCTGCCCTTCAGTGCGGCCAGCTGCGACTCCTGCTCGGCCACGCGGTCGGCCGTGACCCGCTGCGCGCTGGGCCGCTGGCCGACCAGCTGCACATACGCTTTCCAGTTGACGCCGCCGGCAGCCAGCAGGTCTTCGCCCAGCACCAGCTTGGTGGACAGCGCCACCAGCGGCAGCGAGACAAAGGCGGCGCAGTCCGCCGTGGTGAACTGTTCGCCGGCCACGTAAGGCGCGAACTTGGCCAGGCGCTGGAAGGCTGCGATGTTGCGCATCAGCAGCTTGCGCAGCCGCGCCTGGTTGCCTTCGCTGACGGTGCCACCGAAAAACGCCTGCGGGTACAGCTCGCGCGCCACCAGTTCCAGGTGCAGGTCGATGAAGGTCGTCAGCTCGCGCACCTTGGCCTGTCCCCAGGCATCGGCCGGCGCGAGGGCCGGCTGAGGGTAGGTGGCTTCGAGGTATTCGACGATGGTCTGGCTCTCGCAGAGGTTGCCCTGCGCGGTGCGGATGAACGGCACCTTGCCCAGCGGCGAGCAGCTCAACACGTCTTCGCCCTTGGCGCCCATGACCCGCTCCTCCACGAACGGGATCTGCTTTTCCAGCAGCACCATCTTGACCTTGTTGTAGTAGTTCGAAAGTGCGAAGCCGCAGAGCGTGATCACGGGGTGTCTCCTGATGTTGTGGGCGAAAGCGCCAGTCTAGTCAGCCCGCGGGGCGGGCCCTGGCGCCTGCGCGACAACGCGCGGCGGCGAAGGCCGGCTGACCAGTGCCGTGCCCAGCACCACCGCGGCCAGCGCCACCAGCAGCCGCACGGTCAGCGGCTCGTTCAGCAGCCAAACGCCGGCCAGCAGGCCGAACACCGGCGTCAGCAGCGTGAAGGCCGAGATCCGCGTGGCCGGGTAGTGCCGCACCAGCCAGAACCACAGCAGGTAGCTGGCGAAGGTGATGATGACGGTCTGGAAACCCAGCGCGGCCCAGGTCACCGCACGCAGCGGCCCGGCCGGCCAGGCCTCGCCGCTGAACCAGGCCGCAGCGCCCAGCGCCAGGCTGGAGACCAGCAACTGGCACATCAGCGTCTGCTCCGGCGGTGTCTGCGACAGCGACGAGCCGCGGATGGTCAGCGTGGTGCCTGCCCACAACGCGGCGGCCACGACGCCCAGCGAGTCGCCCAGCCATTGGCGCGGGCCGGCGGCGGCTGCCCCCCAGCCTTCGGCAAAAGCCCAGACCACGCCGGCAAAGGCGACGATGAGCCCGCCGAACTGCAGCGCGCCCAGCCGCTCGCCCGGTGCCACAAGCGGCATGCCCAGCGCGACGATGAACGGCGCCAGGTAGATGAAGATGACGATGCGCGAGGCACTGGTGTACTGCAGGCCGATGAAGATGCAGCCAAACTCGGCCGCGAACAGCAGGCCGGCCAGCAGCCCCGGTGCCCAGGCCTTGCGCGCGAGCTTCAAGGGCAAGCCGCGCAACGTGGCCCACAGCCCGAGCAGCATGGCGGCGCCCAGTGAACGGCCAGCGGCCTGCAGCAGCGGCGGCACTTCCTGCAGCGCGACTTTGGTGGCCGTCTGGTTCACGCCCCACAGCAACGCGCAGCCCACCAGGCAGCACACAGCCAGCGCGTCGAGCTGGGTCTTGCGATCGGTCATTCAAAAACTCTCAGGTTCTCTCAGGCGGTGTGGGCGGCCCGCGCGGTGTCGCGCCGCGTCAGCAGCAGGCCGCAGGCGGCGCCGACCAGCGCGCCGCTGAGGTGCGCCGCTGGCGCCAGCGCAAAGTCCCAGCCCGGCACCTGGCGCAGCGGCCCGGCCCAGGGCTGTTCGGTGGCGATCTTGAGCAGCAGCCCGCAGGCGATCAGCCCGCCCAGCCAGCGCTCGCGGCCGGGCCGGCGCAGCAGCTGCATTGCCAGCACCGCCATGCCGGCATGCAGCACGCCGGACAGCCCGCCATAGTGCGCCAGCGCGGGTTGTGCCAGCAGTCCCAGTTGCGTCAGTGGCCATGCCAGCGCCCAGGCCGCGCTGGCGCGCCAGCCGGCTGCGGCACGCCAGCCCAGCCAGGCCAGCAGCGCGGCGCCGGCCAGGTTCATCTGCAGGTGGCGGGCGCTCCAGTGCACCGCGGCAGCGCTCCACCAGCGCCAGGGCTGTTGCCAGACCAGGGCGGGTTGCCAGTCCCAGCGTTCGGTGGGCTGGGACTGCAGCAGCCAGGCCGCCAATGCCAGCAGCAGCGCAAGCAGGGGCCAGGCGCTGCGCGCGAGTCGCGCCGTCAAGCCTCGAACACCGCTCGCCACAGCGCCAGCACCGCGTCGCGTTCGCTGGCCAGGCTGGCGGGGTCGAATTGCGTGGGCTGTTCGTCCAGCCTGGCCCGGTGCTGGGCGCGGCGCAGCTCGCGGTAGGCATTGGCCGCCGCGCTGCCCACGCCGGCCGGCAGCAGGCCGGCGTTTTCGGCGCGCTGCAGCAGCGCGATGTTGCCGGCGTTGTCCAGCAGCGCCGGGTGGCTGCCGCTTTGCGACAGCACCAGGTACTGCACCGCGAACTCGGCGTCCATCATGCCGCCGGGGCTGTGCTTGACGTCGAACAGCCCGCTTTTCACCGGCACCGCGGCGCGCACCTTCTCGCGCATGGTGCGCACCTCGTCCTTCAACGCCTGCGCCTCGCGCGGCGCGCTGATGACCGCGCGCCGCGTGGCCTCGAAGCGCTCGCCCAAATGCGGCGTGCCGGCGCAGAAGCGGGCACGGGTGATGGCCTGGTGCTCCCAGGTCCACGCGGTGTTGCCGCCGCGGCCGCGCTGGTACTTGTCGAAGGAGTTGATCGAGCTGACCAAGAGGCCGGAGCCGCCGTTGGGCCGCAGCGCGGTGTCGATCTCGAACAGCTCGCCGGCCGCGGTGCGCAGCGTCAGCCAGCTGATCAGCTTGCGCACGAAGCCGGCGTAGATTTCCTGCGCCAGGTCGGGGTCGGCCTCGTCGGCATCGTCGTAGACGAAGACCACGTCCAGGTCGCTGCCGTAGCCCAGTTCCAGGCCGCCCAGCTTGCCGTAGGCGATGACAGCGAACTGCGGCGTCTCGCGGTGGCGTTGCTTCAGGTGTTGCCAGGCCCAGCGCAGCGTGCAGTCCAGCATCGCGTCGGCCAGCGCCGAAAGGTCGTCGGCCACCTGTTCGACGGTGATGCGCTGCTCCACATCGCGCACCAGCGTGCGGAAGACTTCGGCGTGGTGGGCGCGGCGCAGCGTGTCCAGCAGCGCGCCTTCGTCGGCTTCGCCGGAGCGCTGCCAGGCGGCGTGGCGCTCGTTCAGGTCGGCGGTGAAGGCAGTGCGGTCGAAGCGCTCGGCCATCTGCCGCTCGTCGGCCAGCTCGTCGATCACGCCGGGGTGCAGCATCAGATAGCGCATCGGCCAGCGCGCCAGCCCCAGCAGCTTCAACAGCCGCTGCTGCACGCCAGGCCGCTCGACCAGCAGCGCCAGGTAGCTCTCGCGCCGCAGCAGCGGTTCGATCCAGTCGACAAAGCGCTGCGCCGCAGCCAGGCTGCAATGGCCTTGGGCCACCGCGCCGGCCGCGCGCAGCATCAGCTTGCCCAGGCGCAGCTTGCTGTCGTCGCGCAAGGCCTTCACGCGTGGGCTGGCGATCAGCGCGCGCACCCGCTCGGCCAGGCCTTCGGGCAGCTTGGCCATCAGCTGTTCGCTGTCCAGCGGCAGCGGTGCGCCGCAGGTGCCGCCCTTGCAGCCGCCGCGACCGGGCGCCTGGCCGTCGTGCAGCAAGGTGTCGAACTCGGTGGCCACCAGCTCGCGCACCTCGCAGAGCTTGTCGGTCAGCGGGCAGGCGAGGCTGCTGCAGGACAGCTGCATGCTGGCGGCGATCCAGCCCAGGTCGGCGTCTGCCGTGGGCAGCACATGCGTCTGCTGGTCGTCCAGGTACTGGATGCGGTGCTCGACCTGGCGCAGGAAGCTGTAGGCCTCGGCCAGTTTCTGCGCCGTGTCGACCTTCATCAGCCCGCCAGCGGCCAGCTTGTCCAGCGCTTTCAGCGTGGAGCGGGTGCGGATCTCGGGGAACTGCCCGCCGCGCACCACCAGCAGCAGCTGCACGATGAACTCGATCTCGCGGATGCCGCCGCGCGACAGCTTCACGTCGTTGGCGCGCTCCGGCCGGCCGGCGGCGCGGCGCTGCGCTTCCTCGCGGATGCGCCGGTGCAGCTGGCGCAGGCCCTCGAACACGCCGTAGTCCAGGTACTTGCGGTAGACAAACGGCGTGACCAGCGCGCGCAACTGCAGCGCCCGGCCGCTGGTGACCGCCTCGCGCGGCGCGACCACGCGGCTCTTCAGCCACGCAAAACGCTCCCACTCGCGGCCCTGGACCAGGAAATACTCTTCCAGCATCGCCAGGCTGACCACCGGCGGGCCGGAGTTGCCGTTGGGCCGCAGCGCCAGGTCCACGCGGAAGACAAAACCGTCGTCGGTCACGTCGCCGATCAGCGTGTAGAGCTGGCGCGCCACCGCGCTGAAGTATTCGTGCGCCGAGATTGGCTGCGGGCCGTCGGTCTGGCCGTCGTCTTCGTAGACGTAGATCAGGTCGATGTCGGACGACACGTTCAGCTCGCGTGCGCCCAGCTTGCCCATGCCGATGATCCAGAAGTCGATCGCCTCGCCATTGGCGTCGCGCGGCGCGCCGTGGCGTGCGTTGGCGTCCAGCCGGGCCTGTGCCAGCGCCAGGCCCAGCGTGACCTCGGCCAGCGCGGTCATCGCGTGGGTGATGCTGGCCAGCGGCGCCTGCTGCTCCACGTCCAGCACCGCCAGCCGTTCCAGCACCAGTTGGCGTGCCACGCGCATGGCGCTGGCCAGCGGGCGGCCTGCAGCTTGCAACTGCGTAATCAGCGCCGTGATGCTGGCGTGGTCGGGCGCGCCCGGCGGCAGCAGGGCCAGTTCAGCCGCATGGCGGCGGCGCACGCGCTGCACGAAGCGGCTGTGTTCGGCGAGCGCGGCCGCTGTGGCGGTCACAGGATGTAAGGAACCCATCGAGGCAGCAAAATGTCTGTGCTAGATTGCGCTGGAACTCAGGCGAGCGACAACGTTGCGGAGCGTCCGCCCTTCAGCCCGCCCATTTCCCGGCAGCCGAAGGCCGGGCATCGCGCGCCTGGACATCGATTCCATGCCGTTGATGCCGTCTGATTCTGAGCGAGGCCCGAAGCCTCGCCGTCACTTGCTCGTGTCCCTCTCACGCGGTGCCTTCCGTGCCGTGCTGCTGATGCTGATCACGCTCTGGAGCTTATTGCTTCTGGGGTGGCTGATATTGCACTGGGGGATTCTGCCGCACATCGACGAATGGCGCCCCCAGGTCGAGGCGCATGCCTCACGCGCATTGGGGGTGTCCGTCCGCATCGGGCGCATCGAGGCGCGCTCGCCCGGCTGGGTGCCGGTGCTGGCGCTGCATGACGTGCAGCTCGCAGACGTTGCCGGCCGACCGGCGCTGACGCTGCCGCTGGTCTCGGCCGCGGTGTCGCCACGCTCGCTGCTGGTCTTGTCGCTGCGGTTCTCCCAGCTTTACATCGAGGGCGCGCAGCTGGAGGTGCGGCGAGACCGCAGTGGCCATCTGCACGTGGGCGGCCTGGCCTTCAACAGCGGTGCTGACGGGTCCGATGGTCTGGCCAGCAACTGGTTCTTCGCGCAGCCCGAGTTCGTGGTGCGCCATGGCCAACTGCGCTGGGTCGACGAGCAGCGCGACGCGCCGCCGCTGGCGCTGGAGGACGTGGACATCGTCGTGCGCAACAGCCTGCGCCACCACGACCTGCGGCTGGACGCTACGCCGCCGGCCGGCTGGGGCCAGCGTTTCAGTGCCCGCGGCCGCTTCACCCAGCCGCTGCTGGCGCCGGCCGGCGACTGGCAGCGCTGGAACGGCACCTTGCACGCCGACCTGCCTTATGTCGATGTCGCCAGCCTGCACCAGCACGTGCAGCTGCCGTTCGAGCTGCTGGCCGGCCAGGGCAGCCTGCGGGCCTGGCTGGACCTGGCACAAGGCCAGTGGCGCGCCGCCACGCTGGACATGGCGCTGCAGACGCTGCAACTGCGCCTGGGCCGCGAACTGGCGCCGCTGGCGCTGCGCAGCGTCAGCGGCCGGCTGCAGGCCGAGCGCGAGCCGGACCGGGTGCGGCTGGACGCCCGCGAGCTGGCTTTTGCGACCGAAGACGGCGTGGCCTGGCCGGCCAGCCGGGTTGCGCTCAGCTGGCTGCAGCAGCAGGACCTGGTCGCCAGCCTGGCCGAACCGGACCGGCAGCGCGTGCCGCTGGCCGCTGCTGCGGCGTCCGAAGTGACGCCCGAAACATCGGCTTCCGCGCCCGAACCGACTGCTTCCGAGCCCGCCGCAGCCAGCTCCGCCATTCCCTTCGCCACGGCGAATGCCGCGCCCATCACCGGTGGCGAGTTCAGCGCCGACCGGCTGGACCTGGCCCTGCTCGCCCGCATGGCCAGCCGCTTGCCGCTGCCGGCCGCGCTGCTGCGCACGCTGCAGGACAGCGCGCCGCAAGGCCTGGTGCAAGGTCTGCAGCTGAGCTGGAGCGGCTCGCCGCAGGCGCCGCAGCATTACCGCGTCAAGGGCAGGCTCAGCGGCAGTTCGCTGTCGGCCCAGCCACCCGAGGCTGGCCAGGGTCCCGGCCGGCCAGGCTGGCGCGGCGCAGACCTGGACCTGCAGGCCAATGAGACCGGCGGCGAAGCCCGGCTCAGCGTGACCGATGGCGCGCTGGAGCTGCCGGGCGTTTTCGAAGACCCGCTGGTGCCGCTGGCGCGTTTCCAGGCCAAGCTGGTCTGGCAACTGCAGCCGCGTCCCGGCCTGCTGCCGGCCATCCAGCTCCTGGTGCAGGACGGCCGTTTCGCCAACGAAGATGGGCAGGGCGATGTGTCCGCCCGCTGGCAGACCGGCGAAGGCGTGGTCGGCGCGGCCGGCGAGCCGCCGGGCAGCTTGGCTGACCACGGTGCCGGCGCACGCTTCCCCGGTCGGCTGGAACTCAGCGGCCATGCCACGCAGCTGAAGGCGGCGCGCGTCGCCCGCTACCTGCCGCTGGGCGTTGGCCCCAGCGCGCGGCAATATGTGTCCGGTGCCGTGCTGGGGGGTGACATTTCGCAGCTGAACTTCAAGCTGCGCGGTGACCTGTGGCACTTCCCGTTCCCCAAGGCCGCCGAGGGCGAGTTCCACATTGCCGCCAAGGTGCACAACCTGGACTTTGCGTATGTGCCGGCCGAGCCCGGCGCGGCGCCCGCCTGGCCGGCCTTCAGCCAGCTCAGCGGCGACCTGGTGTTCGACCGCGTCAGCATGCAGATCCGCAATGCCCAGGCCAAGGTCTGGGGGCTGGCGCTGACCAACGTCAACGGCGACATCCGTGACCTGATGTCCAAGCCGGCGCTGAGCATCGACGGCACGGTGCGCGGCCCGCTGGCCGACGGGCTGCGCTACGTCGCCGCATCGCCGGTCGACAAGCTGATCAGCGGCGCATTGCACGACACCACCGGCACCGGTCCGATGACGCTGCAGCTGGGGCTCGTGATTCCGCTGGACGACGTCAACAACACCAGTGTCAAGGGCCAGGTGCAACTGGCCGGCAACGAGATCCGGCTGCGGCCGGACCTGCCGGTGTTTGCCAACACCCAGGCCCGGGTCGACTTCAGCCAGCACGGCTTCAGCGTCAGCGGCGGCGCGGCGCGGCTGGTGGGCGGTGACGCCACCTTCGAGGGCAACATGGGGCCGGACGGCATCGTGCGCTTCCAGGGCCAGGGGACGGCCACCGCCGAAGGGCTGCGCCGCGCCACCGAACTCGGCTGGGTTGCCAAGCTGGGCACCCAGCTCAGCGGCCAGTCGCCGTACAAGCTGCAGCTCGGTGTCGTGCATGGCCAGACCGAGCTGCAGATCACCAGCCCGCTGACCGGCATGGCCAGCGCCTTGCCCGCACCGCTGGGCAAGGCGGCCGAGGCCGCGCTGCCGCTGCGCTACCAGACCACGCTGGGCCCTTCGGTGCCGGCGGCTGGCGGCGCCGCGGCGATCACGCGCGACACCTTGCGCGTCGAGCTGGGCAGCCTGCTGCAGGCCGAATACCAGCGCGACATTTCGCAGCCCACGCCTGTGGTGCTGCGCGGCGCGCTGGCGGTGGGCGACACGCTGCCGACGCTGACGCCGGGCACGGTGCAGGCGCTGTTGAAGCTGGGCACGGTGGACATCGACGCCTGGCGCAAGCTTTCGGCCCAGCTGGCCGGCCCGGCGGCGGGGGACGCCGCCGGCACCGGTGCACATTCGTCCTACGAGCCGACCGACATCAGCCTGCGCGCCCAGTCGCTGGCCATGGGCGGGCGCAAGCTGACCCGCCTCAGCGCGCAGGCCCAGCGCCGCGCCGGGGCGGACGGCGAACACTGGCGCGCCAACCTGCAGGCCGACCAGGCGCAGGGCCAGATCGACTACCGCCCGCAGGCCGGCGAGCGGGCCGGCCTGGTGCACGCACGCTTCACGCGGCTGGCGCTGCCGCAGTCGGAGGCCGATGCGGTGGACGACATCCTCGACGACCCGGGTGACCATCCGCCGGCGCTGGACATCGTGATCGACGACTTCGAGCTGGCCGGCAAGAAGCTGGGCAAGCTGGAGGTGGACGCGGCCTACAAGGGGGCGGACTGGCGGCTTTCCAAGCTGAACCTGACATCGCCCGAGGCCAAGCTCGTGGGCAGCGGCCAGTGGTCGCCCGGCCCGCGCCGGCGCATGGCGATGGATTTCCGGCTGGACCTCAGCGACAGCGGTGGCCTGCTGGAGCGCATGGGCATGGGCCGGGTGATGCGTGGTGGCAAGGGCCACATCCTGGGCCAGCTGGCCTGGACCGGCTCGCCGCTGACGCCGGAATGGGCCGAGATGACCGGCCAGATGCAGCTGGCGCTGGACAGCGGGCAGTTCCTGAAAGTCGATGCCGGCGTCGGCCGGCTGCTGGGCGTGCTCAGCCTTCAGAACCTGCCGCGCCGGCTGCTGCTGGACTTCCGCGATGTGTTCCAGGAAGGCTTTGCATTCGACAACGCCAGCGCCGACATTGCGCTGGCCGATGGCGTGGCGCGCACCAACAACCTGCGCATTCGCAGCGCGCAGGCGGTGGTGCTGATGGAAGGCAGCGCCAACATGCGCCAGGAAACCCAGAACCTGCGCGTGGTCGTGGTGCCCGAGATCAATGCCGGTACCGCCTCGCTGGCCTACGCCGCGATCAACCCAGTGATCGGCCTGGGCACCTTCCTGGCCCAATGGTTCCTGCGCAAGCCCTTGATGCAGGCCAGCACCCGTGAGTTCCAGGTCACCGGCCCCTGGGACAAGCCCAATGTCGTCTCGGTCGAACGCAAGGCCAACGAGCCTCTGCCGGACCTGGACGCGCCGCTGCTGCCGACACCTGCGGCCTCTGCCGCGTTGGCCCCGGCCGCGCCCTGAACCGGCCGCGGCGGTATGCTGCACGGCATGAAGATCGCCGCCCTGCAAATGGTCGCCACGCCCGACGTGGACCGCAATCTCGCCGCTGCCGCCGAGCTGGTCGCCCAGGCCGCAGCGCAAGGCGCCCGGCTTGCCGCGCTGCCCGAATACTTCTGCCTGATGGGCCGGCGCGACGACGACAAGCTGGCCATCGCCGAGGCCGACGGCCACGGCCCGATCCAGGACGCGCTGGCCGCGATGGCGCGTGAACATGGGCTGTGGCTGGTGGGCGGCACGCTGCCGATCCATGGCACGCAGCCGGGCCGCGTGCGCAACGCCTGCTGCGTGTGGAACCCGGATGGCGAGCGGGTCATCCGCTACGACAAGATCCACCTGTTCTCGTTCGACAACGGCAAGGAGCGCTACGACGAAGCGCGTGTGCTGGAGCCCGGCGACACGCCCGCCACCTTCGACGCGAAGGTGGACGGGGTGGACCTGCGCGTGGGCCTGGCCATCTGCTACGACCTGCGCTTCCCCGAGCTTTTCCGCGCGATGATGCAGCCGCTCTGCGACCTGATCGTCGTGCCCGCCGCCTTCACCTACACCACGGGCCGCGACCACTGGGAACTGCTGCTGCGCGCCCGCGCGGTCGAGAACCAGTGCTACGTGCTGGCCAGTGCGCAAGGCGGCGAACACGAAAACGGCCGCCGCACCTGGGGCCACAGCATGGTCATCGACCCCTGGGGCGAAGTCCTGTCCGTCGTCGACGAAGGCCCCGGCATCGCCATCGCCGACCTTGCGCAGACCCGGCGCGACACCGTGCGCGTGCAATTGCCGGCACTGGCGCATCGCAAGCTGTGAACGGCGGCCCGTCAAACAGGTGCCTGATGGCACCGGCCGAAACCGATGGCAGCGCGCAAGGCATGCAGCGCTACTACGCGGCGCGTGCGCCCGAGTACGACCTGGTCTACGAGAAGCCGGAGCGGCAGGCCGACATTGCCCTGCTGCAAGCCGAGCTGCCGAGGCGCTTCGAAGGCTTGCGGGTGCTGGAGGTGGCGTGTGGCACCGGGTTCTGGACCCAGTTCATCGCGCCGGCGGCAAAGCATGTGCTGGCGCTGGATGCGTCACCCGAGACGATGGCGATCGCGCAGCAGCGCGTGGCGCCGGACCGGGTCACGTTCCGCGAGGGCGATGCCTATGCGCTGCCCGAAGACTGGCGCGGGCTGGACGCGGCGTTTGCAGGCTTCTGGTTCTCGCATGTGCCCATCGCGCGCCGCCGCGAATTCCTGCAAGGCCTGCACTGCTGCCTGGCGCCGGGCGCCCGCGTGCTGCTGATCGACAACCAGTTTGTCGCCGGCAGCAACCATGCGATCAGCGAGATCGATGCCGCTGGCGACAGCTACCAGGCGCGTCGGCTGGCCGATGGCTCGACGCACCGGGTGCTGAAGAACTTCCCGAGCCGTGAAGAGCTGGTCGCGCTGATCGATGGCATGGGCAGGCCCTTGCCGAACCCGACAGCGCTGGCCGGGCTGAGCTACTACTGGTGCTTCGAGTACCAGCTGCCGGGCTGAGCGGAGCCCCGTTCAGGCGTCGTCTTCGGTCAGCTGTGCGATGAAGTTGCGGGCGACGCGTTCGGCGCTCTGCACCGCGTCCAGCTCGCTGGGCGCTTCGACCCAACTGCCGACCACGTCTGCCACCGCGCCGGGCGCGGTGTCGAAGTCGGCACCGGCCACCGGGCGGTAGTCGAACACCTTGGCGAAACCTTGCCAGCCACCGTGCCGGTACTCGGCCCGGGCGGCGACGTAGTGGCCCGCGTACGGGCCGGTGATGCGGCGTATGGGCATGGCCGAAGCGTAAGGCATCGAACCCGTTTTGCGATCATGCAAATCGACGGTGAATGCCGGCTGTGGCGCCCGCGCGTCTCGCGCGCCGGGCGGGTGGTCTCGCGTAGTCGCGAGGCCGGGTGCCCCATGTCACGCGGGGCCAGCGCCGGGCCGCCCCAAGCGGCCCCGCAACCCGCCCGGCGGGTGGTCTCGCGTACTCGCGAGACCGGGTGCCCCATGTCACGGGGCCAGCGCCGGGCCGCCCCAAGCGGCCCCGCCAACCCGCCCGGCGGGTGGTTTCGCGTACTCGCGAGACCGGGTGCCCCATGTCACGGGGGCAGCGCCGGGCCGCCCCAAGCGGCCCCGCAACCCGCCCGGCGGGTGGTCTCGCGTATGCGCGAGACCGGGTGCCCCATGTCACGGGGGCCAGCGCCGGGCCGCCCCAAGCGGCCCCGCCAACCCGCCCGGCGGGTGGTCTCGCGTACTCGCGAGACCGGATGCCCCATCAATGCCCGATGAGCGATTCCAGCTCGGCGAAGCTGCGGGCGTGCAGGTCGCTGCGCAGGTCCATGCCCAGCGCGGTTTCGAGGCGGCGAGCCGAGAAGATGCCGTGCAGCACCGGGCGCGGCGTGCCGGGGTTCACCACCAGCAGGTAGCGCAGGCCGTGTTCGCGCAGCGTCGAGACGATGTCGCCGACGCGGGCGTGAGCCACCTGCGCGGAGGTCAGCACCTGCCATTGCGAGACCGGGGTCATCAGCTGTTCCAGCGTCAGGTCCTGGAAGCGCACATGGTCGGCCTGGGCGCGCTGCATCGGGCGCTCGCCCTGCAGGTCGTCGGTCGTGATCATGCCGACGACCTGTTCGTCGACGCCGGTCACGAAGGCCATGTGCACGTGGGCGCGCACCATCGTGTGGATGGTCGAGTCCAGGCCGTCGAGGTGATCGGCCATCACGCAGGGGGCATGGCTCAGGTCCGTCAGCAGGCTGAGCGCGGGATCGGTCAGCTTGGCGGTGGTGAAGCCTTCGTCGCGCAGCGGGGGAGCGCTGACTGTCGACAGCGGCAGGGCGTGGAATCCGGTCAGAGCAGCCATGGGGCCCTCCAGTCAATGTTGTCGCTTACAGCGGTATTGCTGCAGTGCGACAGATTCTGAAACCGGACCCATATGGATTGCATATGGAATTCGGCACGAAGCTGTCGGCAGGCCGTCGGGTAGGCGGCCTGCCCCCGGTCTTCAGGCCACGCGGCGCAGGCGCGCCGGCCCGGCTGCGGCGCTGCCCAGCGTGCCGCCAAACAAGTCCTTCGGGTCGTCCAGCCGCGGCACCAGGTCGATCTGGCGCGTGCCGTGCAGGCCGCTGCCAAGCAACTGGTGCAGGAAGCGCAGCGCCGAGAAGTCTTCCAGCGCAAAGCCGACCGAGTCGAAGATCGTCACTTCGGCTGCGCTTCGGCGCGCCGTCTGGCCGCTGGCGACCACGTTGGCGAACTCGATCACCGGGAAGTTGGCCGGCAGCTGCTGGATCTCGCCTTCGACGCGGGACTGCGGCTCGTATTCGACGATCACGCGGGCGTCCGGCCGCAGCAGGATTTCGCGCGCCAGCTCGGTCTTGCCGGGGCAGTCACCTCCCACCGCGTTGAGGTGCATGCCCGGCTCGATCATGTCCTTGGTCAGGATCACCGCGTTGCGCTTGTCGGCCGTCACGGTGGTGACGATGTCGGCGCCGCGCACTGCCTCGGCCACGCTGGCTGCGCGCACCAGGCGCAGGCCGGCCAACTCGGGTAGCGCGCGCAGGTTCTGTTCGAGCTTGGCGGTGGCCAGCGGGTCCACGTCGTACAGCCGCAGCTCGCGAATGCCCAGCATGCGGTGGAAGGCCAGGGCCTGGAATTCGCTCTGCGCACCGTTGCCGATCAGCGCCATCGAGCGGCTGTCCGGGCGGGCCATCCACCTGGCCGCCAGCGCCGACATCGCCGCGGTGCGCAGCGCGGTGGTCACCGTCAGCTCCGAGAGCAGCAGCGGATAGCCGGTGCTCACATCCGCCAGCACGCCAAAGGCCGTCACGGTGAGCAGGCCTTCCGCCGTGTTCTTGGGGTGGCCGTTGACGTACTTGAAGGCGTAGAGCTGGCCGTCGCTGGCCGGCATCAGTTCGATCACGCCGACCGAGGAGTGGCTGGCCACTCGGGCCGACTTCTCGAACTGGGCCCAGCGCCGGTAGTCGGTCTCGATCTCGCCAGCCAGTTGTTCGATGAAGGACGCAGCGCCGATGGCGCGCACCAATTGCTGGATGTCGGCCACGCCGATGTAGTTCACCATGATGTCTCTGCCTTGTCTCGATTGCTTTGCCGGCTTTGGAAACGGGCTGGCTGCAGAGGTTGCAAGCAGGCGCCCGGACGCGCGCGATGGGCGCGTCATTGGCCTCGCAGCGCGGGGCGTGCGGGCCTGCCGGTGGCGCGGGGAGCGCCGGGGTGGTTGAATTTTCCGCAGGCCGGCGGCCAACAAGAAGCAGGCATTGCGCCCATAACGCTCGGTCTTCGGCGCAATTTGCCAAGAGTAGGTGGCAAATTGATCAATCTCGCCGGCCGAGCTGGTTTCAGGCCGTCAGGAAGCAGGCAATCAGGGTGAACGGTCAGTGGCAGGCCGCGCAAGGCGGCCGTGCAGCTGGCGTCTTTTCAGTGCATCAGTGCATCAGTGCATCAGTGCATCAGTGCATCAGTGCGTCGGCGCCAGCAGTGGCCAGGCGATGATCGGGCAGATGCGCTTTCACCCATGCCAGGTCCAGGTTCACATGGTTGATCAGTGCGGCCTGCGTCGTGCGCAGGCTCTCGATCGGGTTGACCTGGATTTCGGCGGCGTCGCAGACCACGCTGGCCAGGCGCAGCACCACACCCAGGCGGCAGAACGGGCGGGCGGCCATCGGGTCGGCTGCCGCGCTGAAGGCGGCGACCAGCGCTTGCGGGAACTGCCAGTGGCGGGCCAGCTCGGCGCTGACCTGCGGATGGCTGCAGCCCAGCAGCGTGGCCTCGAAGCCGATGCGGCTGTCCGGCGCGCGGGCATGGCGCGTCACTTCGGCCATTGCAGCCGGCTCGGCCATCGTCATCAGGATCTGCCCTGTGCGCACCACTAGGCCGCCCAGGTAGGCCGTGTCCGGGTCCGCATCCAGCGCCGGTGCCAGGGCTTGCGAATACGCGGCCACCGCCAGCGTCGAGCGCCAGAAGCCCACGCGGTCGAAGCCGTCCATCTTCGGGAACGCGCCCGTCATGCAGGCCGACAGGGTCAGGTCGCGCAGCGTGCGCAGGCCCAGCGAGGCGGCGGCGTCGTTCAGCGTGCTGACCGTGTGCGAAGGCGAGTAGCGCGCCGAGTTGGCCAGCCGCAGCACCTTGGCGGCCAGCGACTGGTCGCGGCCGATCAGCTGGGACAACTCGCCCAGCGACAGGTCGTCGCGGTCGAAGGAGTTCAGCAGCTTGCGCGCCACTTCCGGCATTGCCGGCAAGGTGGTGGCTTGCTGGACATAGAGATCGAAATGGGACAAGGCGGCCTCCGGCACGGAAAGGGATCCTCTTGCTTTCGGTCGCACCGGGGCCGGGTTGATGCGCGCAAATCCCGATGCGCTGCGGCCGGTGTGCGAATCTGCACGGAGATCGCGGCCACCATGAAAAACGCCGGGACAGGCCCGGCGTGCGTGGCGAAGGTGAGTGCCCGCTTCAGGCGGCTGTGGCGTTGCTGTCGCCCAGCAGCCCGCGGCGCGTGGCCGGCCGCACTTTCGGCCCCATCCAGATCTTCATCAGCATGCGGAAGAAGCTTTCGCCCTGCATCGCGTCGCCCACCTTCTGGCCGTTGAGCGTCATCTCGGTCAGGTTGGTGGTGGGATTGAAATCCATCACCACGAAGTCGCCGCGCACCAGCTTGCTGCGGTTGCTGAAGGCCGAGCCGAACTGGGCGATGGCGATGAAGTTGGCGGCGATTTCCTCGCTGGCGGCGTTTTGCCGCAGCCGGTCGAGGAAGGTGTTGGACAGGTCCTTGGCCGAGACCTCGCGCATGCTGTAGAAGCACAGGCGCTTGGCACCGGGTTCGGCCAGCGCGGCTTCGGGCGTGGTCTGCTTGTGCGGCAGGTACAGCGCGACCACGGTGGTGCGCACCGAGAGGATCAGCGAGACGGTGGCGCCGTTCAGCAGCAAGGGCTTGCCGGCCACGGTGGCGCTGGGCTCGAACTTGAAACCCTCGATTTCCACCGGCGCGGTCGGCGCGGCGGAAGGGGCCGCTGGCGCGTCAGCGGCATGGCCCAACACCGGCCAGCCGGCCAGACCGGCCAGCGCCAAACCCATGCAATCCCTGCGCGTGAAAGTACTCATGTCCCGAATCATGTCTGGTTTTGGGCCGCGTCGCGACGGCCTTCATCCGTCAACTTCATGGAGATGCGGCGTGCGTCACGGCAACAAGTGGCAACTTCAATACAACCGGTGTCACAACCACTAACGCAACGACACATCCCAAGGTATCTTCTCGCCCTTGCTTTTAAAACACCACAGAGCTTTCCATATGCGCTATCAACCGGTGCGATCTGCATTCATCCTGACTTTGGCGGCCATCGGCTTGTCCGCGCAGGCCACGGAAAATCAGCAGCTGCGCGCCTTGCTGGGCGCACCAGGCCAGGAAATGACGCTGCCCCAGTTGCCGGGCTTGTATGGGCAGGTCTGGGCCCAGCACTACGAGGCGACGAAGTTCCGCAACGGCGATGGCGACGACCAGGTCACCGATCTCGGCAATGGTGTGTCCGCGGTGCGCGGCGGCAAGATCAGCGCCAACGTGCTCGTGCCGCGCCTGACCTGGGTCAGCGAAGCGCACCTGGGCGACGGCCGGTTGGGCCTGTCGGTCACGCTGCCCATCATTGACCTGGACGTGCACACGACAGCCACCGGCCGCTTCCCGACCGGCTTCCCCAGCTCGATGGCCAGCGCCATCCAGGCCCAGCTCAATGGCGTGGCAGCGGCCAATTCCGGTTCGCAGACCGGCCTGGGCGACACCGAGATCGCGCCGTTTGTCGACTTCCAGGACGACGAGTCGCGCCTGGTGCTGCTGGCCGCGCTGGTCGCACCCACCGGCGACTACAAGTCCACCCGCGCCATCAACCCAGGCGCCGGCAAGTTCTGGACGATCCGCCCCGGCTTCCTGTATGGCCGCGCCTTGGAAAACGGCCTGGAATTCGGCACCCGCGTGACCTATTCGATCAACACCGAAAACACCGCGACCGACTACAAGTCCGGCCAGTACGTGCATGCCGACTACTCGCTGATGTATCGCGTCAACGACAGCTGGCGCGCCGGCCTGCAGGGCTACTTCCTCAAGCAGTTCACCAAGGACAAGGGCGAGGGCGTCGCGGCCGATGGCAACAAGGCCCAGGTGCTGGCCGCAGGCCCGGCGGTGGGCTATTCGTCCGAAGACGGCCGCTGGGGTGCCGAGGTCAAGGTGCTGCCGGAATTCCTGGTGCGCAACAAGTCCGAAGGCACGACCAGCTGGTTGCGCCTGATGTTCCGAGTGGACTGATGTAGATGGCGCACCCGGTCTCACGGGTACGTGAGACCACCCTCCGAGAGGGTGCACGGACCGCTTGGGGCGGCCCGGCGCTGGTCCGCGCCTGCCTTGATCAGGCGGCGGTCAGCGCCTGCCGAACATCATCTGCCGGGCCAGTGCTGATTTGACCGGCGGCAAGGCCTGCAGCGCGGCCAGGCCCAGGCCGCGCGCGGTGGCCAGGCCTGGCAGTTGCCAGGTGAAGCTGCGGGCCAGGAAATCGGTCGCGGCGATCATGCTCCAGCGGTCCGGCGCGCGGGCCCAGGCGACACGGCGCAGCGCGGCGTCCAGGTCGGCCGCGCCGCGCAAGGTGTGCACCAGCGACCAGGCGTCCCGCAGGCCCAGGTTCAGGCCCTGGCCGGCGACCGGGTGCAAGGTTTGCGCCGCATTGCCAATGCGCACCTGCCGGCCGGTCACCAGCCCACGCTCGGCATTCAAGCCCAGCGCAAACGACTTCAGCGGGCCCACCAACAGCACCTGGCCCGCGGCATCCGACAGCAAGGTGTTCAGCACGATGCGACGCTGCGTCGCGTCCAGCGGGGCGACCGGATCGTCGCGGCTGTCCACGCACCAGACCAGCGACGCGCGCGCCGTGCCGTCCGCCGCCGGCTTCAGCGGCAGCAGGGCGACAGGGCCGTGGCGCGTGAAGCGCTCGAAGGCAGCGCCGGTCGGCGCATGGCCGTCCAGCGTCACGCTGCCGACCCAGGCGGTCTGCTGGTAATCGCGGCTCACGGCCTTGCGCGCTTGCTCGGCAAACACGCCGCCTTCGGCCACCACCGCCAGGTCGAAGGTCTCTGCCGTGCCAGCGTCCACCTCCACGCCGCCGGCCACATCCTTCAGCGCCTGCACCGGTGTGCCAAAGCACATGCGGTGGCGGGCAGGCTCGGCCGCGCAGCGTGCCGCCCACGCCGCCTGCAGCGGTGCCACCAGTTGGCCATAGGCCAGCACCGCGCCCAGCATCGGCACGGCCTGCTCGTCGGCGCGAATGCGCACCTCGGCCTGGGGCAGGTTCAGCTTGGGCAGCAGGCCGCGCAGCAGGTTGGGCGCCGCCTGCGAGACATGCACCTGCGTGATGGGTTGTGCCTGCTCGGCCGGCCAGGCGCCCAACTGCTGCAGCAGCTGCACGCTGCCCAGCGACAGCGCCAGCGTGCGCGGATCGGCCGAGACGTCCTTGTCGGCTGCTCGGGCATCGAACACCGTGACCTGCACCTCCGGCCAGCGCGTGCTGGCGAGCAAGGCCAGCGTCAGCCCGGCCGGCCCGGCGCCGATCACCGCCAGGCGCACAGGCTGGGAAGGTACCGTTTGCGGCGATGTGGGGCTCAGTGCTTCGAGGGGGGCGGTTTCGGCGGGGTCGTGCATGAGCGGCGGGTCAATCAGGTCAAGCGAACAACAGGCAATCGAGCGAGGGCGCTGGACGGCAGCGCCCTCGCGCGTATTATTCGCCGCGCCGGCAATCGGGCCGTGCTGCGAAGCCAGAAGGGGGTGCTGTCATGGGTTTGATGGATTTCATCAAGAAACAGTTCATTGACATCCTGGAGTGGACCGAGTCCGGCGACGGCACGCTGGCCTGGCGCTACCCGATGGCGGGCAACGAAATCCAGTACGGCGGCTCGCTGACGGTGCGCGAGAGCCAGATGGCGGTGTTCGTCAACGAAGGCAAGATCGCCGACGTCTTCGGCCCCGGCATGCACAAGCTGACCACGCAGACGCTGCCGGTGCTGACCTACCTGAAGAACTGGGACAAGCTGTTCCAGAGCCCGTTCAAGAGCGACGTCTACTTCTTCAGCACCCGCCAGCAGATCGACCAGCGCTGGGGCACCAGCCAGCCGATCACGATCCGCGACAAGGACTTCGGCGCGGTGCGCCTGCGCGCCTTCGGCAACTACGCCTACCGCATCGCGGACCCGAAGCTGTTCCACACCGAGATCTCCGGCACGCGCGACCGCTACACGGTTGAAGACCTGGATGGTCAGCTGCGCGGCCTGATGCTGCAGCACATCAGCGACGCGGTGGCGCAAAGCGGCATCCCGTTCCTGGACCTGGCGGCCAACCAGATCGAGTTCGCCAAGCAACTGCGAGATGCAACCGCTCCGTCCTTCGAGGCGCTGGGCCTGAAGCTGGAAGGCGTGACGCTGCAAAGCGTGTCGCTGCCCGAGGAGCTGCAGAAGATCCTGGACCAGAAGATCGGCATGGGCATGGTCGGCAACGACATGGGCAAGTTCATGCAGTACCAGACCGCGCAGGCGATTCCGAAATTTGCCGAAGGCGCCGGCCAAGGCGGCGGCATTGCTGGCGACGCGATGGGCCTGGGTGCCGGCGTGGCGCTGGGCCAGGTGCTGGCGCAGCAGTTGGGCCAGGGCCTGGGCGGCGTTGGCCCTGCGGTCACCGGGGCGCCAGCGGTGGCCGCGGCGTCGCCTGCCGTCGCGGCTTCGGCAGACGACGTGATGGCGCTGCTGGAAAGACTGGGCGACCTGAAGGCCAAGGGCATCCTGACAGACGAAGAGTTCCTTGCCAAGAAGACGGAACTGCTCAAAAAGCTGACCTGAGTTCGTGGCAACCGGCAGTCCTCCCGCGGCGCCTGGGCGGCCCCAGCGCGTCTACCGTGCCGCGTGCCCGAATTGCGGTGCGCCGGTCGAGTTTGCGTCGGCCGCGTCGGCCAGCGCGGTTTGCAGCTTCTGCCGCAGCACGCTGGTGCGCGATGGCGAGGCGCTGCGCCGCATCGGCGTCAGCGCCGAGCTGTTCGACGACCACTCTCCCCTTCAGCTCGGTGCCAGCGGCCAGTACCAGGGCGTGCCGTTCACGCTGGTCGGGCGGCTGCAGTACCGCTATGAAGCCGGCACATGGAACGAGTGGCATGCGCTGTTCGATGCGGGGGCCGACGCCACGCCGCGTGTGGCCTGGCTCAGCGAGGACAACGGCGCCTACGTGCTGGCTTTCGATCAGCCGCTGCCGCCCGACACTCCCCAACTGAACGAGCTCTACCCCGGCGAGCGCCGGCTGCTGGCCGGCCAGGCATGGAGCGTGGCCTCGGTGCAGCGCGCGTCGCTGCTGGCCGCTCAAGGCGAGCTGCCAAGGCCGCCCAAGCTCGAAGGCGAATTCACGGTCGCCGACCTGCGCAGCGAGCGCGGCGAGGTCGGCACGCTGGACGACGCCGAGGCCGGCCAGCTGCAATGGTCCATCGGCCGCTCGGTCGCGCTGTCCGAGCTGAAGCTGCGCGGCCTGCGCGAGGAAAACGAGAAGACGCTCGGCAGCAAGGGCTTCAGCTGCCCCAGCTGCGGCTTTGCGATCACGCTGAGCCTGTCGACCACGCAAAGCGTGAGCTGTCCGCAGTGCAAGGCCGTGGTGGACGTGTCCAAGGGGCCGGGTGCCGACCTGGCCTTCTACGCGCAGAACAACAGCGGCCCCGGCAACCTGCAGCCGCAGATCCCGCTGGGCCGCATCGGCAAGCTGGCCTTGGGCGCCGAGGGCGAACTGGACTGGCAGGTCGTCGGCTACCAGGAGCGCTGCGACCTGCCCGCGCCGGGCGACGACGACGAGCAGACCTTCTGGCGCGAGTACCTGCTCTATCACCGCACGGCAGGCTTCGCCTTCCTGGTCGATGCCGAAGACGGCTGGAGCTGGGTGCGACCGCTGACCGGCGCGCCGGTGGTGCAGGGCAGCACCACACGTCTGGAAGCGACGAGCTTCAAGCAGCGTTACCGCTACCAGGCCAAGGTCACCTGGGTGCTGGGCGAGTTCTATTGGCGCGTGCAGCGCGAGGAGCGCGCCGAGGTCACCGATTACGACGGCCCCGGTGGCGCCATGCTCTCGAGCGAGCGCACGGCCAACGAGGTCGTCTGGTCGCTGGGCAAGGCCTTGCCGGCGGATGCGGTCGCCAAGGCCTTTGGGCTGACCGGCCCGCAGGCCGCGGCGCTGCGCAGCGATGCCTCGCCGCTGTCCAGCCTCACCGGCAGCAAAGGCGTTGGCGGGCTCAGCCAGGGCGTGATCATCCTGGTGGTGGTGATCGTCGTGATCCTGCTGATGACCCGCTGCAGCAGCAGCGACGATTGCGCCCAGCAGCGCGCCACCTTTGGCGAGGCCAGTGCCGAGTACCAGCAATGCCGGCAGCAGCAGCGCAGCCACGGTGGCGGCTTTTTTGGCGGCAGCGGCGGCTCGTTTGGCGGTTATTCCAGCGGTGGTGGCGGTCACAAGTGAGCCGCCACGTCAAGCAATCGTGAGGCCTTCATGACTCCGTCCGAACTCCGGAAGCCAATTGTTCAGGCCTTACAGGAGGTGTTGCGGCCGCTGGGATATCGCAAGAAGGCAAGCGTCTTTTCGCGCGAGACAGAAGACGTGGTGCATCTGATCGAATTGCAGAGTTCCCGCTACAACACATCCAGTAGCAGTCGGTTCACCGTGAATGTGGCGGTGTTCGCGCGTGCGGCGGTCTACCCGGACATCCGCGACACCGTGAAGCCATCTGTTGGCATGTCTCAATGGCAGCAACGCATTGGGTCGCTATCGCCGGAGCAACGGGACTTGTGGTGGGAGGTGCACGGCCCCGCAGGTGCAGCTGACGCTGCGCATGAGATCGCTTCTCGCATCGAGCAGTATGGGTTGCCGGCGCTTGAAGAGCTGCCCAACTTGGCTGCGCTCGTGTCACTCTGGAAGAGAGGGCAAAGTTCTGGCACCTCACCCATTTTGATGCAACAGTTCTTGTCAACAGTGGAACGGGGTGACGGCCTAGCGGCGCGGCCCGAGATCTCAATCCAGCGGACTGCTCCTGGCGGGCGCTGAATTCAAACAACGGAGAAAACACGATGAACCTCGAATGGCTGCACCCGGACGTGGTGCTGGGCTCGGTGCTGTACGCGGTGATCGGCGTGCTGGTGCTGTGGATCAGCTTTGCCGTCATCGACAAGCTCACCCCGTACAAGCTGTGGGAAGAGATCGTCGAGCACAAGAACGTGGCGCTGGGCATCGTCGTGGCGGGCATGTTCATCGCGATCGGGCAAATCGTGGCCGCCGCCATCCACGGATGAGCGTCCTGGAGCCTCTGCACGAAGAGGTGCCTGAATCAGGTCGTGTGCAGCCGGCTGAAGTGCTGCTGCTCGCATCCGTTTTTGTCATCGCGGCCTGCGGTCTCGTCTATGAACTCGCCGCTGGTGCGCTCGCCAGCTACCTGCTCGGCGACTCGGTGCTGCAGTTCTCCACCATCATCGGTGGCTACCTGTTCGCGATGGGGCTGGGCTCCTGGCTGAGCCGGTACGTGGAGCGCCAGCTGGTGGCGAACTTCCTGCGCGTGGAGCTGCTGGTGGGCCTGGTTGGCGGGCTGATGCCGGCGGCATTGTTCGCCTCGCATGCCAGCCTGCCGCCCACGGCCGGCGCCTCGTTCCGCGTGCTGCTGTACGGCCTGGTCGGGCTGGTGGGCGTGCTGGTCGGGCTGGAGATTCCGCTGGTCATGCGCATCCTGAAGCGCCAGTTCAGCCAGCGCTACGGCCTGAAGGACCTGGTCTCGCAGGTGCTGACCTTCGATTACCTGGGCGCGCTGGTCGTCGCCGTGGCCTTCCCGCTGCTGCTGGTGCCGCACCTGGGGCTGATCCGCACGGGGATCTTCTTCGGCCTGCTGAACGCGGTGGTGGCCGTCTGGGCGCTGTGGATGTTCCGCGCCCAGCTGCGGGCCTGGCGCGCGCATGCGCTGGCCTGTGCCGGCGTGCTGCTGGCGCTGCTCGCGGCCATGGCCGGTGCCGAGCAGCTGACCACCTGGGCCGAGGACCGCTTCTACGGTGAGGCCATCCTGCTGCGCGAGACCAGCGCCTACCAGCGCGTGGTCGTCACCCGCAGCCGCGCCGGCATCCGGCTGTTCCTGAACGGCAACCTGCAGTTCCACTCCAAGGACGAGTACCGCTACCACGAGGCGCTGGTGCACCCGGCCATGGCCGCGCAGGGCGGGCCTCGGCGCGTGCTGGTGCTGGGCGGGGGCGACGGCATGGCCGCGCGCGAGATCCTGAAGTACCCCTCGGTCGAGCAGGTCACGCTGGTGGACCTGGACCCGAAGATGACGCAGCTGTTCCGCACCGAGCCGCTGCTCACGGCGCTGAACCAGAACTCGCTGAATTCGCCCAAGCTGAAGGTCGTCAACGACGACGCCTTCGGCTGGCTGGCCTCGCACGCCGAGAGCTTCGACGTCATCGTCATCGACTTCCCCGACCCCAGCAATTTCGCGCTCGGCAAGCTCTACACCACCAGCTTCTATGAACTGGTGGACCAGCACCTGGCCGCGGGCGGCTACGCCGTGGTGCAGACCACCTCGCCGCTGATCGCGCGCAAGAGCTTCTGGACGGTGGCCAGCACGCTGGAGGCCGCGGGCCTGACCATCACGCCGTACCACGCCCACGTGCCCAGCTTCGGCGAATGGGGCTACATCCTCGCCAGCCGCCGGCCGTGGCACCCACCCACCGCGCTGCCCGTCGGCCTGCGCTTCCTGACGCTGCCGGGCCTGCCCGCGCTGTTCGACTTCCCGCCCGACATGGCGCGCGTGCCCGCCGAGCCGAACCGGCTGTCCAACCAAGTGCTGGTGCAGACCTTCGAGGAAGAGTGGGGGCAGGTGCATCAATGAGTTCGTTGCGGCGGCGCTCATTGCTGGTCGGCGCCGCGCTGCCTTGGCTCAGCGGATGCGAACGAACGCGGGAGGCGCCAGATACGCGCTGGGTCGGCGCGTCCTTCGAGCGTGGCCACCGCCTGCGAACTCTGAAGTCCGGCTCGTTACCGGTGGCTGCGGTGCAGCGCCGCGCGGGCGTGCTGGTGATGGGCGGTGGCGTGGCCGGCCTGTCGGCACTGCGTGCGCTGGACCAGGCCGGGCATGCGGATGCGCAGCTGCTGGAGCTGGAAGACCATGCTGGCGGCAACAGCCGGGGCCACGCGGTCGCCGGCCTCGCTTGCCCCTTGGGCGCGCACTACCTGCCGGTGCCGGGTGAGAGCACCTACGAAGTCAGTGCCTGGCTGCATGACATCGGCCTGCTGCGCTCGGATTCTTCCGGCGTGCATGCCAACGAACGCTACCTTTGCCACAGCCCGCAGGAGCGCCTGTTCATCGACGGCGCCTGGCAGGATGGGCTTTTGCCCTCCGCGCAAGGGCGGCCGGCCACGCTGGCGCAGTACCGCCGCTTCGCCGCGCTGGTGGACCAGGCGCAACGCGAACTCGGCTTTGCGCTGCCCACGCACCGCGTGCGCTGGTCGCCCGGTCATGCCGCACTGGACGCGCAGCGCTTCGACGCCTGGCTCGCCGCCAATGGCCTGGACGACGCACGCCTGCTCGGCTACCTGGACTACTGCTGCCGCGATGACTACGGCGCCGGCATTCACACCGTCTCCGCCTGGGCCGGTCTGCACTACTTCGCCAGCCGGCACGGCTTCCACGCGCCTGGCGACGACAGTGCCGAGCGCGACGCCGTGTTCACCTGGCCTGAAGGCAACGCCTGGCTGGTGCGCGAACTGGCCGAGCCGCTGAAGCCGCGGCTGCGCACCGGCCGCACCGTGCTGCGGGTCGAGCTGCAGAAGCATGGCGTGCAGGTGCTGGCCTGGGACGAAGCTGCAGGCCAGGCCGAAGTCTGGACGGCCGACGCAGTGGTGCTCGCGCTGCCGCTGTTCATCGCCAACCGGGTCGTGGCCGGGCTGGACGCGCCGCTCGTCAGCGCGCTGCAGCAGGCCGCGGCGGGTACCCGCTACGCGCCCTGGCTGGTGGCCAATCTGTTGCTGAAAGCGCCACTGCTGGACCGCCTCGGCGCCCCGTCTTCATGGGACAACGTGGCTTTCGCGCCGGCCGGCAGCAGTCTGTCGCTGGGCTACGTGGACGCGCAGCACCAGAGCCTGCGCCCCGACACCGGCCTGGCCGGCCCGCAACTGCTCACCGCCTACTGCGCGCTGCCCGAGACCCGTCGCCCCGAACTGCTGGCCGGCAGTGCCGAGCACTGGACGGCAGAGATCGTGCGCCAGCTCGCGCCGCTGCACCCGGACCTGGCGTCCAAGCTTCAGCAGGCCGACCTGATGCGCTGGGGCCACGCGATGAGCATCCCCGTGCCCGGCACCCGCAGCCAGCCGGCGCGCGAGGCACTGCGCCAGGCCGCCGGCCGCCTGCGCTTCGCCCATGCCGACCTGGCCGGCTACTCCGTGTTCGAGGAAGCCTTCACGCTGGGCTGGCAGGCGGGGCGGGGGCTGGTGACGGCCACGCGCCTTGCGTCACCCCGGTGACGCATTGAAGAAAGGCGAGTGGTTCACGGAATCGCGCAGTGCGCAAGTCGGCTAAACGCAGCGGCATCCGCCAGCAGTAGGATGCGGGCGAGGTGCACATGGCGAAGCGCGGGTGGAGTCGTCGGCAGATCTGTGTGGCGGGTGCGGTGCTAGGCGCCGCCGTGTCGCCACGGGTCCGCGCCGCTGGCAGGCAGCTTCGGGTGCTGGCATGGCCTGGCTACGCCGAACCGGAAGTGGTCGCAGCCTTCGAGCAGCGCAGCGGCGCCAGGGTCGAGGTGAGCGTGGTCGATTCCGATACCGTGCTGTGGCAGCGCCTGACCCACAACCACGCGCAGGACTTCGACGTCTTTGCCGCCAACACTGCCGAGCTGCAGCGCTACATCCGCCAGGAACTGGTGTTGCCGCTGGACACCAACGCGCTGCCCAACCGCCGCCGCCAGTTGCCGCGCTTTCGCGACGCCGCTTCGCTGCCCGGGCTGGTGCAGGGCGGCCGGCTCTACGGCGTGCCCTATGCCTATGCCGAGATGGGCCTGATCTATGACCGGGTGCGCGTGCTGGACCCGCCCAGCTCCATCACCGCGCTGTGGGACGAGCGCTACCAGGGCAGGGTGCTGGCCTACAACGACGGCTCGCACAACTTCTCGCTGGCCGCGCAGGCGCTGGGCCTGAAGACCCCGTTCCACCTCAGCGAGGCGCAGTGGCCCAGGGCGGTGGACAGGCTGATCGCGCTGCGCCGCAACGTGGCCGGGTTCTACACCCAGCCCGAGGAGTCCGTGGCCATGTTCAAGCGCCGCCAGGCCTGGCTGATGTTCGCCAATTACGGCAGCCAGCAGCTGCAGCTGGTGCGGCAGGCCGGGCTGGACGTGGGCTACGTCATTCCGAAGGAAGGCGCACTGGCCTGGCTGGACTGCTGGGCCGTGACCCGTGGCGCACGCGACCCGGCGCTGGCCCATGCCTGGATCGACCACCTGCTGGAGCCCGAACCGTCGCGCCTGCTGATGACGCGCCAGGGCCTGGGCTGCACCGTGCAGGCTTCGCCGGTGGAGCGGCCGGGCGACAAGCTGCTGTGGCTGGAGCCCGTGGAAAACGAGGAGCGCCGCAATGCCTTGTGGGCGCGCATCGTCTCGGGCGACCGGGCGTCCCGGGTGCTCGCCCCATGACGGCAGACCCGTCACCGCACAGCGAGACGGCGGCGCTGGCGTCGCCCGCGGTGCTGCAGCCGCCGGGTCTGCCATCGGGGCTCGGTGCGGCCGCGTCGCCACCGTCCGCCATCGCGCCGCCACGGCGATCACGCCTGAGGCTGGGCATTGCCGGCCGGCTGGCGCTGGTGCTCGCGCTGGTGGGGCTCTGCGCTGCGGGCCTGACCGGGTTCTACGCCTACCAGGCCAGCCGCAGCCTGCAGGTGGTCTCGGCGCGCAACGAGCTGCTCACGTCCACCCAGGTGCTGGCGCGTCGCATCACGCAGACGCGCGAAGAAATCACGCGCAACCTGCAGGTTCTGGTCAACCACCCGGCCACGCTGACCGTGCTGCAGCGTGGCGACGCGGCCGATGCCGACCGCCTGGCCTCGCTGTTCGGCGGCGTGATGACGGCCAACCCGTCCTACCTGCAGCTGCGGCTCATTTCCGCCAGCGAGCATGGGTTGGAGCGGGTGCGCATGGATCGCCGCGGCGCATCGCCCGTTCGCGTGCTGGGCGATGCGCTGCAGGAGAAGGGCCACTACGCCTACGTCGCCGAAACCCTGCAGATGCCGGCCGGCGCGACCTACCTGTCGCGCATCACCATCAACCACGAGAGCGGCACCGCGGCCGGCTTCGACCAGCCGGCGCTGCAGCAGGCCATGCCGGTGATCGATGCGGCCGGCAAGGCGATTGGCGTGGTCGTCGTCAACGTGGACCTGAACAGCATGTTCGCGCTGCTGGCAGCCGACCTGCCCGAGGCCTTCGCGCTGTACCTGGCCAATGGCGGCGGCGACATCCTGATCCATCCCGACAGCAGCAAGACCTTCGGTTTCGACCGCGGCCGCCGCGTGCTGCTGCAGGACGAGTTTGCAGCCACCGCGCCGGTGGTCAACGGGCGCAGCGAGCATGTGGTGTTCGATGTCGATGGCGACGCCGAGCCCGGCGGCCCGCCGCAGGCCGGTCTGGTCGCGGCCTTTGTCGCGCTGCCGCTGGAGTCCCCGGCCAACGAGAACCGGCTGGTGCTGGGCCTGGCCCAGCCGCTGGCGCAGGTGCTGGCCCAGTCGCAGCCGCTGGGCCAGGCCATCACCCGCATCGTGCTGGGGCTGGGGCTGGTGTCATTGCTGGTGGCTGCGGCGCTGGCGCAGGCGCTGACCCGGCCGATCAATGCCGTGTCGGAGGCCGCGCGGCGTTTCGCGGCTGGCGAGACGCCGGGCGACCTGCCGCTGCGCCGCAATGACGAGATCGGTTCGCTGGCGCGCCGTTTCCAGCAGATGCAGGTGCAGATCACGCGCCAGCTGGCCGACCTGACGACCAAGCAGCAGGAACTGGAGCACCTGTCGCACCACGACATGCTGACCGGCCTGCCGAACCGCCGGCTGTTCCAGGACCGGCTGGCGCACGCGTTGGCCCAGGCCAGGCGCAATGGCGAAGCGGTCTGCCTGCTGTTCATCGACCTGAACAACTTCAAGCAGGTCAACGACCAGCACGGCCACGATGCCGGCGACGTGGTGCTGCAAATCATCGCCCAGCGGCTGCACGCCGCGATGCGCCAGGCCGACACCGTGGCCCGCCTGGGCGGCGACGAGTTCGTCGTGCTGCTGGACACCTCGGCCCACCCGCTGCACGTGGCCCTGATCGCAGAGAAGCTGCTCGACGAGATCCGCCTGCCGGTGCCGCACGGCTGCAAGCAGCTGCAGGTCGACGCCAGCATCGGCATCGCCCGCTACCCGCATGACGGCGAAACCGCCAGCGACATCATGGCCAATGCCGACCGCGCGATGTATGCCACCAAGACCGCTGGCGAGGGCGGCTACCGGTTTTTCTCGGTGCCACTGGAGTGAACAAGGTTGGCGCGGCTGGATAAGCTGCGCAGCTCATTCCAAATCCATCAGGAGATCCTCATGCGTTATCGCCGCCTGGGCCGCGCCGGCCTGCAAGTCAGCGAGCTGTCGCTGGGTTCGTGGGTCACTTACCACAACCAGGTCAATGTGAATGCCGCCGTCGAGATGATGGCCGCGGCTTTTGATGCCGGCGTCAACTTCTTCGACAACGCCGAGGCCTATGCCGCCGGCGAGAGCGAAACCGTGATGGGGCAGGCGCTGAAGAAGCTGGGCTGGAACCGGCTGGACTATGTCGTCTCGACCAAGTTCTTCTGGGGCCTGCCGGGCCAGCATGGGCCGGTGAACCGCAAGAACACGCTGAACCGCAAGTACCTGATGCAGGCCATCGACGGCTCGCTGCAGCGCTTCGGCCTGGCGCACCTGGACCTCGTCTACTGCCACCGGCCGGACCCGAACACGCCGATCGAGGAGACCGTGCACGCGATGAGCGACATGATCACCCAGGGCAAAGCGCTGTACTGGGGCACCAGCGAGTGGAGCGCGGCCGAGATCCGCGCCGCCTGGGACATTGCCGAGCGCCATCACCTGCACAAGCCGGTGGTCGAGCAGCCGCAGTACCACCTGTTCCACCGCCGCAAGGTGGAGCAGGAGTACGCCCGGCTCTACGACGACATCGGCCTGGGCCTGACGACCTGGAGCCCGCTGGCTTCGGGCCTGCTCACCGGCAAGTACAGCGCCGGCGTACCGGCCGATTCGCGCGGCGCGCTGCAGGACATGGGCTTCCTGCGCGAGGGCCTGACCGATGCCGTCAAGAACGCCGCGGTGCAGCAGCTCGCGCCGATTGCCGCGGAACTCGGCGGCACCACCGCGCAACTGGCCATCGCCTGGGCGACCCGGAACCCGCATGTCAGCTCGGTGATCACCGGCGCGTCCAAGGTCTCGCAGCTGCAGAGCAACCTCGGCGCGCTGGCGATTGCCGACAAGCTGACGCCTGAGGTGATGGCGCGCATCGAGGAAATCACCGGCAAGCTGGCGGACTGAGCGTGACTGGGGCACCCGGTCTCGCGGGTACGCAAGACCACCTGCCGGGCGGCCCGGTGCCGGCCGCGCAAACTCAGCGGTTCAGCGCGTCCAGCCGCTCGATCGTGCCAACATCGGTCCACGGCCCCGGCCACAACCGGGCGCCGACGCGGCCGTCTGCGATGGCGGCGTCCAGCTTGGGTCGCAGCGCCAGCCTGGTGCCGGGCGGGATGTCGGTGAACATGGCTGGCCGGAACAGGCCGACGCTGGCCCAGGTGTGGCGCTCCGGCGCATCGGCCACTGCCAGGCCTTCGGGGCTGATGCCGAAGTCGCCGCGCGGATGGTGCGGCGCGTTGGGCACCAGCCAGAGCTGGGCGGACAGCGCGCTGGCGGCGAAGGCCGCCGCATCGGCCGCGTCGAACGGAAAGCCGGGCAGGAACACGTCCCCGGAGACGACCCAGAAGGGCTCGTTGCCCTGCGGCGCCAGCAGCGGCAAGGCCTTGGCAATGCCGCCGGCGGTCTCCAGCGCGCCGCCGTGGTCACGGCCTTCCATCGAATAGTGCAGCCTGAGGCCCCAGCGGCTGCCGTCGCCCAGGGCGGCCGGGAACTGGTCCTCCAGCCAGGCGGTGTTGATGGCCACCTCGCGCACGCCGGCCGCGGCCAGCGCTGCCAGGTGCCATTCGATCAGCGGCTTGCCGCGCACCAGCAGCAGCGGCTTGGGGGTGGCATCGGTCAGGGGCCGCATGCGTTCACCTCGGCCGGCGGCGAGGATCAGGGCGCGGGGCGCGCTTGCCGTCGAACTCACTGCAGCACCACGAGCACCGCGCTGCCCGGCCCGATGCCGGCCTTGACGGTGCAGTCGCTGACCTCGGGTGCCTTCACCGCGCCGCCGCCTTCACCACCGGTCCGCCAGACCTGCGTCTGCGCGATCTTGCCGCAGTGGCCGCTGCCGCCCTGCAGGCGGGCATTGAGCTGGTGGGGTTCGTCGCTGCTGTTGCTGATCATCAGGTAGCTGTTTTGCGGGGTCTGGAATGCGGTGGCCACCAGGCCGGCGGGCATTCGGCCTTGCACCGCGGCGATCTTCGCCCCTGCCGGCAGCGGCGCGACGATGGTCTGCAGCGCCTGCGCCACCGGCCGGCGCTGGCCGTCTTCGCTGAGCAGGCCGTGGCCTTGCGTGCCCCAGTTGAAGTCCTTCAGCTGCCAGTAGATCAGCGCGCTGGCGCCATTGTTCAGCAGCAGCCCGGCCTGCGCGATGGCGCTCAGGCCGTAGGCCGGCTCGGTGACCGCGAAGCTGCGCGCGCCGACCTTGGCCTTGCCGTCCTGCGCGCCGAATTCGGTGATGACGATGGGCCCGAAATGGCCGCGGCCCAGGAAGCTGGCCATGCCGGGCTGGCGCGGGTCGCTGAGCAACTCGGGGTTCTCGTAGACGTGGGCCGAGATGTAGCCCAGGTCGTCGGTCGCCTTGGCCTGCTGCAGCGCGCCGATGTAGTGGTCGAACTGCTTCAGGTTCACGCCCGGCCCGGCGATCTTGACCTCGCCCAGGCCGTTCTGCTGCATCGCGGCCCTGGCCGCCTGCACCAGGCGTGCATAGTCCTCGCGGGTGTAGAGCGTGCTCCAGGCGCCGTGCGGTTCGTTGGTCAGCTCCACCGCGTCGGCCGTGATGCCCAGGCCGCGCAGGTAGACCATTTGCGCGGTGACCAGGTTGGCGTAGTCCGTCACCCGCGCCGGGTCCGCAAAGGTCGAGCGGTCCTTGGAGCCGCTCTTGCGCTGTGTGTCGTAGCGGGCCCAGGGCTCGGGCATGCGCCAGAAGATCAGGTGGATCTGGATGCCCAGCTGCTTCATCTGCTCGCCGAAACGCGTCAGTCGCTGGCGCTGCTGTTCGCTGTCATTGGCCTTGATCAGCTTCAGCCCGTCCTGCACCGACATGCCAGGCCGCAGCTGGTTCAGCAGGATTTTCGGCGCCAGGCCCACGCGCACGTAGCGTGCGTGCAGGTCGCGCAGCATCTGCGTGCTTTGCTCGGGCTTGTTGTCGTTCAGCCAGACCTGGGCGCCAAAGCCGAGGTAGGGGTGCGACTGGCCGAAATCGAAGCTGGCCTCGGCCTGGGCAGCCAGTGCCGCGCCGCCTTGCACGGCGAACAGGCTGCTCAAGGCCAGCGGCAGCAGCTGGCGGAAGGCGGTGTGGGGCGAAAGCGTCATGGCAACTCCTGGAGCGCAATTGGGAAGCCGGCGCCTGACTGCTGCGCCACCATTCGCCAGTCTAGGCGGCCAACGGGCCCGCGCGTGTCGGACGACGGCGCACTTGCGCCTTGTGCGTCAGCGGGCGTCGCCTCGGTGCAGGCGTTGCAGCGCTTGCTGCGCCGGCTGGAACACCACGATCAACGCCGCCATCAAGGCCTCGGCGCGGGCGCTGTTGTCCTGCCCGAGGTTGCAGACGTAGACGTCCAGCGTCACCGCGCCGAGTTCGGGCCAGGTGTGCACCGCGAGGTGGGATTCGGCCAGCAGCACCACGCCTGTGACACCAGGCGGTGCCGTGCTTTCCGGCAGTGGCGTGAAGCGGTGGAACAGCTCGCCGACCGGCTGCAGACCGGCCGCCAGCACCGCGGCGCGGCAATGCGCGCGCAGGGTGTCGGGATCGGTCATCGCGGCTGCGCCGGCGGGGCAGCCGCGCAGGTCGGCGGTCAGGTGCAGGCCGTGCATGGGGTCGGGATTATCCGGCCCCGCTAAAATCCACCGCTGCACGGCTCGGCGCTCCCGACAGATCCGGGAGTCCAGCGCGTCGTTTACAGGCCCATCAGCGCGCTCACCAAGGCGCCAGGCGGCCCGCCGCTGATACCGGCGCTCCTCGCATTTTCCCGGCCCTTCCCCCGACACGGACCCAGCATGCCCCTCGACACCTCCCCCGTCAGCGCCCGTACCGAGCACCCCCAGATGGCCAACGCGATCCGCGCGCTGGCGATGGACGCGGTGCAGCAGGCCAATTCCGGCCACCCCGGCGCGCCGATGGGCATGGCCGAGATGGCCCAGGCCCTGTGGGGCCGCCACCTGAAGCACAACCCGAAGGCGCCGAAGTGGGCCGACCGCGACCGCTTCGTACTGTCCAACGGCCACGGCTCGATGCTGCTGTACGCGCTGCTGAACCTGACCGGTTACGCGCTGTCCATCGAAGAGCTGAAGAACTTCCGCCAACTGCACAGCCTGACCCCGGGCCACCCGGAAGTCGACGTGACGCCAGGCGTGGAAACCACCACCGGCCCGCTGGGCCAGGGCATCACCAACGCGGTGGGCATGGCGCTGGCCGAGAAGCTGCTGGCGGCCGAGTTCAACAAGGACGAGCTGAAAATCGTCGACCACCACACCTATGTCTTCATGGGTGATGGCTGCCTGATGGAAGGCATCAGCCATGAAGCCGTGGCCTTGGCCGGCGCCTGGAAGCTGAACAAGCTGGTCGCGCTGTACGACGACAACGGCATCTCGATCGACGGCCCGGTCGCGCCCTGGTTCATCGACAACACCGCCCAGCGCTTCAAGGCCTGCGGCTGGAACGTCGTCGGCCCGGTGGACGGCCATGACGTCGGCGCGGTCGACAAGGCGATTGCCACTGCCAAGGCCAGCAGCGACAAGCCCACGCTGGTCATCTGCAAGACCGCCATCGGCAAGGGCTCGCCCAACCGCGCCGGCACCGCCAAGGCCCACGGCGAACCGCTGGGCGGCGACGAGATCAAGCTGACCCGCGAAGCGCTGGGTTGGCCCCACGAGCCCTTCAGCGTGCCTGAAGACGTGCGCGCCGCCTGGGACGCCACCGAAACCGGTGCAGCGGCCAACGCCCAGTGGGACGCCCGCTTCGCCGCCTACGCCGCTGCCTACCCCGAAGCCGCAGCCGAGTTCACCCGCCGCATGGCCGGCGAGCTGCCGGAGAACTTCGCCGAGACCGCGGTCGACGCCGTCGCCTCCGCCCACGACAAGGCCGAAACCGTGGCCAGCCGCAAGGCCAGCCAGATCGCGCTGGAATTCTTCACTGCCGCGCTGCCCGAGCTGCTGGGCGGCTCGGCCGACCTGACCGGCTCCAACCTCACCAACACCAAGAGCACGCCCGCGCTGCGCTTTGGCAAGGACGGCCAGCCGGCGCGCAACGAAGCCGGCCAGCTGGGCCGCCACATCAACTACGGCGTGCGCGAGTTCGGCATGGCCGCGATCATGAACGGCGTGGCGCTGCATGGCGGCTACATCCCCTACGGCGGCACCTTCCTGACCTTCAGCGACTACAGCCGCAACGCCATCCGCATGGCCGCGCTGATGAAGCTGCGCGTGGTGCACGTGTTCACCCACGACTCCATCGGCCTGGGCGAAGACGGCCCGACGCACCAGTCGGTCGAACACGCCGCCAGCCTGCGCCTGATCCCCAACCTGGACGTCTGGCGCCCGGCCGACACGATGGAAACCGCCGTCGCCTGGACCATGGCGCTGGCCAACAAGCACCGCCCGAGCGCGCTGCTGCTGTCGCGCCAGAACCTGCAGTACACGCAGAAGGTCGACGCCGACGTCATCACCCAGGGCGCCTATGTGCTGTCCGAGCCGTCAGACATCGGCATGAAGAAGGCCGCCCAGGCCGTCATCATCGCCACCGGCTCCGAAGTGCAGCTGGCCATGGCCGCACAGGCCGAGCTGGCCAAGGCCAAGATCGCGGTGCGCGTGGTCTCGATGCCGTCCACCACCGTCTTCGACCGCCAGCCCATGGCCTACAAGCTCTCGGTGCTGCCGGCCAAGCTGCCGCGCATCGCCGTCGAAGCCGGCGTGACCGACGGCTGGTGGAAATACGGCTGCGCCGCCGTCGTCGGCCTGGACCGCTTTGGCGAATCCGCCCCGGCCGGCGTGCTGTTCAAGCTGTTCGGCTTCACCGCCGACAACCTTGCGCTGACGGTGCGCAAGGTGCTGGGCAAGTGACACCGGCAGCATCCCCTGCCTGAGCCGGCAGGGGTGGGTTGCCCATTGCGTTCACGTTCACTTCTTCACAACTCAGATCAAGAGGCATCTCATGACCATCAAGGTAGGTATCAACGGCTTCGGCCGCATCGGCCGCATGGTGTTCCGCGCTGCGGTGCAGAACTTCGCCAGTGACATCGAAATCGTTGCCATCAACGATCTGCTGGAACCTGACTATCTGGCCTACATGCTGAAGCATGACAGCGTGCATGGACGCTTCAAGGGCGAGGTCGCGGTCGAAGGCAGCACGCTGATCGTCAACGGCAAGAAGATCCGCCTGACCGCGGTGAAGAACCCGGCCGAGCTGAAGTGGGACGAGGTCGGTGCCGACGTCATCATCGAATCCACCGGCCTGTTCCTGACCAAGGAAACCGCTGAAGCCCACCTGAAGGCCGGCGCGAAGAAGGTCATCCTGTCGGCGCCTTCGAAGGACGACACGCCGATGTTCGTCTATGGCGTGAACGACAAGACCTACGCCGGCCAGGCCATCGTCTCGAACGCCTCGTGCACGACGAACTGCCTGGCACCGGTTGCCAAGGTGCTGAACGACAGCTTCGGCATCAAGCGCGGCCTGATGACCACGGTGCACGCCACCACCGCCACGCAGAAGACCGTGGACGGCCCGTCGAACAAGGACTGGCGCGGTGGCCGCGGCATCCTGGAAAACATCATCCCGTCGAGCACCGGCGCTGCCAAGGCCGTGGGCGTGGTGATCCCGGAGCTGAACAAGAAGCTGACCGGCATGTCCTTCCGCGTGCCGACCTCCGACGTCTCGGTGATCGACCTGACCGTCGAGCTGGTCAAGGAAGCCAGCTACGAAGACATCTGCAACGCCATGAAGGCCGCGTCGCAAGGCGCGATGAAGGGCGTGCTCGGCTACACCGAGGACAAGGTCGTCTCGACCGACTTCCGCGGCGAGCCGATGACCTCGGTCTTCGACGCCGACGCCGGCATCGCGCTGGACAAGACCTTCGTCAAGGTCGTGGCCTGGTACGACAACGAATGGGGCTACTCGAACAAGTGCCTCGAAATGGTCCGCGTGGTGGCTTGAGCACCCGGCTTCGCGAATACGCGAAGCCACCCGCCGGGCGGGTAGCGGGGCCGCTTGGGAGCGGCCCGGCGCTGGCCCTGCGGTCCGCCTTGCGCCGGTGATGTCGGCTGTAAGTCGAAAAGCCCCTTGCGAGGGGTTTTTTTTGTGGGCGCCGTAGACGCAATCAGCAACGAGTCGTTTACTTCGAAACGTCTAGACTTCACCCTCTTTTGCCGCGGCACGCTGCTGCCCTTTGCCGGATGACTGCCATGAACCACACGGGTTGGACGAACTGGACACACAAGGCCTGGCTGGCCTGCTCCGCGGCGGTGCTGCTGGCGGCGGTGGCGACGCTGCCGGCCCGCGCGGCCGAGCAGGGTGTGCCGCGCGGCGTCGGTGTCACTGTGCCGGCCGCGGCCGCAAGGGTGATCGTCAAATTCAAGTCCGGCGCCAGCGTGCTGTCGCGCAGCAGCATCCTCTCCGCCGGCTCCGCTGCCGCAGCCCAGGCCGGTCCGCAGGCTGCGTACACGTTGGCCAGACGGCTCGGCATTGCGTCGCTGGCCGACGGACGCATCATGAACGAGCGCATGCAGATCATGACGTCGACCGCGATGGGCAGCGAGGCGCTTGCAGCCAAACTGGCGGCGGATTCGGAAGTCGAATGGGCTGTGGTGGATGGTCGGCGCCGCGCATTGACCGCCCCGAACGACCCGCTGTACCCGACGGGCCAAACCACCAATTCGTTGACCGCTGGACAGTGGTACCTGCACACGCCGGACAGCACGGTCAAGTCGGCCATCAATGCCGAAGCTGCCTGGAACGTCACGATGGGCAGCAGTAGCATCGTGGTAGCGGTGCTGGACACCGGCATCCGACCGGATCATCCGGACCTGACGGCCAAGATCCTGCCGGGCTACGACTTCATCAGCGACAGCGCCACGGGCAATGACGGCAACGGCCGCGACAGCGACCCGAGCGATCCTGGCGACTGGGTCACATCGGCTGAAGATGCGTCCGGTACCTTCAAGGGCTGTGGTGCGGAAGCCAGTTCCTGGCATGGCACCCAGACCGCGGGCCTGGTCGGTGCCTCGGCCAACAACGGCATTGGGATGGCCGGTACCGCGCCCAACGTGATGCTGCTGCCGGTGCGCGTGCTGGGCAAATGCGGCGGTTACGACTCCGACATCATCGACGCGATGCGCTGGGCGGCAGGTCTGTCCGTGACGGGCGTGCCGACCAACACCCATCCAGCCAAGGTGCTCAACATGAGCCTGGGCAGCGCCGGCACTTGCGATGCGGCTTACGTCGAGGTCATCGCCGAGGTGACGGCCGCCGGCGCAAGCATCGTGGTGGCTGCCGGGAATGATGGTCTTGCCGTTGGTGTGCCTGCCAACTGCAGTGGTGTGATCGCGGTGGCCGGTCTGCGGCATGCTGGCACCAAGTCCGGTTTCTCGGACCTTGGCCCCGAGGTCGCCATCTCGGCGCCGGCCGGCAATTGCGTCAATGCTTCTGGCCCTTGCCTGTATTCGATGCTGAGCAGCACCAATGCCGGCACCCAGGGTCCCGGCACCAACACTTACACCGACGCAACCAACTATGCGCTGGGCACGAGCTTCTCGGCACCGCTGGTCGCGGGCACGGCCGCCCTGATGCTGTCGGCGAAGCCCTCGATGACGCCTGCGGACATCCGCAGCACGATCCGCAGCACGGCAACCACGTTCCCCAGCAGCGGCGCAGGCACGGGTGTGAGCGCTTGTCTCGCGCCCAGTTCAACCGCGCAAACCGAGTGCTACTGCACGACCAGCACCTGCGGTGCCGGCATGCTGAACGCTGCCGCTGCCGTCAACGCGGCCGTGGCGGCTGTCTTGCCCACGCCCGTGATCAGTGCGTCGGCCACCGCAGTGCAGCCGGGGACCGCCGTCACGCTGGATGCCAGCGGTTCGACCGCGTCGGCGGGGCGCAGCATCACCGGGTACAGCTGGAGCGTGGTAAGCGGTGACACGCTGATTGGCGACGTGAGCGACACATCTGCCGCCACCTTCGGTTTTACCGCGCAAACTGCCGGCACCGTCACAGTGAGCCTGACCGTGACCGACAGCGCTTCGGCGAGTGCTTCGACCCAGCAGTCGGTGCAAATCCTCAGCGGTTTGCCGACCGCGCGCATCAGCCTGTCGGACACTGCACCACAGGTCGGCGACTTGCTGACCCTGGACAGTGCGAACTCCAGCGCACTGGATGGTGCATCTATCGTTGGCTACCAGTGGGAGCTGGTTTCGGGAGACACGTTGGCCAGCTTCAGCGGGGCCACCAATGGTGCAACCGCTGCCATGAATCTGACCGGCGCCGGGATCGTCACCGTGCGTTTGACCGTGACCGACAGCCGGGGCTACACCGGCAGCACCGACCTCAGTTTCACCGTCGCTGCAGTCTCTTCGTCTGGCGGTGGCGGCGGGGGGGGGGGCGCCGGCTCGCCCATCTGGGCCGCGCTGCTGCTGCTGATCGGCCTGGCCCTGCCGCGCCGCCGCACCCGCGGCTGAGCTCACGAAATACAGGCCTTCAGGGGCGGCGCGGCCGGGCAGGTCGCGCCGCCCCTTTGTTTTGGCCGCGGCCGGCCGATATCCCGACATCTGTCAAAAAACACGATGTCGGGGTTGTGCATGAGTGGAAGTCGACGCTGTGCGGCGGGCTGGGCCCTGGCCGGGCTGCTGCTGATGGGTTTGTCTGCCGGGGCGCAAGCCGCCAATACGGCGCTGCCGGTGCGCGGTCTGATCGTGCAGTTGCGCGACGCGCCTGCGCACCAGGCGATGCTGGACGTGCCGGATGCCCAGGTCGCCAACTCGGCTGGCGGACCGAGCGCGGCCGAACTCAAGCGCGCCGATGGCCTGCGCTGGGCCAGGCTGATGGGCGCAACCGGGCTGACGCGACAGGGCAGTGCGCCCAGCCTGCAGCCGGTGGGCCGCGCGGCGCAGCGCCTGCGCTGGGACACGCCGCCTGACGCGGCCACGCTGGCGCGCTGGCAAACCTCGCTGGCCGCCCGGCCGGAGGTCGCCTGGGTCGTGCCGGACACCCTGGAGCCGCGGCTGCAGGCCGAGTTGACCATGCCGGACGATCCTTTGTTCGGCGGCCAGGACCAGCAGTGGTGGCTGCAGCCCGTCAGCGGCAGCAACAGCCTGCCGCTCAGTGCCCGGCTGCGCGGCGTGCCGGGCGTGCAGACCGCCTGGTCGCGCAGCACTGGCGACGCCGGCCCGGTGGTGGCGGTGCTGGACACCGGCCTCACGGCCCATCCCGAATTCGACAGCGCCCGCTTGCTGCCTGGCTACGACATGGTTTCGGACTGGGACGCCAGCGCCGGCCGCGGTTACGCCAATGACGGCGACGGCCGCGACGCCGACCCGTCCGACCCCGGCGACTGGGTGGACATCGCGGATCAATCGGCCGACGCCGGCCGCTTTGGCAGCTGCAGCCTGCAAGGCAGCAGCTGGCACGGCACGACGGTGACCGGCATCATTGCCGCGAGCAGCAACAACGCGCTGGGCGTGGCCGGGCTGAACTGGGGCGTGCGCATCCTGCCGGTGCGCGTGGCCGGCAAGTGCGGCGCGACCGTCAGCGACATCGTCGACGGCATGCGCTGGGCCGCCGGCCTGCAGGTCTGCAAACGCTGGACCGATGGCAACATGGCCAGCGGTTGCGCCGAATGGGCGCCGGTCAACCCGACGCCAGCGCGTGTCGTCAACATCAGCTTCGGCGGTGCTTCGGCCTGCAACGCGGCCTACCAAAGCGCCATCGACGAACTCTGGGCGCTGGGCGTGCTGGTGGTCGCGGCCGGTGGCAACGACCACGCCAGCCCCAGCCGGCCGGCCAACTGCCAGCACGTGCTGGGCGTGGCCGCGCTGAACCGCGACGGCTTCAAGGCCAGCTATTCCAACTTCGGCAGCGCGCTGGCGCTGGCCACCGTGGGCGGCGACGACACGAGCGGCCGTTGGGGCTCGCTGCTGACCGACGGCGGCCTGCTGACGCTGGGCAACAGCGGCAGCACCACGCCTGGCCTGCCCGGCTACGGCCGGCACACCGGCACCAGCTTTGCCGCGCCGGTGGTGGCGGGTGTGGCGGCGCAGATGCTGTCGCTGGCACCCGGCCTGGACGCGGCCGGGCTGCTGCAAGGCCTGAGCGCCAGCGCCCGGCCACACGTGGGCTCGGCGCTGATGGCCGCTTGCAGCGCGGCCAATCCGGGCCGCTGCGTCTGCTCCACCGCGACCTGCGGCGCCGGCATCCTGGATGCCGACCAGGCGCTGCGCTACGCCCAGCTCACCACGCAGTCACAGGCCTACCAGGCGCCGAACTGGGCGGCGGTGCAGATCGACACCAGCGAGCTGCGCGCGGCGGTGGCGCTGGGCCAGGACCGCGAGGCCGCGACCAGCGAAGACGGCGCGACCAGTGGCGGCACCGGCAACAGCGCTGGCGGTTCATCGGCCGGTGGCGGCGCGTTGGACGGTTTCGAGCTGGCGGCGCTCGCGGCGCTGCTCTTGCTGCAGGCGCTTGGGCAGCGGCTCAAGCCGGCGCGCAAGCGCTCCAGGGCGTCGCCGCCTTCTGGGTCCTGAGCTTGCCGGCCTGCTCGGCCGTCAGCGTCTCCACGCGCAGCTGGTGCTGCACGACGGGTTCGATCAGCGCGACCACGCGCGCAGTGCGCACGCCGCGCTGCTGCAGCTGGTTCAACCGGCCCTCGGCTTCTGCCTGGCTGTTGAACTGGCCCAGCGTCAGCCCCGGGCTCAGCGTCGCGTGGTTGACCAGTTCCTCGTGCGGCAGCCGCAGCCTGCGCACTTCTTCCAGTTTCTTCTGCAGCGCGTCTGCGTCGGCAAAGCGGCCCATGTAGACCGCCCAGCGGCCGGGCAGCTCGCGCCGGATGTCGACCCAGCCGTCGCTGCGCAGCCCGAGCTGCTGCAGCTGGCGCGTCATCTCGCCATAGGCCTGGTCGCTCAGCGGGCCGGCCTGCAGGCAGGCAGCACCCGCCGCGGCGGTTGACACCGCATTGGCGCTGGCCGGTTCGCTGGCGATGGTTGCCGCTGTGGCTGCAGCTGTTTCAGACGCCGTTGACGCGGCGGGTGCCGGGGCCGAGGCCGCGCCGTTGGACAACAGCTGCAGCGCCTGTGCATTGACCTGGCGCGCCAGCCGCTCGGGCTCGCGCTGCGGGTCCAGTGCGTGCAGGCCCAGCTTCTCGGCAATCACCGGTTGGGTCCAGGCCCAGACGGCCAGGTTGGCCACGACAAGCAGGACCAGCAGCCAGCGCAACATCGCCGGGGCGGCCGCTCAGCGCGGCGCGGCGGCCAGCGGGCGCACGCTGACTTCGCCGCTGACGATGCGCTGCACTTCGCCGTTGCAGCGCACCAGCAGCGCGCCGTCCTCCGCCACGCCCAGCGATTCGCCTTCGGGGCACGACGCGTCGGTGGTCGTCACCGCATGGCCGCGCAGCAGGTCGCGTTGCGCATAGGCGGCGGCGATGCCGGCGAAACCGCCTCGCTCGAAGTCCTGCAGGCGTTGCGCCAGCCTGGGGCAGATGCGCGCCAGTGCCTGCGGGGCCGAGAGGTCCGGCTCGAATTCGCTGACCGAGGCAATCGCTTCCTGCACGTTTTGCGGCAGGTGCAGCGGCCGCAGGTTGATGCCGATGCCGATCACCGCGAAGCGCTGTTCGCCGACCTGCAAGGCCTCGATCAGCACGCCACCCAGCTTGCGGCCACGGCCCGGGCCGTCCACGCGCCACAGGTCGTTCGGCCACTTCAGGCCGATCTCGTGGCCGTTCGGGTCCAGCGCCTCGGCCGCTGCCACGCCCACTGCCAGCGATAGGCCTGACCAGTCGGCGCGGTGGATCGGCAGGCTGAGCGAGAAGGTGAGGGAACTGCCCGGTGCCGATTCCCAGCTGCGGCCCAGCCGGCCCTTGCCCTGGGTCTGCTGCACGGCCACCAGCAGCGAAGGCGCCAGGTCGTCTGCCCGCAGCTCGCGGCCCTGGGCCTTCAGTGCGGCGTGGCGCAGCCGGTCCATCAGCGCCTGGTTGGTCGACTCGATGTGGTCCACCACCTCGATCGACAGCTCAGGCAGCATCGGCAGCAGCTGTTCCCACAGCGCGTGGATGCCCCACAGGCTGTGGCGGTCGGCCGGGTTGGGCGCAGGAGGCGGCGGAATCAGCGGGGCGTCGTTCATGGGCGGGACGCCTTCTGGCGCGTCTTCGGGCTCAGCATCGTGCCACGGCAATCGGCTGCGCCGCAGCGGCATTCGTAGCGTTTTTTCAGCTTCGGGGTGTAGCGCTCGTCAATGGTGAGGCCGTAGTCGTAGAACAGTTCCTCGCCGGGCGCGATCGGCCGCAAGGCCTTGATGAAGACGCGGCCATCCTGCTCGTCGGCCTCGCAGTTCGGGTCGCAGGCATGGTTGATCCAGCGCGCGGCATTGCCGCCGTACAGCGCGTCGATCACGTTGCCGCCTTCGATCTGGAAGTAGAAGGTGTGCTCGGGGTTGGACGGGTCGTGCGGGTGGCGGCGCAGCGCCTCTGGCCAGTCGATCACCTGGCCGGTGTATTCGATCAGGCGCTCGCCCGGTTCAATGGGCTGCAGCGCGAAGACCCCTTTGCCATGCACGCCACTGCGGCGCACCTGGATGCGCCTGCCGCTGCTTTTCGCGGAGGGCCCTGCCGTCGCCTTCGCGGCCGTTTGCGAGCGGCCCTTCGGCTTGGCGACAGGGTTGTTGGCGGGCTTGGCTTGCGTGCGAGGCTTCATTGGGTACATTGGAATCATGGGCGTGCGCGCGTGTACACGTGCATACGCATGTACACACAGGCGCGCGAGTCGCTGGATTGTAGGCATGGCCGAATCCGGCCCGAGTGGAAATCGAAGAACACATGAGCAAGTCACTGATCATTGCGGAAAAGCCCAGCGTCGCGCAGGACATCGTGCGTGCGTTGACGCCGGTCTCCGGCAAGTTCGAAAAAGCCGCCGACCACTTCGAGAACGAGCAGTACGTCGTCACCTCGGCGGTTGGCCATCTGGTGGAGATCAAGGCGCCGGAGGAATACGACGTCAAGCGTGGCAAGTGGAGCTTTGCCAACCTGCCGGTGGTGCCGCCGCACTTCGACCTCGCGCCCATCGACAAGGCCAAGGCGCGCCTGCAGGCCGTCGTCAAGCTGGTCAAGCGCAAGGACGTGACTTCGCTGATCAACGCCTGCGACGCGGGCCGCGAGGGCGAGCTGATCTTCCGGCTCATCGTGCAATACGCCGGCACCGCGAAGGCGCCGATCAACAAGCCCATCCAGCGCCTGTGGCTGCAGAGCATGACGCCGCAAGCCATCCGCGACGGCTTCGACAAGCTGCGCTCCGATCAGCAGATGATGGGCCTGGCCGACGCCGCACGCAGCCGCTCCGAGGCCGACTGGCTGGTGGGCATCAACGGCACCCGCGCGATGACGGCCTTCAACTCGCGCGACGGCGGTTTCTTCCTGACGACGGTCGGCCGGGTGCAAACGCCCACGCTGTCCATCGTCGTCGAGCGCGAAGAGAAGATCCGCAAGCACGTGGCGCGCGACTACTGGGAAATCAAGGCCGGCTTCGGCGCCGCCGCGGGCGACTACGAAGGCAAGTGGTTCGACCCCAAGTACAAGAAGGACGACCCCGCCGGTGGTGGCGCGCTGGCCGACATCCCCGTGTCGGACCGCCGGCCTGACCGCCTCTGGAACGAAGCCGAAGCCAAGGCGATTGCCGATGCGGTGCGCGGCCAGCCCGGCGTGGTCACCGAAGAAGCCAAGCCCAGCACCCAGAGCAGCCCGGGCCTGTACGACCTGACGACCCTGCAGCGCGAAGCCAACTCGCGCTTCGGCTTCAGCGCCAAGACCACGCTGGGCCTGGCGCAGGCGCTGTATGAAAAGCACAAGGTGCTGACCTACCCCCGGACCGACTCGCGCTACCTGCCCGAGGACTATGTGCCGGTGGTCAAGGAAACCTTCCAGATGATCGCCACCGAGGACCTGCCAGGCCCGCTGCAGGCACTGGCCCAGCACGCGAGGAAGGGCTTGAAGGAAGGCTACGTCAAGCCGCTCAAGCGGGTGTTCGACAACACCAAGGTTTCGGACCACTTTGCCATCATCCCGACGCTGCAGGCCCCCAAGGCGCTGACCGAAGCCGAGGCCAAGCTCTACGACATGGTCGTCAAGCGCTTCCTCGCGGTCTTCTATCCGGCGGCCGAATACATGGTCACGACCCGCATCACCAAGGTCAAGACCGCCGCCGGCCCCGAGCATGCGTTCCAGACCAACGGCAAGGTGCTGGTGAACCCGGGCTGGCTGGCCGTCTATGGCAAGGAAGCCCAGGACGAGGACGCCAACCTGGTCGCGGTGCAGCCGGGCGAGACGGTCAGCAACGAAGGCGTGAACGTCGTCGCGCTGCGCACCAAGCCGCCGGCGCGCTACACCGAGGCCACGCTGCTGAGCGCGATGGAAGGGGCAGGCAAGATGATCGACGACGACGAGTTGCGCGAGGCCATGGCCGAGAAGGGCCTGGGCACGCCAGCCACGCGCGCGCAGACCATCGAAGGCCTGATCCTGGAGAAGTACATGCTGCGCGAAGGCCGCGAGCTGGTGCCCACCGCCAAGGCCTTCCAGCTGATGACGCTGCTGCGCGGCCTGGGCGTGGAAGACCTGACCAAGCCCGAGCTGACCGGCAACTGGGAGTTCCAGCTGGCCGAGATGGAGCAGGGCAAGCTCTCGCGCGAACAGTTCATGAAGGCGATTGCCGACATGGCCGAGCGCATCGTCAAGAAGGCCAAGGAATACGACCGCGACACGATTCCTGGCGACTATGCGACGCTGAAGACGCCGTGCCCGAACTGCGGCGGCGTGGTGAAGGAAAACTACCGCCGTTTCACCTGCACCGGAAGGGCTGACAGCCCCTCGGCCGCGGGTACGCGACCGGTCCCCCAAGGGGACCGAGCCGCCCTTGGGAGCGGCCCGGCGGACGGCTCGACGGGCGACAGCGAAGGCTGCGGCTTCTCGATCACCAAGATCCCCGGCGGCCGCAGCTTCGAGCTGGCCGAGGTCGAGCAGTTCCTGGCCGACAAGAAGATCGGCCCGCTGGAAGGTTTCCGCTCCAAGGCCGGCTGGCCGTTCACTGCCGAGCTGAAGCTGGCCTTCGACGACGAGACCAAGAACTGGAAGCTGGAGTTCGACTTCGGTGAAGACGCCAAGGCGGCCGAAGAAGGCGAAGCGGTGGACTTCAGCGACCAGGAGCCGCTGGGTTCCTGCCCGAAGTGCCAGGGCAAGGTCTATGAGCACGGCAGCAACTATGTCTGCGAACACGCGGTCAGCGCGCCGGTGACCTGCGACTTCAAGACCGGCAAGGTCATCCTGACCCAGCCGGTCGCGCGCGAGCAGGTGCACAAGCTGCTGACGACCGGCAAGACCGACCTGCTGGAGAACTTCGTCTCGAACAAGACCCGCCGCAAGTTCAAGGCCTTCCTGGCCTACGACAAGAAGGAAGGCAAGGTCAGCTTCGAGTTCGAGCCGCGCGCAGCCAAGCCGCCGGCGAAGAAGGCCGCCGCCAAGGCATGACGCCGGCGGCATGACGCTGGCGATCCTCTACAAGCTGCTGGCCATCGTGCTGGTGGTGGCGCTGGGCTGGATCGTGGGGCGCCTGCGCTGGCTGGGCGAAGGCACGGCCGACAACGATCCGGCGCGCATCCTGTCCGCCGCGGCCTTCTACCTGTTCGCGCCGGCGCTGTTCTTCCGCACCACCGCGCGCGTGGACCTGGCGCACCTGCCCTGGGCGATGCTGGCCGCGTTTTTCGTGCCGGTGACCGGGCTGATGCTGGCCGTGTACGGCGTGCAGCGCGCCCGGCGCGACCGCAGCGGCCAGGCCGTTGCGGCGCCCGCGGTGCGGGCCGTCACCGTGACCTTCGGCAACTCGGTGCAGATCGGCATTCCGCTGGCCGCCGGCGTGCTCGGCGAAGCTGGCCTGGGCCTGCATTTGACGCTGGTCAGCGTGCATGCGCTGATCCTGCTGCTGGTCTGCACCACGCTGGTCGAGCTGGACCTGGCGCGTGCCCACGCTGCACCCGACGCGCACCTCGGCCATGTGCTGCTGGGCACGCTGCGCAACGCGGTGATCCACCCGGTCGTGCTGCCGGTGCTGGCTGGCCTGGCCTGGAACCTCATCGGCTGGCCGCTGCCCGAAGCGGTCGACGAAGTGCTGCGCATGCTGGGCTCGGCCGTGGTGCCGCTGTGCCTGACACTGATCGGCATGTCACTGGCCTACCTGGGCCTGCCCAAGCGCCTGGATGGCGCCATCGCCGTCAGCGCGCTGAAGCTGGGGCTGCAGCCTGCGCTGGTGCTGGGCGTCGCCCACTGGGGCTTTGGCCTGACCGGTACGCCGCTGGCGGTGCTGGTGCTGCTGGCGGCCTTGCCGGCCGGCAGCAACTCGATGATGTTCGCCCAGCGGTATCGCACGCTGGAAGCCGAGACCACCGCGGTCAACGTGCTGTCCACGCTTGCCTTCGTGGGCACCGCGCCGCTGTGGCTGGCGCTGCTGGCCTGGCTGGGCTGAACGCGAGCGGCCCCGGCCGGGGATAATCCCGGTATGACCCCGCACGACATTCCCGCCTACATGGACCACCTGGGCGTGGGGGCGCGCGCCGCCGCGACCGCGATGGCCAGCGCCGGCACCCGCGTGAAGAACGATGCGCTGAGCGCGCTGGCCCGGCTGCTGCGCGAAGCAGGCGAGCCGCTGGCCGCGGCCAATGCCAAGGACATCGCTGCCGCCGAGGCCGCAGGTCTTGCCGCGCCGATGGTCGACCGCCTGCGCCTGACACCCAAGGTCATCGCCACGGTCGCCGAAGGTTGCGAGCAACTGGCGGCGATGCCGGACCCGGTCGGCGAGATCACCGGCGTGAAGCGCCGGCCCACCGGCATCAGCGTGGGGCAGATGCGCGTGCCGCTGGGCGTGTTCGGCATGATCTACGAGAGCCGGCCGAACGTGACCATCGAGGCCGCGTCGCTGGCGATCAAGAGCGGCAATGCCTGCATCCTGCGCGGCGGCTCCGAGGCCATCCATTCCAACCTGGCGCTTTGGCAACTGGTGCAGCGCGCGCTGTCCGAAGCCGGCCTGCCGCCTGAGGCCGTGCAACTCGTCGAGACGACGGACCGCGCCGCCGTGGGCCGCTTGATTGCGATGCCTGAATACGTGGACGTGATCATCCCGCGCGGCGGCAAGGGCCTGATCGCGCGCATCAGCGCCGAGGCCAAGGTGCCGGTCATCAAGCACCTGGACGGCAACTGCCACGTCTATGTGGACGCCGAGGTCGACATTGCGCAGGCGCTGGTCGTCACCGACAACGCCAAGACGCAGAAGTACAGCCCCTGCAACGCGGCCGAATCGCTGCTGGTGCATGCAGCTTCGGCGCCAGCCTTCCTGCCGCAGATCGGCGCGATCTTCGCGGCCAAGGGCGTGGAGATGCGTTGTGACTCGGCCGCCAAGGCGATCCTCGCTGCCGTGCCTGGCGCCAGGCTGGCGGACGCGACCGAGGCCGACTGGGCCGAGGAATACCTGGCGCCCATCGTCAGCGTGAAGGTGGTGCAGGGCCTGGACGAGGCCATCGCCCACATCAACCGCTACGGCTCGCACCACACCGATGCGATCCTGACGACGAACCACCCGAACGCGATGCGCTTCCTGCGCGAGGTCGACTCGGCCAGCGTGATGGTCAACGCCAGCACCCGCTTTGCCGACGGTTTCGAATACGGCCTGGGGGCCGAGATCGGCATCTCGACCGACAAGTTCCACGCCCGCGGCCCGGTTGGCCTCGAAGGCCTCACGTCCATGAAATGGGTGGTGCTGGGCCAGGGCGAAATCAGGGGCTGATGACATGAGCGAGCCGTCTTCCCGCCATGCCCTGGTGCTGTTTTCCGGCGGCCAGGATTCCACCGCCTGCCTGGCCTGGGCGCTGTCGCGTTTTGCGCGTGTCGAGACGCTGGGCTTCGACTATGGCCAGCGCCACAAGGTCGAGCTCGAATGCCGGCAGGTGGTGCGGCGCGAGATTGCCGAACAGTTCCCGCAGTGGGCTGGCAAGCTGGGCGACGACCACTTGCTGGACCTGGCGCTGCTGGGTCAGATTTCCGACACCGCACTGACTGATGCGCGCGCCATCGAGCTGCAGGCCAACGGTTTGCCCAACACCTTCGTGCCCGGCCGCAACCTGCTGTTCCTGACCTTTGCCGCGGCGCTGGCCTACCGGCGCGGCGCGTCGGTGCTGGTCGGCGGCATGTGCGAGACCGATTACTCCGGCTACCCGGACTGCCGCGACAACACGCTCAAGGCGATGCAGGTCGCGCTCAGCCTGGGGCTGGACACGCCGATGACGCTGGAAACCCCGCTGATGTTCCTGACCAAAGCCCAGACCTGGGAACTGAGTGACCAACTGGGCGGCGCGAAGCTGAACGAGTTGATCGTCGAGCACACGCACACCTGCTACCTCGGCGACCGCAGCCAGCGCCACGCCTGGGGCTACGGCTGTGGCCAGTGCCCTGCCTGCGAGCTGCGGGCCCAGGGCTTTGCCGCCTGGTGGGCCAGCAAAGGCGGCCAGGGCGCGTTCGCATGAGCCTGTTCGCGCCGGAAATCTGGCAAGGCGCGTTGGCGGCATCGGATCCGGCCAGCGAGCCGGCGACCAGTGCCGCCTGGCCGAACTGGCTGCAGCTGACGCATGTTGGCCATGTGGGCGGCTGGCTGCTGGAGCTCGCGCTGATCCTGGTGATCGCCTTCTGGATGGTGGGGGCCTACAACCGGCTGATGCGACTGCGCAATGCGCTGGGCCAGGCCTGGGTGCAGATCGATGAATTGCTGGTGCGCCGCGCCGCCGCGCTGGACATGTTGCTGGCCGCCGTGCGCGAGCCGCTGGCCGATGAGGCCGGCAGCCTGCAGGTGCTGATGCAGGCGCAGGAGCGCCAGCGTCAGGCGGCCCTGGCCATGCGGCCCAGGCCATACCGTGCCTTGCTGGTGGCGGCATGGGTGGCCGCGGAGCGTGACATGGCCTCGCCGATGGCGCGGCTGCATGCCCTGCTGGAGCAGCAGCCGACGCTGGACGAGCAGCCCGGCGTGCATGCCTCGCGGCAGCAGTTGACCGAGCTCGCCGCCCGGCTGGTCTATGCGCGCCAGTCTTTCAGCGACGCTGCAGCGGCCTACAACCAGGCCTTGACCGAGTTTCCGACCCGGCTGCTGACCCGCCTGTTCGGTTTTCGCGCCGCGGCCAAGCTCTGAATGCCACCTGGCCGGTGCCTGCGCGTCAGGCCTGGCCCATCATGGCCGCGGTGGCGACCATCTCGTCGAACAGCGCGGCCATCGCGGCGCCGGACACGGCGTAGGGGTTCAGCGTCGCGGTTTCGGAGTATTTGAGCAGCAGGCCAGGGTTCAGCCGGGTCAGGTTGACCATGCCCATGGCCCAGCCGGCGAAATGCCGCTCGGCGATCTCGGCATAGTTCAGCAGCACGACCTGCTGGTGGCGCGGATCCGCAGCGATGCGGTGGTACAGCTTGTTGACCGCGTCGCGGCCGCCTTCCAGCGTCTGCACGAAGGTGCCGTGCGCAAAGCACAGCGCACCGGTGATGCCTTGCGTCGGGTTGGTGGCGCGGGCCTGCTGCAGGATGCCGGTCAGCGCATCCTGGTCCATCTCTGCCGTGGCCCGGCTGGCATACATCAGTCGCACAAGCATCGGGGGTTCACCTCTTCTTGGACAACAGGGACAGGAATTCGCGCCGCAGGTTCGGGTCCTTCAGGAACGCACCCCGCATGACGCTGTTGGTCATCGCCGTGTCATTGTCTTTCACGCCGCGCCAATGCATGCAGAAATGGTCCGCCTCCATGACGATGGCCAAGCCGTCGGGCTTGACGCGTTCCTGCAAGGCGTCTGCCAGCATGATCACCGCCTCTTCCTGGATCTGCGGCCGGGTCATGATCCAGTCGGCGATGCGGGCGTATTTCGACAGCCCGATCAGGTTCGAGTGTTCATTGGGCAGCACGCCCACCCAGATCTTGCCGAGGATGGGGCACATGTGGTGCGAGCAGGCCGAGCGCACCGTGATCGGGCCGACGATCATCAGCTCGTTCAGGCGGGAGGCATTCGGGAATTCGGTGACCGGCGGCATCGGCTGGTAGCGGCCGCGAAACACTTCCTCCAGGTACATCTTGGCCACGCGGCGCGCCGTGTCCTGGGTGTTGTGGTCGCTCTCGGTGTCGATCACCAGCGCCTTCAGCACCTCGGCCATCTTGGCGCTGACCTCGTCCTTCAGTTCCTGCAACTCACCCTCGCGCAGGAAGTCGGCAATGTTGTCGTTGGCGTGGTAACGCCGCCTGGCCTGGACCAGGCGATAGCGCACCCGTTCCGACACCGGCAGCGCCGCCAGCGCTTCGTCTTGCAGGATGGGCGCAGCAACGCGCGGGCTCTTGGGTTCGGCCATGCCGGGGGGTCCTTGCCTGGTTCTATGACCAGCGCATTGTCGGCCAGCGGCTGCCGCATTGCGCGTGCGGGGTCGGCCCGTCGCAATCTTCTGGATGGGTTGGGTGGTTAGACTGCCGCGGGTGAACCCAGCCCACCCCTCTCCTCCGCTGTCCCGCCTGCTCGAACTGTGTGCCGACGCGGTCCAGGCCGTGCGTGCCGGCCGTTCCCTGACCGATGTGCTGGCCGGCGTGCAGCCGGCCGCGCGGCCGGGCACCCAGGCGCTGGCCTTTGCGGTGCTGCGCAGGCTGGGCGCGGCCACTGCGGCGCGTGCCGTGCTCGCCCCGCGCAACCCGCCGCCGGTGGTGGACGCCTTGCTGGTCTGCGCGCTGGCGCTGCTGTGGCCTGACGACGCACCACCCTACCCGGACCACACGCTGGTCGACCAGGCCGTGACCGCGGCACGCCACAAGGTGCCGGCTGCCGCAGGTTTCATCAACGCCGTGCTGCGCCGCTTCATCCGCGAGCGTGCCGCAGTGGTGGCGCAGGCCGAGCAGCAGCCCGAAGGCGCGTGGAACCATCCCGCCTGGTGGATCCAGAAAGTGCGCCACGACTGGCCGGCCGACTGGCAGGCGCTGCTGGGCGAAGCCCAGCGCCACCCGCCGATGACGCTGCGCGTCAACGCCCGCCGCAGCAGCCGCGAGGCCTACCTTCAGCAACTGCAGGAGGCCGGCATCGCAGCCGACCCGGTCGAAGGACCCGGGCTGGAACAGGCGCTGGTGCTGCGCCAGCCCTGTCCGGTGGACCGCCTGCCGGGCTTTGCACAAGGGCTGGTGTCGGTGCAGGACCTGTCGGCCCAACGTGCGGCGCCACTGCTGCTGCGGGACTGGGCTGGCGGTTTGCCCGCCGGGGCCCACGTGCTGGACGCCTGCGCCGCGCCCGGTGGCAAGACGGCGCACCTGCTGGAGCTGGCCGAGCTGGACCTGCTGGCGCTGGACACCGACGCCAGCCGCCTGGCCCGCGTGGACGACGGGCTGCGCCGCCTGGGCTTGCAGGCGCGCACCCGCGCGGCCGATGCGCGCCAGGTCAGCCAGTGGTGGGACGGCCGGCCGTTCGACGCGATCCTGCTGGACGCACCCTGCAGCGCGTCGGGCATCGTGCGGCGCCACCCGGACATCCGCTGGCTGCGCCGTGCCGACGACATCCAGGCGCTGGCCCGCATCCAGGCCGAACTGCTGGACGCGCTGTGGCCGCTGCTCAAGCCCGGTGGCCGCCTGGTTTATGCAACCTGTTCCTTGTTCAAGGACGAAGGCATTCGGCAGATCGACGCATTTTTGCAACGCCATTCGCTGGCACCCGGGGTCATCGCAGCCCAGTCGCCCGGCCACCTGCTGCCGCTGCCGGACAATGCAAGGCATCTCCCGTCGGCCTCGCTGGCCGACGGTTTTTACTATGCCTTGCTGCAACGGCCCGCTGCTGCCTCTGACTGAATGCCGATGGGTTTTGAAAGCGCCCCCAGGACCGGGCTGCGCCCAGTCCGCTCCCCGTGGGGGGTGAGGGAACTTGGGGCGGCCCTGCGTTTCCTCATGAGGATGTCCGGCCCGACTGGCCGCGGCGCGACTTGCGCGGCTGCGGCCTGCGTGCGCGGGCTGCTGCTGGCCGCTTGGTTGGGCGTGCTGGGCCACACGGCAGGGGTGCGGGCGCAAGGCATCGAGCTGCCGCAGCTTTCGCTGAGCCGGCAGGAGGGCGGGCTGACGCTGGACTTTGAAGTCAAGCTGGCGCTCAGCCGTGCCACCGAAGATGCGCTGCAGCGCGGCGTGCCGCTTTATTTCACCGCCTCCGCGCAGGTCTTTCACCCCCGTTGGTATTGGCGCGACGAGCGCGTGGCCCGCGCCACCCGCACCTGGCGCATCTCCTACCAGCCGCTCACCTCCAGCTGGCGCGTCAGCTTCGGTGCGCTGAGCCAGAACTACCCCAGCGCCGAGGCCGCGCTGGCGATGATCTCGCGCGCCACCCGCTGGCGCATTGCAGAACCCGAGCAGATCGACCCCAGCGAGCGCTACTACGTCGAGTTCAGTTACCGGCTGGACAGCAGCATGCTGCCGCGCCCGCTGCAGCTGGACCTGGCGGTGCAGTCCGACTGGCGGCTGTCCGTCGAGCGCACACTGAAGCTCGACTGAGCCTTTGATCCAGCCCCCCGCCACGCGCCTTGCCACCCGACCCGCGATGAAAAACTCCGTGCGCCTGGGCTGGGGCCTTGCCACGCTGGTGGCAGCGGGCCTGGGCCTGGTGCTGGCGGTTGTGCTGTCGCTGGTGGTGCAGGGCCCGCTGGGCTACGGCGGCCACTTCGTCTGGTTGTTCTGGGTCAATGTGGGCGTGGCCGGCGTGCTGGCGCTGGTGCTGCTGGCGGCGGCCATCCGGCTGGTGTTCCGGCTCAAGGCCGGCAAGTTCGGCAGCCGGCTGCTGATCAAGCTGGCGGGCATCTTCGCGCTGGTCGGCGTGCTGCCGGGCGCACTCATCTACACCGTCAGCTACCAGTTCGTCTCCCGCAGCATCGAGGCATGGTTCGATGCCAGCGTCGAAAGCGCGCTGGACGCCGGCCTGGCGCTGGGCAAGGGCACGCTGGAAGCGCTGGCCTCGGACCTGGTCAACAAGACCCGCGCCGCGGCCGACCGGCTGGCCGAGGTGCGCAGCAGCGACCCGGCCCTGCTGCAACTGGAGCGCCTGCGCGAGCAACTGGGCGCCACGCAGGTGGCGGTCGTCAACGGCAATGGCCAGGTGCAGAGCAATGCCAGCGCCACGGCCGACCTGGGCATCGAGCGGCCGGCACCGGCACTGCTGCGCCAGGCCAAGGCGGTGCAGTCGGTCAGCCAGGTGGAGGGCCTGGAGGACGATGGCACGGCCGCCGCCGGCCTGCAGCCGGCCCAGGTTCGCGCGCTGGCGCTGATCCCGGATGCGCGCATCAAGCTCTCCGGCGAGTCCGACCGTTACCTCATGGTGCTGCAGCCGCTGCCCACCGCGCTGACCAGCAATGCGCTGATCGTGCAGGCCGCCTACCGCGAATACCAGCAGCGCCACATCGCGCGCGACGGCCTGCGCCGCATGTACATCGGCACGCTGACGCTGGCGCTGGTGCTGTCGGTCTTCGGCGCGGTGCTGCTGGCTGTCGTGCTGGGCAACCAGCTGGCGCGGCCGCTGCTGCTGCTGGCCGACGGCATGCGCCAGGTCGCGCGTGGCGACCTGACCGCCAAGCAGATCTTCACCTCCAACGACGAGATCGGCGAGCTGACACGCAACTTCGCCCACATGACCGAGCAGCTCGGCAGCGCCCGCCAGCAGGCCGACGCCAGCCTGCGCCAGCTCGAAGGCGCACGCCTGCGGCTGCAGACCATCCTCGACAGCCTGACGGCTGGCGTCATCGTGTTCGACCGCGACCACCTGATCGACACCGTGAACCCTGGCGCCACCCGCATCCTGCGCGCGCCGCTGTCCGTCTTCGTGGGCCGCGGGCTGGGCGAGGTGCCCGGCATGACCGACTTCGCCGCCGCGATCCACCAGCGCTTCGCGCAGCACCAGAGCAGCCCGGAAGACGGCGAGCGCGACCATTGGCAGGAGTCCTTCGAGCTGCGCCAGAGCGAGCGCGAAGGCGGCATCACGCTGCTGGTGCGCGGCGCGCTGCTGGTTGGCGGTGCGCGCCTGGTGGTGTTCGACGACATCACCGAGGTCGTCTCGGCGCAGCGCAGCGAGGCCTGGGCCGAGGTCGCACGCCGGCTGGCCCACGAGATCAAGAACCCGCTGACGCCGATCCAGCTCTCGGCCGAGCGCCTGCAGCACAAGCTCGAAGCCAAGCTCGAATCGCCAACCGACCAGGCCATGCTGGTGCGCTCGGTGGCCACCATCGTCAACCAGGTGCAGGCGATGAAACAGTTGGTCAATGAGTTCCGCGATTACGCGCGGCTGCCCGCGGTGCGCCTGCAGGACACCGACCTGAACGAGCTGGTCGCCGAAGTACTGGGCCTGTATGGCGACGACCAGGAGCGCGGCCGGCTGCAGGCCCGTTGCGTTCCCGCGCTGCCGCTGGTGCGGGGCGACCCGACCCAGTTGCGCCAGGTCATTCACAACCTGGTACAGAACGCCTTGCAGGCGCTGGCCGGCCGTGAAGACGGCAAGGTCTGCGTCGAGACCGAGATCGCGCGCCATGAAGACGGCCGCGTGCGGGCCGTGCGCCTGAAAGTGGCAGACAATGGCCCTGGGTTCAGCGACAAGGTGCTCAAACGTGCGTTCGAACCCTACGTCACCACCAAGAGCAAAGGCACTGGCCTGGGACTTGCGGTGGTGAAGAAAATTGCCGACGAACACGGCGCGCGCGTTCGCATCGTCAACCTGCCCCCCCAGAATGCAGGCAGCGATGCGCCGTCGGGCGCGCAGGTTTCGCTATCATTTTCCAGCTTCATTGAACAGAAGGATCCTCCAGTGAATGGCCCGGCCCACCCACCCGGCGCCTGAACGCTGTCTCGGACATCCATGGCAACGATACTTGTAGTCGACGACGAGATGGGCATCCGTGCCCTGCTGTCGGAAATCCTCACCGATGAAGGTCACGCCATCGAGCTGGCCGAAAACGCCGCTCAGGCCCGTGCGGTGCGCGAGCGCCTGCGGCCGGACCTGGTGCTGCTCGACATCTGGATGCCCGATGTCGATGGCATCACCTTGCTCAAGGAGTGGGGTGCCAGCGGCCAGCTGACCATGCCGGTGGTCATGATGAGTGGCCACGGCACGATAGACACCGCGGTCGAGGCCACCAAATACGGCGCCATCGCCTTCCTCGAAAAGCCCATCACGTTGCAAAAGCTGCTGCGTGCCGTCGAGCAGTCGCTGGCTCGCACGCCTGCACGCCCGCCGGCCCCGATGGGCGCGCCCACCGCCTACCGCGGCGAAATCGGGTTGACGGTCGAATCCGCGATGACTGGCGGCGTCGGCCTGCCCGCGCTGCCGGTGGACCTCGGCCCGCAACCCGAACAAAGCTTCGACCTCGACCGCCCGTTGCGCGAAGCCCGCGACGCCTTCGAGAAAAGCTACTTCGAATTCCACCTCGCCCGCGAGAACGGCTCGATGACCCGCGTCGCCGAAAAAACCGGCCTGGAGCGCACCCACCTCTACCGCAAGCTCAAGCAGCTTGGCGTCGACCTGACCCGCAACAAACGCGGCAGCATCGCCTGAAACCATGCTATAGTGTTTGACTTCGCTGATCGCACATCAACACGCTTGATTGCAGCACAGCAAAGTGATTGGCCTGGTAGCTCAGTTGGTAGAGCAGCGGATTGAAAATCCGCGTGTCGGTGGTTCGATTCCGCCCCAGGCCACCAGGAACGCTAAGCCCTTGATTCTTAACAGGATCAGGGGCTTTTTGCTTTCTGGCTCATGCCTAGCCCGCTTGGATTGGTACACCAGGCAGGTACACCGTGGCATCAGTTCGCACCGCGTCTAGACTCGTCGGCAACAGCATCCCTCGCCGCCGTTCGTTCATGGCTCAGCCGTTTAAGCATCCCGACTCTGGCATCTACTACTTGAGGCGGAAGGTGCCTCTTGAACTGCGACCTTCTCTCGGGCGCGAGTACAAGGTCTCTCTGAAGACGCGCGAACCGGGAGAGGCGAAGGGGCGCTTTGCCGATGCTTGGGCAAGGTCGGAGGCGGCCTTCGCGGCGGCCCGAGCGCAGCTTGCGGGCGTAGAAGTGATCGACAGGGCTGACGCGCACCAACTGGCCGCAAGGTGGTTCAGGAACGAGCAAGAGCGGATTGAGCGGGCTGGCGCGTTCACGGAAATCCTCGTGGAGGGCTCTAGAACGCTCGTGGAGCGCGGGAATGAGGCAGGTGAATGGGTGGCCAGCTACCTCACGCTTCGAGAGGCTGCGGAGCAGGATATTGGACCGCCGGACGATGATTGGGCTGCGCTGGTCGAGCCTCACATCGCCGACACGCTACGCCAGCACGATTTGCCCCGGCCCGTTTCGGGCGGCGCCGCAGCCGAGCTGTTGAATACCGCGTTCATCGAGCACCTGCACCGGCTGTCCGAATGGGCAATGCAGCGATACCTTGGCACGTATGCCGCTGCAGGCATCTGCGTGGCTCCGGTGCTTCCCTTGCGCTCTGAGCTGAGCAAGCCCACCCAGCAAAAGGCAATCAAGCTCATGGCTCTTTTCAACTCGTATGCAGAGGACAAAATCCTCAACGATGGTGACACGCGGGCAACTCGCAAGACGATAGATGGCTTTCGCGCTACGGTGGAGCGCTTCCTCGAGTTGATTGGTGATTTGGACATCACCGCCATCAGCCGGGAAGTCATCGGCCGCTATCGTCGTGAACTGGCTCGCATGCCCGCCAAGGGCAAGGGAACGCGGGGGCTGACCGCGACTCAACTCATCGCCAAGGCGGAGGCAGAAGGTCTGCCACGGCTGTCTGAGTCAACCATTCGCAATCAACTGCGTGCGGTGTCTGCTGTGCTGAGTCACGGTGTGCGCTTGCATTGGCTGAACGAAAACCCTGTCATTGCCGGCGGGGTCGGGCGCAATGCAGCCAGGGCCGCGACCCGACAGGCCCAAGGAACTAGGCGGCGCAAAGACTATTCGCCTGACGAGCTGCGGGCCATCTTCACCAGCCCTGCCCTCACAGAGACAGATTGGGCGCCGCCCCGTGCTGCATTTGGCAAGGCTTGGTACTGGCTGCCGCTACTGCTGTACTACACGGGAGCACGTAGAGAAGAGCTGGCGCAATTGAAGGCCTCCGATGTGAAGAAGTCGCCCGATGGCATCTGGCACCTGAACATCCTTGCCGTGGTAGATGAGGATGACGGCGACCGTGGTGTCAAGACAGAAGCCAGCCGGCGTTTGATTCCGCTACACCCAGACTTGATCAGCCGTGGCTTCGTAGAGTACGCCTGTTCCTTGCCGAAAAACGGGAACCTCTTTCCCGACCTCAAGCCCAGCCCTAGCGGCTACTTTGGTGCGAACTTCGGCAAGCGTTGGGCTGTGTACCTCCGGGAGACGGTGAAGCTCGAAAGCTCTGCAAGTCCCATCCATGGCTTCCGGCATACCTTCAAGACGCTATGTCGGGATGTTGGCATTCCGGAAGACGTACATGATGCGATCACAGGCCACGCGGGAACCGGAGGCATTGCTCGGGACTATGGCTCTATGCCGCTGAGCCGGATGGCCAGGGAGCTTGCCAAGTTTCCAAGCGCCCCAACGACCTAAACAGGCCGTTGCTGGACCAAGCCTTCCAAGGTCGGAAGGCTACTGGAAGGCTGGCGCGGAGCGCGGGCCTCCTGACGCCTTCAACGGCGAGCCAGCCTCACGACCTTTGGGCTCACTCAATCCCAGCGCCCTTCCTGCCTGCTGGCTTCAGGGCTGCTCGCTGGGTCAGGAGAGCAGGAGAGCAGGAGAGCAGGAGAGCAGGAGAGCAGGGCTCCTTCAGACTTCGGGGCTCACCTCCTCGGTCGCTGCTTCGGGGCAGCCTTGCTATCGCGGGCCCCAGGGCTTCTATCGGGCTTCTGGAAGGCTTTATGCCTGTCGGCAAGGTATAGATGCAAATTGCACCTACCGGCCTTCTTTCTGTTAGTAGGGTACCAATTCGCCATCGTCCACTCTGGCACCCATGCAGACATAGCGACGCGAGGACGGGCATGGGGGATGGTGGCACTCAGTTGGGTCACATGCCCCTTCGCCTAATCAAAAAATTTTTGAGTTTCAAGGGCTTTGCCGGTGAGGCTTAGGCTCCAGCCAAGTCGGCGTGATAGCCCTTGGTCAGACCCATAGGATTGGTGTTTCTCTCGATGAAGTCGAAGTATTCCCGTCCGCCTTGTTCTCGTCCTGCGTCGAAGTCAGGGTCGCCCTGCAGCTCCAGCGATTCGACGGTGAAGGACACGCCCTTTTCCACGTCGCCACCCATCAGGCGGATGTGACCTGATGCGATGAGCTTGACGAAGCCGTCTCCGTCCTGCAGCGGGACACCGCTGAGCTGAACCGCCGCGTCGAAGAACCCGGTGAGGTATCCGCGTGCAAACTTTTCATGAAGAAATCGCTGGTACCTGCGCGCATCGAGGTTGCATAGCGCTAGCTGTACTTCGAGCGCTGCTGCGGCTCCGGAAATGCGATGCCCCAGTGCTGCGCCTGGTGACATCACTGGTGCTTGCTTCTTCTTAAAGAGTCCGAACATTTTGCTGAAGTCCATCTAAGGCGGATAAAAGTGGTTGACCTTGTTGCCCAATCGGAGGGCTCCGCTGCCGCCTCAGGCGAGCTTTTCTATGCTCTCAGGGATGTAATCCGGAATCGGGTCTACGAAGCTGTACACCTCCTGGTCCAGTTCCTCGCATGCGGGGCATGTCTTCTCCCTGCGCTGCTGATTGCTCAGAGGGCTAGAGCACCGCTCGCACCGGTAGGGCATGAAGGCCAGGACGATGAGGGTCATCCCAATGGATAGGAAGCCGAACACCCCCCAGGCGAGAGCGCTGCGGTTCTTGCGATAGGCCAAGCCTGCTGAGGCCAGGGCAGGGATGCCGAAGAAGATGAAGTCCACGAGCATGGACACTGCGGTTACGCGCACCTATACCTCCAACAACGAGTGCCAACAGTCTATCAATGAAACCTATAGGTTGTAGTCCTATAGGTTGCGGATTGGTCCACTGTCTTCTGTGGGCATCAACAACAAGTCGGACTTTGGGGCAGCGTTCCTGTTCGCCAGGAAGGCGAAGGGCCTCACGCAGGAGGACTTCGATGACGTGTCCAGTCGGGTCTACGTAAGCGCTCTGGAACGAAAGATCAAGCAACCAACCCTTCCCAAGGTTGATGAGCTAGCCGCCCGGATGGGCTTGCATCCCCTGACAGTCCTTGCGCTTGCCTATTGCGTGCGTCCAGGCGATCAAGGTGAGACCGATGCGTTGATAGCGATGCTCCGGCAAGAGCTTCTCGCTGTGATCAATTGCTGACCAAGCGCGGGGCTTGCTGCAAGAGGTTTGGCAACGATTCGCTACTGATGGACTTACGCCATATAAAGTTCTTGCCGCGGCTGGGTTGGGTGCGTCGGTCTCAACTCTGTGGTGCGCGGGCTCCTGTAAAGTGGCGACATGAAGGCCCGCCCGCTGCTGCCGCTACCAGACTACCAACGCGTCTATCAGGTCATCTACAGCGTGCTTCAAGCCAGTGAGGCTGTCCACACGCATCGAGCCTGCGTCATCTTCACCATCGCCGGTACGCTGATACTTCGGGAACATTACAAGCTGCCTGCCACGATCAGCGCCGGATTCCTGGGGATGACGGTCGATGAGGAGCGCGCAACGGTCGCCATGTACGGACGCATCGGAGAGGGGGCTGAAAGCGATAGTCAAGCATTTCATGCGTGGGTCGAGTGCCAAGGGTGGCTGATTGACTTCATGGCACCAATCATGGGTGTTGCCTTCAAGGAAGACGGACACCTGCTGAAGGTGCCACGGCGAATGCTTCAGAAGCCGTTGGCCGAACGGAAAGCCAGCGTCAACGATTTGCGGCGGTCTGGCGACTTCTACCTTGCACACGATTCCGCACTAGCTGAATCGTTGATCGACTTCCAATCGGCGGGCTCGATTGACTTGGCGCACGTCTGCCTTGCTTGGTTCCGACGTCCCCCTTCGACCCTAAAGGAACTGTCGTTAAGTGACAGCCAAGGCACGCCCAAAAAACTCGTCTTGCACGCGCCGTCGATTGACGGGGTCTGGTAAGTCCGGAAACCCCCGCACTCAAGTGCAGAGATGGTTCAGCCGCCGGCAGCACTGGCAGCAAGCGACAGCAGCGTTTGAACATGCGGCTTAGCCAGTTCTCCAAGGATGTTGCCCGCTGCACCTTCAGCAACTGATTTGATGCTGCGGGCCGTGGCCTTGATGACTTCCCACTTTGGATTTGGAGAGGCAGCCTGTGCCCGTAGGGTAGCCAACTCGGCGCGTAATTCGTCGGTTGCTACACCTTGCTCGCTACTGTCGAGGGCAGCGCTCAGTGCTTGGATCAAACCCCGCAGATCTTCAAGGTCGGTTCCTGTGCCTGTGTTCGCTTGGTTCTGTGTTGATCCGTTTGAACTTATCTGAATCTGTGAACCTGATATGTTGCCGAAATGATTGTGGATCTGCTGCACCGTCTGCTTCTCCTGCTGAGTGAACGTCATACCTTCCCCGAGCACGCCTCGACCCTCAAGGTCTAGCGCCCACTCAAGGATACGATTTCGCACCCGCTCAACGATGCCTCGAATCTGCACGGCTGTGAACGAGAGATGCGGTTTCATGGGCACACTCATCGCCTTCATGATTTCCCGCTCTAGCTCTGTGGGGAAATGTCGGTGAAGCGTACCTGTGCCTGTGGCGAGAGGTTCAAGTTCAGGGATTGAGCTGCGCTCAGTCAGTAGGGTTAGCCAGTCGGCACCCTGGCCTGCCATTTGAAGGGGCACCGGGCCATGGTAGGGATTCATTGCTTCTAGGTGACCCCGAATCTGTCGATAGTCGGGTACCTTCCCTTGGTAGCCGTTCAGTTCTGATGCCATCCATTCCGCGAGGTCTGGTACGTCTAGGCGACGGGCTGCGACAAGAGCGCGGCGAAGTAGGTCGGAAACCGGCACGGCGGGGTCGCTCGCCATGTTGACTAGCTCAGGCACGAGTGCAGGCATGTTCTTCCCTTGGTGTTGCCTGCAGCGGATGCAGTCGCTGCGGTCTGTCTTAGCGGAACCTTTGCAGGCCTCGACATTATCCGTGGAGCTGGAAGGCAGTCCAACTTCATATTTCCAGCGCGGCTCCTTGAACTTAAGCGGCCAATCCCAATAGTGCAAAGAGTCGGGAGGCCGTCTCCCGTTGCTAACTCATAGGTAAAACATGGCTCAGAGAACGGAATTTGAGATCGGCAACATCGTCAAGTTGAAGTCGGGCGGTCCCGATATGACGGTACAGCGCGAGACAATCACTAGTGCAGGCCGGTTCTATCGGTGTCAGTGGTTCGCAGGTAAGAAGCTGGAATCGGGCGACTTCCCTCCGGACTCCCTCGACGTGGTGGAGCCCGAGGCTAAGAGCGAGTGATGACACCTGACTCTGTCGCGGCTTGGATGCTTGCTCAAGTTGAGCGCGATGGGTGCCTCTACCAAGACGACGTAGTTGACTACCTCGTCAAAGCGAAGCAAGAAAGCTTGTTGACCGAAAACGCAGATGGCAATCAGGTTGTTGGTAAGGCAGTGCTAGCTGCCTTCCTCAAGCTGACTGTAGCTGACGTGGTTTGGGTCAAGCCTGATCGCTATTGGCGTTGGCGCGTTGGTGAAGATGAAGTCGGCCGAGAGGCTCGTGGCTGACCTTGTCGCGGAGGACCGAAGGACATGCCGCAGCGGCGACCGAGAGGTGCGCTGGCAGGTACTTTCAACTGGTACACTGTCCTGCATCCGCAAGATCTAAAAACCTCGCTGATTCATAGGGTTAGGCCCGCAGGGTGCCGTGTCGGTGGTTCGATTCCGCCCCAGGCCACCAAATCGCAAGCCCTTGATTCCGAACGGATCAAGGGCTTTTTGCATTCAGCCTGCGAGGCGTTTCGCGGCGTCTTGCAACCCTGCAAAGATGGCGTTGGTCACCTGGGTGTCCCATCCCTGCGGCAGCCCCGCGCCGACCTTGGCGATGACCTCCGGTGTTCGCGAGACGATCTGTTCAATCAGGTAATCAATCTCCCGCCCATCTTCCGTCAGCACACCATGCCGTTTGCCGAGCGCCAGCCAGTGCCGGCGCAGGATGTCCCGCATCTTCCAGTGCGCGTTTGTTGACCGCACGGCCATGGCCATCCTGGCCTTGAGCGGTGGGAGGTTCGATGGCCCCTTGCCCGGCACCGGGTACGCTGACAGCACGTCGTACAGCGGTGTCAGTTGGTAGCGGCCGCCGGGGCGCAGGAACAGGCTGAAGTTCTTGGCGTGGCCGTCGGTGGCGCACAGCATCCAGAAGAGCAGTTGCGCCTTGAAGAAGTCGCGGCGGTCTTGTTCGCGGGTCATCGAGCCATCGAGCACATCGAGGATGCGGTCCATGCCCGGGCCGCCGTCCGCCTCGTACTTCGCTTCGGGCGGGACGCCGGTGGCCTGGCACATGTCTTCCTGCGGCAGCCGGATGAGACGGTGCTCCCCGGAAGGATGCGTCCACCAGGCGCGGTCGAAGCGCTCGACGACCAAGGCCTTCACGTCCTCGAACTGCAGCGGGTGGCAGGTCGCAACGGGCAGCCCGAACTCGCGCAGGATCAAGGCGCACAGCCACTCGTTCTCGACCGAGTCGCGCATGTCGAGCTTCATGCCGCCGATGAGGCCCAGCGGCAGCTTGAAGATGTGCGTCGTGGGCGTGCTGCCACGCGGAAGGCACCACTGGCCGTCTCGCAGCAGCAGGGCCGTCTTCTCCTGGGCGCCGGCAATCGAGATGCGGAAGTCATCGTCATCACCGCTCCAGCCCATGGCGTTCAGGGTCGTCGTGCCGCGCAGGACCTGGGCCACTTGCGCTTCGCTCAAGGACTCGGCCTGCAGGGGCGCGGTGCCGGTGGAGCTTGTGCCCTCAGGGAGGATTTCGAGCGCACCAACGCAGTCCCGACCGATCTCGGCCAGCAACTCGAACGCCCTGGTGGATCCGGTGTTGAAGCGGCGTGCCAGCCGTTCCCGGATGTCCTTGCTGTCGGGCAGCAGGTTCTCGAAATAGGCGCGGACCTTGTCGCCACGATGCGGCGCATTGCCCGGCGTGAAAGGCAAGGACAGGGACAGCGGGCGCCCTTGCTCGGACTGGGTCCAGGCCGGGTCGTACTGGAGCGTGTCGGGCGCGTTCGGCGCCAGGCTCCAGTTGCCGACGAAGGCCCCGTTCATCCATAGGCCCAGGGTTCGGGTGTGAGAGCGGCGCCCCATGGCTTACCAGGCCGGCTTGTCGGTGGCGGCGCGCTGACCAGGTGGGGAGGGTGCCGGCGTGGGGGAGGGCTTTCCAAGAGCCAGCTCGACGCCCAGGATGTTGAGCAACTTCAGCAAGCGAGCGGCGCCCACCTTGTCGGCGTTGCGCTCCATCGCCGAGTAGGTCTGCTGGGAGACACCCAGGCGTAAGGCGACCTCGCCCTGGGTGAGGCCGGCTTCTTTTCGGAAGGCCTGCAGCAGCGAGGGCAGTTGCTCGGCGGTGCGTACGGTGAACTGGGCCATACAGTCTTTGATGCGTGAATCGAGCTTACGCGCTAAAAGCTGTATTTGCAATCTACTGCTTGTGGGCTGTTTCTGCGGATGCCTGTCCAACTGCTGGAGCCGACGGAGTTTGGCGGGCATCAGCGGCTGTCCGGTTTGCCTTCGGGGCCGGCGCTGCCAGCGTCAGTGGGGCGCAGGGGCTTTTGCTTTCCGGCGCATGCCTGACCTGCTTGAGCGGGTACAACGGGCACCAAGGCGTCACAGAAACTCTGGTTTTATCTTGGCCGACTCGGCGGCAAGCCTGGTTAAACGGGTGGCCTGTCCCACCACGAAATCTCTGAGTTGCCCTGCGAAGGCGCGCTCATCGTCGTCGATGTAGTCATCTGCCATGGCCTGTGTCGGCGCGTGCGCCATCACAAGCTTGGCCAGCCGCACGGCCTCGCGTTTGAGCAGGTTCCTGTCGAGCCCGCATCGCTTTGCAAAGTCGGCCAGCTGAAACGCACTCACCTCATTGAGCGAGAAGGCATCGCCCCAGGCCATGGCCAACTCGTGGGCGATGCCCGGGTACTGCACCACACTGACCAGGTCGTACCAAGGCGCCGGGTCCAGTCCCTCGCGGCGCACGAAGAATGAGAAGTTCTTGCCATGGGCGTCGGAGTTGCCGATGAGGAACTGGAACAAGGCCCACCTCAGCAAGGTCATGCTCGCCGCGGCCTTGTTGACGGTTTGCTCGACGCGCTCGAACAGCATTTCGAAGCTCACGCCCTCCCGGATGTTGCGCACGTGCTCGCCACTCCCCAAGTTCCGCTCGTACTTGTAGCTCTCGGGCAGGTCCGAGGCCTGGCAGGCGTCGATGATGTGCAGGCGCTTCACGGTGGGCTCGTTGGCGCCATGCGCGGCACCTTCCACGACGCCTTGAACGACAAGCCGGTCGAACCGGCGAACGACGAGTACCGGCCTTGGTGTCCGATAGATGCTGACCTCGGCGACCGGCAACCGCATGCGACTAGCCAAGGACATGCAGAAGTGTTCGTTGACGACCAGATGCGGCGTTGCCTGACGCGCAGGGTCTGGCTTGAGGATGTGGGTCGACGCCAGGGGCGGCTCGACCAGCAACAGGCGTCCTCCGTCGCTCAGCGGGCGGTCCAGGTAGACCATCAACTTGTCTTGCACGCCCGCAATCGACATGCGGACCTTGCCATCCCAAACCGCCAGCGGAATCTGGTCGCGCTCGGCGATTCGTCTGTCCAGTTCTTCGCGGGTCACTTCACGCGGCGGCTTGGCGGCGACGACGGGCGGCACTTCATCCGAGCGCCAGAAGCGGAACGCCCCGGTGGTCTCGGTCCCCAGTGCGCTGATGAGCGCGTAGATGTTCGACTTCGATACGCGGTAGGTCGTGGCCGTGATGTCGAGTGCGCGGCCTTCGGGGAGCAAGTTCTCCACAAAGCGCTTCACTGCGCCGATGGCATAGCCGTCGGCCGAGGGCTGGAAGGGCAGCGCGGGCGACAGTGGAAACGCACCCGGCGCCGCGACCCAGTCCGCGTCGTAGTCCAGTGACCACCGGTCGTTCAAGGCCTCGTAGCCGAGCGTCGCCACCTTCTGGTCATCCGCCCAGAGGGTGAGCGCATGCGGCGCAATAGGGGCGTCGGTGGCCGAGTTCATGGCTGCCCCGGAAGCTCGACTCTGGGATGCAAGACGGACTGCATCATCGGATGGTCCTTGGGGCCGAGCACGAGTGCGAGCCCCAGGCTGTCCAAGACCGCCAGCAGCTTGTCCAGTCGCACGGAACCCTTGCCGTTTTCGAGGCGGGAGAGCAGGTCGACGGAAACGCCGCTCAAGGAGGCCGCATCGTCAATGCGGAGCGACTGTGCTCGACGCCGTGCTCGGACGGCTGGGCCAAGGGTGCTCGCGTCGGTAATGTGCAGGAGCGCGGGGTCGGTGAGGCTCGAAGTCATTTCGGAATTCCCGGGATGATGGCCTCAGGTTTGCGGCCGGAGGAGGAATTTCTGGAATTCCGAAATAGTGCCACGACTCGGCTTTGGTGGCGCGGTAGTTCACTAAATTCCGAAATTCACACCGAATCTTCAGACTCTGACGGCCTCGCGCCTTAAATTCCGAAACGAGCTTGCCTGGCATGCGGCACCAACGCCAAGGCCGGATTGCAGGGGCGAGGCGCCGGCGGAACTCACGCCCATGGGGGCTCGAGGGGAAGCCGATCAACCTTCGGCCAAGGCGCGCAGGGCCACCGTGTAGCGCTTCCAGGTGACCGCATGCACCGGGGGGCTTGGCATCGAAGACCACTCCAGGTGGCCGACGGACGAAAAGGGCCGTGCGCGGCCAGCTTCAGGCTTCTCCTCAGGCCGCCATGATCCGATGTGGGGTAGCCTGTCGCGTCGGCATGAACGCCGGCACACGCCACGCGCCGGTGTCCGCCGAAGCCACCGTCGGTTCCGGCAGCAAGCCGCGGGCGATGGCGATGTTGGCGGCTTCGGTGCGGGTGCTGGCGTCGAGCTTGGCCAGGATGGCGCGCACGTGGGCTTTGACGGTGCCGGCGGCGATGGCCAGGCGGTTGCCGATGGTCTTGTTGCAGCAGCCCTGGGCCAGCAGGGTCAGCACGTCGTGTTCGCGCGAGGTGAGGGCTTCGGTGCTGAGGCTGTTGGCCAGTTCCTGAGCAGCGACCGGGCAGAGGTAGCGCCGGCCTTGGGCCGCGGCGCGCACGGCGCATTGCAGCTCGGCCAGGCTGCAGCCGCTGGCGACGTAGCCGAGCACGCCTTTCTCCATCGCCCGCTGGATCTCGAATTCGCGCGGCTTGCCGGACATGGCGACGATGCCGGCGCGGTGGGGGTTGTCGAGCAGCATGGCGGCCTGGTGGTCGCAGACGATGACGCGCGCGCCGCGGCCTTGTTCGACCGTCGAGGAGGGCGCGGTGTCCACCGACACCTCGAATTCCGGCACCTGGCCCAGCGCGGACATCAGGCCCATCGCGAGGATGGGTTCGGTGTGCTTGACGATGACACGTTGGGCGAGGGCGGCGAATTGGGGCATGGCTTTTTCCTGAACAGTGATGAGATGTCTGAGTCCTTGATCAGGATCGTAGGGACTGTGTCGTCTCAAGGCTGTACACAAAAAGAGGTAGCGGTGCTCCCAAGGTGCGCAGGCGGGGTCAGGTATCCAGGTCGATGATGCCGCGGCGCAGCGCGATCATCACGGCCTGCACCCTGTCCTTGGCCTCGAGCTTGGCCAGGATGTTTTTCATGTGGACCTTGATGGTGCCTTCGGTGATGCCCATCTCGGCCGCGGCGAGCTTGTTGCGGCCGCTGTTGGCGACCATGCGCAGCACTTCGATCTCGCGTGGCGAGAGCGCTTGCTGGCCGGCGTGTGCACCGATGGCGGCGGCCATCGCCGGCGGGATGAAGTCCTGGCCCTGGTGTGCGGCGCGGATCGCGCTCAGCATCTCGCTGCGGATCATCGTCTTGAGCAGGTAGCCCTTTGCACCTGCGCGCAGCGCCCGCACTGCCTGCGCATCGCCGCCATAGGTGGTCAGCACGACGATGCGGGCGTCCGGCGCCTCGGCTCGGATCGCGGTGATGGCCTCGATGCCGTCCATGCCGGGCATCTGCAGGTCCATCAGCGTGACGTCGGGCCGGTGCTGGCGGAAGGCGTCCACCGCGGCGTGGCCGTCGTCGGCCTGGGCGATCACGGTCATGTCGTCCTCGGCGTCCACCAGGCCGACGATGCCGGCGCGCACGACCATGTGGTCATCGGCCACCAGCAGGCGGATGGGCGCGGCGGGCTGCGGTGCAGGGTTCATGGACTGTCTTTCTGGTGGTTGCTGGCGCTGTGCGCGGCGAGCCGTTTGCGCAGCCGCTGCAGCGGCGCCGCCAGCCAGCGCGGGAGGGTGTGGCGGAAGACGCGCTGCGGTCGCAGTTGCAGGCAGACCTCGGTGCCACCCGTCTCGCGGCGGCGGATGAGCAACTGGCCGTGGATGCGCGCCGCGCGTTCCGTCATGCGGATGATGCCGCAGTGGCCGAGCCGGGCGGGGCCGGCCAGTGCGAGTTCGTCGATGCCGCGGCCATCGTCGCGCACCTCGAACACCAGTGAATGTCGCTGGTGGCGAACTTCAAGCTCGACTCTGCCTGCGCGCGCATGCCGGCAGGCATTGGCCAGGGCCTCGCGGGCGATGTAGAAGACCTCGCGGCGCATGGCCGGGCGCAGCAGCGGCAGGCGTGGGTCGCCGTGGAAGCTGAACTGCACGCCGTGGCGCAGCGCGAGGTCCGCGCCCAGGCGCACCAGGGCCTGGACCAGGTCCGGCTCGTCGGCGCCGAGGTCGCCCAGCTCGGGCAGCCGTTCGCGTGCGCCGGCAATGATGGCGTCGGCGTCGTCGAGCAAAGCCTCCAGCTGGCGGCGCGGGGCCTCGGCCGGCGGCAGGCGGCTGGCGATGACCTGCAGGTTCAGCACCAGGCCCTGCGTGCTCTGCAACAGGTCGTCGTAAAGCGCCAGGGCGACCCGGTCGCGCTCGCGCAGCCTGTCCTCGGTGCGGGCGCGCCTGCGCCGGTTCCGCTGCCGGACGTGCCAGGCCCAGGCCAGGCCGACCACGGCCAGCACCACGGCGCTCCATGCCAGCAGTTGCACGCTGGCCGGCGCATCGCGGGGGCCGGACAAGGGCGCAGTCTGCATGGCAGAACCAAAGGCCTGGCCAGGCAGCAGGGCGCAAGCGACCAGGCGCTGGGAAAGCCGTGGTCGGGGCGATCGGGATCGGCTCGCCGGACCGTGTCTTTCTTGGGGCATGGAAATGGAGGTCGCAGGATGTGGCCACTGTAGGCAGCCGTGCCGGAAAAGCGATATCCAAAAAGAGGTAGGGCCGTGAGGCCCTGGCCAGATGGCAGAGGCCGCGCTGTCCCGGATGGGTGAACGGGGCTCGGCTGCCCGCCCGATGCCGCCGCGGCGCGCCGGCCCTCCAATGGGCTTCTCGCAGAAAGGATCCACATGTCCCACCCCCTCACGCCCGAAACCGCACCAGTGTCCCAAGCCTTTGGCAGCCTCGCAGACGTGCGCATCGGCCTGTCGGCCGACGTGCGCCATGCCAGCGTGGCCGCGCTCAACCGCCTGCTGGCGCACACCATGGCGCTGCGCGACCTGTACAAGAAGTCGCACTGGCAGACCGCCGGCCTGGTCTTCTTCGAACTGCACCAGCTGTTCGACAAGCACTACGAAGAGCAGGTCGTGCTGATGGACGCACTCGCCGAGCGCGTGCAGACCCTGGGCGGCGTGGCGCATGCGCTGGCCGGAGATGTGGTCAGCGAGTCGCGCCTGTCGCGTGCGCCGCGTGGCATCGAGACCGCGCACCACCAGCTCGAACGGCTGCTGGATGCGCACGAGTTCGTGCTCGGCGAGGCTCGGCCGCTGGCGCGCGCAGCGGCCGAGCTGGGCGATGACGGCACCAACGACCTGATCGTCAGCCAGTTGATCCGGCTGCACGAGCTGCAGAGCTGGTTCGTCTGGCGCCACATCTCGCGGCCGGCCTGAGTTGCGCGGCTTCCCCGGCGAAGAGCACGGTCGCCGGGGCGCAACAGTGACAGCCGAAGGGAGGGGTTGAGCCTCTCCCAATTGGGTGATGTGGGCCTGCTGCAGGTGGGGGGCGCGACGCTGGCGGCGCGTGTGTGTGACTATGCTGCCGGCTGCCTCCCGTGGCCCTGGCCGCGGACCGTCACCCTGCCGTTGCCGCGCCTCCCATGTTGTTGGTCTTGCTGCGGTCGCCCGGCCGCCGTGCGACTGCCCGATTTGCGCTGTTGTGCCTGGCTTGGCTGCTCGCCTGTGTGGCCTGCGTCGCGCAGGCACAGCCGGCAGACACTGCCGGTTTCGACGACCTCGGCCACACGATGTACACGCCGCGGCAGGGTGCGCCGGGCAACGTCAATGCGCTGGCCCAGACACCCGACGGTTTCCTCTGGCTGGGCACCTCCGAAGGCCTGTTCCGCTTCGACGGCCAGCGCTTCCTGCCGTACCGCGCGCCCGGTGGCCAGGCGCTGCCGGACGCCGACGTGATGAACCTGCTGGCCCTGCCTTCGGGCGAACTGTGGGCTGGCACACGCTTCGGCCACGTCTATGCCATTCGCAATGGCCAACTGAAGCAATACGGCCCGGCCTCCGGGCTGCCTGCGCACTCGATCTTCGGCCTCGCCGCGGACCCACGCGGCCGCATCTGGGCCGCCACCAGCTTTGGCGTGTTCTACCTGGACGGTGAACGCTGGCACGAAGTGAAGGCGGCCAACGGCGCGACCTTGCAGGTGCTGGGCTTCCGTGCCTTCCTGGCTGATGGCGAGGGCCGGCTCTGGGCCGTGGCCTCGGAGGCCGGGGTGTTTTCCCTCGAACCCGGCGCCAACGCCTTCGTCAAGCGGCGAGCGGCCAGCGAAGTCAGCGGCAACCTGCTGCTGGACAAGACCGGCGCCGCATGGATTGCCGACGACATGGGCCTGGCCGCGCTGAGCGGCCCACCACGCGGCATTGCGCAGCGCTCGCTGGCGCGCCTGGGCAGTGGCCGGCAGGCGACCTCGGTGCTGCGCTTCCTGGATGGCGACAGCGTGCTCTGGGGCCACAGCGACGGCCGCCTGCTGCGCCTGCCATGCGCGGCCTGCGCGGGCGACGGCACGCCGGGCCCGCTGGCGCTGCAGCGCTGGCCGCGCGACCGCGAGCTGAGCGGCAGCCAGTTCCTCAGCTTCTTCGAGGACCGCGAAGGCAACCTATGGATCGGCACCAATGGCGGGCTGGACCGCTTCCGCCCGCACAAGTTCAAGCGCGCGCTGGCCGATGGCATGCCGCTGGCGGACGTGGCCATCGCGACCGGTCCGGATGGCCGCCTGATGGCCGGCACGCACGCCTCGGGCCTGTTCAGCACTGGCGCGGCGGGCACCCTCCGCGAGCCGTTTGGCAAGGCCGACGACAACTTCATCACCAGCCTCTACCGCGCCCGCGACGGCACGCTGTGGGTGGGCGGCGACGGCGAGTTGCACCGCAGCGGCCTGCATGGCTACGAGCGCGAGCCCTTCCTGGCCGCGGGTGAGAACTACGAAGTCCAGGCCATGGCCGAGGACCGCGATGGTGGCTTCTGGGTCTCGGCCGCGCTGAGCGGGCTGTACCGCCGGAAGGACGGTCGATGGCTGCGCAATGGCGGGCTGGCCGGGCTGCCGGACCAGCCGCCGCTGTCGCTGGCGTCCGACGAAGGGCAGGGCCTGTGGCTGGGCTATCCCGGCAGCGAGGTGGCGCAGCTGCAGGGCGGCCGCGTGCGGCGCTGGGGCGCGGCCGACGGTCTGGCGGTCGGCAACGTGCTGGCCTTTTTGCAGGATGGACCGCGCACCTGGGTGGCCGGCGCAACCGGCCTGGCGCTGTACCAGGCAGGGCGTTTCCGCATGGTCACCAGCGCCAGCGGCGAGCCCATTGCGGGCGTCTCGGGCCTGGTGCACAGCGCCGATGGTGAGCTGTGGCTGAACGCTGCTTCGGGTGTGATGCGCGTGTCGGCTGACGCACTGAGGCGTGTGGCCGCGGGCGGCGGCAGTGTTGCGCTGGAAGCCGAGACCTTCGGCGCGCATGCCGGCGTCGAAGGTCTGCCGGAGAACCTGCGGCCCATGCCCACGGCCGCCGAAACGCCGGACGGCCGACTCTGGTTTGCGACCACCAGCGGGCTGTTCTGGATCGAGCCGCGCCACATCCCGCGCAACCGCGTGGCGCCGCAGGTGCATGTGCTGGCGCTGGCGGCCGACGGCCAGGCGCAGGCGCAGGCGCAGGCGCTGCAAGCCAAGCTGTCCCTGGCCGCCGGTACGCACACGCTGCAGATCGACTACACGGCCACCAGCCTCAGCGTGCCCGAGCTGGTGCGCTTCCGCTACCGGCTCGACGGTGTGGACGCCGACTGGCAGGTCGCCGGTGCGAGGCGCCAGGCCTTCTACACCAACCTGCAGCCCGGCCGCTACCAGTTCCACGTGGCCGCGACCAACGAGGACGGCGTGCCGGCTGCGACGGATGCCACCGTCAGCTTCGAGATCCCGCCCAGCTTCTGGCAGACCGGTTGGTTCATGGCGCTGTGTGCACTGGCCGTGGCACTGATGGCATGGAGCCTGTACCGCCTGCGGCTGGGCACGCTGACGCGCCGGGTCCACATGCGTTTCGAGGAGCGGTTGCGCGAGCGCGAGCGCATTGCCCGCGAGCTGCACGACACCTTGCTGCAAGGCACGCAAGGCCTGGTGCTGAGCTTCCAGCTCGCGGCCGGCAAGCTGCCGCGCACCGACCCGCGGCGCCAGGAGATGGAAACCATCCTGGACCGCGCCGACCTTGTCGTTGCCGAGGCGCGCGACCGGGTGTACGACCTGCGCAACCCGGACCCGTCCGAACAGGACCTGGTGTGCGCGCTGACGGCCGTTGGCGAAGACCTGGCGGCGGCCAGTGCGGCCAGCGCCGTGCGCTTCGAGGTGCAGGCCGACGAGGCCTTGCCGGCGCTGCGCCCCGAGATGCTGGGCGAGGCTTTCATGGCGGGCCGAGAGGCGCTTACCAATGCCTTCCGCCATGCCCAGGCCAGGACGGTGCAGCTTGAGCTGCGCCACGACCTGCGCCACCTCCACCTGCGCGTGCGTGACGACGGCAAAGGCCTGGACGCCGACACGCTCGGCCGCGGCAGCCGGCCCGGCCATTGGGGCCTGGTCGGCATGCGCGAGCGGGCCGAGAAATCCGGCGGGCGTTTGCACATCCGCAGCGAGGCCGGGCAGGGCACCGAGGTCTGGTTGTGCTGGCCGTGCAAGGCGGCTTTCGAGCGACCGGCGGGTTGGTGGGCGGGCCTGCGGCAGCGTTTGAATCAGCGCCAGGTCGAGCGGGTTTAGTCCTGGACCTTCAAGGCCGCCAGTGCGGCGGCATGTGCGTGGGCGAGGTCCGGCGATGCATCGAAATACATGGCGTAGCGGGTTGCGAAAGCGTCGCTGCTGTCGCGGTCCAGTCGCAGCAGTGCACGTGCACGCTCGGCCACGGCCTGCGGCGTCAGCGCGGCGTCGCCGTCGGCATCCATCGCCTCGTCCAACATCACGATCAAGCGGCTCAGCGGTTCCAGCCAGCGCATCTCGTCGGCATAGGCCATCACCTGCAGGAACTCGCCGGCGGACTGCCGGCCGTGGCGCTTTTCGTAGGCAATGCGCTCTTGCTCGACCAGCGTGCGGTGCAGGTGCAGCAAGGCCTTGCGCAACGCGGCGCAGGCCTGGGGCGATGGGGGCGAGGCAGTGGTCACGGTCGGGCTCCGGTGGGCTGTGGGGTGGGGCAAATGGACGGGGCGGCGGGGCGACTCTGACACAGGCCGTGCCTGTCGCGCCACTCCCATTCGGATTGGGCCAGGCGGGAGCCGGATGGCGACGCCGGTTGCCAGGCAAGGCAGTCTAAGATCGCCGCCACATGCCCGAGCACCTCGCCCCTGCCGCTGCCCGTTTGTGGCCTGCCGACTGGACCTGCATCGCCCAAGCGCGTGCCCGGACAGGCCGGCCGCGGGTGCCGTTGTGGGTGGATGGCGTGGTGGCCGGCTCGGTCGCGCAAGCGGACCTCGCCGCGCTCGCTGCCTGGCCGCAGTGGCTGCGCGTGGACGCGCAAGGCGTGGCGCTGACCGCACCGGCCGAAGCGCTCAGCGTGGTGCTGGCCGAGGTCAACCATGCCCTGCGGGCGCAAGGCCTGATCCGCGCCTGGCGCGACGAGCCGTATCCGCTGCTCGACGACGAGGACAGGCTTTGCGCGACCATCGAACGTGCTTCGGCGCGCTTCTGGGGCACGCGGACCTTTGGTGCGCATTGCAATGGTTTCGTGGCCGATGCCACCGGCCGGCCGGCGCAGCTGTGGATCGCCCGCCGCTCTTTCGACAAGGCCACCGACCCCGGCATGTTGGACAACCTGATCGGCGGCGGCGTGCCGCTGGGCCAGACGCCACGCGAGGCCTTGCTGCGCGAAGCTTGGGAAGAAGCAGGCTTGTTGCCGGCGCAGATGGCGGTGCTGCGCCCTGGTCGGGTGCTGGCGCTGGACTGCGACCTGCCCGAGGGCCGGCAGGTCGAATGGCTGCATGTCTACGATCTTGCAATGCCGCGCGGCCTGCAGCCGCAGAACCAGGACGGCGAGGTGGCCGAGTTCAGTCTGATCCCGTTGGCCGAGGCCCTGGCCCGGGCCGCAAATGGCGAGATGACGGTGGACGCGGCCTTGTGCACGCTGGACTTCGCGCTGCGCCACCGCTTGCTGCCTGCGGATCAGGCCGAGCGGCTGGCGGAGCCACTGGGCACCTTGCTGGTTGCGCCCGAACATGCGGCGCGGTTCGATCCGCCCGTCTGAAAACCAGGCTTTGAGAAGGCTGGCGATGAAGTTGGTAACGAATCGTCATTCAGAAAAACTGAAGTGCTGCCTTCAATCGGCCTGAACCGCGCCGTGGCTCGCGCTGCGGACACTGCAGTCCTTGCATCACCCCACATGGCCCGCACCGGGCCGACAGAGAGAGCAACATGACCCGGTCATCATTCAATCAGTCAGAACGCTACAGCGGTGTGGCCATCGGCCTTCACTGGCTGCTGGCACTGTTGATTCTTGGCGTGTTCGGCGTGGGTTTCTACATGGCCGACCTGCCGTTCTCCATGACCCGGCTGAAGCTGTTCAACTGGCACAAGTGGGCCGGCACGACCATCCTCGCGCTGTCCATCCTGCGCCTGCTGTGGCGCGCCACGCACCGGCCGCCCGCCGACCTGCCGGCGCCCCAGTGGCAGCTGACGGTGGCGCACCTGACCCACTGGCTGATGTATGCGCTGTTCTTCGCGGTGCCGCTGGTCGGCTGGGCCTACAGCTCGGCGGCGGGTTTCCCCATCGTCTGGTTCGGCGTGCTGCAGCTGCCGGATTTCGTGCCCAAGGACAAGGCGCTGGCCGAGATGATCCAGCCCTGGCATGGCGCGCTGGCCTGGGCGCTGATCGTGCTGGCCGGGCTGCACATTGCCGCCGCGCTGAAGCACCAGTTCATCGACCGCGACGGGTTGATCAATCGCATGCGCCCCGGCCGCGGCTGAAAGCCCTCATGCCAACCAAGACTCTCTGTTGCGCCGTCCAATCGCGGCACTTCGCAAGACTCCGGACATCACCAAGCATCATGAACACCGCCTCCGTCTCCTCCAAGTTCTTCAAGACCCTGGCTGCCGGCCTGCTCGTGCTGGGCGCTGGCGCCGCGCTGGCCGACCAGAAGATCGTCCCGGCCCAGAGCGACATCAGCTTCACCTCGCGCCAGATGGGCGTGCCGGTGGACGGCAAGTTCAAGAAGTGGGACGCGCAGATCGCCTTTGATCCGAAGAAGCCCGAGACCGGCAAGGTCAGTTTCACGATCGACACCGGCAGCGCCACTTTCGGCGCCGCCGAGACCGATGCCGAAGTGCCCAAGGCTGCTTGGTTCAACGTGCCCAAGTTCCCGCAAGCCACATTCCAGTCCAGCGCCATCAAGGCCGCCGGCCCGGGCAAGGTCGAGGTCACCGGCAAGCTGAGCATCAAGGGTGCCGTGCATGACGTCGTCGTGCCCGTCACCCTGACCCAGGCCGGCGCCACCACCACGGCCGCCGGCAGTTTCACCATCAAGCGCCTGGACTTCAAGATCGGCGAAGGCGAATGGGCGGACACGTCCATGGTCGCCAACGACGTGGTCGTGAAGTTCAAGCTGGCGGTCACCGGCGTTGCGCCGTTGTGAGCCTGGCGCCCGCCACCATCCTTTTCCCTCACCTGTCATCCCACGGAGTTTCCGAATGAAAACCGCCCTGATCGCTGCCGCCATCGCCCTGCTGGCCTCCACCGCTGCCCAAGCCGAATCGGCCACCTACGCGATCGACCCCGCGCACACCTACGCAACCTTCGAGATCACCCACTTCGGCACCTCGACCAACCGCGCCCGCTTCGACAAGAAGGAGGGCTCGGTCACGCTGGACAAGGCAGCCAAGACCGGCAAGGTCGACCTGACCATCGACATGAGCTCGGTCAACTCCGGCTTCGAGGCCTTCAACAAGCACCTGAAGAGCGCCGAGATCTTCAACGCCGAAGCCTTCCCGACCGCCAAGTTCGTCGGCGACAAGTTCACCTTCGCTGGTGACAAGGTCACCGAAATCGGCGGCTCGCTGACGCTGCTGGGCAAGACCAACCCGGTCACGCTGAAGGCCACCAACTTCAACTGCTACGTCAACCCGATGAACAAGCGCGAAGTGTGCGGCGGTGACTTCGAGACCACGGTCACCCGCAGCCAGTTCGGCGTCAACTACGGCCTGAACTACGGCTTCCCCGACGCTGTTCGCGTCGTGATCCAGGTCGAAGCCGTCAAGCAGTGAGCTTGAAGCGGCCTGGCCGCTGGACATGAAAAAGGCCGGCAGTGATGCCGGCCTTTTTCGTCGACGGGGGCGAGTTCAGGCCTTGGGCGTGGCGCGTGCGGCAGCAAGGCGGTTGGCGCGAGCCGTCTTGGCCGCGGGTTGGCCACCGGCGGCACCCGCCCTGGCAGCCTTGCTGCGCAGGCCGGCCAGCCAGATGTCCATTGCTGCGACCACCTGCTCGTGGGTGGGCGAGTCGGGCAAGGCATCACCCAGCGTGCGTTGCAGCCAGTTCAGCGCGCGCGGCGTGAGCTGCAGCAGGTCGGCTTCGGTGCGCAGCGCGCCTGGCCGTTCGGGCGGCAGTGCCGAGATCGAGCTGCCCAGACGCTCTTCCATCCAGGCCATGTCGGCCGCGGTGAGTTCCAGGTAGGGTTTCAGCACCGAGGGCGCCAGGCGCATCTTGTCGCCCTCGATGTCTCGCAACTGCCGTGTCAGCAGGCGAACGTCCAGCTTGTCCTGCGGGCTCAGCTTGCCCTGCTTGGCCAGTCGGCGATACAGGTAGAGCAAGGCCAGACCATCGACCGACACGCCCTCGTTGTCGATGATGACCCGCGAGGCGTCGAACGGAATGGCCAGGCGGTGGCAGAAGTCCAGCACCACGTCCTTGCCCGGAAATTCTGCCGGATTGAACGGCCACAGCACCACGTTTTCGCGGTCAAAGGCACGGTCGAAGCGCAGGAACTTGGCTTGGTACTTCGGCAGCACGTTGCGCAGGTTGTTGAAGTTGGCCGGCGAGCCGGTCTTCAGGCGCTGCTGGAAAGCGCTTTCGATCCAGCTGGCCGCGCCGCGCACATAGGCAAGGACCTTGATCTGGTCGACATGCCGAGACAGCGCCTTGCGCAGCTCCTGCAGCTGAGGCAACGTCAGGTTGTGCAGTCGCTCGCCTGACAGGATGAACACCTCGTGCTGGTCATCGAAGCTGCTGTGCAGTTGAGCCAGCAAACGGTTCCTGTTGGCGAGCCCCTGCTCGGGCGTCCAGCCGGTCCGCAGTTCCTGCTCACGCTGGGTGACTTCACCGGCAAAGATCTCCAGCAAGGCGGCACTGCAGTTGACCTGCTTGTCCAGCACGATGTACTTGAACTTGTCACCCAGCGAAGTCGCCCGGCCCAGCGAGGCCTGGATCGACATCGTGCCGGTCTTGGGCATGCCAATGTGAAGGTAGCAGGTGCGCATGAAAAAAGGCAGCGTGCAGAGAGGGCCGGGCCGCAGCTGGGCGCTGCGGCAGAAATGGCGGCGGCAGCGTGTTCGCTGCCGGTGGCTCAGTTGGGGTCGAACCCGTAACCGAAGCGTTCGATCACCGGCGCATACAGCTTTTGCACCAACGCCACCGTTGCATCGTCATAGTAGCTTCGGTAGTCGCGCTTCTGGCCGCCGTCGAGTCTTTGCGCAGTGACGTTGTGCTCGGCCACCGGGATGTCCTCCGTGATGCCGAGTCGCGCCAATGCCTCTTGAAAGCCCTGGGTCAGGGCCTCGAAGCGGATCACATGATCGACGCTGTCGACGAAGACCATCGGCCCCATGACGGGCTTGTCCGCCGCCAGGTATTGTTCGTGTGCTTGGCGCACCCATTCTGGGAACGCCAGCTCGGCTGCAAGACCGACAACCTCGCGGGCACGGGTGTTCTTGCGGATGTGGCCCGAAATCTTGCTGGCTTCGGTGTGCCGGCCGCGCAGTTTCTCGTAACGGCTGACCAGCAGGTCGAACGGATTGCGTACGCCGCAAAACTTGAAGGCCTGCTGCACTTGCGACTCGGTCAGCAGCTTGTGGTGGATCAGCATCTTGGTCGTCGTGTGATGCTTGCTCAACACGATCTTGCCGTTGCGCAAGATGCCTTGCGAGGGGATTTGTTGACCGTCGAGCTTCTCCAGCAAGGTCTTGGCGATGGCCTTGCTGCCGGTTTGCGGGCTGGCGAGAAAAAGGTAGTTGCGCTTGGCTGAGTAGACGGCCATGACTCATCAAACCACAGACGCGGCGATGGGGGCAGCAATTTCGGTGGACGTGCCGATGGGCAATTGCGCGGATTGCAGGGCAGCAGCCGCTTCCTGCTGCACGGCAGACTTGCGGTCAACGTGGCGTTGCAGGGGCGCAGGCAGGGTGTAGCCGAAGATCCGGAAATCCCGCAGGCAGTGGCGCTTGATCATGGCCCAGGCCAGCGACGAGAGGTCGTCCTCATGCCAGCCGCGGCGCGGCGCGGCGGCCTTGATCGGTTGCGGGGCCGCTTCCTGGCCCGTGCCCAGGCTCTTGTTCTGGACACCGATGGGCGCCGTGATGCCCATGCGGTTCTGAACCTTTTGCCAGTCCTTGTCGATGCGCTCGACATGGCCCACGAACTTGACCAGGCGCTGGCCGTGCTCGTCGCACAGGCTCTGCCATTGCGGTTTGGCGCCGTCGTCCTGCCAACAGCGAGGATCGCGCAGGAAGGCGTCGAAATTCTTGCTGGCAAAGGCGGCCTGCGCGGCCTTGAAGCAATACGGCGGACGGTCTGGCAACGCGCCGTTGAGTGCGTAGGCCTCGGCCTCGGTCAGGGTCATCGGCTTGCGTTCAAGCTGGCCCAGCGCATAGGTGTAGAGCGAATACAAGCGATCGATCGGATGGCGGACGAAGCCGAAGGTGTAGAAGTTCTTCCAGCGCTCGGCACCGATCAGCGCGCGCGCTGCTGCCGCGCCCGAGTGCTTGTGAAGCCCCACCATTTCCCCAAGCAGCTTCTTGTGCTTTTCCCCTTCCGAGGTGGAGCCAATGATCAGGTCATTGGCTGCCAACAGCGGCGCCAGGGCTACCTCGATGCTGGTGCCCGCACACTTGTGGACGTGGACAAAGACGAAACGGCGATTCAGGGAGAGGATCATGGCGCAAACAGCTCACATAGCGCGTTAACCGCCTCCTGCAATTATCGCGCCAGGGGCGGCAATCCCGGTGCTTGTGCCAGGTGTGTCCCACAGCGGCATCTGTTTTGCCATCTGCTGCCGAATCATGGCCTGCGTTTGTGCATCGACAAATTGATCGCTTTCTGAAGCCCGCTTGGAGATGGGCCTGGAGAGCATTTCGTCCACCTTGCGGTCCGGTACCTCCTGGGGCTTCAGGACTGCGTCCACAAAAGGCAGGCCGGCGAACTCGCAAAGCCGCCGCATGGCGATTTCCGGATCGTTGGTGATCCAGGCATAGGGTGCCACAAACACTTGTTCGGGCCAGCGCTGCCGGGCGGCACTGATGTGTTCGGACACGGTGTGGAAATGGGCCAGCAATTGTTCGGCCGTTCGGTCCAGCCAGCCCCACTCATCGCGCGAGCGGCCGAGGGACTGTTCCTTTTTCAGGCGCTTGCGATAGCTGGCCACGACGTCCACCGGGTCGCGCGTGCAGACAATCACCCGAGCTCTCGGGAAGATCTCCAGCATCCGGGCCAGCCTTCTGACGTGGGAAGGCGTCTTTTCGAGCGGCTGCCGCCCCGGGTAGACCTGGTGGGCGCAGTACCAGAAGAAGGCCCGGATGATGTCCGCCTCGGACAACTCCGCGTTGCCCACGCGCAAACCGGCGCACAGTTCGCGGAAGCGCTTGGCATGTTCATCGCCCTGGAGATAGGCTTTGGTCATCGCCGGTGCACGCACTTCCAGTGCCGAGCGCGGATTCGCGAAGATGAAGGTCTCGTAGACATCCTTCACCGGAAACAGCTGCGGATGACGCGAAAACGACACCTGCAAGATCGAAGTGCCCGAGCGCTCCAGCCCGCAAATAAAAACCGGCTGCGCATGAACAGCCCAGGCGCGGATGTCCTGCAAAGTCCTCATTCCTACGTCCCTTGATTCACACGATGTGCGTCGCGCTCTCACCTTCTGACCGGTGGTGGCTTCGCAGCAAGTCTGGCGCAGCGGGTGCCTGGTACCCGGCCACGCGCAGGCGTTAACGTTAAAAGTGTCAGCTTATCAGTCCTTGAACAAAGGACAAAACGGGGCTTGACACGATTTCGTGGCATATGGCAGCAATTTGGCTGGCCATACCACAGCTTGTGATTTTGAACCGCACCGGGGTGACAGGCGGCTGCATGGAGCACCGCAGCGGGAAATGCTGCTTGGCAGCAGCGCTCAGTGCTTGCCGTTCAGGTAGCTCAAATCACCCAGCGTGATCATGCGCATCGCCCTGGCGATGTCGTAGTCGCGCGCCGCGGCGGTGTCGAGGATCAGGTCGTAATCTTCCCGCAGGGTGGCGAAATCGGGAAAAAGCGAGCCCGCCATGGCGCCGCTGCGCTCTGGAATCTCGACGCCATATCGGTCCAGCAAGACCTTGCGATCTCCCTTGTACATGCCCGCCACATAGGCCACCAGCGGGGCATCGACCTGCATCGCGCCGAGAAATTCCGGCTTGAGCTTGGCCAGTTCGGTGGTCTCGTTGACCATGTTGGAGGCCGTGGCCTTGTCCAGCAGATTGTTCAGCAGGCGCTTGATGAACAGCAGATTGCCGGTGACGGACGGGTTGTTTTCATAACGCTTGCGCTGGAAGCGTTCGAGATCGCCCGGCACGCCGACGATTCGCACGAAATCCAGCAATACATCACCACCGGTGAGGGCCTTTCGGTCATAGAGGCGCAAGAACATGTTCTCGCGACCCATGGACTCGGTCCAGGCGTCGGCCAGCGTGTGCAGCGGCTTTCGCGTCAAGTGGCAAAACGTATCAAAGCTGCATGACAAGTGCGAGGCCTGCACATTCTGTTGGTACCAGCTTGCCAGGTAGCTCAGGTGTTCGCGCACATAGAACACCACTTTGACCTGATGACCCGCAAACAGGCGTTTGAGGATGCGCGCTCCCCGCGCGCCATGGGTATGCAGGTCCTCGGAAGAAATGACCACCTTGCTGGCGCCTGCGATCTCCTTGCGCATCGCCAGCACCATGGGCGATTGCTCGAAGTTCCGGTCCGGCTCAGGTGTGCCCAGCCAATAAGACAGCGCGTGATGGGCGGCGCCATCCAGGCCTGCGCGCGGATAGCAGATGCCCTCCTGCGCCATGGCCTCGATGTTGAGGAAGAAGAAATCCTGGATCGACGAGGTGCCGGTCTTGTTCAGGCCAATGTGCAAATAAACGTCAGCCATGGGGACTCAGGATAGGGACATCGGATTGGGTGCGTGCAGGCTGCCGGGATGGCTGAGTCCTGGCACATGCATGGGCGCCTTCAGCGCCACACCCTTGGACAGCACCCTGGCGGCCGTGGCAAAGCCGAAACCGCGAACCTCCGCGGTATGCATGATCAAGGCCCAGTCTTCGGCGAAAGCGTCCAGGTCCGGGGTGGCATGGCCTGCGCGCACGCCGCTGAGTTCGGGAATCTTTGCACCGTATTTGTGCGCCAGGATCCGGCGGTCCTGCTTGTAGCTCTGCACCACCGCGTCGACCACATCGCCTGCGACCAGCATGTGGCCAGAAAAAGTGGGCTTCAGCTTGGACAGCGCCGACACCTCGTGGACATACGAGGCCGCCTGCGACTTGTCGCAGAAGTTGTTGATCAGGCGCTTGGCAAACAGCAGGTTGCCGGAGACCGACGGATTGCTTTCATACGGCTTTCTCTTCAATTTCGCGACGTCCAGCCGTGGATTGACTTGTTCGAGAAAGTCCTGGACGATGTCACCGCCCAGCAATTGCGCACGGTCATAGACACGCACCGAAACATGCTGCTTTCCAAAAACCGCGGCCCAACGGTCGACGATGGCGTGCAAGGGTTTTTTGTTGAAATAGCAGAAGGTGTCAAAGGCGCATGACAGATGAGTGCCCTGCACGTTCTGCTGATACCAGCTCGCCAGGTAATTCAAATGCTCGCGCAGGTACACAACGACCTTCACGCGATGATCCTTCAGGATCTCCTTCATCATTTCCACGCCACGGTCCGTCAAGGTATGGAAATCTTCTGACGACAGCACGGTGATTCTGGTGCCCTCGATTTCCTTGCGAAGCGACTTCACCATTTCGCTCTCAAGCGCCGCCGGATCGTCCTTGTTGACCTTGATCCAGCGTGACAGCGCGTGATGGGCCGTGCCATCGCGGCCGGTGGTCGGATAGCACATGCCATGACGCAGCAGCTTGGCCGCATTCATGTTCATGAAATCCTGAATCGACGAGGTGCCCGTCTTGTTCAGGCCGATGTGCAAAATGATGTCGGACATGGAGAATTCAGCTGCAACAAGAGATTGACACGCGGACCGCCGGCAGGGGCCACATGGTGACTATACGTGAGCGAGCCGCGGGTCGGCGTGTGGCTTCCCCTGCGGCAGGCATGTGCTGGCCGCTGCAGGCAGGTTCCGTGAAAAACGCGCGCTTGCGAACAGAACAGGACAGGACGGATGCTCGCGACCGCTGCCTGTCGCTGTCCCTTCTTGTGGGCTGGTGTCCACGAAGTTGCCCGGCCCAAGCGCGGCAGGGCAGGGGCTCGCTGCGGAGGCGAGGGGGCCTCATGGTATGGTCAAGTCTGCGCCATACTCGACAACATCGGCTGTTATTCAGCGTCCAAAGGGATGGCGCGCGGCTTTGATTTGTTCGATAGTTTTCTCCCGCCGACGTGCTGCCGGCCAGGTCGTGCGAGCTCATGCCGGCCGTGTACATAAATCCACAGCGAGTTTTTTTCATGTCATCTCCCATTCCTGTCCTGCCCGTGATCATGGCTGGCGGCAGCGGCACGCGGCTGTGGCCGCTGTCGCGAGCAGGCTTTCCCAAGCAGTTTCTGGTGCTCTCGGGAGACGACAGTCTTTTCCAGCAAGCGGCGCAGCGCCTGGCCGGCCTGGCAGCAGATGACATCGCCGTGGCGCCGCTGGTGGTGGTCGGCAACGCCGAGCACCGTTTCCTGACGCTGGAGCAATTGCGTGAGATCGGCCACGAGCCGACCGCCGTGCTGCTGGAACCGTCTGGCCGCAATACCGCACCCGCGTTGACGCTGGGTGCGCTGCAGGCACTGGAAGGGGGCGTCGACCCGGTTCTGGTTGTCACGCCGGCCGACCAGACCGTGGCCGATGGCGCCGCCTTCACCGTGGCACTGCAAGACGCGGTGCGCGCTGCGGCCGATGGCGCCATTGTTATCCTGGGCATCACGCCGGACCGGCCTGAAACCGGCTACGGCTACATCCGCGCCGAGGCGTGTGCCGATGGTCTGCACAAGGTGGCGCGCTTCGTCGAGAAGCCGGACGAGGAAACCGCCCGCCGCTACCTGGCCGAAGGCGACTACACCTGGAACAGCGGCATGTTCGTGTTGCGCGCCTCGACCTGGATGAAGGCGCTGGACAAGTTCCGCCCCGACATCGCCACGACCACCCGCGCCGCCTGGGCCGTGCGCCAGCACGACGCCTGTTTTGTGCGCCCCGGCAAGGCAGAGTTCGCCCACGTGCCGTCCGAATCGGTCGACTATGCGGTGATGGAGCAATGCCCGGGCAGCGAGTTCGACATCCGCATGGTCGCACTGGACGCCGGCTGGAACGACCTGGGTGCCTGGGACGCCGTCTGGCAGGCCGGTACCAAGGACGCGGCCGGCAACACCACCACCGGCGACGTGATGCTGGAAGATACCCGCAACACGCTGGTGCATGCCACCAGCCGACTGGTCAGCACCGTGGGCCTGTCCAACATCGTCGTTGTCGAGACGCCGGACGCCGTGCTGGTGGCCGACCGCTCGCGCAGCCAGGACGTCAAGCGCATCGTCAACAGGCTGACCGAAAAAGGCCGCGGCGAGCACACGCTGCACCGCAAGGTGCACCGGCCCTGGGGCTGGTACGACAGCATCGACAACGGCGGCCGTTTCCAGGTCAAGCGCATCATGGTGCACCCGGGCGCTTCGCTGAGCCTGCAGATGCACCACCACCGCGCCGAGCACTGGATCGTCGTGACCGGCACAGCAGAAGTTACCTGCGGTGACAAAAAAGTGTTGCTGACAGAGAATCAAAGCACCTACATCCCCTTGGGTGAGGTGCACCGGCTGGCCAACCCTGGCAAGGTCGATCTGGAAATCATCGAGGTCCAGTCCGGCAGCTATCTGGGCGAAGACGACATCGTGCGCTTCGAAGATACGTACGGCCGTACCAGCTGAGGCTGGCCCTTCGCCTGTGCCGACCTGCCGGGCCCGCCGGCCGGCAACGGCAACACGCTTGCACAGGATCCTGGCTTTGAAACCACAACGCTTGCCGGAACGCGTGAAGCGCTTCACCTTGAGTGAGCTGCTTCACGGCGACATCAACGGCTTCATCATCAATGCCTACCTGGCGATCCAGCACCAGTGGCCGGACGAGGGCGGCTTTCGCCACTACCACTACCTGCTGGTCACCCAGCCCGAGGCCCGCCCGCGGGTGCTGCGCGAACTGGCTTTGTCCACCAGTGCCAAGCGCATCGGCACCGAGCTGGAAGACGACCTGCCGCCGGACCTGCCTTACGACCCGGCCAACAACGACCTGAGCACCTACCTGCGCGTGACGCAGAAGCTGCAGTTGCTGCATGTCATCCACGACGCGCGCGACCTGCGCGAAGCGGTGTCGCGCATCACGCTGGAAGGCATTTCGGAGGCAGTCCAGCTGGTGGTCGAAACGGCCATGGCTTCGCTTGCGCAGATGGACTCCCGCATTGCCCAAGCCGAAGCCGACGTGGCTGCGCTGCGCCAGGTGGTGACCGGGGCGGCCATCGGGGAATCGCCCGAAGCGCGGGTGGCGCCGGCGGCGCTCGCGGGTGGCGATGATCCCGAGCGGGCCTGGCTGCGGCACGAGGTGCTCAGGCTGGGCCGGCGGCTGCACATGCTGGAGCAGCAGGGCGGCGTGGTGTCCCCGGCTGGCGCGCCTGACGCTGCTGCGCCTCAGGCCAGCGTGCCGCAGATCGGCCGGCTGGAAGGCGATCTCGCCGACCTGCGCAACGTCCTGATGCCGCTGCACCAGTTCACCACGGTGGACCTGAAGCGCCACCTGGCGGACTACGTCAACGCGCTGGTGCTGGCCCATGCCAACGCCACCACCTTCGATCCGCCTGGTTTCCCTGGCGCCAGCCCGCAGAAAGTGGACGATGTCCTCTAACCCCCCGACCACCGCGCAGACTGACACCCTGGTCATGTTCTCGCCGCTGCCGCCGCGCAAGTCCGGCATCGCGGCCTACACCGCCGAGCTGTTGCCTTCGTTGTGCCTGAAGCGCCGCGTGGTGCTGGTCAACGAGGAAGGCCTGACACCCGAAGTGCAGGCCGAGCTGCCGTATTGCGGCGACGCGCTGCGCGTGATCTCGCCAGCCGAATACGAAGCCGACAGCAGCCTGGCCGCGCTGCCGCACGTCTACCAGATCGGCAACAACCGCGATCACGTCTTCGCCTACGAAGCCTTCAAGAAGCGCCCCGGCGTGCTGGTCCAGCACGACTTCAACCTGCACTACCTGGTCGAGGACGCGACGCTGGCGCGCGGCGATGCCGTGGGCTATCGCGATGTGCTGCGCGAGGAATACGGCGAACCGGGCGCCGTGCTGGCCGACCTGCGCCGCATCGGCGTGTTCTCCGAGGCGCAGAAGCAGACACTGCCAGTCAACCGCCACCTGCTGCACCTGGCCACCGGTGTGATCGTGCACAACCACTGGGTTTATGACCGGCTGCCAAACGAGGTGAAGGCCCGCACGCTGGTCATCCCGCACCACTTCTCGCCGCTGGTGATCGAGGTCGAAGGCCTGGAGCGCGCCCAGGCCCGGGCTCAGCTCCAGCTGCCCGGGCAGGGCTTCATGGTGCTCTCGCTGGGCTTCATCACGCCGCCCAAGCAGATCCAGGCCACGCTGGCTGCGCTGGCCCGCCTGCGTGATCAGGGCCTGAACTTCTTTTTCGTCATTGCCGGAGAACGCAATGCCGGCTTCGACATCGACGCCGTCATCCGGCAGCACCGGCTCGAAGAGCGTGTCGTCGTCACCGGCTATGTGCCGGAATCGGCGTTTTTCCAGTACATCGTCGCTGCCGACTGCCTGGTCAACCTGCGCCACCCCACGGTCGGCGAAAGCTCCGGCACGCTGGCGCGTGCGTTGGCGCTGGGCTTGCCGGCGGTGGTCCACAACTTCGGCCCGTCCTCCGAATTTCCGGATGACGTGGTGCTGAAAGTGCCGCTGGAACTGGGCGAGCCGCGCCAACTGGCGGCCACGATGGAAATGCTGATGCACAGCGCCGAGCTGCGGGCCGCCCGAGGCCGGCGGGCCGAGCAGTACATGCGGCACCACTGCTCGGTGCAGCACTCGGCCGCGGCGTACCTGCACTTCATCGATCAGCTATGAATGAGCCGGGACCTGCCGACCTGAGCTCTGCTGCACCGCTGCCAGACGCTGCGAGTCCGGCTTCCGCCGCTGCGGGCAGCCCGCCGCCCTCGCTCGAAGCCCTGGCCACCGGCGAAGACCTGCGCCAGCTCTACCGTGCATTCCTCGGGCGCGATCCAGAAGCGCAGCTGATCAAGCGCGGCGGCACGCGGCCGCTGCGCGGGTTGGTGCGGGAAATGGCAGCCAGTGCCGAGGTCAACCAGCAGGTGCTGCATGCGCTGGTGCAACAACGCCCGCTGCCGCACCGCTTGTTGTCGACCGAGGCCCTGGCTGCGCTGGAGGCCTGGCTGGCGGACCGCCTGGGCCTGGAGCCCGCGGCGGACGCAGCGCCACGCAGCCTGCCGGCGCTGCTGCTGGCGCTCTACCAGTTGCCGCAGGTGGCGCCGCACATGCTGCTGGCCCATGGCGGGCTGCACACCCAGGCGCTGGAGGACCTCGCGCTGCTGGTCCAGGCTGGCCACCGGGACCTGACCGGCAAGATCGAGTTTGCCAACCGCGAGTTCATTGCCGGCTGGCTGATGGACCGCCACAGTGGCCAAGGCCAGCTGCCGCTGGAGATCCGCCTGGACGGCAAGCTCATTGCCGCCGGCAGTGCCCACAGCTACCGCGCCGACATCCACCAGCACCATGGCGGCGACGGCATGGTGGGCTTTCGCGTGCGCTGGCACCCGGGCAGCCACCCGGCCGGCCGGCCGCTGGAGCTGCGCCTGCACGAAGCCAGCACCGGCGTGCCGGTCGGTCTGCCCTACAAGTTCAAGAACAGCTTTGTCGACCAGCTCAGCGTGGGCGAACTGCTGGCCAAGGAACTCGAAGAGATCAAGCGCCGGCTCGACACGCTGGCCGGCATGGTGCCGCAAGCGCTGAGCTACAGCGCCTTCCCGCTGGAACACTACGACCTCTACCGCCGCACCCACCGCGTGCCGCCGCCGCCCTGGCGCGTGGCTGCCGAGCAGCCCGGTGGGCGCAAGCCCGGCTGGCGCACTGCCTTCACCGTGCTGCTGGACGCCAGTGCCAACGACCCGATCGCCGTGCGCCAGAGCGTGGACGCGCTGCGCAACCAGGGCTGGCCGAACTGGCAGGCCTGGATCCTGGGCGGTGACAGCCTGATCGACCAGGTCGTGGCCCTGCTTGGTGCCGCCGACCGCCGGCTGCAGCGCGTGCCGGACGGTGAAGCCTTGCGTGGCCTGCTGCATCGCCGCGCCGCCGAACCCGACCATTGGGCGGTCCTGCTGGAAGCGGGCGAACTGCTGAACAGCCAGGCCTTGCCATGGCTGGTGCAGACGGTGCAGCGCAGCGACGCGCTGGCGCTGTACTGGGACGAGGACCAGCTCGAATACCTGGGCGGCCGCCTGCCGCGGCGCGTGCCTCGGCATGTCAACCCCATCCTGCGCGCGCCATTCGACCCGGATGCGATGCTGGAGCTCAATGTCGTGGGCACCAGCTTCGCGGTGCGCGTCGACGCGCTGGAAGCCGCGCTGGGCGCGGTCGCCAAGGCGCCGGGCGGCGATGTGGCCGAACCCGAGGCCGGCCTGGCGCTGGCCGAACGCGAGCGCCTGGTCTGGGCCATCGCCTTGACCGGACCGATGGTGCACATTGCGCAGCCGCTGCTCAGTCGCCCGCTGGCCGGCCGGGCCGAAGACAGCAGCCCGGACCTGACGCGCCTGATCGCCCGTGCCACACCGCAGGCGCTCGCACCGCTGCTGCCGCCTGGCTGGCGCGAGCGCAACTGGACCCGCTTGCCCGACCCGCTGCTGGCGGCCCAGCGCCCGGGCGCCAAGCCGCTGGTGCACTGGCAGGCCACGCAGCCGCAGGCGGTGATCAGCGTGCTGATCCCGACCCGCGACTACGGCGAGCTGGTGCGCGACTGCGTCGACAGCCTGCGCAGCTTCGCGCGTCACCCGGACGCGCTAGAGATCCTGATCGCCGACAACGGCAGCACCGACCCGGACACGCTGGCCTACCTGGCCCAGGCCGAAGCGGCTGGCGAGTTGCGCGTGTTGCGCATTGACGAGCCGTTCAACTGGAGCCGGCTGAACAACCAGATGGCCGCCGCCGCGCGCGGCCCGCTGCTGCTGTTCCTGAACAACGACACCCGCATGCTCACCCGGCACTGGGACGACCTGCTGCGCGGCTACCTGTCGCGGCCCGAGGTGCGCGCGGTCGGTGCCCGGCTGCTGTACGAGGACATGACGCTGCAGCACGCCGGCGTGGTCTTCGGCACCGAGGATTTTGTCGCCCACGAACACATGGGCGCCGCGGTGGACGCACCCGACAACCTGCTCAACACCCAGCTCACGCGCCGCGTCCAGGCCGTCACCGGCGCATTCATCGGCTGTACCCGAGAAACCTTTGAGGCCGTGGGCGGTTTCGACGAAACCCAGCTGACCGTGACCTTCAACGACGTGCAGTGGTGCCTGCGGGCGCAGGATGCCTCGGCGGCAGCCTGCATCCTGTACGCGCCGGCCATCAGCCTGATCCACCTTGAATCCAAGAGCCGCGGCTTCGACTTCGAGGACCTGGACAAGCAGCGCCGCGCCAACTACGAACGCGACGCGCTGGAAGCCCGCTGGCGGCCACAGATGACGGCCGCCATCCGGCTGCACCCGGCGCTGAGTCGCTGGACCTCGGCCGGCACGGCCCTGCGTTAGCGGCCGAGTTGCCACAACATGGGATTGGCTTTGCCCGTTTCGATGGGATGATGCGAACCCGAATTCGATCGCGCCCGGCCACTGCGTGGCACCAGCAGGGCGCTTGTCTTGCCCTACCCACTGACGGAGTACCCTCATGAAAATCGCTGAACTCGCTGCCCAGATCAAGGAAAAGAACCCCGCCGCCGTTGGCAAGCTGGCCGACAAGGCGCTGGAGCGCCTGCTGCGCATTGCGCTGGTTCAGGTCCGCAGCGCGGTCGCCGAGGCCGAAGACAACGTGCAGATCGAAGGCCTGGGCCGCTTTGCCGTGCGCAATGTCGACAAGGTCGTCAAGGGCGAGAAGGTGCCGACCCGCCGCGTGATCTATGTGGCGCCCAAGCCCAAGGCGGCTGCTGAAGCCGAACCCGCGGCTGAATAAGCTGCGCTCGCCCGGCGCCTGTCGCGCCGGTGCCGAGCATCCTCCGGCCGGTCGCCTCGTGCAGGCCGCGGAGGATTCTGGAGAGCCCGCGCCGCATGTCACTGGCCGATCCTGCCGAACCTGGCCTGCCGCTGACGGACCCGGCCTGGCTGCCCGAGGCGCTGCCACCCGCGCTGAAGGCGGCCCTGCGGCAGTCCGGCGCCATCGCGCCCAAGGACTTCCCGGGCGGCCTGGAGCTGCTGCAGCGCCTGCAGGTGCCCAAGCCCGCGCCGCCGGTCTGGATGCGCCTGGCGCATGCGCTCAACGGCGGACCGCTGCGCGGCAAGCCGCACCCCGAAGCCCACTGGTGCCAGGCCTTCCTCGAAGTGCTGGCGCTGGCCTGGGTGGGCCTGAGCGAGGACCAACGCCGCGCGCACGGCCTGTACCCACAGGCGCTGCGCTGCGCCGGGGAACTGCAGCACACAGAATGGCTGGACCAGCAGGTCACGCTGCATGCGCAGGCCTGGCGTGCGGGCGAGCAGCCCGCCGCGGCGCTGGTGCTGCTGCGCATGCTCAAGCGGCTGCAGCGCCTGCAGGCTTGCCAGGCCCTGGTCGAACACCTGGGCACCTGGCTGGCCAGCGTGCCGGCTGGGCAGGTGGACCCGCCCATGGCCGACTGGCCTGCAGAGCTGGCCGGCGGCATCGCTGCCGTGGCGCGCGGTGCCGAATCGCTGGACACGCTGCACTGGGCCCAGGCCTGGCTGCCGCGCCTGCTGCCGAAACTGCTGGCGCGTCTGGCCGAGACGCCCCCTCCCGCTGCCGCAGACCCTGACGCGCCGCCCCCGCACTGGCTGCTGCACCGCGACCTGGCCGTGATCGCCCTGTGCACGCTGGACCTGCCGGTGCTGCGCCAGCTCAGCGAGTTGCTCTGCCGGCGCCCGCAGCTGCCCACGATCTGCGTGCCGATGCTGGTCGACATGCTGGGCCGGCTGGCCCAGTTCGACGCCGCGCAGGACGCCGAAGCGCTGCTGGCGCTGGCCGCGTCAAGGCTGCCACGCCACCCGGTGCTGGCGCTGGAGCGGGCCAAGCGTGCGCTGCTGGACGGCCTGGACGAGCTGGCGCTGTCGCCCTTCTTCGAGCCCATGGACCCCGGCCTGCCCGGCTACCACGCGGCCTGCAGCTGGTTCGCCTCTCAGCTGGCCCAGGCCGGCGCCGAAGCGCTGGCGATGGACTGGTACCGCCGCATCGAGGCGGTTGCGCCACTCAGCAGCCTGGACCAGTTGCGCCTGGCCCAATTGCAGGCGAGGCATGACCCGAACACCCAGGCCGCGCCCGAGTCGCCGCTGTTCGACGAAGGCGTGACGCCGGTGCTGCAGCAAGCGCTGGCCGGCCTGGTCGCGCTGCTGGGCGAAGACCCGTTCCACAACCCCGCGCTCAGCCGAGAGGCCTGGGCCAGCCGCTGCGCCGCCAGCCTGCCGGCCTTTGCGCAGGTGCTGGCCGCGTTGCCGCCGCAGCCGGTCGGCGATGTGCTGGTGGCCGTGCGCCAGCTGCGCCTGCTGGAGCGGGCCCACGCCAGTGCCGCGATGTGGCAGCAGAGCTTCCCGTTCGAATTCGAGCCGGCGTACGGCCGGGTCGACCCCTTGCGCTACCTGGCGCTGCAAGAGGCCTTGTGTGGCCACCTGGTGGCATTGGCCGACCATGTGCTGCGCGGGCCGGCGCCGCTGCACGGCGGCGGCGGGCGCTTGCGACAGCTGATCGAGCTGTTGCGTTTCCGCTGCGAAGGCGCGCTGTCGCAAGACCGGCCGGCCGACGCGCTGGCCAGCGTGAACCGGCTGGCCGAGCGCATTGGCACGATGGCCGAGGCCTACCTGCAGGCCTTGCGCGAACGCTGCGCACTGGCCGAGGGCGACCTGGCCACGGCAGCCGAACTGAGGGCCGGTCTGCGCTGGGGCCGCGAAGCCGAGCTGCAAAGGCTGAGGCCATGGCCCGCATGGCTGGCGGCCGAAGGCGCGGCCGAGCAGCGCGTGCTGGAAGCGCCCGCGGTGCCCGGCCACTTCGAATCGGTGCGGGCCGATGGCGTGGTGCAACGCTTCCCGCACGCCACCGTGGCCACCCGGCTGTCGCTGGTGGCCCTGCGCGAGCTGCGGGTGCGCAATTCGTACCTGCTGATCGCCCGCGAGGGCGGCATGCTGCTGCCCGAGCCCTGGCACCTGTCGATGGGCGACTACCCCTACGAGCACCTGCAGGTGCTCAACCGTGGCCGCCTGGCCTGTTCGCTGCAGCCCTCGGGCGAGACCCGCCGCATCACCGAGCCGGTGCTGGTGCTGGCCAACCTGGACGCCACCTACCACCGTAACTACTACCACTGGATGGTGCTGATCCTGTCGCGCGTGCGCTGGCTGCAGGCTGAAGGCTGGCTGGACCGGCGCCCACTGCTGATGCCGCGCGAGCTCTCGGGCTGGATGCGCAGCTCGCTGCAGGACATCGGCGTGCGCCCGGAGCAACTGGTCGAATACGCCGACGGCGAGACCCTGCAACTGGCCGATGCGCTGCTGCTCTCGCCGCTGGAGTACGCCTGCCGCCCGCTGATGGACGACCTGTGCCGCCACCTGTGGCGCGCAGCCGGGCTGGACCCTGACCAGCCGCCAGCGCCGCAGCGCCTGCTTTACATTTCGCGCCTGAGCGCGCACCGTCGGCCGCTGGTCCACGAAGAAACCATCATGGCGCAGGCCAAGGCGCTGGGCTTCGAGCTGCTGGCGCCGGAAACGCTGAGCCTGCTGGAGCAGGTGCGCTTGTTTGCCAACGCACGTGGCATCGCCGGCCCGCCCGGTGCGGCCTACACCAACCTCAGCTGGTGCCAGCCCGGCACCCGCGTGCTGTCCATCTTCAAGGAAGAAGTCAACTTGCCGACCTTTGTCGACATCTCGGTCCAGCGCGGCCAGCAACACCGCTGGCTGCTCGGCCACAACCTGCCTGGCTTTGATCGCACCCGCGTCGTCGCGGCGCCGTTCAGCGTGTCGCTGGAACTCACGCAGCGCGAGCTGGCCTGGGTGGCCGGCGCATGAGCACCGCTGTGGACGCGTGGCGGGCCGAGCGCCGGGCCGCCCCAAGCCGGTCCGCGCTCCCCTCGGGGGGCCGGCCGACGTACCCGTCGGACGAGGGGCTGACATGATCCCTTTTCTCGACCTGCGTGCGATCTACCAGCAGGACGCCGAAGCCTACGACGCCGCCTATCGCCGCGTGATGGACAGTGGCCGATGGATCCTCGGCCCGGAGCTGGCCGCGTTTGAGGCCGAGTTCGCCGCCTTTTGCGGTGCCGAGCACGCGGTGGGCGTGGGCAACGGGCTGGACGCGCTGACGCTGTCGCTGCAGGTCGCCGGCATTGGTGCGGGCGACGAAGTGCTGGTGCCGGCGCACACCTTCATCGCCACCTGGCTGGCGGTGCAGCAAAGCGGCGCCACGCCGGTTCCGGTCGAGCCGGCTGGCGGCAGCTTCAATGTCGACGCAGAAGGCCTGGCCGCTGCGATCACGCCGCGCACCCGCGCGGTGATGCCGGTGCACCTCTACGGCGAGCCGGCAGACCCGGCGGCCATCGCGGCCTTGTGTGCCCAGCGCAGCCTGCTGCTGATCGAGGACGCCGCGCAGGCCCACGGTGCGCTGCACGACGGCCGCCCGGCCGGCAGCTTCGGCGCCTTGGCCGGCTTCAGCTTCTACCCCGGCAAGAACCTCGGTGCCTTCGGCGACGCAGGTGCCGTCGTGACCCGCGACCCGGCACTTGCCCAGGCGCTGCGCGAACGGCGCAACTACGGCAGCCTGGCGCGCTACCAGCACGCATCGGTTGGCGTGAACAGCCGGCTCGATGAACTGCAGGCCGCCTGGCTGCGCATCCGGCTGCAGAAGCTGCCGGCGCACAACCAGCGCCGTCGGGAGATTGCCGCGTTCTACCAGCAGCGCCTGGCCGATCTGCCGGGCATTGAGACGCCGCAGGTTGCCGCCGGCAACGAACCGGTCTGGCACCTCTACGTGCTGCGCTGCGCCCGGCGCGACGCGCTGCAGGCCGCCCTGGCGGCCGAAGGCATCGAAACCTTGATCCACTACCCGAAACCCGTGTACCGGTTCCCGCCGTTTGCAGCGATGGCGCCAGCCACGCGAAGCCTCAGCGACCAGATTTGCGACGAGGTGCTGAGCCTGCCGATCGGCCCGCACCTCAGCGACGGCCAGGTCGAGCAGGTGATCGAAGCGGTGCGCCGTGTGGCGGAGGCGCTGCGATGAACGGTTGGAAGATGACAGGCCTTACGCGGGCCGAGCGCCGGGCCGCTCCCAAGCCGGCCCGCATCCCCTTGAGGGATCGGCCGGCGTATTCGCGGGGCGAGGGGCAGGCATGACCCAACCGCTTGGCAAACCGCTGGACGCCGACGAATACGCCAGCCGCCACGACGCTCAGATGGACGCCTCGGCGGCCGACTTCGAGTCGGTCTGCCTGCTGGCGCGCCAGCAATGCAACCGCCGCTGGCTGGACAGGCTGCAGCCGCGCCAGGTGCTGGAAGTCGGCTGCGGCCCGCTGCTGCTGGCGCCGGACTGGCTGGCCACGCAGCCGGCCGACAGCCGCTGGGTGGTGGTTGAGCCCGCCGCGCGCTGGGCCGAGGTGGCGCGCGCCGCCGCGGCGCGCGACGACCGCATCAGCGTGGTGCAGGACTACATCGAAAACGCCGCGCCCGCACTGCAGACGCTGGCCGCGCTGCGCGGCGGCACACCGGAAGTCGACCTGGTGCTGGTGTCCGGCGTGATCCACGAAACTGCCGAGCCCGAGGCCTTGCTGCACGCCGCGCTGGCGCTGCTGAGGCCGGGCGGCCACCTGCTGGTCAGCGTGCCGAATGCCGGTTCGTTCCACCGTTTGCTGGCGGTGCAGATCGGGCTGATCCCGGCGGCCAACTCGCTGGGCGAGCGCAACCGCCTGCTGGGCCAGCCCATGGTCTATGGCGCGGCCGAGCTTCGCGCGCTGGTGCTGGGGCTGGGCCTGGAGGAAGCCGGCTTCGAAGGCTATCTGTTCAAGCCCTTCACGCATGCGCAGATGGCGCCGCTGATGCCGCAGCTGGGCCAGGCCGGGCTGCAAGGCCTGATCGAGCTGGGCCGCCAGTTCCCGGACCAGGCAGCCGAGATCTGCCTGGTGGCACGCAAGCGCTGAGCACGTCCCATGGATGCAGCCGCCGCAGCACCCCTGCCGGAAGCGCCCCAGCGCAAGCACCAGGCCGAGGCCGTGGACCCGCTGTTTGCCGCGGCCTTCCAGCAGGCCGTGGCCGGCAACATCGCGGCCGGCCGGGCAGGGCATCTGCGGCTGCATCCGGAAATCTTCTGGCTGCCGGTCAGCGAAAACTGCAACCTGCGCTGCATTGGCTGCGATGACGTCATCACCGGTTTCCGCAAGGAATACCTGGCGCCGGCCGATGTGCGGCGGCTGCTCAGCGCCAGCGCCGGCCAGGCCAGCTTCAGCGAGATCGACCTGACCAGCGGCGAGCCGCTGCTGCACCCGCAACTGAGCGAGGTGATCGACATCTGCCACGAGCTGCATCCCAAGGCCGTTGTCTCGGTGGTGTCCAACGGCACGATTCCCGTGCGTGGCAAGTACCGCGAAGCTTATGCGCGGCTGGACAGCATCGGCCTGTCGATCGATGGTGCCACCGCCGAGGTCTTCGAGGCGGTGCGCGTGGGCGCCTCGTTCGAACGCTTTGTGCAGACAGTCAAGGACGTGGTTGCGCTGCGTGACCAGACCGGCCGGCCAGCCGAGATTCAGCTCTGCTTCACTGCCTGCGCGATGAATCTGCACCAGCTTCCAGAGGTCGTGCGCCTGGGCAAGTCCTGGGGCGTGAACTCCGTCTACGCGCAGCCGATGGAGATGAACATCGCGCCGATCCGCGACGCCATCGGCCACCTGCACCTGGACCACATGGACCCGGCCGAGCGCACCCGCTGGGTGGACGAGGCGGTGGCGCTGGGGCGCGAGCTGGGGCTGGAGGTGGCGGCGTCCGACGGGCTGTATCCGCGCCCGAAAGACGAGGAAAAATCGACCGAACCGCAGGCCGGCCCTTCGCTGGCCTTCGAGGAGAAAGTCGCCAAGCTCGGCGTGGGCGTGCGGCGCCGCTCGCCGGATGGCGAGCTGACGCTGCCGCATGTGCGCCAGTGCCAGTATCCGTGGACCCAGGCGCCCGGCATCCGCAAGATGGGGGCCGCCTGGCACACGACGCTGTGCTGCTACATGAGCGAGGCGGCCAACACCGAGCTGGCCGCGCGCTACGACCTGCACGACATGGATCAGCAGTCCATGCTGGACCTGTACAACGGCGCTGGCTACTGGCAGTTCCGGGAAGACCTGGCCGCCGGTCTGACGCACGAGGCCTGCGGCGACTGCGCCGCGGCGCTGACGCACGGGCCCTCGCTGCTGCAGCACCTGGCCTGGCGCATTGATGCGCTCTGCGTCGAACATGGCTTGAGCTTTCCAGGTGGGGACGCGCTGCGCGAACAGCTGATGCAGCCGCAGGCCACGGTGCACCAGGCGCGCAAGCTGGTGAATCATTTGCACCAGGCCTGGTGGCAACCGCATCCGCAGCCGCGGCCCGTGTGGTTGCAGGAGCTGATGGCGGCGGCGCGCGAACTGGGCCCGCCGAAAGAGACGGCTCCGGCCGCTAGCGGTTCACCCAGCGCATGAAGTCCGCGTGCTCGCGGATGTAGTCGGCCTCGTCGAACAAGGCCGAGGCCAGCACGAGCAGGCCGGCGCCAGGCGTGAAGTGGTGCAGCTCGCGCCAGATGCCGGGCGTCATCAGCAGGCCTTCGCCGGGGTGGGTCAGGCGCACGGTGCGCTGGTGCGTGCCGTCGTCCATCGAGACGTCGAAGGCCCCCGTGACGGCCACGTAGAGCTGGTGCAACTGCAGGTGGGCGTGGCCGGCGCGCGAGGCGCCCGGCGGCACGCCATAGGTCCAATAGGCGCGCAGGATGGGGAAGTCGAAGTCGACGCCGGTTTCGGCAAACGAGATGGAGCCCCGCTCGTCGTGGATGGTGCGGATTTGCACCAGGCGGCAGTCGTCCACATGGGCCAAAGCATCAGTCTCCGTTGTGTGTTTCGGGGGGCGCAGGGCAGGTTAGCAGGTAGTGCTCGTGCACCACCGCAGTGGCGCCGAAGCTTTCCTTGTAGAAAGCCAGGCCTTCGTTCAGCATCCGTCCGCCATCTTCGTTCGAATGGCCGAAGTCGAACCACTTGCCGCGTGCCTGGGCGTGCACGATGGCACGTTCCACCAGCTGATCCAGCGCCGCGCAGCGGCGGGATTGCGCATCGGCCGCCATGTACTGCATGTGGCAGACCGTGGCGGTCTCGAACATCACCAGCCCGGCGCAGACCACGCCTGACCAGCGCGCCAGCTGCAGGCTGATCTCCACAGGGAAACGGCTGGCCAGCAGCCGCAGCTCGGCCTCGCTGTGCGTGGGCCGGCTGGCATGACGGGCCTGCAGCTCGGCCTGCAACACTGCCCAGAATTCGGCCCAGCCGGCGCCTTCGCCGCCGCGCGTTTCCTCGAAGCCCAGCTCGGGCCGCTGCCGCATCGCTTGCGTGATCTGCCGGCGCTGGGCCTTGGGCCAGTGCGCGGCGGTCGGGCCAATCGCGCTCATCACGTCGCAGCGCACCCGCTCGGCGCCACAGCGGAACAGCGCGTAGCGGTCGGCCTCGCTGGGCTGGCGCTGGTAGATGTGCGGCAGGGTCTTGTAGAGCAGGGACGAAATGCCTTGCGAGGGCAGCCAGCGCTGCAGCGCCTGCATCAGCGCCAGCACCTTGGCGGCACCCAGCGGCCGCGCCAGCAGCCAGCCGCCGTAGCTCAGGCCCCCGTGGCTGACGAGCCGTTCGCCCACGCGGTGCGCCGGCAGCAGTGCCAGCAGCGTCTCGCCCTGCCAGGCCAGCAGCGAGTGCTCGTCGAAACGCTCGGCGTGGTAGTCCATGTAGCCGCGGTCGAACAGGAAGCTCTGTGTCGGGCTGGCGGCCACGGTGGCGTTCCAGCGCGCGGCGTCGGCCGCGGTGTAGCGCTGGAAACGAATGGCAGGCGGTGTGAGGTCTTGCGGGGCAGGCACGGTGGCATTGTCGCGTCGGCCACCGGTTTCTGGCGACAATCGCGGTCTGACGCGGGGCAGCGCCGGCTGGGCGCACTCGCAGCATGCAACGGGAGATTCCATGATTCTTGTGACCGGCGGCGCCGGCTTCATCGGCAGCAATTTCGTCCTCACCTGGCTGGCACAAAGCCAGGAGCCAGTGCTCAACCTGGACGCGCTGACCTACGCCGGCAACCTGGCCAACCTGGCCTCGCTGCAAGGCGATGCGCGCCACACCTTTGTGCAGGGCGACATCTGCGACCGTGCCTTGATGGACCAGCTGCTGGCCTCGCACCGCCCGCGGGCCATCGTGCATTTCGCCGCGGAGAGCCATGTGGACCGCTCCATCCACGGCCCCGGCGCGTTCATGAAGACCAATGTTGACGGCACCTTCACGCTGCTGGAAGCCGCGCGTGCCCACTGGAGCAGCCTGCAGGGCGACGAGAAGGCGGCTTTCCGTTTCCACCACGTCAGCACCGACGAGGTCTACGGTTCCCTCAAGCCCAGCGACCCGCCGTTTGCCGAGACGAACGCCTACGAGCCCAACAGCCCGTACTCGGCCAGCAAGGCCGCCAGCGACCACCTGGTGCGCGCCTGGCACCACACCTACGGCCTGCCGGTGGTCACGACCAACTGCTCGAACAACTACGGCCCCTATCACTTCCCCGAGAAGCTGATCCCGCTGATGATCGTCAACGCACTGGCCGGCAAGCCGCTGCCGGTCTATGGCGACGGCCAGCAGATCCGCGACTGGCTGTACGTCGAAGACCACTGCTCGGGCATCCGCGCGGTGCTGGCCGGCGGCAGGCTGGGTGAGACCTACAACATTGGCGGATGGAACGAGAAGGCCAACCTCGACATCGTGAAGACCGTCTGCGCGCTGCTCGACGAGCTGCGTCCCGACCCGGCCGGCCCCTACAGCCGCCTGATCACCTACGTCACCGACCGCCCCGGCCACGACCGCCGCTACGCCATCGACGCCCGCAAGATCGAACGTGAACTCGGCTGGCGACCGGCCGAAACCTTCGACACCGGCATTCGCAAGACGGTGCAGTGGTACCTGGATCACCCCGAATGGGTGGCGCAGGTGCAAAGTGGCAGCTACCGCGACTGGCTGGCGACCAACTACACCGGACGCAGCGAATGAACCGCATCTTGCTGCTGGGGCCGAACGGCCAGGTTGGCTGGGAGCTGCAACGCGCTTTGGCGCCATTGGGCGAACTGCACCTGCGCGACCGCCATCAAGGCGGCGACCTTGCAGATGCCGATGCCTTGGCTGCCACGGTGCGTGAACTCAGGCCCGACGTGATCGTCAATGCCGCCGCACACACTGCCGTCGACAAGGCCGAGAGCGAACCCGCGCTGGCCAGTCGGCTGAATGCCCAGGCGCCGGCGCAGCTGGCCGAGCTGGCGCTAGCGCTGGGCGCCACACTGGTCCACTACAGCACCGATTACGTCTTCGACGGCAGCGGCGACCAGCCGCGGGACGAAACCGCGGCCACCGGCCCGCTCAGCGTCTACGGCGCCACCAAGCTGGCCGGCGAACAGGCCATCCAGGCCAGCGGCTGCCGCCACCTGATCTTCCGCACCAGCTGGGTCTACGCCGCCCGCGGCGGCAACTTCGCCAAGACCATGCTGCGCCTGGCTGCCGAGCGCGATCAGCTGAAGGTGGTGGCTGATCAGGTTGGCGCGCCAACCGGTGCCGAATTGATCGCCGACGTCACCGCGCACGCCTTGCGCACCCTGAGCGCGCAGCCGCAGCTCGCCGGTCTCTATCACCTGGCGGCTGCAGGCGAAACCAGCTGGCACGGGTACGCCAGCCATGTGATTGCGCTGGCAAGGCAGCAGGGCCAGGCGTTGCGGGTGGAATCGATCCTGCCGCTGCCAACGGCGGAGTACCCCTTGCCAGCCGTGCGGCCGCTGAACTCGCGGCTGGACACCGCCCGCCTGCGCCGGGTTTTCGGGCTGCGGCTGCCTGCCTGGCAGCAGGGCGTGGAGCGGATGCTGCGCGAGGTCTTGTCGACCGTGGGGGTCGCATGAGCGACCTGACCAGCCCGCTGCTGACCATGCAGCGCTATTGCGACATCCTGATCTCGCCCGTCGCGCAACTCCTGGCCAGCCCGGGGGGCGGGCGCGAGCACTGCGCCGGGCCGGTGTATCCCGATTTCGAGCAGCAGGGCGCAGCGCGCCACTGCCGCGGCAATGGACCGATTGACCACTGCCCCCCGGTCCCGCCGCCCGCCCAGCCCATTCCGGTGCTGGACGAGACCTTGCTGTGGGGAGGTTGCCTGGTCGCGCATTTCGGTCATTTCACGGCCGAGTTCATCCACCGCCTGTTGCCGTCGGTGCAAGCCTGCCCGGACTTGCGCATCCTCTATGTGACTTCGCCTGGCGAGGCGTCCAAACCATGGCCGGCGTTCATTCAGGCGATCTTCGAGTACCTGGGCGTCGCAGACAGGATTCTGGTGCTGGACCGCTACACGCGCGTCAAGACCTTGCTGGTGATGCCGCAGCAGGAATGCCTGGGTGGGCGGCATGCGCCAAGTGCCGAGTACCTGGCGCAGCTGCGTGCACGGCAGGCCTTGCTGCCTGCGGTGCCGGCCCAGCAGGAAGGCGGCGTGTTGTTCGTCAGCCGCGGACGGGTGGGTAAAGGCTTGCTGGCCGAGTGGGCGCTGGACGAGTTTTTCGAGTCGCTGGGGGCCAAGATCTTCCACCCCGAGCTTCACTCGCTGGAGGCCCAGCTGGCGGCTTACCTGTCGCATGCCAGCCTGGTGTTTTCTGAAGGCAGCGCCTTGCACGGGCTGCAGTTGCTCGGTTCGGTGCCGGCCGATGTCGCGGTGCTGGTGCGGCGCCCCGGCAGGTTCGGCGAGGTGTTCCTGACCCCCCGCGTACGCTCGCTGCGCTACGTGTCGGTCAACGGGCCGGCGGTCTATTGCGAGAGCATGGACGGGCATGAGGCGCGATGGGATGGCCTGGTCTTCATCGAGACGAGCCAGCTTCATGCCCTGGCCCAGTCCTTGTTCCCGACACTGCCAGAGGCCCGGATCGAAGAGGCGCTGGGGGTGCTGCAGCAGGCTTTGCACGCTGCGGAGCAACCCGCGGTGCGCCAGATCCTGAGCGAGAAGCGCCACAACCGGTTCTGGGCAAATTCGGCTCGCCTGCAGCGGAGCCTGGCCAAGCTGCAGCGTTTTCCGCTGGGCGTGCGGATGTCATTTTCCGCGGCGTTGGCAGGCGTCAGCCTGCAGGACCAGGGCGATGGCTGTGAGTCGCAATGCATCGATGTGCGGGCCATGCGCAGCAGCACCGCGCCAACTGCCTGGCTAGCGTTGTTGGCGCAGGTGGCGGCCGGGGACTTGGATCTCGGGTACTGGCGGGCACAGCGTCCGCTGGCGACCCTGGAGTGGATCCGCAGCGATCTGGAAACCGGCATCGTGCTGTGCTTGCTCCACGGGCCGGGCCAGGCCCGGCTCGACCTGAGCTTCATCGCGCTGAACCTGCTGCGTGAGCCCGCTCGCTGGCAAGCGTATCAAGCCATGCTGCGGCGGCTGGTGCTGTTATGGGTTGCGTGTCCCGGGCGCGTGCGTGTCGATCACCAACTGAGCCTGGACGAGGCCCTGGCCGAGGCCCTGCGCAGCAGTGCGCTGCCGACCTGGCAGCGGGTGCTGGTGGCGCTGTTCTATCTGCTGCCGGGTCTGGATGCGCGCAGTGGCGAAGCCGAGGATTGGGCGGGCGCGATGGAGCGCCTGGCCGGCTTGCCCGACCGGCAGGCCGCTGAGCTGGCACCGGAGGCGGCTGCTGCGGGCTTGCAGGCCCTGGAGCACCTGAGCTGGGCGGAACCGCGGCCTGCGAGCCTGTCCCGGGCCTGGGCGCTGCATGCCGGCTCGCCGCGGGAGCCGGCCGCCCATGCGGCCATCTCTCGCATCCACCAGCGGCAGGGCCAGCCGCTGGCCGCGTTGAGCCTTGCGTTGGCGGGCTGGCTGGACGGGGACGGCACTGCCGGAAGCGCGCATCTGGCGGCTTGCCTGGGTGATGCCGGGCACCTCGCGGCGGCGCATCAATTCTGGCGACTGGCCTGCCGGCAGCATCCCGACAGGCCTCAATATGCGCATGCCATGTACGCCATCAGCCAGCGCTTGCTGGCCAGCCGCATGGCCGCTGCGGCCGTCGCGCAGCCAGTCGTGCCGCAAACCGAGCATCGAGATGACACTGATGGCGCATGATTTGCCGGACCACATGCTGGCCGAGATCCTGGCATGAGCAAAATGGTGCCGACGCCCTGGTTGTTCGTGCACGTGCCGAAGACGGCCGGCACCAGTCTGACCCAGGCGGCGCTGCAGGCCTTTGGTGAAGACGGTTGCGAGTTCGACTATGGCGTCGGCAACCCGCACACCACCGCGCGTGTGGCCGAGCTGTCGCACCAGGCCAATGACCTGTTCCGTCTGCGCGAGCGGCTGCAGCAGGACCAGGTGGCGATGCTGGCCGGCCATGTGCCGCTGCCGCGGTATGCGCCGATGTTCCCGGCCACACGCATCGTCAGCTTCCTGCGCGAGCCGCTGGCGCAGCTGCTGTCGCACCATGCGCACATCAACCGCGAGCAGACGCCGCGGTCCTTCGAGGAATTCATGCGCCGGCCGCAAGGTGCGGGCCTGCAGGCTCGCATGTTGACCAACGTGCCGCTGGAGGCGCTGGGCGTGATCGGCATCACCGAGCGCTACGACGACAGCCTGCGAGTGCTCAACGCCAGCCTGGGGTTGGACCTGCAGCCGCAGCAGCTGAACCAGAACCCGCAGCGCGAAAGCGTCACGCAGCCGCTCTACGAACTCCCGCCTGGCCAGGCTGCGCAGGTGGACGCGCTGTTGCGCGACGAGCGCCAGCTCTACGCACGCGCCAACCGCCTGCTGGACAGCCGGCTCGCGATGCTGGATGCCGGCCAGCCCTTTGCCAACGGCGCTGTCAGCGAATGCTCGGCGCAGCAGGTTTCCGGCTTCGCGTTCTGGGCCGAACAACCGCGGCCGGTGGCGCTTGAGCTGCAGCGCAACGGCCAGCCCGTGGTGAACCTGCTCGCCACGCAGCACCAGGCCCGGCTGCGCATGCTGAATGCGCCGCGAGAGGGCTGTGTCGGCTTCGAGCACCGGTTCTCCAAGCCGCTGCAGCCGGGTGACAGCGTGCGCGTTGCAGTGGCCGAAACCGGTCAGCTGCTGGGCGAATGGCGCATGCCGGAGGTCTGAATCATGACGCTGGAAGACCTGCTGGCCCGCATCCAGGCCAGCGAACCCGAGGCCTTGGCCGGGCTGCCAGCGGGCGCGGCGCAGCGGCTGGTGCGTGCCGCCCTGCGTGAGTTGCGGGAAGGCTTGCTTGCTCAGTCCGACGCGGTTGATGAGCCGGTGCAGGTGCCGGTGCTGGGTCGCTTCCGGCGCGTGGCGCCGCCGGGGCAAGGCTGGCGCTTCATCCCGCAGGCCGGAGGCCAGGCTGTGCGCTCCCTGGCTGCCGCAGACGCCGTGCCGCTGTCGCCCGGCCAGCGGGCCTGGCGCCAGGCCTGCAACAGCAGTGAGCCGGCGCTGATCCATCCCGAGCACCGTTTTGTGTTGCTGTTCTCGCCGAAGTCAGCCTGCTCCAGCGCGGTGATCTGGTTCCTGCACACGCTGGGCCTGGCCGAGCAGGCGCGTGCCTACCATGAATGGCCGCACCAGTACCGCATCCACGAACTCATGCAGAGCGACGCCCAGCGTGCGACGCGGCGCCTCCCACCCGAGCAACTGACGGTGCTGCGCGTGGTGCGCGACCCGCTGGAGCGCGCCGTTTCCAGCTTCCGCCATGCGCTGGGCACTGGCTATGCCCGAGCCCAGATCCACGCCCGATTGGGGCGCGACATCGCGGTGCAAGGCCTGTCGTTCCAGCAGTTCATTGACTTCCTGGTGCTGGAAGACTTGGATCGCTGTGATGGCCACCATCGACGCCAGTGCCATGCGCTGGAGCGGATGCGTGCGCCCGATGTGCTGATCAACGTCAGTCAGCAGGATCTTTACACCGAGTTGAATGCCTTCGAGCGCCGCCAGGGCATGCCGGTGACCGACTTTGCCGCGCTGCGCTGGCTGCATGAACTGCAGAGCACGCGCGTGCCGAACCGGGTCGATGACGGGCAGCCGGCCGACCGTGTGGAGCTGACCGCTGCGCATGCCAAGTTCGGCCCCTGGCCGCGTCAATTGCTGACGCCGCTGGCCCGCGAGCGCTTGAGCGCGCTGTACGCAGACGACATTGCCCGCTACGCAGTGCCTCACTGATGCCCGCATTGCCCCTGCCGGTGCCGTCGCCAGTGCAGTGGCCCGAAAACGCTGCGCGACAATTCCGTCCCTGAGCCCCCAAGGAGAAATCAATGAAAGTAACCGTCGTTGGCACTGGCTATGTGGGCCTGGTGACCGGGGCCTGCCTGGCCGACATGGGCAACCACGTGATGTGCCTGGATGTGGATGCCCGCAAGATCGAGATCCTGAACGGCGGCGGCATCCCGATCCATGAGCCGGGCCTGGACGAAGTCGTGCGCCGCAATGCCGCCGCCGGCCGTCTGCAGTTCACGACCGACATCCCCGCCGCGGTGGCACACGGCACGATCCAGTTCATTGCCGTGGGCACGCCGCCGGACGAAGACGGCTCGGCCGACCTGCAGTACGTGCTGACGGCCGCGCGCAACATCGGGCGCCTCGCGACCGACTACAAGCTGGTGGTCGACAAGAGCACGGTGCCGGTGGGCACGGCCGACAAGGTCAAGGCCGCCATTGCCGACGAACTCGCCAAGCGCGGCCTGGACCTGGCGTTTTCGGTCGCCTCCAACCCAGAGTTCCTGAAGGAAGGCGCAGCGGTCGAGGACTTCATGCGGCCGGACCGCATCGTCGTCGGTGCCGAGGACGAGCGCGCGGTCAACCTGATGCGTGCGCTGTATGCGCCGTTCCAGCGCACGCGCGACAAGCTGGTGGTGATGGACCTGCGCTCGGCCGAACTGACCAAGTACGCCGCCAACGCGATGCTGGCCACCCGCATCTCGTTCATGAACGAGCTGGCGCTGCTGGCCGAGAAGATGGGCGCCGACATCGAGCTGGTGCGGCAAGGCATTGGCTCGGATCCGCGCATCGGCTACCACTTCCTCTATGCCGGTGCAGGCTACGGCGGCTCGTGTTTCCCCAAGGACGTGAAGGCCCTGATCCGCACCGCCGCCGACCAGGGCCAGGGCCTGAAGGTGCTGCAGGCAGTGGAAGACGCGAACGACGCGCAGAAGCGGGTACTGGTCGACAAGGTCGTGGCCCGTTTTGGCGCCGACCTGAAGGGCAAGCGCTTTGCCATCTGGGGCCTGGCCTTCAAGCCGCAGACCGACGACATGCGCGAGGCGACCAGCCGCGTGGTGATCGCCGAGCTGCTGGCGCGCGGCGCCACGGTCAGCGTCTACGACCCGGTGGCGATGGATGAGGCCAGGCGCATCTTCGGCGACGAGCCCCGCATTGCCTATGCCAGCGGGCCGATGCAGGCCGCCGCCGGCGCCGAGGCGCTGCTCATCGTCACCGAGTGGAAGGAGTTTCGCAGCCCGGACTTCGAAGGCCTGAAGGCCGCGCTGAAGACGCCGGTGATTTTCGACGGCCGCAACCTCTACGAGCCGGCGCTGGTGCGCGAGTTCGGGCTGGATTACGAGGCCATCGGCCGGCCCGCCGCCGTCAAGCCGGCAGCATGAAAGTCCTGGTGACCGGTGCGGCCGGTTTCATCGGCATGCACGTCGCGCAGGCGCTGCTGGCGCGTGGCGACGAGGTGGTCGGCATCGACAACCTGAACGACTACTACGCGGTGCAGCTGAAGCACGACCGGCTGGCACAGCTCACGCCGCTGCCCGGCTTCCGCTTCCAGCAGCTGGACATTGCCGACCGCGACGGGCTGATGGCGCTGTTCGTCGGCGAGCGTTTCGATCGCGTGGTGCACCTGGCCGCGCAGGCGGGGGTGCGCTACTCCATCACGCATCCGCAGGCCTACGGCGAGGCCAACCTGGTCGGCTTCCTGAACATGCTGGAGGCCTGCCGCCAGCACCCTGTCGCGCACCTGGTCTACGCCAGCAGCTCCAGCGTCTACGGTGGCAACCAGAAGACGCCGTTTTCGGAGGCCGACGCGGTGGACCATCCTGTCAGCCTCTACGCGGCGACCAAGAAGGCCAACGAGCTGATGGCCCACGCCTACAGCCACCTCTACGGCCTGCCGACGACGGGGCTGCGCTTCTTCACCGTCTACGGGCCCTGGGGCCGGCCGGACATGGCCTACTTCAGCTTCACCAAGGCCATCCTCGAAGGCCGGCCGATCCAGGTCTTCAACCAGGGCCAGCTGCGGCGCGACTTCACCTACATCGACGACATCGTGCGCGGCGTGGTGGCGGTGCTGGACCGCCCGGCCGAGCCCGACCCCGCGTTCGATGCGATGGCGCCGCACCCGGGCCGCAGCAAGGCGCCGTACCGCGTGTTCAACATCGGCAACCAGGACCCGGTGCCGCTGGGCGAGTTCATCGCCACCATCGAGGCCGCGCTGGGCCGAGCGGCGAACAAGGTCTACCTGCCGATGCAGCCGGGCGACGTGCTGGCCACGCATGCGGATGTGACGTCCTTGACCGAATGGACTGGCGAGCGTCCCGCGACTCCGCTGGCCGAGGGCATTGCCCGGTTCGTGGCCTGGTTTCGCCGCTACCATCGACTGGATTGAAAAGCCACGCCTCTTGCGCCGGCCCCCTCTGTTCCTTTTGCCCACCTCACAGGGCTCTTCCCATGAAGCAACAACGCAAAGGCATCATCCTGGCCGGCGGCAGCGGCACCCGGCTGCACCCCGCCACGCTGGCGATCAGCAAGCAGCTGATCCCGGTGTACGACAAGCCGATGGTGTATTACCCCTTGAGCGCACTGCTGCTGGCCGGCATCCGCGAGATCCTGCTGATCAGCACGCCGCAGGACACGCCGCGCTTCGAGCAGCTGCTGGGCGGCGGCAGCCGCTGGGGCCTGAACATCCAGTACGCCGTGCAGCCCAGCCCGGACGGCCTGGCCCAGGCCTTCCTGATCGGTGAGCAGTTCCTGGCCGGCGCCCCCAGCGCGCTGGTGCTGGGCGACAACATCTTCTACGGCCACGACCTGGGCCGCCGCCTGGAAGCCGCCTCGGCGCGAGAAGACGGCGCCACGGTGTTCGCCTACCCGGTGACCGACCCCGAGCGCTACGGCGTGGTCGAGTTCGACGCGCAGGGCCGTGCCGTGAGCCTGGAAGAAAAGCCGCTGCAGCCCAAGAGCCGCTACGCCGTCACCGGGCTGTACTTCTACGACAAGCAGGTGGTGGAGCATGCCAAGGCCTTGGCACCCAGCCCGCGCGGCGAGCTGGAGATCACCGACCTGAACCGGCGCTACCTGGAAGCCGGCCAGCTGGACGTGCAACTCTTCGGCCGTGGCGACGCCTGGCTGGACACCGGCACCCACGACAGCCTGCTGGAAGCCAGCGCCTTTGTGCAGACGCTGGAAAAGCGCCAGGGCCTGAAAGCCTGCTGTCCGGAGGAGATCTGCTGGCGCAATGGCTGGATCGGCGATGAACAGCTGGCCGCACTGGCCGCGCCGTTGGCCAAGAGCGGCTACGGCAAGTATTTGCAGCAAATCATGACCGACAAGGTGTTTTGAGCATGAAGGTCATCCAGACCGAAATCGAAGGCGTGTTGATCTTCGAACCCAGAGTGTTCGGCGACAGCCGCGGCTTCTTCTACGAGAGCTTCAACCAGAAGGTCTTCGACGACGCCACAGGCGGCGGTTTCAGCTTCGTGCAGGACAACCATTCGCGCTCGGCACGCGGCGTGCTCCGTGGCCTGCACTTCCAGCACGCCCCGCACGCCCAGGGCAAGCTGGTGCGCGCGGCGGCCGGCGCGGTGTTCGACGTGGCGGTCGACATCCGCAAGGGCAGCCCGACCTTCGGCCGCTGGGTTGGCGCCGAGCTGAATGCCGAGAACCACCGCCAGATGTGGGTGCCGCCAGGCCTGGCGCACGGCTTCGTGGTGCTGAGCGAAACGGCCGACTTTCTGTACAAGACCACCGACTATTACGCCCCGCAGGCCGAGGGCGCCGTGCGCTGGGACGACCCGGACCTGGCGATTGCCTGGCCCGATGTCGGCGGTCCGCCGCAGCTCTCCGGCAAGGACGCCGCGGCGGGATGGCTGAGGGATCTGTAGTCAAGAAGGACTCGACATGAAACTGCTGCGCTTCAACGAACCCATCCGCTTCGGCAGCGAAGGCAATGTGCGTGACTACGCGCTCAGCGGCTGGTCGCTGGACGAAGGCAATGCCTCGCTGAGCTGGACGCAGGCGCTGGAGGCCAAGCTCGAATTCACCGCCCAGGCCACCACCTCGCCGATCACGCTGCAGCTGACGGGCATCCCCTTCCTGGGCAACGGCAAGCTGCCGCGCCAGCAGGTCTGGGTGCACCTGAACGGCCTGTACTGCGGCATGTTCGACGCGGCCGACAACTTCGACGTCGCCATGCCGATCCGCCACAGCTGGCTGGAGCCGCGCCACAACGTGCTGGTGCTGACGATGCCGCTGTCCGCCTCGCCCGAGCAGCTGGAACTGGGCGAGGACCGGCGCCGCCTGGGCGTGGCGATGCAGAGCATCACGCTGCAGCTCGGCTGACACCGGCAGCCGGCACCAGGCTGCGGCTGCCCTTCATTTCCTGAACACGGCTTTCAATGAGCACCTCTCCCACCGTTGCACCGCATGCCGTGGCCGCCCAGCACGGGCTGGGCATCGTCGATGCGATCAGCTTCAACCACATCAGCGGCTGGGTCTGGAACCCGGACTGCCCCGACGAGCCGGTGCAGATCGAGGTGCTGGATGGCGACACCCAGCTGGCCGTGGTGCTGGCCGAGCTCTACCGGCCCGACCTGCAGAAGCTGGGCATGGGCAATGGCCGGCACGGCTTCTCGTTCAACTTCGGCCCGACCATCCTGCCGCTGGCCCGCCACACGCTGCGCGTGCGCCGGCTGTCCGACGGCAGCGACCTCAGCGGCTCGCCACGGGTGCTGGAGCGCGACGGAGGTGCGCTGGATCGCAGCACCCGCATCTACATCGAGCAGCTGATGCAGGCCGAGGTCGCGGTGGCCCGCACGCCCGAGGACCTGAGCTTCGCGCTGGCGCTGCTGGCCGAGCAGATGGGCGTGGTCACCCGCCGCCAGCTGGAACTGGGCCAGTCTCTTGGCCAGGGCCCGGACCTGGGCGTGCTGGGCGAACTGCTGGACCAGGCCGCGCCGGCGCAGTGGATGGGCGCCACCCAGCTGGCCATGTCGCAGCGCTACCCTGCCGTGCTGCTGCCCAGCTTCGACAAGCCCAAGGTCTCGGTCATCATCCCGGTCTACGGCAAGTTCCAACTGACCTACGACTGCATCCGCTCGATCCAGCAGCACCTGCCGGAAGACAGCTTCGAAGTCATCGTGGTGGATGACTGCTCGAAGGACGAGACGCTGCTGGCGCCGCTGGTCTTCGGCGGCACGGTGCGCGTGGTGCGCAATGAGACCAATCTCGGCTTCGTCAAGGGTTGCAACCGCGGCGCCGAGCTGGCCCGCGGCGAGTACCTGTTCTTCCTGAACAACGACACGCTGGTGCACCCTGGCTGGCTGGACACGCTGACGCGCACCTTCCGCGATGTGCCGGATGTCGGCATTGCCGGTTCCAAGCTGCTGTTCGGCGACGGCACGCTGCAGGAAGTCGGCGGCATCATCTGGCGCATGGGTGACGGCTGGAACTGGGGCCGCAATGCCAACCCGGACGAACCGCGCTTTTCCTACCTGCGCGACGCGGACTACGTTTCCGGTGCCGCGTTGATGATCCCTGCTGCGCTGTTCAACGAGCTGGGCGGCTTCGACCTGCACTTCGCACCGGCCTATTACGAGGACACCGACCTGTGCTTCCGCGTGCGCCAGGCGGGCAAGCGGGTGGTCGTGCAGCCGGCCTCGGTCATCGTCCACCTGGAAGGCCAGACCTCGGGCACCAGCGTGACCGGCAGCGGCATGAAGCGCTTCCAGGCCGTCAACCACCGCAAGTTCTACGACCGCTGGAAAGCCGTGCTGGCCACGCACCGCTTCAACGGCCAGCAGCCCGAGCTGGAGTGCGAGCGCACGGTGACCAAGCGCGCGGTCTTCATCGACGACAGCGTGCCCACGCCGGACCAGGATGCCGGCTCGAATGCCGCGATCCAGCACATCAAGTCGCTGCTGCGCCTGGGCTACAAGGTCACCTTCATCCCGGCCGATAACCTGGCCCGCATCGCGCCCTACACCGAGGCCCTGCAGTCGCTGGGCGTGGAGTGCCTGTACCACCCGCACTACTGGAGCGTGGAGGAGTTCTTCCGCAAGAACACCGCGCCGATCGACCTGGTCTACCTGCACCGCTTCAACAACGGCACCAAGTACACCGGCCTGATCCGCCGCCACCAGCCGCTGGCCCGGGTGCTCTACAACGTGGCCGACCTGCACTACCTGCGCATGGAGCGCGAGTCGCAGATCACCTGCGACAGCGCGCTGGCCTTCAAGGCCTCTGCCGTCAAGCGCCAGGAGCTGGCGGCGATTGCCGCGGTGGATGCAACCATCGTGCATTCGGCCACCGAACAGGAAGTGCTGGCCGAGGCCTTGCCCGGCGCGCCGGTGCACGTCGTGCCCTGGGCCTACCCGCTGCGCCCGGTGCAGACGCCGGCGGCCCAGCGCCGCGGCGTGGTCTTCGTTGGCGGCTACCGCCACACGCCCAACGTGGACGCCGCGCTGTGGCTGGTGCGCGAGATCATGCCGCTGGTCTGGCAGACGCTGCCCGACGTGCCCTGCGTGCTGGTCGGCAGCAACATGCCCGACGAGGTCAAGCAGCTGGCCGGCCCGCGCGTGCAGGCAGTCGGCTATGTGCCAGACGTGGCCGAGGTCTACGAGTCGGCCTTGATCTCGGTTGCGCCGCTGCGCTACGGTGCCGGTGTCAAGGGCAAGGTGCTGGAGGCGTTTGCCGCCGGCGTGCCCTGTGTGATGACACCGACTGCCGCCGAAGGCGTGCTGCTGACGCCCAACCTGCGAGGCCTGGTGGCCGAGGACGCTGCCGGCCTGGCGCGGATGATCGTGCTGCTGCACAGCCAGCCGGACCGGGTGGCGGCGGCTGCCAAGGCGGGCCAGGCGATGATGAGCACCGCCTACAGCAACGATGCGGTCGACCACGCCATCCAGGCCGCGCTGGCCATTCCTGCCTGAGCTCCCGTTTTCCTTTTGCGCCATGTCCCGCACCGTCATCCTCCACTACCACCTGTTCAAGAACGCCGGCACTTCGCTGGACCAGGTGCTGAAGCAGAACTTCGGCACGCGCTGGGTCACGCGCGAATTCGAGGCCAGGGCGAATGCCGCAACGCATGCGCAGGAAGTCGCGCAGTGGATCAAGGCCAACCCCGACGCGGTGGCGTTTTCCTCGCACACCATGGAGTTGCCGCCGCCCGAGATGCCGGGTGTCAAGATCGTGCCGCTGATCTTCGTGCGCCACCCGATCGACCGCGTGGCCTCGGCCTACAGCTTCGAGCGCAAGCAGGGCGGCAAGGGCTTTGGCTCGGTGCTGGCGCGCCACACCACACTGGGCGGCTATTGCGAGGTGCGGCTGTCAATGCCGCGCGACCGCCAGTGCCGCAACTTCCAGGCTTCGCGCTTCTCGCGCATGTTCGCCCACGAACAGGGCAGCGAGCTGGAGCGCTCGCTGAAGGCGGTGCGCACGCTGCCGTTTGTCGGCGTGGTCGAAGACTTCGATGTCTCGATGGACAAGCTGGCCGCGCTGCTGCAGCTGGACTTTCCGGATTTCCGCGGCGCCCAGGTGGCTGCCAACGTCAGCCGCGACGTGAGCCGCAGCCTGGCGCAACGGGTTTCCGAGCTGCAGGCTGAACTGGGCGACGAGGTCTACGACCAGCTGATCGCCGCCAACACCGACGACCTGCTGCTGCACCAGGCCGCCACCGAACGCGGCCGGCGCGGGATGGCAGCCGCCGCTGCTGAGGGCGGCACTGAAGCCGTCGATGCAGCCCCTGCGGCACCCGCGCCAGCGTCGGACGAAAGTCAAGCGGGAAGGGCCTGAGGCGGTAAACCCGCAATCCAGCTGAAACAGAAGGTATCTGTCGGCTTGGCGTCGTAACGGACAGGTTTCCGACGGGTATGCTCGGCATACAAGTTCGGCTTCGCCTGCACCCGGTGCGGCCAGGATTCCGTTGCCGGGCGCTCCATCCAGCGCGCCCCGGCCGGCAAGCTGCACCGCAGAGTAGACAGCCCCCGGCCATTCGTTGCCCTGAGGGAGAGGTCTCCGCCGTATGTCGCGCTTGGTCCTGTTTCACTACCACCTGTTCAAGAACGCAGGCACTTCGGTCGACAAGGTCCTGCACGAGAACTTCGGCAGCCGCTGGCTGACCCGCGAGTTCGAGGACAGGCCGGCAGAAGAGCATGCGCAGGAAGTGCAGGACTGGCTGGAAGCGTCACCCGACGCGCTGGCCTTTTCTTCGCACACCGCGCTGCTGCCGCCGCCTCGGCAGCCCGGCCTGCAGGTCTTTCCGCTGGTCTTCCTGCGCCATCCGCTGGACCGCATTGCGTCGGCCTACAGCTTCGAGCGCAAGCAGGTCGGTGACCACGGTTTTGGCGCGATGCTGGCGCAAAGCACATCGCTGGCGGGCTACGTCAGGACGCGCATGGCCATGCCGCAGGACCGCCAGTGCCGCAACTTCCAGACGGCCCGCCTGGCCCCGATGTATGCCGTGGAGGCTGGCAGTGAGCGCGAGCGCGCGGTGGCCGCGCTTCAGCGCCTGCCCTTCGTCGGCATCGTCGAGCACTTCGATGCCTCGATGGCGCAGCTGACCCAGCTGATCGCGCCGGCCTTTCCCGAATTCCGCAGCTTCTCGGTGATGGAAAACAGCTCACGCGGCGCCGACCTGGATCTGCCGGCCCGCCTGGCCCAGCTGAGAGAAGCTGTGGGCGACGAGGTGTACGCCCTGCTCGAAGCCAGCAATGCCGACGATCTCGTGCTGTATGACGCGGCCTGTGAGCTGATGGCCGAGTTCGCCTGAGCGGGCCGGCCGCGGCTGGCTGGCCGCGTGTTAGGGTGAGGGTTGATCCGCCGCGCATGGTGCGCAGCCGCCTTTCCGCATGAGCTTGTTGATTTCGCTGGGCTTCGACGACCGCATCGAGGCCGACTCCTATGAGGCCGGCCCGCTGAGCTGCCTGAACGCCGCCGCGCTGTGGCGCGAGCAGGTGCTGCAAGGCAAGGCGCTCGAAACCCGGCTGGAAGCGGGCATGGACGCGCTGATGCGCGCCAGCCCAGCGGCCGAGCCACAGCGTGCGCTGATGTCCAACGAGCCCTTGCAGCAGGACCTGCGCGCTGCACTGGCGCGTGGCACGGCCGCCGAGCCGGCCTTGCAGCATTGGCTGCAGGACCTGGTGGTGCTCTACACCCACATCGTGCGAAAGCGCCAGTTGCGCACCGAGGCCTTTTTCGAAGTGCCCATGCCGGCGACCGAGCGCTGGGAACCGCGCTTCTACGCCCGCTACGGCAATGTCGAGCTTCGCGTGATCCAGAACTGGATCGAGCGCCAGCCCGAACTGCGCGAGGCATTGCAAACCGTGCAGGCCGGGCTGGACGACACGAACAGCATGTACGCGCCGCGCAAGCTGGGCCGTTGGCTGAGCGCCGATGACCTGGCCTTCAACCTGCGTGCCCTGATGACCAACGCCGGCTTCTACGCCAACCTGGACCAGCCCTGGCGCTCGCTGGCGCCGTGGTGCGAGACCTACCTGGCCGCGCTCGGCGGGGCCGATCACCTGTTCCCTTATCCCGGCGCGTACCCGAACTTCTGGCCAGTGCAGGCCCACCTCTGGCAGCGCGATGGCCGCGTGGCCGGCCCGGTGCGCTTTCCTGCGCCGGACCGCTTCTACGCCACGCTGGCTGGCCGCAAGCTGCTGTTTGTCACGCCCTTTGCTGACGAGATCGCCGGCCTGCGGGACAGCGGCAGGCTGTTTGGCCTCTACAAGGACCTGCCCATCCCCGACTTCGCGCTGCAGACGCTGCCGGCGCCGATGTCGGTCTACCCGCAGCGCCCGGATGCCGGCTGGCACGACAGTTTCGAGCGCCTGAAGCAGCAGGTGGACGAGGCCTTTGCCCGCCACGAGTTCGACCTCTTTTTTGCGTCCTGCGGCTGCTATGGCCTGCCGCTGACCCACCATGTGCATCGCACACACGGCTGCGCGGCGGTCTACTACGGCAACCACCTCAACACCTTGCTGGGCGTGCGACAGAAGTGCAATGACGGCTTCCTGACCGAGCGGCGGCTGGACGCCAACTGGGCCGTGAGCCGGCTGGGCGAGATGGAGAACCTGGCGCGCATCGACGGAGGCCGTTATGCCTGATGCCGAGCTGAAGATTGCCGTCGTCGGCAACTGCCAGGCCAGGCCGCTGGCCCAGTACCTGGGGCAGCTGAGCAGCCGGGTCACGGTGCACAGCGTGGCCGTGGTGCACTTGCTGAAAGATGCCGACGAGTCGGTCTACACGCCCGAGTTCGAGGCTGCGGACCTGATCCTGGCGCAGCAGGTGGCCGACGGCTACCCCTGCGGGTTCGTCACCACCAGCGCCTTGCAGGCCAGGTACGGGGGCAAGCTGCGCAGCTGGATCAACCTCTATTACGCCGGCTACAACCCGGAGCTGACCTACATCCGCCCCAGCACCGGCGGTGCGCTGCATGGTCCGCTGGGGGACTACCACCACCGGTTCATCTTCGAGGGCTGGAAGTCCGGGCAGTCGGTGGCCGAATGCGAGCAGCGATGCCTGGACGTGGCGCTGCACGGCAAGCGCTTTGCCGACGCCGCCGAGGCCCCATGGCCGGAGCTGGAGCGGCGCGAAGCCACGGCAGACGTGAAGATCCTGGACTACCTGCGCGAGCACGTGCTGCGCAGCCGGCTGTTCCACACGATGAACCATCCCACGCGGCAATTGCTGCTGGAACTGGCGACCCGGGTGCTGAAACTGGAAGGCCTGGCGGTGGATGGTGTCGGGCCTGGCGCAGCCGAGCCGCTGGGCCAGTTCCGCCTGCCGGTGAATCCGTTTGTGCGCGCCAGCCAGGCGCCCGGATTCGATGGACCCGACCACTACCGTGGCCTGGCTGCCCAGGAAGAAGGGGGGCGCATCATTGGCTTCAAAGGGCCACACGAGTACGCGCTGGCAGCGCTGATCGAAGGCTTCTACCGCCTCTACGACCAGCGCGCCGAGGTGCTGAAGAACGCCCGCATCCGCTGAAGCGGACGTCGGCGCGGCACCGCGAAGTTCAGCCCAGGAAGCCCAGCGTGCGGTCCGCTGCGGACCAGTTGCCCAGGCGCGGCAGCATGTCCAGCAACTGGGCGTCGCTCAGGCCCAGCCAGCGGCCCATGGTGGCGGCGTAGCGCTCCACCGGCATCGAGGGCAGCAGGGCGCCCTGGCTGAGTTGGTCCGGGCTGTCGAACACGCCGTTGCCGCTGGACTTGCCGTAGACCGGCAGCGTGCCGTAGACATCGCCGCCGCGCACCGCGCCGCCCATCACGAAGTGATGCGCGCCCCAGCCGTGGTCCACGCCGTCGCCGTTGCTGCTCAGGTTGCGGCCGAAGTCGCTGGCGGTGAAGGTGGTCACGCCGTCGTCCACGCCCATGGCTTGCAGCGCCTTGTCGAAATAGCCCAGGCCGTGCGAGAGGCGGGCGAGTGCGAGCGCGTGGCGGTCGGGCTGGGTGTCGTGGGTGTCGAAGCCGCCGATGCCGACAAAGAAGACCTGGCGCGAGACGCCCAGCGTCTGCCGCGCGGCGATCATGCGGGCCACCGCCTGCAGCTGCTGCGCCAGCGGGTTCACGGCCATCGCGCCGGTGCTGGGGTTGGCATGCATCAGCAGCGCGTCGGTGGCCTGGTTGGTGCTGCTGCCCCAGGGGCCGGCGTCCATCGCCGGCAGGGCGTTGCGCAGCGTGCCTTCGGCGGTGGCCGAGCGGCCCACGACCGCGGCATATTCGCGCTCCAGCACCGAGTTGTTGCGGCTGCTGCTCATCAGCGACACCAGTTTCTGTTGCACCGTGGTCGAGCCGAAGGCGGCGCCCGAGCTGCTGCCGATGCGGATCGCGCCGCCCTGCGAGAGCTGGTAGGCACGTGCCTGCTGGCCGGCCAGCCACACGGCGTTGCCGTAGATGGAGGTGGCGGTGAACATCGAGTTGCCGTTGCCGCTCAGCAGCTGGTCGGCCATGCGGCCGCCCCAGCCGGCGGTGGCGCCTTCGGTGGCCAGCGACTGCCAGGTGCTTTGCTGGTCGTTGTGCGAGAACAGCTTGACCGGCTTCTGGCCGGTGCCGGCCATGTACTGGGCCTTGGTCAGCGGTGCGACCAGCGGGCCGACATTGGCGACCACGCCGGCACGGCCCTTGTTGAACAGCGCGGCCACTTCGGTCATCGCCGGGTGCAGCGCCAGCGTGCGGCCTTGCGCATGCACCGGGTTGATGGGCAGCACACCGCCCAGGCGGGTGTGCACGGCGGTGCTGGTCGGGTCGGCCGGCGTGCCGGCGGCGCCCAGCACCAGTGCGTTGTTGGACGCGCTTCGCGCGGCGGCGTAGTTGGCCCAGGAGGCGCTGTCGGTCGCCAGCACGGTGTTGTAGGCGTCGTTGCCGCCGTACAGGAAGACGCAGACCAGCGCGCGGTAGCTGCTGCCGACGGCGGCGCTGGCCTGGCTCATCGCGGCCAGGTTCAGGCCCAGGCCGCCAGCGGTGGAGCCGGCCAGGCCCATGGCGCCAAAGCGCTTGAGCAGTTCGCGGCGGGTGGTGCGGGGCAGGGCGTCCAGCGGGGATTTGGCGGAAGACGAGGACATGATGCGGCTCACTTCTGGACGATGAATTCGGGACTGGTCACGGCCAGCAGCAGCGCAGCGCGCACCCGGTTGAGCTTGGCGGCCGCCACCTTGTCGGCATTGCTGGCGGTGGCCTTGGGAATGGCAATCGAGTTGATCGCCTCGGTCATGCCGGTGATCAGTGCGGCCGGCGGCGTGCCGGTGATCAGCCGGTCGCAGACCTTGCGGGCCAGCGTGTCGGCGTTGGCGGCCAGCGCTACGTCGGCGCTGTAGTCGGTCTGCACGTCCAGGCCGGTGGTCGTGCCGACGGTGACCTTCACGCCGGCGCCGTTGGCCAGGATGTTCATCATCGCGGTGGCATAGCCGGCCACGCTGGTTTCGGTCGTGGCCTGCATTTCCGGCAGCGTCAGGCTGCGCTGGGCCGCTTCGCCGCCTGGCGGCACATAGCCTGGCCGGTAGAAGTTGAAGACCGAAGGCGCCTGCAGCGGCACCTGGCCGATGGTCGCGGCCGGATCGTCCCAGGCGCCGGTCTGCATCAGGCCGCTCAGGGACCTGGTCGGGTAGGCTCGCAGCAGCGCGGTCAGGCGCAGCACAGGCTCGCGCAGCTTGCCGTAGGCATCGCCGCCAGCCAGCGTGACGGAGCGGGCTTCGTCGTCGATCAGGATGGCGCGCACGACGGCCTTCAGGTCGCCGCGCACGCCAGCGCCGTTGTTCGTGAAGACCTTGGCCACGCGCTGCACGTAGGCGGTGCTGGGGTGGCTGGTGACCAGGCGCTGGATCAGCTGGCGGCCAATGAACGGTGCCACGTTGGGATGGTTGAACAGCGTGTCCAGCGCGGCCTTGCGGTCGGCGGCCATGTCAGGCGTGGCCTGCGCGGCTATGACGCTGCCCAGGATGCGCTTCTCGACCGTCGAGTGCTGGCTGGCGTAGGCCTGCATCGGCAGGATCAGCCGGTTGGGCGACAGCGTGACGCCGGAGGCATAAGGGCCGAAGGCGTTCGGGTCGGTGGCGGCCCAGTTGTAGCCGGTGAACACGGCCGACATGCCGAGGATGTCGTCGGTGTTGTAGGTCTCGATGGCGCGGCCGTTGGCGTCCAGCTTGGGTGTGCCGTCCAGGTTCAGCTGCAGCAGGCCGATGGAGAACAGCTGCATCAGTTCGCGGCCGAAGTTCTGGTCCGGCGTGCTGCCGGTCTTGGCATTGGCCTTCTGGCTGCCCAGGTGCGACAGGTACAGACCCATCGCGGGGTGCAGGGCGACGTCGTCCAGCAGCGTGCGGAAGTTGCCCAGCGCGTCGCGGTTGAGCATGTCCAGCCAGCTGGCCACGGCCTGCGAACGGCCGGCGCTCAGCTCCTGCATCGAGACGACGAAGATTTCCGACAGTGCAAACGCCACGCGCTGGCGCAGCTGGTCGTCGTTCTTCAGCGCGGCCGTGTAGAAGGACGCGGCAATGGTCGGGTTGCTGGCGGTGCTCTTGGCGTTGGCGGCCTGGATGCTGGTGTTGTCGCTGGCCCAGCGCGTGGTGTGGGCGGCGCGCACCGGCTTGGCCAGCTGCTCGTCCAGCCAGGCGGCCTGGCCAATGCTCATCGCGCGGCTGAGGTCGGCGTCGGTCGGGCCGAAGCTGGCCTGGGTCAGCAGGCGGAAAGCCTGCGGGCGGGTCGCCGGGCCGCTGTAGGGCGTGGCCGTGGCGGCGGCGACTTCGCTGACCTGGTTGTCCTGGGCCGCGGTGTCGACCGGGGTGTCGGTGGGGGTGGTCTCGGTGGTCGTCGTCGTGCCGGACGTGTCACCGGTGGCCACGGTGCCGGGGTCTGTGCCCGTGGTCGGCGCAGGGGTCGGCTCGGTGGGCGTCGACGTGCCGGCGCTGGCTTCGCCGCCGCTGCTGGCGGTTGCGGTGCCGGTGCCGGCGTCACCGCCGCCGCCGCAGGCGGTCAGCACGGCACACACGGTGGCCATCAGGGTCCAGCGCCACGGTGGGGCGCTGGGGCGCAGGGAGGAAGAAAGGTGGTGCAGTGTGCCGGCCATGAGAAACCCCGGGGTAACAAGAACCTGGGGGCACACATGGGCTGGCCCCCGACCCTTGTGGTTTCGGCGGCGGAGGGTGGTGACTGAAGTGCCGCGGGCGGCAACAGCGGGCCGGTGCGGTCAGATTGCACGCGGCCGGCCGGTACGCAGCCGGCATGAAAAAACCCCGCCGCGGCCAGGGCCGGGGCGGGGTTTGGGGTCAGGGCGTGCCGCGGGGGCCGTGCCTGGCAGCGGTGGCGGGCAGGCCCGCCAGCGGGTCTCAGTCGATCATGCCCAGTGTGCGCAGGCGGGCGATGATCTCGTCGGCGGCCTGGTCGGCGCTGATGACGGCGGTGTTGACGCGCATTTCCGGGTTCTCCGGAACTTCGTATGGCGAGCTGATGCCGGTGAAGTTGGCGATCTCGCCGCGGCGGGCTTTCTTGTAGAGGCCCTTGACGTCGCGGTCCTCGGCCACGTTCAGCGGCGTGTCGACGTGGATCTCGATGAACTCGCCATCACCCAGCAGGCCGCGGGCCATTGCACGTTCGGACTTGAACGGCGAGATGAAGGCGGTCAGCACGATCAGGCCGGAATCGACCATCAGGCGCGCCACTTCGGAGACGCGGCGGATGTTCTCCACGCGGTCGGCCTCGGTGAAGCCCAGGTCCTTGTTCAGGCCGTGGCGGATGTTGTCGCCGTCCAGCAGATAGGTGTGGCGGCCCATCGCGTGCAGCTTCTTCTCGACCAGGTTGGCAATCGTCGACTTGCCGGCGCCCGACAGGCCGGTAAACCACAGCACGCCTGGCTTCTGGCCCTTGGCGGTGGCGCGCGCAGCCTTGTCCACGTCCACGGCCTGCATGTGGATGTTGTGCGAGCGGCGCAGCGCGAAGTGCAGCATGCCCGCGCCGACCGTGTTGTTGGTCAGGCGGTTGATCAGGATGAAGCCGCCGGTGTCGCGGTTCTGGGTGTACGCGTCAAAGGCGATCGGGCGGTCCAGCGCCAGGTTCACGACGCCGATTTCGTTGACCTCCAGCTGCTTGGCAGCCAGGTGCTCCATCGTGTTGACGTTGACCTTGTACTTCGGCTCGGTGACGGTCGCCGTCACCAGCTGGGTGCCGATCTTCAGCAGGTAGGGCCGGCCCGGCAGCATCGGCTCGTCGGTCATCCAGACGATGGTGGCTTCGAACTGGTCGGCCACTTCGGCGGGAGACTCGGCGGTCGAGATCACGTCGCCACGCGAGATGTCGATCTCGTCTTCCAGCGTCAGCGTGACGGACTGGCCGGCCACGGCCAGCGGCAGGTCGCCGTTCATCGTGACGATGCGCTGGACCTTGCTCTCCTTGCCCGAAGGCTGGGCGCGGATGCGGTCGCCCGGCTTGATCATGCCGCCGGTGATGACGCCGGCGAAGCCGCGGAAGTCCAGGTTCGGGCGGTTGACCCACTGCACCGGCATGCGGAACGGTTCCTTCTGCAGGCGCTCCTCGTCGATTTCGCAGGTTTCCAGGAAGCCCAGCAGCGTCGGGCCGTGGTACCAGGGCGTCTTCTCGCTGGCGACGATCATGTTGTCGCCCTTCAGGCCGGACAAGGGGATCGAGGTGATGTCGTTCAGGCCGATCTGCTTGGCGAACTCGCGGTATTCCTCGTCAATCTGCTTGAAGACCTTCTCGGAGTAGTCGACCAGGTCCAGCTTGTTGATCGCCAGCACCACCTTGCGGATGCCGATCAGGCTGACCAGGTACGAATGGCGGCGGGTCTGCGTCAGGATGCCCTTGCGCGAGTCGACCAGGATCACGGCCACGTCGGCGGTCGAGGCGCCGGTGATCATGTTGCGGGTGTACTGCTCGTGGCCGGGGGTGTCGGCGACGATGAACTTGCGGCGGTCGGTCGAGAAGAAGCGGTAGGCCACGTCGATCGTGATGCCTTGCTCGCGTTCGGCGGCCAGGCCGTCGACCAGCAGCGCGAAGTCGATGTCGCCGCCTTGCGTGCCCCATTTCTTCGAGTCGTTCTCGATGGCGGCAAGCTGGTCTTCGAACAGCATCTTCGACTCATACAGCAGCCGGCCGATGACGGTCGACTTGCCGTCGTCCACCGAGCCGCAGGTGATGAAGCGCAGCAGGCTCTTCTGCTCGTGCTGCTTCAGGTACTTCTCGATGTCGACCGAGATCAGGTCCGAGGTGTGGGCCATGGTGATTCCTTGAATTTGGTGCGGTAAAGAAGAACGGGCCCGGCTTAGAAATAGCCTTCCTGTTTCTTCTTTTCCATGGACGCGGCGCTGTCGTGGTCGATCATCCGGCCCTGGCGCTCAGAGGTCTTGGTCAGCAGCATTTCCTGGATGACGTCCGGCAGCGTGGCGGCTTCGGATTCGACGGCACCCGACAGCGGGTAGCAGCCCAGCGTGCGGAAGCGCACGCTCTTCATCATCGGCACTTCGCCTTCGCGCAGCGGGAAGCGGTCGTCGTCCACCATGATCAGCGTGCCGTCGCGTTCCACGACCGGGCGCTTGGCCGCGAAGTACAGCGGCACGATGGGGATGTTCTCCATGTAGATGTACTGCCAGACGTCCAGCTCGGTCCAGTTGGAGATCGGGAAGCAGCGGATCGACTCGCCCTTCTGCTTGCGGCCGTTGTACAGGCGCCAGAGTTCCGGGCGCTGGTTCTTCGGGTCCCAGCGGTGCTGTGCCGAGCGGAACGAGAAGATGCGTTCCTTGGCACGGCTCTTCTCTTCGTCGCGGCGGGCGCCGCCGAAGGCCACGTCGAAGTTGTACTTGTCCAGCGCCTGTTTCAGGCCTTGCGTCTTCCACATGTCGGTGTGGATGGACGAGCCGTGGGTGAAGGGATTGATGCCCATCTCCATGGCTTCCGGGTTGTGATAGACCAGCAGGTCCATCCCGGTCTCGGCCGACATGCGGTCGCGCAACTCGTACATCGCCCGGAACTTCCAGGTGGTGTCCACGTGCAGCAGGGGGAAGGGCGGCGGGGCCGGGTAGAAGGCCTTCCGGGCCAGGTGCAGCATCACCGCTGAGTCCTTGCCAACGGAGTAAAGCATCACCGGGTTGTCGGCCTCGGCGACGACCTCGCGCATGATGTGGATGCTCTCGGCTTCCAGGCGCTGCAAATGGGTCAAGCTCATGGTGGTGGTATCCGTGGTGGGCTGGGAAAAGAGAGAAGGGACAGCGGCCGCCGCCGGGCGGGCCGGAAGGATCGCTGGGTGCGGGCGCGGCGCCAGGAAGGCGGCCGCGGTCTTGGTTGCCACGGCTGGGGCCGCGGACGTGGGTTTGCTGACCGCCGGCACAGCATCTGCTGCGCGCGGCGGCACCTCGGCGGCGCTGCGGGCCTGCGGTGCGACCGGGCAGGTGTGCAGCGCCAGGCGGGCTTGATGCGCGGCCTGCCAGGCCGCGACCGACGGTGCGCGGCTCAGGTCGGGCCCTTGCAGGTAGACGGTCCAGTGGCCGGGCGTGGCGCGCAGCAGCCGGTCGAGAAAGTCGAGGTAGGTGTCGGCCGAGGCCAGCTTGGTCACCGGCAGCCAGCTCAAGGTGCCACGCGGCGAGATCGCGACGATCAGGCCGCCGGGCGCCGGCCGGTCCGGATGGTTCAGCGTGCCGGCCCAGGCCAGGTGGCGCTGGCGGCTGCGGGTGGCGTGCAGCGCCGGATCCCACTGCTCGGCCACCCAGGCGCGGCCGGCTTCGCTTTGGGCAGCCAGTTCGCGCAGCGGGTGCATCGCCAGGCCCCAGCGCTCCAGCAGCCGGGCCAACGCACGCGGCTGCAACTGGGCGCCAAAACGCTGCCCGGCCAGCGCCTGCACAGCATTGGCATCCCATAACAGTGACGGGCTACCGGCTTTTTCGGGTGGCTGGCCCAAAGCGGCGGTGCGCAGTGCCTCTTCCTGTTGCAGACTCAGGACCCGGCCATCGCCCTTGGGCCGTCCGCGGGCGCCGACGTCGATCGCCGCCCAGCCGCCCGCCGTGAAGGCCTGGCAGGCCTTGATGATGGTGGGCACGCTGAGGCCGGTCTCGGTTCGGATCTGCGCCAGGCTGCGGCCGTCCACCCGCAACTGCACCGCGCGGCGACGGCGCAGGTTCAGTTGTTGCATATCGGGGGTGGAGGCGGGCACGAACTGAGGTCAATAAATGTTTTAGGGAGTTTATTCTGCCACTCGACATGCACAATGCCGTATCCCTCATTTGAAAACCTCATCTGAAAGTAACTTCCATGAGCATTGCTACCGCTGACGCCGCCGGCCTGTTGTCCCAACTGACGCCCCTCATCCGCGACGCCGGCAAGGTGATCATGGACATCTATGCCACCGACTTCGATGTGACCAAGAAGGGCGACGAGTCGCCGGTCACCCAGGCCGACCAGAAGGCGGAAGACGTCATCCTGGCCGGCCTCGCGAAAATCGCGCCAGGCGTACCGGTCGTTGCCGAAGAAGCCGTGGCCGCCGGCAAGATTCCCGATGTGAGCGATCGCTTCTTCCTGGTCGACCCACTGGACGGCACCAAGGAATTCATCAGCCGCAACGGCGAGTTCACCGTCAACATCGCGCTGATCGAAAACGGCAAGCCGGTGCTGGGCCTGGTGTTCGCGCCCGCTGTCGGCGGTGCTGCCGGCCGCCTGTTCACCGGCGCGGCCGGCCTGGGTGCCTGGCTGGAAGACGCCGAAGGCAAGCGCGAGATCAAGACCCGCGCGGTGCCGGCCGAAGGCCTGACCGTGGTGGCCAGCCGCTCGCATGGCGACGAAACCGCGCTGGACGCTTTCCTGAACGGCCGCACCGTGGCCTCGCGCACCAACGCCGGCTCGTCACTGAAGCTGTGCCTGGTCGCTGCCGGCGAGGCCGACCTGTACCCGCGTCTGGGCCGCACGATGGAATGGGACATTGCCGCAGGCGACGCCGTGCTGCGCGCTGCCGGGGGCCGCGTCACCGTGGTGGCCGATGGCGCCGACCTGCGCTACGGCAAGCCCGGCTTCGACAACCCGCACTTCGCGGCCTCGGGGTTCTGATCGTTTCCGCGGCCCGCCTCGCGGTGGGCCCTCTCGTGTGACTTCGCCTGACCTGTTGGCTTCGCTGCGCTGTGCCGTGCTGCACGGTCGCGGCGTGGCCGGTGTCAGCACGCTGCCGGCGCTGCTCGCGGATCTGCAACTGGTCCCGCCGCGCCAGGCCGCCACTGCCGGCGCACAGGCCGTGCTGGCCTGGGGCCGCAAGCCCAGTGCCGAGCGGGCGCTGGCCTGGGGCCGGGCGCACGGCCTGCAGCCGTTGTGGCTGGAAGACGGCTTTGTGCGGTCGATCGGCCTGGGTGCCGACGACCCTCCGCTGTCTGTGGTGCTGGACGACGAAGGCATCTATTACGACGCCAGCGGACCGTCAAGGCTGGAGCGGCTGATCCGCCAGCCGCTGAACGATGCGCAACGCACGCGCGCGCTGGCGCTGCAGGCCCAGTGGCAGGCGGCAAGGGTCTCCAAATACAACCAGGCCCGCGAAGCCTTGCCGGCCGGCTTGCGGCTGGACGGTGGCGAGGTGCTGGTGGTCGACCAGACGGCGGGCGACGCCTCGATCGGCTTTGGCGCCGCGTCCGCCGCCAGTTTCGCGCGCATGCTGCAGGCGGCGCTGGATGAGCATCCACATGCGCGCATCCTGCTGAAAGTGCACCCCGACGTGGTGGCCGGCCGCAAGCGTGGCCACTTCGGGGCCTTGAGCGCTGCGCTGCGCGGTCGCGTCACGCTGCTGGGCGAGTCGCTGCACCCGGCCGCGCTGCTGAGCCAGGTCGCAGCGGTGTATGTCGTCACCTCGCAAATGGGTTTCGAGGCCTTGCTGTGGGGCAGGCCGGTGCGCTGCTTCGGCCTGCCGTTTTACGCCGGCTGGGGGCTGACCGGCGATGACCAGCCGGTGCTGGCCCGGCGCCAGCCGGCCGAGGCCGCGGCGCTGGTGCATGCCGCACTGGTCGACTACCCGCGTTACCTGGACCCGGAAACCGGCGCCCGCTGCGAGCCCGAGCGCCTGCTCGCCTGGATGGGCCTGCAGCGGGCCGAGCGCGAGCGTTTCCCGCCGCGCTTGCACGCGGTCGGCTTTTCCGGCTGGAAGCGGCCGGTGCTGCGGCGCTTCCTGGCGGGCAGCGAACTGACCTTCACGCGTGCCGGTGCGGCAGTCGCCAGTGGCGAGCCGGTCGTCGTCTGGGGCCAGCGCGAACTGCCGGCGCCGCCGCCCGGCCGGCCGGCGCCAGCGGTGATCCGGGTCGAAGATGGTTTCCTGCGCTCGGTTGGCCTGGGGGCGGACCTGGTGCGCCCGCTGTCCTGGGTGCTGGACGACCTGGGCCTCTACTACGACAGCAGCCGCCCGTCGGCGCTGGAGCGCTGGTTGAACCAGGCCAGCTTCTCGCCGGCGTTGCGCGAGCGCGCCGCGGCGCTGCGCGCACAGTTGCTGGCGCTGGGCCTGACCAAGTACAACCTGGGCGGCGGGGGCTGGGTCCGGCCCGCGGGCGCCGCGGGCCGGCGGGTTGTGCTGGTGGTCGGGCAGGTCGAGTCGGACGCTGCCATCGTCCACGGTGCGCCCGGAATTCGCACCAACATGGGGCTGTTGCAGGCGGTGCGCGAGCAGCGACCGCAGGCCTGGCTGGTCTACAAGCCGCACCCGGATGTGGTTGCCAAGCTGCGCGCCCAGGGCGACGGCGAGGGCGAGGCCAGGCGTTGGTGCGACGAAATCCTGCCGCAGGCGCCGATGGACACCTTGCTGCGCCAGGTCGATGAGTTGCATGTGCTCACTTCGCTGGCGGGTTTCGAGGCTTTGCTGCGCGAGGTGCCGGTCGTGACCTGGGGCTGCCCGTTCTACGCCGGCTGGGGCCTGACCGAAGACCGGCTGCCGCAGCCTCGGCGCGAGCGCCAGCTGTCGCTGGATGAGCTGACCGCCGCGGTGCTGATCCTGTATCCGCGCTACGTCAGCCGCCGTTCCGGCGCCTTTGCTTCGCCGGAATCGGCCGCCCAGGAATTGCAGGACTGGCGCGACAGCAGCGTGGCCCAGGCCGGCCCGCCCAGCCTGGGCCGGCGCGGCCTGCGTCTGGCCTTGCGCTGGCTGGTCGCCCTGCGGCGCAGCGGGGTGCCGCTGCGCCAGCGCCCGGCGCTGCCGCCGCCGGACACAAAAGACAGCTGAATTTCGCCAGAAGTCTTCACGAGCTGGCGGCTTGTGTCGATAAGCCCCATGAGGGTATCGGCGAATCAGGATTTGTCTGACATGGACGAAAGTCAAGCTCTGACACAGTTTGCATTGCTTGCGTCCCGGTACACCTATTTGAGGGATCGTCAGCACCACTTGCCGCGCATAGACTGCAATCAGTGCTGACTAGAGGGTGTTCCCTTGGTTTGTCGACCCTTCGCAAGGGTTTTGTGAGGTTTTTCGCGTCTGCTGCGGATCATCCCGTGGGTTGAGCCAGCAGTCGGGCATGTTTGTCGCTTTGCGTTGACGCGGCCTTTCCGGCCGCGTCTCGTGGGCACGCTGGTCACACCGTTTTGTCGTTCGCATGATTCCGATTTCCCTAGACCGCCTGCTGTCTCAGCGTCGCACGCTGCTGCTGCAGGGCCCCATGGGCCGGTTCTTTGCCACCTTGGCGAAGACGCTGCGCGACCATGGGCAAACGGTCTGGAAGGTCAATTTCAACGCGGGTGACGAGTTCTATTTTCCCGAACAGGATGGCGCCTGGGCCTTCAATCAGCCACCGGCGGAATGGCCTGCCTGGCTGCGTGAACGCCTGGTCTCGCATCAGATCGACGCGCTGGTGCTGTTTGGCCAGACCCGCGCGATGCATGACACGGCGCTGGCCGAAGCGCGTGCGCTGGGCATCACCGTCTATGTGTTCGAGGAAGGCTACCTTCGGCCGGACTACGTGACGCTGGAGATCGGCGGCGTCAACGCAGAATCGTCCATCCCGCGCGACGCGGCCTTCTACCGCCGGCTCAACATCGAGCCGCAACCGGCGCCGCAGCCCACGCATCAGCAGTTTGGCGAAGTGGCCGACATTGCGATGACCTATGCCACCGAGCTGTGGAAAGGCCGTGCGCGTTACCCGCATTACGAGCACCACCGCTGCCTGCATCCGGTCCGCGAAGGCCTGCGCTGGGTTCGGGGTGGCATGCGCAAGTGGAAAAACCGCTGGCTGGAAAGCGACATGCTGGGCTTCCTCAGCCACCCAGCGCAGCATAAGCGCTACATGCTGGTGCCGCTGCAGGTCCACAACGACAGCCAGATCATCCACCACTCGCGTTTTGGCACCGTGCCGAACTTCATCGAAGAGGTGATGGCCTCGTTCGCGGTGCATGCGCCGGCCGATCAACTGCTGGTCTTCAAGCATCATCCGCTGGACCGGCCGTACAACGACTACCGCCGCCTGATCGCCCGCCGGGCGACGGCGCTGGGCGTGGCGCACCGGGTGCACTACATCCATGACCAGCACCTGCCAACGCTGCTGATGCACGCTGCCGGCGTGGTCACGGTCAACAGCACCACCGGCCTGCAGTCCATGTACCACAGCACGCCGGTGATCACGCTGGGCGAATGCTTTTACGCGGTGCCGGGCATGGTGCATGCCGGTCCGCTGTCCGAGTTCTGGCGCCACCCCGGCACGGTGGACAAGCGCCTGTTCGCGCGCTTTCGCGCCCACCTGCTGCGCGAAACCCAGCTGAACGCCAGCTTCTACGCCGAAACGCCTGGCCTGCCGTCCAGCACCGAGACCAACCGCCGCCGCGCGCTGTCTTCGTCCATGCCCAACGCGTCGGCCCAGGCTGCCAGTTGGTCCTCGCCGACCGTGCCGACGTTGAAATAAGTCGCCTTCGGGTGGGCCAGGTAAAAGCCGCTGACGCTGGCCGCCGGCGTCATCGCCAGGCTTTCGGTCAGGCCCATGTCGATCTCGCCACAGGCCAGCAGCTCGAACATCGGGCCCTTCACGCTGTGGTCCGGGCAGGCCGGGTAGCCCGGCGCCGGGCGGATGCCGCTGTACTTCTCGGCGATCAGCTCGGCATTACTCAGCGCCTCGTCCGGTGCGTAGCCCCACAGCTCCATGCGCACGCGCTGGTGCAGCCGCTCGGCAAAGGCTTCGGCCAGCCGGTCGGCCAGTGCCTTCAGCATGATGGATGAATAGTCGTCCTGCGCGTCCTCGAACTGCTTGGCGCGCGCGTCGGCGCCCAGGCCTGTGGTGACCGCGAACAGGCCGATGTAGTCCGGCTGCGTGCCCTTGGGCGCGATGAAGTCGGCCAGCGAGCGGTTGGGCCGTTTCACGCCATCGACCACCGGCCGCACCGTCTGCATGCGCAGCGGCGCCCAGCGCATCAGCACCTCGCTGCGCGTTTCGTCGGCATAGACCTCGATCACGTCGTCGTCCACCGTGTTGGCCGGCCAGAAGCCCAGCACCGCGTTGGCCTGCAGCCAGCGGCCGTCGATGATGCGCTTGAGCATGGCCTGGCCGTCGGCCAGCACCTTGCGTGCCTCGACGCCGACCACCGCGTCGTCCAGGATTGCCGGGTACGGGCCGGCCAGGTCCCAGGTCTGGAAGAACGGGCCCCAGTCGATGCACTGCGCCAGCTCGGCCAGGTCGTATTGCTTCATCACGCGGCGGCCGAGGAAGCGCGGCTTCACCGGCGCCTGCGACCAGTCCAGCGGCGTCTTGTTGGCGCGGGCCTCGGCCAGCGTCACCAGCGGCGTGGCCTTCTTGTTCGCATGCAGCTCGCGCACGCGCTGGTAGTCGGCGTTCAGCGTCTCGATGTAGGCCGCGGCGCGGTCGTCGCTCAGCAACTCGGCGCACACGCCCACGGCGCGCGAAGCGTCCGGCACGTAGACGATGGGACCGGCGTAGTGCGGCGTGATCTTCACCGCGGTGTGCACCCTGCTGGTCGTGGCGCCACCGATCAACAGCGGCGTGCCGCGCTCGCGGAAATACGGGTCGCGCTGCATTTCGGCGGCCACGTGCTGCATTTCTTCCAGGCTGGGCGTGATCAGGCCCGACAGGCCGATGATGTCGGCGCCTTCCTCGCGCGCCTTGGCCAGGATGTCCTGGCAAGGCACCATCACGCCCATGTTGACGACCTCGAAGTTGTTGCACTGCAGGACCACCGTGACGATGTTCTTGCCGATGTCGTGCACGTCGCCCTTGACCGTCGCGATGACGATCTTGCCCTTGGCCTTCGCGTCGCCGCCAGCGTCCACCAAGGCCTTCTTCTCGGCCTCGATGTAGGGCAGCAAATGGGCGACAGCCTGCTTCATCACTCGGGCGCTCTTCACGACCTGGGGCAGGAACATCTTGCCGGCGCCGAACAGGTCGCCGACGATGTTCATGCCGGCCATCAGCGGGCCTTCGATGACATGCAGCGGCCGGCCGCCATCGGCCTGGATCGCCTGCCACACCTCTTCGGTGTCCTCGTTGATGAACTCCGTGATGCCGTGCACCAGCGCGTGTGAGAGCCGCTCGGTCGCCGGCGCCGCGCGCCAGGCCAGCCGGGCGCTGTCGTCCTTGGCCGCGCCCTTGACCTGCTCGGCCACTTCCAGCAGCCGCTCGGTCGAGTCCGCGCGGCGGTTCAGCACCACGTCTTCCACGCGCTCGCGCAGGTCCGCGTCCAGCTGGTCGTACACGCCGACCATGCCGGCGTTGACGATGCCCATGTCCATGCCCGCCTGGATCGCGTGGTACAGGAAGACCGTGTGGATGGCCTCGCGCACTGGCTCGTTGCCGCGGAAGCTGAACGACACGTTGGACACGCCGCCGGAGACCTTGGCACCGGGCAGGTTTTGCTTGATCCAGCGCGTGGCGTTGATGAAGTCCACCGCGTAGTTGTTGTGCTCCTCGATGCCGGTGGCAATCGCGAAGATGTTCGGGTCGAAGATGATGTCTTCAGGCGGGAAGCCCACGTCTTCGACCAGCACCCGGTAGGCGCGTGCGCAGATCTCGGTCTTGCGCGCGAAGGTGTCGGCCTGGCCTTGCTCGTCGAAGGCCATGACCACGGCCGCAGCGCCATAGCGCCGCACCAGCGTGGCCTGGCGCTTGAACTCGGCCTCGCCTTCCTTCAGCGAAATGCTGTTGACGATGCCCTTGCCCTGCAGGCACTTCAACCCGGCCTCGATCACGCTCCACTTCGACGAGTCCACCATGATGGGCACGCGCGCGATCTCCGGCTCCCCGGCAATCAGGTTCAGGAAACGCACCATGGCGGCCTGGCTGTCCAGCATCGCCTCGTCCATGTTGATGTCGATCACCTGCGCGCCGTTTTCGACCTGCTGGCGGGCGACGGCCAGCGCCTTCTCGAACTCGCCGGCCAGGATCATGCGGGCGAAGACCTTGGAGCCGGTGACATTGGTGCGCTCGCCGATGTTGACGAACAGCGACTGCGCGTCGATGGCCACAGGCTCCAGCCCGGACAGGCGCATCGGCGGCGGTGCCACGGCGGTGTCAGAGCTCGAATCGGGAACGTCGGGAAGGTCGGCAGAGGCGGAGGGCATGGCGCGGTCGTGCGGCAACACGAGGAGATGAAGAAAATCGGCCCGAGCGGGCGGAGCTCACCCAGGTCGGGTGAGCGTCGTTGTCATCTACCCAAGCCTGACAGCGCGGGATCACCGCGCTGCTGCAACGCTCCTTGGAAGCCTGATTTTAGCGGCCTGCGACCCGACGTGCCGGCGCTCGCCCCACCCCCACGATCCAGTGCGGGTCAGCTACCCTTTCGGGTAGGCCGCTCGACGCAGGGGGCTCCTACACTTTTTGGCAGGTCTCCACCCACGTTTTTCACATCAAGGAAACTGCCATCAAACCCCTCACCGCCCCCCTGGCCGCCGCTGCGCTGGCCTGCCTGATGCTCGCCGCCACCTCGGCGCAAGCTGCACCCACCTACCGCATCAAGGACCTGGGCGTCGGGCCGGATGGCTACTCCAGCCAGGGCCTGGCGATCAACGACCAGAACGTCGTCGTCGGCTGGATCCAGAAGGAACAGTACGGCGCCCACATCGCCGTGGCCTTCCAGCCCGACGGCAGCATCGTCACCCTGGGCACGCTGCCCGGCGACACTTCCAGCTTCGCCACCGGCATCAACAACGCCGGCCAGATCGTCGGCTACAGCGGACCGTCCGACTCGCCTGGCGCCTTCCTTTACGACCCCGTGACCGGCATGCAGGCGCTGGGCAGCTTCGACCCCGCGCACCGCTACAGCATGGCCGCCGGCATCTCGGACAACGGCACCGTCGTTGGCCAGAGCAACACGGTGGACGGCGTGCCGCATGCCTTCACCTGGACGGCGGCCACCGGCATGGTCGACCCGTTCCCGAAGAAGGGCGCGGCGGACGCCTCGGGCATCAACGCCAGCGGCCAATGGGTGGGCCACTACGACAAGACCGACGCGACCATCGGCGTGCGCGTCAGCGCCGAAGGCAAGGTCAACCAGCTTGGCGCCTTCAGCCCGCTGGCGCCCTACAGCTACGGCAAGGGCATCAACAGCAAGGGCCAGGTGGCCGGCTACAGCGCCGACCCCGACACCCTCACCAGCCGCGCCTTCCTGTGGGACAAGAAGAAGGGCATGATCGACATTGGCGTGCTGCCCGGCGGTCTCTACAGCAATGCGCTGAAGGTCAATGACGCCGGCCAGGTCGTCGGCATTGCCGACAAGCCCGCCCGCCGCGGTTCCACCAACGTGGCGTTCTACTACGACAAGAAGACCGGCATGGTGGACGTCTCCACCCTGATCGACCCGGCCGACCCGCTCTACGGCAAGGTCCAGTTCGACGCCGGCCAAGGCATCAACAACAACGGCGTCATCGTCACCAACGGCATCCAGGGCGAGGACTATCACGCCTATCTGCTGATCCCGGTGAACTGAAGTGTCACGGGCGGGTCGGTCCGCCTCTGTCCGTAAACCGGTACAAATCGGCGCCATCGCACACTGCGCTGGCGCCTGCTGCGCTTTCGGACCAGTCCAGCCGCTAACCTGACGGGATGTGTGCCTGCCGGGGTTCCGGCGCGAGAATGGGCGCGCCTTGCCGTTGCCCATGAACTCCACCTTACCCGCCGCCCACGACCCCTACCTCATCGAGCTGGCTGCCGAGCTGTTGCGCCGGCCCAGTGCGCTGGCCGACCTGCAGGCCGAGGAGGCCCGCACCGTCGTCAGCTACATGCGGCTGTGGCAGTGCGACGAAGGCGCGGTGCTGCTGCGCGAGGGCGAGCAGGCCGACACCGGCCACATGCTGCTGGTGATCGACGGCGAGGTCAGCGTCGAGAACACCGTCGTCAGCCGCACCGATCCGCTGATCGTCACCGTGCTCGGCCCTGGCAGCCTGATCGGCGAGATGGGTTTGCTGGACGGCGCGCCGCGCGCGGCCTCCTGCATCGCGATGACGCCGGTGCAGGCCGCCTCGCTGTCACGCGGCGCCCTGCGCCGGCTGATGATCGACGAACCGGCGGTGGCCGCCAAGCTGCTGGCCAACATCTCGCAGGGCATGGCCCAGCGCCTGCGCGAAGCCGGTCGCCAGCAGCGCGTCTACAGCCAGCTGGTGCGGGCCATGCAGGAAGAGATCAACGAGCTGAATCACCAGCTGCAGCAGGTGATGGGCGGCGCGTTGAACCGCGCCGCGCGCCAGTCCGACCAGGACTGATCGCTCCAGGCGCCGCGGGCTACAGCAGCCCCAGCGTGAAGGCCTTCAGCGTGGCGGCCGCGCGGGTCGAACATTCGAGCTTGCGGAATACGCTCTCAATGTGGGTGCGCACCGTGCTCGGGCTGATGCTCAGCGCCCGCGCCACCTCCTTGTTGCTTTCGCCCAGGCTGATGCGCCGCAGCACGTCCGCCTCGCGGCCACTGAGTGTCACCGCCGCGCGGGCTGGTGCGCGCGGACGGGCGCCAGCCGCGGCGGCGATGGCGGCTTCAACCACGGCCGGGTCGAACATGCCACGCGTCGCCTCGCCGCACAGCAGCTGCGCAGCGGCGGCAGCGTCATGCGCCAGCCGCCACGGCCGCGGTGAGCGCAGCGCCACCAGCGCGGCTGCGGTGGCCAGCACCCGCTGCGCTTGCGACAACGCGGCACCGGACAGGCTGCGGAAGGCGCCGCTGCCGTCCAGCTTTTCCCAGGCATGCGACGCCAGCTCGGCCTCGGTCTTCAGCCGCTGGATCGCGCCGGCGGCGCGGAAGGTCCAGTAAGGCATCAGCCGCAGGCGTTCGCGCTCGCCGGCCAAGAGCCGGCCCGCCTTGTTCCACAGGTGATTGGGCAGCGCGGCGCGGCCAATGCCGTGCAGCAGGCCGGCGCGGTGCAGCTGTGCCGCGGCGTCTTCGTCCAGTCCGAGCAGGCGCGCGGTGGCCTGCGCCGCTTCGGCGACCTGGCGCGACTGGCCGGCCAGCCAGGGCAGCTTGAGGTCGGCCACGTCGGCCACCAACGCCAGCGGCACGCGGCGATCAGCCTCGTCAACCGTTTCGCGGGCTGGGCTGGGCTCATCGAGCGCCGCCAGCCAGTCCGCCGCCGCGCTGCAAGCCAGCGTGGCCAATGCCGCCGGGTATCGGCTACCGCCCGCGGCGCGCACGCGGGCCAGCGCCTCGGCCTGCCCGTGCACCTGCGAAAGGATTTCCAGCTCGCTGGCAATCGCCACCTGGTAGACCACCGCCGGCACCGCTTCGCCGCCCAGTTGCCCCGGCTGTCCGCCGCCGTCCCAGCGCTCGAAGACCTGGCGCAGGCCGGCTTCCACCGCGGCGCCCATGCCGAGCTGGCGCGCGATGTCGCCAGAAACCTCGCAATGGATCTCGGCCAGCGGCGCCACCGCGCGCTGCTCCTGCAGGCTGAGCGGTCGCAAGGTCTGGGCGAACATCTGCTCGCGGCCGGCCACGTCGTCGCCCAGCAATTGGTCGAAGCCGGCCGCGTTGGCAGTGCAGCCGGACCAGCGCAGCAGCGCCACCGCCTCTGCCGCCTGCTGCTCGGCCGCCTGGCCACCAGACGCGAGCGCCAGCCAGCCGGCCAGGCGCGCGGTGCGGTGGGAATGGTCGGTCGGCCGGCCCATGCTGAGGTCGCCGATGAAGGCGAAGGCGCGCACGGCGTCGCTGACCGCCACGTCGGGGGTGGCCACAGGGGAATCGGCAGGCATGGGGGAGGGAAGCGGAATGCGGCGGAGGGGCGCCAGCCTCGGTCAATCGACCGATGCCGGAAATGCGCCGGAATTTCGACACTGACGGCACGCGTTCAGAACGACGCGCACTCTAACCTCCTCACCGGAACCGCATCATGAACACCCGTCTCGCGCTCTCTTCCCTCGCCCTGGCTGCCGGTCTGATCGGCGGCGCTGCCCCGGCCCTGGCGGCCGAGCTGCCTTCCGTCGTGCTGGTGCATGGCGCCTTTGCCGATGGCTCCGACTGGGCCAAGGTCATCCCGCTGCTGCAGGCCCAGGGCGTGCACGTCACCGCGGTGCAGAACGGCCTGGAGTCGCTGGCCGGTGACGTGGCCGCCACGCAGCGCGCGGTGGCCCTCCAGAAGGGCAAGGTGGTGCTGGTCGGTCACTCCTGGGGCGGCCAAGTCATCACCGAAGCCGGCGTGAACGACAAGGTCGGCGCGCTGGTCTATGTGGCCGCGTTTGCCCCCAGCGTGGGGCAGGCCGCAGGCGAGCTGGGCCAGGGCTACCCCACGCCGCCCGGCATCGCCAAGCTGGTGCCCGACGCACAAGGCTTCCTGTCGCTGCCGCCGCAGGCCATGGCCGAGGACTTTGCGCAGGACGTGCCAGCCGCGCAGGCTGCGGTGATGGCGGTCACCCAGGGCGCCATCCAGGCCAAGGCCTTTGGCGACAAGGCGACCGTGGCGGCCTGGCAGACCCGCCCGTCCTGGTACATCGTCAGCGCCAACGACCGCATGATCGACCCAGACCTGGAGCGCGCGATGGCCAGGAAGATCGGCGCCACCGTGACCACGCTGCCCACCAGTCACGTGCCGCAGCAGTCGCGCCCGGCTGAAGTCGCCGCGGTCATCCTGCAGGCGGTGCAGGCGGTCGCCCGCTGAGCTTGCAGGCCAGCCCTCAGCTCAGGCGGCTTCTTTCAGCAGCGGGCTGAACAGCTTGTCCTGCACATGCCGCGGGCGGTAGTTCTTGACCTGCTGCGCGATGGCGGCGATGTGCGCTGGCGTGGTGCCGCAGCAGCCGCCGACGATGTTCAGGAAGCCTGACCTGGCGAACTCGCCCATCAGCGAGCCCGTCACGTCCGGCGTCTCGTCGAAGCCGGTGTCGCTCATCGGGTTGGGCAGGCCGGCGTTCGGGTAGCAGCTGACGAAGGTGTCGCCGGCAATGCGGCTCAGCTCTTCGATGTAGGGCCGCATCAGCGCCGCGCCCAGCGCACAGTTCAGGCCCACGGCCAGCGGCCGCGCATGGCGCACCGAGTGCCAGAACGCGCCCACGGTCTGGCCCGAGAGGATGCGGCCCGAAGCGTCGGTCACGGTGCCGGAGATGATCACCGGCAGGCGCTCGCCGGTGGCTTCCATCAGCTCGTCCAGCGCGAAGATGGCCGCCTTGGCGTTCAGCGTGTCGAAGATGGTCTCGACCAGGAACAGGTCGCAGCCGCCGTCCATCAGGGCCTGGGCCTGCTCGTAATAGGCGGCGCGCAGCTCGTCGAAAGTCACGTTGCGGGCGCCGGCATCGTTCACGTCCGGGCTGATGCTGGCGGTGCGCGGTGTCGGGCCGAGCGCGCCAGCCACGTAGCGCGGATGCTCGGGCGTGCTGATCGCGTCGCAGGCCTCGCGCGCCAGCCGGGCGGCGGCCAGGTTCATCTCGCGCGCCAGGTGGCCCAGGCCGTAGTCTTCCTGGGCGATGCGGGTCGCGCCGAAGGTGTTGGTCTCGATCATGTCCGCGCCGGCCTGCAGGTACTGGTCGTGGATCTCGCGGATCACGTCCGGCCGGGTCAGCACCAGCAGGTCGTTGTTGCCCTTCAGGTCTTTCGGGTGCCCGGCCAGCGCGGCATTGCGGAAATCGGCTTCGCCCAGCTTGTAGCGCTGGATCATCGTGCCCATCGCGCCGTCGATCAACACGATGCGCTGGCGCAGCAGCGCGGGCAGCGCCTGGGCGCGGGTGTACGGGGCGGCATTCGTGGCGGTCATGCCGCGATTGTAGGAAATGAAGCCAGCCCCTTGGTCAGCGGGTTTGTGCAGCCTGTCCGCCAACGGTTCATTGCCGGTTCAAGTTTTCCCTGCCGCTGGCCGATCTACTGCCCGACGGGACCGCATTTCGCAGCGGTCCGTGACAGGGACAGGGACAGGCACATGACAGCGATGGTGGCGATTCAGGATTTGCGCGTGGGGATGTTCATTCATCTGGACCTGGGCTGGATGTCGCACCCGTTCCCGCTTTCGAGCTTCAAGATTGGCTCGGTCGAACAGATCGAGATCATCCGCGGGCTGGGGCAGAAGCAGGTGCGCTGGAGCCCGGAGCGCAGCGACGAGGCCGTGGCCAACGCGGGCAACGCTGCCGAGGTCCAGGCCGCCGAAGCCGCCGCGACCCAGGCAGCAGTCGCCGCCGCTGCCAAGCCGCCGGTGGATCCGGCCACCGAGGCGCGTCGCCTGGCCGCCGCGCGCCAGGCCGCCGAGGTGGCCGCGCTGCGCCAGTGCGAGCGCCAGTACGGCGAGGCTTGCCGCGACCTGCGCCGCATGACCGATCGGGTTGCCGCCGCGCCCGAAGAGGCCCGTGACCGTGCCCAGCAGCTCACGCGCGCGATGCTGGACAAGATGCTGCAGGACGGCGAACTGTGCGTGCGGGTGCTGGGCGAGCCGTCTGGCGACCGGGCGACCGCGCATGCGATGAACGTCACCGTGATTTCGCTGCTGCTGGCCCGTTCGCTGAGCATGAGCGAACCCGACCTGATGGACCTGGGCACCGGCGCCTTGCTGCACGACATCGGCAAGATCCAGCTGCCTGACCGGGTGCGCCTGCCGCGTGACGATTTCTCCGCCGCCGAACAGGCGCTCTATCGCGACCACGTGGCCCAGGGCGTGATCCTGGGCCGGCGCATGGGCCTGCCGACCGGCGCGCTGCTGGTGCTGGCCCAGCACCACGAGCATGCCGACGGCAGCGGTTTTCCGAAGGCGGTCAAGCTCGACGCGATCTCCCCGGCGGCGCGCATCGTCGCGATGGTCAACCGCTACGACAACCTCTGCAACGCCGCGCTGCCCTCGCAGTCGCTGACGCCGCACGAATCGCTCTCGCGCATGTTCGCGCAGTCGCGCAACCGCTTCGACGCGGCCATCCTCAGCGGCTTCATCCGCTTGATGGGCATCTACCCGCCGGGCTCGCTGGTGCAGCTCAGCGACGAACGCCATGCGATGGTCATCTCGGTCAATGCCGCACGGCCGCTGAAGCCCAGGGTGCAGGTCTTCGAGCCGCGCCCTTCCGGTGACCGCATGGTGCACCTGGACCTGGACCATGTGCCGGACCTGGGCATTCGCCGCAGCCTGAAGGCAGAGCACCTGCCGGCCCGCGTGGCCGAGTGCCTGACGCCGCGGCTGCGGGTGGCGTATTTCTTTGACGTCGAACCGGCGCAGGCGCAGGGCGAAAAAGCGCTGGCGGAGGCCGTGTGAGCGCGAGCCCGACGCTGCCCGGCGCCGACTGGCTGGCCGCGCTGGACGAACCGGCCTGGCTGGTCGACGCTGCGCAGCTGACGCTGCTGCAGGCCAACCCGGCCGCCGCCGCCTGGCTGGGCCAGCCGCTGGACCAATTGACCGGCCGCGCAGCCGATGAGCTGCTGCCCAGCCTGGAGGACGCCGTCTTCTGGGCCGACGTGCGCGCTGGTCGGCCGGGCCGGCTGGTGTCCGACACCGAGCTGCCGCGGGGCGACGGCCAGGTGGTGCAGATCCACCGCCGCATCGTGCCCCTTGGCCCGCAAGGGGAGCCTGCCGCGTGCTACCTGGTCAGCTTGCGCGACCGCAGCGCCGACAGCCGCGTGGCCCGCGAACGCGAAACCCTGCTGGCCGAGCTGCGCGCCACGCTGGAAGCCACGGCCGACGGCATCCTGGTGGTGGACATCGCCGGCCGCATCCGTGCCTTCAACCGGCGCTTCGCCGCGATGTGGGACCTGCCTGCCGCGGTGCTCACCGAGCAGGACGACCCGGCGGTGCTGGACTGGATGCGCCAGTCGGTGCTGCAGCCGACCGACTACCAGCGCCGGCTCGACGAGATCGACGGCCAACTGCTGCTCAGCGCCACCGACACCGTGCCGCTGCTCAACGGCACGCTGCTGGAGCGCCACACCCAGCCGCAATGGAGCGCCGGCCGGCCCATCGGCCGCGTCTACTCGTTCCGCCCGCTGCACCGTGGCCGTGCCGCGTTGCCGCGCGAGGAAGAAGCCGTGCTGTCGTCCGGCGAAGACGAGCTGACCGGCTGGCCCAACCGCAGCGCGCTGCTGACCTGCCTGGACGAGGCGGTGATCCGCGCCCGCACCAGCGGCCAGTCGCTCACCGTGCTGTGCGTCGAATACGACCGCCAGGCCTTGTTCGCGGTGGATGGCGATGCCCGCGCCCGTGTGATGGCCGACCTGATCGAAGGCCTGCGGGCCCACCTGAATGCCTCGCAGCGCGTGGCCCGGCTCGGCGCCGCACGTTTTGCCATCCTGCTGCCGGACGCCAGCGAAGCCCGCGCCGCGCCGCTGGTGCACCGCCTGCTGGACACCGCGCGCCGCTCGGCCCAGGGCCTGCTGGCCACCGCTGGCGTGCCGCTGCAGATCGGCATGGCCGTCTATCCGCAGTCCGGCCTGGGGGCGGACGACTTGCTGCAGCACGCCGAACAGGCCTTGCACCGCGCCCAGGCCCAGGCCGGTGCGGATGCGGCAGATCCGCTGGCCTGGCTGCAAGTCCACCAGCTGACTGCCCAGCCGCTGCCCGACGGCCGCCGCCAGCAGCGCCTGGAGCGCGCGGTGCACGAAGGCCTGGCGCACCCGGCTTTCCGGCTGCACTACCAGCCGCGCGTGGACAGCCACACCGGCCAGGTCCAGGCGGTTGAGGCGCTGCTGCGCTGGCAGGACCCGGAGGACGGCCTGCTGCTGCCTGCGCTGTTCCTGCCGCTGGCCGAACGTGCCGGGCTGATGGGTGCGCTGGACGACTGGGTCATGGAGCACGCGCTGCGCCAGGCCGCAACCTGGCGCGCCGCCGGCTGGGTCCAATCCTTGACGGTCAACGTCAGCGCTGCCGCCTTGTGCCAGCCGGCCTATGCGCGCCGCGTGGCCGCGCTGCTGGAGGCCACCGGCTGGCCGGCCCGGCTGCTGGAGCTGGACCTGCAGGAAGCCGCGCTGCAGCGCGACCCGGAAACCGCGCTGTACAACCTGCAGGCCTTGCAGCGCCTGGGTGTGCGCCTGGTGCTGGACGACTGGGGCACTGGCGACTGCTCGCTGGGCCTGTTGCGCCGCTACCCGTTCCACGCCGTCAAGCTGGACCGCAGCCTGATCCGCCAGGTGCCGCGCCAGGCCGCTGAAAACGCCATGGTGCAAGGCCTCGTCTCGCTGGCCCGCGCGCTGGGCCTGCAGGTGCTGGCCGAGGGCGTCGAACACGCCTCGCAACGCCAGTTCGTGACCCAGGCCGGCTGCGACGGCTGGCAAGGCCTGCTGGCGTCCGCTGCGCTCGACGCGCGGGCCTGTGAACGCGGGGTGTTGGCACGGGCAGCGGCCTTGGCTCAACGTGTTCAAGCGCCACCGCGCGCGGCCAACGAATAAGTAAAGCCCGGGCGGCACAATGCGGGCATCGCTTCCGAGCGCAACCCGTGGAGAGCCGCGATGTACAAGTTCAAGAGCAAGGCCACCGCCGACCTGATCATGCTGGCGCCCAATGGTGACCAGGTGCTGAGCCTGATCGGCAAGGCCCCCGCCGCCCAGGGCATCATCGACGTGGCCGACCTGCCGGCTGCCATCGACGCACTGACCCGCGCCGTCGAAGCCGAGGAGGCTGTTGGTGGCGGGAAAGACGAAGCCGAGACCGATGAGCCGGCCAAGGCCTCGACCGATTCGGTCTCGCTGCGCCGCCGCGCCTGGCCGATGATCGAGATGATGAAGCGCAGCCTGGCCGAAAAACAGCCCGTGGTCTGGGGCGTTTGAGCATGCACGATGTGACCCGCGTCATTGCCGTGCGCCATGGCGAAACCGCCTGGAACGTCGACACCCGGCTGCAGGGCCAGCTCGACGTGCCGCTGAACCCACGCGGCCGCGAGCAGGCTCGCCGTGCCGGCCTGGCGCTGGCGCACGACAAGCCCGACGTGATCTACGCCAGCGACCTGTCGCGTGCCTTCGACACCGCGCAGGCGATTGCCGACGCGGTCGACATGAAGGTGCTGCCGGACCCCGGCCTGCGCGAGCGCCACTTCGGCATCTGGCAGGGCCACACCTATGCCGAGGTCGAACAGACCTGGCCGGACCTGAGCGCCAAATGGCGCGCCCGCCTGCCGGACTTCGGCCCGGAGGGCGGCGAAACCCTGCTGGGTTTCTACGAGCGCAGTGTGGCCACCGCCGCCCGCCTGGTCAGCCAGCATCCGGGCCAGACAGTAGTGCTGGTGGCCCATGGTGGCGTGCTGGACTGCCTTTACCGCGCCGCCTCGCGCATTGCGCTGAACGCGCCGCGCACCTGGGAGCTGCCCAACACCGGCATCAACCGCCTGCTGTGGACCGGCGACGGCTTCACGCTGATCGGCTGGGCCGACGTGCACCACCTGGACGACGACGCCCGCGACGAATCGGCCGACCGCGTGGGCCACGCGGCCTGAGCCTCGGCCACCCCGCGCCCCGCCGCGGCCGGTTGCCATTTCTTGCACCTTCGCGGCTGCGCCGTTTGGCGAGCGCCGCTAGCATGCCGCGAGACCCACTTCGTGGCGGCCGCGGCTGCCCTTGCCATCATGCTTCGGCCGTTGCAAGTGATTGTGCTGGTCACGCCGCTGTTCTTCCTGCTGATGGCCCTCGAGTGGTGGGTGGGCCGCCGGCGGGGCGTGGCCTGCTACCGATTGAATGACGCGATGGCCGCTGTCGGCCTGGGCGTCTGCAGCCGGCTCACCGGCCTGTTCACCAAGCTCTTCACCACCGGCATCTACGTCTGGGCCTGGAGCACGCTGGCGCCGTGGAAGCTGCCGAACAATGCCTGGTGGGTCTGGGTGCTGGGCATGCTGGTCTACGACTTCTGCTACTACTGGCTGCACCGGGCCAGCCACGAGGTCGCGTTCTTCTGGGCCTCGCACGTGGTGCACCACCAGAGCGAGGACTTCAACCTTTCCACCGCGCTGCGCCTGACCTCCGGCGGCTGGCTGGGCAGCTGGCTGTTCTACCTGCCGATGGCATTGCTGGGCTTCTCGCCGCTGGTCTTCGTCACCGCCAGCCTGCTGGACCTGGTTTACCAGTTCTGGGTCCACACCCGGTTGATCGGCAAGCTTGGCTGGTTCGACCGCTGGCTGTGCTCGCCAAGCAACCACCGGGTGCACCACGCGGCGAATGACCGCTACCTGGACCGCAACTACGGCGGCATCCTGATGGTCTGGGACCGGCTGTTCGGCAGCTTCGCCGAGGAAGACGCGCACGGCCCCATCGTCTATGGCACGCGCAAGCCGCTGCGCAGCTGGAACCCGGTCTGGGCCAACCTGGAAGTGTTTGCCGCACTGGCCCGCGACAGCTGGCACACACAGGCCTGGGGCGACAAGCTGCGCGTCTGGCTCAAGCCGCCGGGCTGGCGGCCGGCGGACGTGGCGGCACGCTTTCCCAGCGCGCCGTTCGAGCTGCAGCGGCCGCCATACGACCCCCACTTCAGCCGTGCCGCGATGTTCGGCGCGCTGGCGCTGTTTGCCGTCTCGCTGGTCCTCAGCGGCGTGCTGCTGTGGACGGCGCACCGGCAGGCGCCGTGGGTGCTGGTCAGCGGCGTGGCGCTGGTTTTGGCTTGCCTGGTGCTGGCGGGGCGCTTGTGCAGCGGCGCACCCAGGGCTGCCCGGGCGGCCACACTCACCGCTGAAAGTGCGTGACCTGACCCCTCATTGCGTGACGTAAACGTCAGGCTTTCCCCGCTGGCGCGACGGGGCGTGCAGCGCCAAGATCCGGCGACTGTTTTTTCGTTGCGGCCGCCTTGCAGCCGCTCGCGCCATGACGCTGCAACCCGCCCAAGTCATCGTGCTGGCCACGCCAGTTTTTTTCGTGCTGATCGCCATCGAGTGGTGGGTCGGCCACCGCCGCGGCAAGCTGAGCTACCGGGTCAATGACGCGATTGCCAGCGTCGGGCTGGGCATCTTCAGCCAGTTGACGGGGCTGTTCACCAAGCTGTTTGCGCTGGGCCTGTATGCCTGGGTGTGGGAGCACTGGGCGTTCTGGCAGCTGCCGGACAACGCGCTGTGGGTCTGGCTCAGCGGCCTCTTGCTGTACGACTTCTGCTACTACTGGCTGCACCGCGCCGGCCACACGGTGGCCTTCTTCTGGGCCGCGCACGTGGTGCACCACCAGAGCGAGGAATACAACCTGTCGACCGCGCTGCGGCAGACGTCTTCCGGCTGGCTGGGCAGCTGGCTGTTCTACCTGCCGCTGGCGCTGCTGGGCTATTCGCCGCTGGTGTTCGTCACCGTGGGCCTGATCGACCTGCTGTACCAGTTCTGGGTCCACACGCGGCAGATCGACCGCCTGGGCTGGTTCGACCGCTGGCTGTGCTCGCCAAGCAACCATCGCGTGCACCACGCCGTGAACGACCGCTACCTGGACCGCAACTACGGCGGCATCCTGATGGTCTGGGACCGGCTGTTCGGCAGCTTCATCGAAGAAGACAACGTGGAGCCCACCGTCTACGGCACGCGCAAGCCGCTGCGCAGCTGGAACCCGCTGTGGGCCAACCTGGAGGTGTATGCGGCGCTGTGGCACGACAGCCGGCACGCCGCGTCCTGGGCCGACAAGCTGCGCGTGTGGTTCAAGCCACCCGGCTGGCGGCCGGTGGACGTGGCCGAGCGTTTCCCCGGCGAGCCGTTCGAGCTGCAGCGCCCGCTGTACGACCCGCCGGTCAGCCGCGGCGCGCTGTGGGCCAGCGCAGCGCTGTTTGTCGCCGCGGTGTTGCTGACCTCGGTGCTGCTGTGGACCGCGCACGAGCAGGCGCCTGGCGTGCTCTGGGGCGGTGCGGCTGGCGTGCTGGCCTGCCTGGTGCTGGCCGGCCGTTGCCTGGGCCGGCCGCTGGACGAAGCGGCCCAGGCCAGCCGCAGTCCGGTTGCCAAAGGTGCCTGAACCCGCTCAGCTCATCCAGTTGCCGCCGTCGACATTCAGCGTCTGCGCGGTGATGTAGCGGGCCTCGTCGCTGGCCAGGAAGACGGCGGCCCCGGCAATGTCCTGCGGCGTGCCCATGCGGCCCAACGGCACGGCCTTGCCCACCGCGATCTTCTTTTCGCCCAGCGCCAGGCCTTCGTACTTCGCGAACTGGGCGTCCACGTGCTGCCACATCGGCGTGTCGACCACGCCCGGAGCAATGCCGTTGACGCGGATGCCGTGCGGCGCCATCGCCAGCGCGGCCGATTGGGTGTAGCTGATGACCGCGGCCTTGCTGGCGCAGTAATGGGCCACCAGCGCTTCACCACGCCGGCCGGCCTGTGAGGACATGTTGATCACGCTGCCGCGCACGCCGCGCGCCACCATCTGGCGCAGCACCGCCTGCATCGTGAAGAACATGCCTTTCACGTTGATGTCGAACAGGCGCTGGTACGAGGCTTCGTCGGCCTCCAGCACCGGGGCCATGTCGAACACCGCGGCGTTGTTGAACAGCACGTCGATGGCGCCGAAGCTGGCGCAGGCCGCTTCCACCAGCGCCGCGATGCTGGCGGACTGCGCCACGTCGGCTTGCTGGTAGCGCAGTGTTTCGGGATGCGCGGCCTGCAAGGCCTGCACGCCGGCGGAAGCTGCGCTGCCGATGTCGGCAATGGTGCAGCGCGCACCCTCGGCCAGGCAGGCCTGCGCAACAGCCAGTCCGATGCCGCCGGCGGCGCCGGTCAGCAGCACATGTTTTCCCGCCAGGCGGCCCGTGGTGTCCATGTCGTCTCCTTGGTTCGGCTGGGGTGCCGACTTGTCCGACGATAGGAACTCTGGATGTTTTGTGCCGGTACTTTGCCGCCGGCTTGCCGATACTTCTCAGTCGAGCAGCCGGAAGGCCATGCCGATTTGCGAGCCGTAGATCGGGTAGCGGACCTTGATGCGGTAGCCGCGCAGCTTGCTGGCGTCCCACTCGCGCTCGGCGCAGGCCAGGCGGATCAGCTCCGGGTAGCGCGCATATTCCGGCAGCCGGAAGGCTTCCGGGCCGCGGCCGAGGAACTGCACGGTTTCGACCATGTCCATGCGGTCGCCGAAGCGGCTGGGGTCGTCCGGGTGGGCAATGCCGCGGATCACCGTGTCGTACAGCCGCAGCTCGGGCTGGATGTCGGGCCAGACGTCGTCGTGCAGCAGCGCGTCGATCACGCAGCACTCGGTCGGCGGCTCGGCGTGGGCGGCCATGCCGCTGGTCGGGCCACCGGCGCCGCGGCGGGCCCGGTGGGCGTTGTTGTAGACCTGCACGTAGACGATGTCGTGGCCGCGGCCCTGCTCGCGGCTCAGCGGCAGGCCGAAGACGGAGGTCTGGATCACGCGGCCGTTCTGTTCGGTCTGCAACTGCTCGGGCTGCACGCTGGAGAACTGGCGCAGCAGCAGGTCTTCCATGCCGGAGACCGGCTGGCCGTTCAGGCTCAGCGCCTTGAAGCGGCTTTCTTCCGGGCTCAGCGAGGAGAAGTTCAGCCGCAGCAGGCCCGAAGGCTTCAGGCGCCGGCAGCCCAGCAAGGCGTCGATGCCGAGGCCGTCATGGCGCTCGGGGTTGTCGCGCGAGGGGTAGACGATGCCGGTGGACAGCACCAGGTCGGCCTGCACGCCGCGCAGTGCGCTGGTGGCCTTGAAGGCCAGCGTCTTCTGGCGCAACTCGATCGCGGCGCGCGACTCCAGCACCCATTCGCTGAGCACCGTGTCCAGCGTGGCGCGGTCGCCGAACTGCACGTCGACAAAAGTCTCGAAGGCCTGCACCGCGGCGGCAGCGCGCGAGAGGTGGCCAGGATCGAGCTTGGTGCGCTCGGCGCCGCGCAGCATCTGGGCCAGCACCTGGGCGCCGGGGATGTTGACCAGCGTGGTCAGCGGGTCGCCGCTGCGCACCGAGGACAGCAGCCGGGAGACGGCAGATTGGCCCAGGCCGAGTGCAGCCTGGAAGGCTTTCTGGTCGCGAGCGCCCTTGTCTTCGATGGCGGCGAGCAGCGCGCCGACGGCAGTCTGCAGTTCATTGCCCAGCGCTTCGGTGTGGCGGCGCAAGGCCAGGTCGGCTTCACTGGCCGAGGACGGAAACTGGGAGTTCATGCCGGCGAGGATACAAGCAGGAGCAGGCGCGCCGGACGCTCCGCCTGGCGTGGCGGGGCGCCCGGCGCGGACGAACGGCGCCGCGCGAGGGCGAGGGAACCGTTCGGACGTGGTTGCGTGAGGAAACGCCGGGCCGTCCCAAGTTTCCTCATCCCCCTCGGGGGGCGGGCCGGGCAAAGCCCGGTCCTTGGGGGCACGCTCAGGGCTTGGGCAGCACGTGCAGGACCTGGGTCGAGCTGGTCGAGCCTTGCGCGTTCGAGCAGGTCAGCACGTAGGGGTAGTCGCCCAATTCGGTCTGCCTGATGGTTTTGGTGCCTTCAGTCGCCACCTGGCCCGAGTCCCAGGTGCCGGTGACGGCGCACGAGTCGGCGTATTGCGAATACCAGGCCAGCTTCATGAGTTTGCCCGGCGTCGTGTTGCTGGTGGTCATCGGCGGGTTGATCTGGTCGATGTAGAACTGCACCGCCGGCTTGGGCAGGATGGGGGCCGGGAAGGCCGCCGGGTCCACCTTCAGGATCGCGCCAGCGCTGTTGGCGCCGCCAGCATAGGCGGGCACGTACAGCATGCCGTCGCTGCCTTTGGTCAGGCCAGCCTGCACCGCAAAGGCGCTGTCGGTCAGCGAGACCACGCCCACCAGCTTGCTGGTGGCGGGGTCGATTTCGATCAGCGTGCCGTAGCTGCGGCTCGGGCCGCCGTAAGGCGCGCTGCCGTACAGGTGGCCGTTCGGGCCGACGACCAGCGGCGAGGTCGGGAATTCGCCGTTGGTGATGTCGTCGAACTTCAGCACGGTCTGGAAGTTGCCCGCGCCGTTGAAGCGGTACACCGAGCCGTAGTCGGCGCCGTTGCTGTTGGTCGTGCCGTACACATAGCCGTCGGCCGGGTTCGTGACCAGGCTGGCCTGCGGGTTGATGCTTTCGACGGTGCTGTCGAACGAATGCAGGACCTGGAAGCCGCTGCCGTCGCGGGCCATCTTGAAGGCCACGCCTTCGCCGGTATTGCCGCCGCTGGAGGTCACGCCGTAGAGCAGGTTGTCGGTGCCCAGCGCCAGGCCATGCGGGTTGCCGCCGGAGGCGTCGCCAGCGAAGCTGTGGATGACGGTGAACTTCTCGCCGCTGGGCTGCATCTTGAAGATCGCGCCGCGGCCGAACTCGCCGCCGCCGATGGCAAAGCCATACAGCAGGCCCTTGCTGTCCTGCACCAGCGCGCCGCCGGGGTAGGCGCCGTCGCTGCCGTTGAACACGTGCAGCAGCTTGAACTTGCCGCCGGGCACGTACTTCCACAGGCTGCCGTATTGCGCTGCGCCCTGGCCGGTCGAGGCATTGCCGTAGACCGAGCCGTCGCTGCCGACCATCAGGTCACCGCGCGGCGAGCCGCCTTCGGTCGAGCCGTCAAAGGCGTGCACCACCTTGTAGCCGCTGCCGTTGGTCTTGACGCGGAACACCAGGCCCCAGCCGCTGTCGGGCGAGTTGGTCAGCGCGGTGCCATACACATAGCCGTCCGGTGCCTGGACCATGGCGCCGTAGGGCTGGGCGCCCTTTTCGGCGCCGGGCATGGAGGCGATGACCGTGGTCGGGTCGGCCGCCAGCGCGGTGCCGTGCAGGCCCCACGAAGTGATGGCCAGCAGGCTGGCAAGGGTCAGGCCCGTGAATCGGCGCTTCGACCCGCCGAGAACGACATCCGCAATGTTTCGAGACACAAGGAACTCCTAGGGGTTGGGGGAGGTGCTGCCCGCTTGTTGCGGGTCGGCTACCGCTCGCGTGTTTGGGGTGCGCGACGGCCGGGAGCAAGCCGGCGCCCTCATGGGGCGCAGACCAGCCAAGAAGCAGACGCTGACGCGAGGAATCGTGTCCCTTGCACGCTGGCCCGGCACCGCGCTGCCGTGAGGGCAGCAGCGGGCTCGTGTCAGCGTTGTGTCAACGCCATGAACGTCAGCATAAAGCCTTCGCCACAGTTCCACAAGATTTCTAACGTATATGCATCACATATTTTTGGGGAGGGAAAACACGCCAGAAATCAGCGGGTTCAGACGTAAGCACGAGGCGTGCCGGCGGCCCCGGCTGGCCCTCAGTGCAGCCGCAGCACGATGATGCCGGCGACGATCACCGCGGTGCCGCCAGCGCGCTGCCAGCCGAAGGGTTCGCGCAGCAGCAGCGTGCCGATCAGCGCGGCAAACAGCACCGAGGTCTCGCGCATGGCGGCCACCATCGCCACCGGCAGCAGCGTCATGGCCCACAGCGCAATGCCGTAGCTGCCGAGCGACGCGACCGTGCCGCCCAGTGCAACCGGCCAGCGCGCCGTCATGTAGGCGCGCGTGGCGGGCCATTGCGCGCGTCGCTGCCACAGCACCAGCGAAAGGTAGGGCAGGCCATCGAGCAGGAACAGCGCGGCGACATAGCGCCCGGCGTCACCCGAGACGCGCACGCCCATGCCGTCCACCAGCGTGTAGCCGGCGATGAACACGGCGTTGAGCAGCGCAAAGCGCAGCGCCTTGCGGCGGCGCGCCGGGTCGCCTTCGTGTGCATGGCGTGACAGCCCCAGCGCCAGCACGCCGGTGCAAATGGTCAGCACACCGGCCCAGCCCATGAAGGACAGGCTTTCGCCGATCAGCGCATGGCTGCAAAGGGCGACCAGCAACGGCGCGCAGCCGCGCATCAGCGGATAGGTCAGCCCCAGGTCGCCGTGCTTGTAGGCGCCAGCCAGCGCGATGTAGTAGCCGATGTGGATCGCCGTCGAAGCCAGGATGTAAGGCCAGGCCGAAGCATCCGGCAGGCCCAGCCACAGCATCAGCGGCGGCGCCACCAGCGTGCCCAGGCCGTGGATCAGTCCGGTGTCCAGCGCCTTGTCGGTGGACGACTTGATCAGCGCGTTCCAGCTGGCATGCAGCAATGCCGCGCCCAGCACGGCCAGCAGCACCCAGCCGCTGCCGAGGGTGCCGGTGCTCAAGGCTGCACCGCCAGCAGGCAGCGCTGTGCGCGGGCCAGGTAGTGCGCCAGGTCAGGCGTGGACAGGCCTGCGGTCTTGGCTGCGTCGTCCCAGCGGCGCAGCTGCACCGCCTCGGCGGCCCCCGGTGCGGCAATGAAGGCCCGCGCCTGCTGCGCGCTGAACACGCCGCCCTGCAGCGCCAGGCTGCGCACCGAGTCGGCCGACAGCTGTTCGCGGTAGCCATCGTCCGTCGCGCAAAGGTAGCGCTTGGCGTTGACGTGGCCGGCGATGGCGCGCAGCACGCGCGGGCCGAACAGCGGCTTCAGGTGCGGCAGCACGGCGGTCTGGTGCTGGTCGTCCACGCCCTGCAGCGTGGGCGTGTCGCCATGCGCTGCGGCCGTCAGCAAATGGCCAAGGTCGTGCAGCAGCGCGGCCGTCACCAGTTCGTCGTCGGCGCCGGCCTGCTCGGCCAGCCAGGCGGTCTGCAGCGCGTGCTCGGTCTGCGTGACCGGCTCGCCGCTGTACATCGTGCCGCCATGCGCTGCGAACAGTGTTTCGATGTCAGCCAAGGTGAGCGACATTCGCAGCCCCTTGCGCTTGCTGCGCCTTCAGGTGGTTCTGCAGCGTGCGCTCACGGCTGTTCATCGTGTGCTGGAACATGGCATCGCCCGCGGCCTCGGCGTCGCCCACGGCAATCGCCTTGACGATCTGCCGGTGCTCGCGGGCGTAGATCGCCATCGACTCCGCCGTCAGGTTTTGCCGGCGGTGCAGCGAGAGTTCGTTGATCAGCTTGCGGTAGGTGGCCGTCAGCTTGGCATTGCCGGCCAGCTCCAGCAGGCGGTCGTGCAGCTGCAGGTTGAGCTGGTGGAAGTCGTTGGCGTCGCTTGCCTTGGCGGCGCTGTCCATCGCGTCGACCAGCTTGCGCAGCTCGCGCACCTCGGGGGCCTTCAGCGTGGTGGCCAGCTTGCGGCCCACGTACTGGTCCATCATCGCGCGCACCTCGAAGATCTCCAGCACTTCGGCGATGGGCAGCTCGCGCACGAACACGCCGCGGTTCTTCTCGGTGCGCACCAGGCCGGCCTGCTCCAGCATGCGAAAGGCCTCGCGCAGCGGCCCGCGCGAAACGCCCAGTTGAGCGGCCAGCGCGGCCTCCGGCAGCTTGGCCCCGGCGCCCAGCTCGCCGCTCAGGATCATGCGTTCGATCTCGGTCTGCACCAAGCTTGGCAGCGAGGTGCCCTGAAGCTGTGCAATGGTCGGTGTGCTCATGCCGGAATCTTAGGGGAACTCGCGCCAGTTTGGAGATTGTCAACAATCTTTCATCTTCAATCCGCAGAATGCGAGGCTGGTCTTGATCTTGCGAGCACCGTCGCAAGGACCGTTCATTCATCTGCAGGAGTTTGCATGCGCTTTCTGAAATCGATGTTGGCTGCCGTGATCGGCCTGGTGGCCGCCACCGGTGCCCTGGCCGAGAAGACTTCGTTGACCGTCTACACCGCGCTGGAGACCGACCAGCTGAAGGCTTACCAGGCGGCGTTCAACCAGGTCAACCCGGACATCGAGATCAAGTGGGTGCGCGACTCCACCGGCGTCATCACCGCCAAGCTGCTGGCCGAAAAGGCCAATCCGCAGGCCGACGCGGTCTGGGGCGTGGCGGCATCCAGCATGGCGCTGATGGCGCGCGAAGGCATGCTGGAAGCCTACGCGCCGCTGAACCTCGACGCGATCATGCCGCAGTACCGTGACAAGAAGTCGCCGCCGGCCTGGTGGGGCATGGACGTGTTCGGTGCCACCGTCTGCTTCAACACCGTCGAGGCCAAGAAGAAGAACATTCCCATCCCCACCAGCTGGAAGGACCTGACCAAGCCCGAGTACAAGGGCCAGATCGTGATGCCCAACCCGGCCTCGTCAGGCACCGGCTATTTCGACGTGGTCGCCTGGCTGCAGCTGTGGGGCGACGATGCAGGCAAGGGCGGCGGCTGGAAGTACATGGACGCGCTGCACGAGAATATCGCGCAATACACCCACTCCGGCTCCAAGCCTTGCAACATGGCGGCGGCCGGTGAGTTTGTGGCCGGCATTTCGTTCGAGTACCGCGGCCAGTCCAACAAGGCCAAGGGTGCGCCCATCGAGCTGGTGTTCCCCAAGGAAGGCCTGGGCTGGGACCTGGAATCGTTTGGCATCCACAAGGGCACCAAGAACCTGGCCGCCGCAAAGAAGCTGGCCGACTGGGCTTCGAGCAAGGACGCGATGCTGCTCTACGGCAAGAACTTCGCGCTGACGGCCCAGCCCGGCGTCGCGCCCAAGCTGCCCAACATCCCGGCCGACTACGAGTCCCGCCTGATCAAGATGGACTTCGAATTCGCCGCGGCGAACCGCGAGCGCATCCTGGCCGAGTGGACCAAGCGCTACGACGTCAAGAGCGAAAAAAAGAAGTAAGCCAAGACTGGCCCGCGATGCTGCAAGCCCAAACCCAAGCCCCGGCAGGCGACGTGTCGGCAAGCCGCGAACCTTGTCTGTCGCTGCGCGGCGTGGCCAAGCAGTTCGGCGCCTTCACCGCGCTGGAAGACATTGACCTGGCCATCGCGCCAGGCGAGTTCGTCTGCTTCCTTGGGCCTTCGGGCTGCGGCAAGACCACATTGCTGCGCATCATTGCCGGGCTGGAAACCCAGAGCGCCGGCACGCTGGTGCAGGCCGGGCGGGACATCTCCCGCCTGCCACCGGCCGCGCGCGACTACGGCATCGTCTTCCAGTCCTACGCGCTGTTCCCCAACCTCAGCATTGCCGACAACGTCGGCTACGGCCTGGTCAACCGGCGCCTGCCGCGCGCGCAAGTGGCCGCGCGGGTCGAGGAACTGCTGGCGCTGGTTGGGCTGCCGGGCAGCGGCGCCAAGTACCCGGCGCAGATGTCGGGCGGCCAGCAGCAGCGCGTGGCGCTGGCTCGGGCGCTGGCCACGTCACCTGGGCTGCTGCTGCTGGACGAGCCGCTGTCGGCGCTGGACGCCATCGTGCGGGTGCGGCTGCGTAACGAGATCCGCGCGCTGCAGCGCCAGCTGGGCCTCACCACCATCATGGTCACGCACGACCAGGAAGAGGCCCTCTCGGTGGCCGACCGCATCGTGGTGATGAACCGCGGCCGCATCGAGCAGGTCGGCACGCCGCTGCAGATCTACCGCGAGCCGGCTTCGGCCTTCGTGGCCGAGTTCGTTGGCAAGGTCAACCGGCTGCCAGCGGTGGCGGAGGGCGACCGCTGGTTCCGCTGCGGCGCACACCGTTGGCAATGCCCCGCAGGCCAGGGCAGCGACTTCCGGCCCGGCGCGCCAGTGCTGCTGTACCTGCGGCCGGAGGACCGCGTCGTCGGCCCACTGGCGGCTGACACGCCTGGTCTGTGCGGAGGCCGGGTCGAGCACGTCGAGTTCCTGGGCGGCAACTGCCTCGCGACGATCCGCGTGGACGGCCTGACCGAGACGCTGCTGCTGCAGTTCTCGCTGAACCAGATGGACGAGTTCGAGGTGAGCGAAGGCCGCACGCTGCGCTTCGCCTTGCGCACCGATCGGCTGCGCGTCTTCCCGGCGGTCGGCTGAAGCTGGGCCTTCATGTTGCTCAAACGATGGCTTTTTCCCTCCCAGGCCGGTGCCGTGCTGGTCGCCAGCGCCCCGCGCCAGCAGGTGCACTGGACCGACCGCATCGCCCACCTGGGCCTGCTGGCGGTGGCTGCGCTGCTCGCGGTTGGACTGCTCGGCCCGTTGCTGGCGCTGCTGGCCCAGGCTTTCAGGCCCACGTCTGACGACAGCAGCCATTGGGGTGCCTTTGTCAGCTACCTGGGCTCACCCGCGCTGCTGCAAAGCCTGGGCCACAGCGTCTTCGTGTCGGTGCTGGTGGTGCTGCTCACGCTGCCGCTGGCGTTTGGTTTTGCCTATGCCTTGACCCGCAGCATGATGCCGCTCAAGGGCCTGTTCCGCACCATCAGCCTGCTGCCGCTGCTGGCGCCGTCGCTGCTGTCGGCCATCTCGCTGATCTACTGGTTCGGCAACCAGGGCATGGCCAAGGACTTCTGGCTTGCGCTGGGTTTCGACGGCATCTACGGCGCGTCCGGCATCGTGCTGGCCGAGTGCTTCGCGGTGTTCCCGCACACGCTGATGATCCTGGTGACCGCGCTGTCGCTGGCCGATGCCCGGCTCTACGAAGCGGCCGACGCGCTGGGCACCACGCGCTGGCGCAGGTTTTTCACCATCACGCTGCCAGGCGCGCGCTACGGGCTGATCTCGGCCGCGATGGTCACCTTCACGCTGGTCATCACCGACTTCGGCGTGCCCAAGGTGGTGGGCGGCGACTACAACGTGCTGGCCACCGATGTCTTCAAGCTGGTCATCGGCCAGCAGGACTTCCAGCGTGGCGCGGTGGTCGCGCTGCTGCTGCTCGCGCCCGCCGTGCTGACCTTCGTGGTCGACCACTTCGTGCAGCGCCGGCAGATGGCTTTGCTGAGTGCGCGTGCCGTGGCGCTGGTGCCGCGCCGCGCGCCGGGTTTCGATGCGCTGATGACCGCCTACTGCGGCTTGATCGCCGCGCTGATGCTGGCCATGTTCGGCATGGCCGTGTTCGCCTCCTTCGTCAGCTTCTGGCCCTACAACCTTTCCTTGAGCCTGCAGCACTACACCATGGGCCTGGTGGACGCCGAGCTTGGCGACGCACTGATCAACAGCCTGAAGCTGGCCGCCAGCACTGCGCTGATCGGCCCGGTGGTGGTCTTCATCGGCGCCTACCTGATGGAGAAGACGCGCGGGCTGGACGCGCTGCGCCCGCTGCTGCGGCTGATGGCCATGCTGCCGATGGCGGTGCCTGGCCTGGTGCTGGGCCTGGGCTGCATCTTCTTCTTCAACGCGCCGGGCAACCCGCTGAATGGCCTGTACCAGACCTTTGCGCTGTTGGTGCTGTGCACGGTGGTGCACTTCTACACCACCGGTCACCTGACCCTGGTCACCGCGCTGAAGGCCATCGACCCTGAATTCGAAGCCGTGTCGGCCTCGCTGAAAGTGCCGTTCTACCGCACCTTCTGGCGCGTCACGCTGCCGATCTGCCTGCCGGCGCTGATCGACGTGTCGCGCTACTTCTTCGTCAACGCGATGACGACGATCTCGGCCGTGGTCTTCCTCTACACGCCCAATTCCAAGCTGGCCTCGGTGGCCATCCTGAACCTCGACGACGCGGGCGAGATCGGCCCGGCCTCGGCCATGGCGGTGCTGATCGTTGCCACCTCCACGGTGGTCAGCCTGCTGTACATGGCGCTGTCCGCCTGGGCCCAGCGCCGCACCCAGGCCTGGCGGGCACCTGCACATTGAGACGCCTGAATCGAACGTGACCTGCTCTTCAACTCACCCATTGCATTACGACCTCATCGTCGTTGGCGCCGGCATCGTCGGCCTGGCCCACGCCTACACGGCCGCGCGCCGCGGCCTCAAGGTCTGCGTCGTCGAGCGCGACGCAGCCTGCGTGGGCGCGTCCGTCCGCAACTTCGGCTTCATCACCGTCACCGGCCAGGGCGCGGGCGACACCTGGCGCCGCGCGCGCCGCGCCCGCCAGGTCTGGGGTGAGGTCGCGCCGCAGGCCGGCATAACGGTCGTGCACCAGGGCCTGTACCTGACGGCTTTCCGCCCGCAGGCGCTGAAGGTGGTCGAGGCTTTCCTGCGTACCGAGATGGGCGCGGGCTGCGAGTTGCTGGACCTGCCGGAGGCCGCGCGCCGCGCACCCTCGCTGCAGCTGGACGGCGCACAAGGCGTGCTGTACAGCCCGCACGAGATGCGCGTCGAGTCGCGCACCGCCATCGCGCTGCTGGCGCAGTGGCTGGCCGAGGTCCTCGGCGTGGTGTTCCGCTTCGGCGAGGCGGTGCTGGAGGTGGCCACGCCGCGCGTGCGCACCTCGCGCGCCGTGCTGCATGCCGAGCGCGTGGCCGTCTGCACCAACACCGAGCTCCACGGCCTGTTTGCCGAACGCATTGCGCCTCATGACCTGCGCCTGTGCCAGCTGCAGATGTTGCGCGTGCGGCCCGAGCCGGGCTTCCAGCTGCCGGGCTCGGTCATGGCCGACCTGAGCCTGGTGCGTTACCACGGCTACAGCAAGCTGCCGGAGGCCGCGCCGCTGCTGGCGCAGATGCAGCATGAGGAGGGCGAGTCGCTGCAGCATGGCATCCACCTCATCGTGGTGCAGAGTGCCGACGGCTCGCTGGTGGTGGGTGACTCCCACCACTACGGTGCCGCGCCGCTGCCGTTTGCCGACCAGCGCGTGGACGACATCATCCTGCGCCACCTGCGCGAGACGCTGAAGCTGCGCGAGGCCACGGTGACCGAGCGCTGGGTCGGCCTCTACCCCTCGTCCGCCAGCACCGACTGCCTGATCGACAGTCCTGACGAAGCCACGCGTGTCGTGCTGGTCACCAGCGGCACTGGCGCCAGCACCGCCTTCGGCATCGCCGAGGATGTTTTCGGTGATTGGTGAGTCCCTCGCAGAACATCCCATGACATCGAACACATCCCTCCCTGCCACCGATCCACTCAAGGCCGTCGTCTTCGACTGGGCCGGCACGCTGCTGGACTTCGGCTCCTGCGCGCCGATGGGCGCGTTTGTGCGCCTGTTCGAGCGCTACGGCGTGAAGCTCGGCATCGACCAAGCCCGCGGCCCGATGGGCATGGCCAAGTGGGACCACATCCACGCGCTGGGCCAGTTGCCGGAGGTCGCGGCCCAATGGCTGGCGCGCCACGGCCAGCCGTTCAGCGACGCCGACGTGGATCACCTCTACGAAGTCTTCACGCCGATGAACGCCGCCGTGGTGGCCGACTTCGCCGAGGCCATTCCCGGCGCGCCGCTGATGCTGGCCGCGCTGCGCGCACGCGGCCTGAAGATCGGCTCCACGACGGGCTACAACCGGCCCATCATGCAAGTTCTCACGCCACTGGCGCAGGCCCAAGGCCTGGTCGCCGACAACCTGGTCTGCGCCGGCGACCTGGCCGAGGGCCGGCCTTCGCCGCTGATGATGTATCGCTGCTTTGCCGACCTGGGCGTGTGGCCGCCACACAGCGTGGTCAAGGTCGACGACACCGGCGTGGGCCTACAGGAAGGCCTGAACGCCGGCACCTGGGCCGTGGGCGTTTCGGTCAGCGGCAATGCGATGGGCCTGTCGCTGGCCGAGTGGCAATCGCTGGGCGTTGCAGAACAAGCCCGGAGGCGTGAAAAAGCCGCATCCCAGCTGAGCGAAGCGGGGGCACACTACGTCATCGACAGCGTGGCCGAGTTGCTGCCTGTCATCGATGACATCCAGGCCCGCTTGTCGCGAGGTGAGCGGCCCTGAGTCCTTCCAACAGGCTGGCCCTTCGGCCGGCCAAGCCAGGCAAAAAGGCACACGTTTCTCGTCATGCTGTACCTGCTGAACCTGCTGGCGGCGATTGCGCTGCTGGTGTGGGGCACTCACCTGGTCCGCACCGGCATCCTGAAGGTGTTCGGGGCAGGGCTGCGCCGGCTGATCCAGGCCAGCACCGGCACGCGCGCCAGCGCGGCGCTGGCAGGGCTGGGCGTCACCGCGCTGGTGCAAAGCAGCGGGGCCACCAGCCTGATCGCGTCATCTTTCGTCAGCCAGGGCCTGATGTCGCTGTCGACCGCATTGGCAGTGCTGCGCGGCGCAGACGTCGGCACCGGCCTGGTCACGCTGCTGTTCTCCTTCAACCTGGCCTGGCTGTCGCCCTTGTTGCTGCTGGCTGGCGTGGTGTTGCACCTGTCGCAAGAGGGCAGCACCGCGGGCCGCCTGGGCGGCGTGCTGATCGGCCTGGGCATCATCACCTTGGCATTGCGCCTGATCGGCCTGGCGACCGAGCCCTTGCTGGCCGCGCCGCAGATGAAGATGCTGCTCGGCGGTGTGCGCAACGACGCGCCGCTGGAGCTGCTGGTCGGCGCGGTGCTGGCGCTGATGAGCTACTCCAGCCTGGCCGCGGTGCTGCTCACCGCCGCGCTGGCTGGCACCGGCATCGTCTCGCTGGAAGTGGCGTTTGGCCTGGTGCTGGGCGCCAACGTGGGCAGCGGCCTCAGCAGCCTGCTGACGACCATGCACGCGCCCATCGAAGGTCGTCGTGTGCAGCTGGGCAACTTCCTGTTCAAACTGGCGGGCGGCTTGCTCGCCGCGCCTTTTGTGCACGGGCTGGCGCAGTCGCTCGGGCCGCTGCGGCCGGGCGCCGCTTCGTGGGTGGTGCTGTTCCACCTGAGCTTCAACCTGGCCTGCGCGCTGCTGTTCCTGCCGGCCACCGGCGCGATGGCGCGGCTGGTGGGCCGCTGGGGCGAGACGCCACCTGTCTCGCCGAATGCGCTCGCGCTTCACGCCACTGGCCCGCGCCACCTGGACCCGGAGGTGCTGGACACACCGCAACTTGCCATGTCCTGCGCCGCGCGCGAGGCTTTGCACCAGGCCGACCTGGTCGAGACCATGCTGCGCGGCCTGCTGCCGGTGATGCGCGACAACGACCTGGCGCTGTCGGCCGAGCTGCGCCGCCTGGACGACCAGGTCGACACGCTGTATTCGGCCATCAAGTACTACCTGACCAAGATCCAGCGCAGCTCGCTGTCCGAGCGCGAGGGCCGTCGCTGGGCCGACATCCTGGCCTTCACGATCAACATGGAGCAGATCGGCGACGCGGCCGAGCGGGTGCTGCAGGACCTGGAAGACAAGAAGATCCGCCCCGGCCGCAACTTCTCCGAGGCCGGCATTGCCGAACTGGCCGAGCTGCACGGCCAGCTGCTGAGCAATCACCGTCTGGCGATGAGCGTCTTCCTCAGCGGCAACGAACAGGAAGCCCGCGACCTGCTGGCCCAGAAACGCCGCTTCCGCGACCGCGTGCAGGCCTGCGCCGCCAACCACTTCGACCGCCTGCATGGCAACACACCGGAGAGCATCCAGACCAGTTCGCTGCACCTGGACCTGCTGACCGAGCTGCGCCGCATCAACTCGCAGCTGTGCTCGATTGCGTATCCGACGCTGGAGGCGGCTGCAGCGAGGGACACCGCGCAGCCGATGCAGCCGGCGGTGCTGACAGCGGCGCCACGGCCGCTGCCGTCAAGGCCGGATTGAGCCGGCGATGCGCGACATGGGTCGACGAGGGATCGAGGCGGCGTTGGCTGTTTTTTGCCCGTCATGCTGCGCTGAGGTGGAGCGCAGAAAAATGGGGTCAGAGTCAATTTATCCAGCCAGGAGCGAGGCCTTGCATTGAGGTATCTCAGGATAAATTGACTCTGACCCCATTTTTCCGAGGCACGGGCGTGGCTGTGCACCGGCTCTTAAACAGCAGGACGGGCGGTCGCCGACTGGGTCAGGCTTCGAACAGATCGCTGCCCCGCTGCGGTGGCGTCAAACCCAGATGGCGGTACGCCATCAGTGTCGCCACCCGCCCACGCGGCGTGCGCTGCAGGAAGCCCTGCTGGATCAGGTAGGGCTCGATCACGTCTTCGATCGTGCCGGGCTCTTCGCCAATCGCGGCGGCCACGTTTTCCAGGCCGACCGGGCCGCCGTCGAAGCGGTGCACCACGGCTTCGAGCAGCTTGCGGTCCATCAGGTCGAAGCCGCGTGAGTCCACGTCCAGCATCTTCAGCGCGGCGTCGGCCATTTCGCGGGTGATGCGGCCGGTGCCTTTGACGTCGGCGTAGTCGCGCACGCGGCGCAGCAGGCGGTTGGCAATGCGCGGCGTGCCGCGGCTGCGGCGGGCGATTTCGGTCGCGCCTTCCACGTCGATGGGCGCGTTCAGCAGCCGCGCCGAGCGGGTCACGATGCGGGCCAGTTCCTCGTCGGTGTAGAACTCCAGCCGGGTGACGATGCCGAAGCGGTCGCGCAGCGGGTTGGTCAGCATGCCGGCGCGGGTGGTGGCGCCCACGAGCGTGAAGGGTTGCAGGTCCAGCTTGATCGAGCGGGCGGCCGGGCCTTCGCCGATCATGATGTCGATCTGGTAGTCCTCCAGCGCCGGGTACAGGATTTCCTCGACCACGGCCGAGAGCCGGTGGATCTCGTCGATGAACAGCACGTCGTTCTTCTCGAGATTGGTCAGGATGGCCGCCAGGTCCTTGGGCTTTTCCAGCACCGGACCGCTGGTCTGGCGCAGGTTCACGCCCAGCTCATTGGCAATGATGTGGCTCAGCGTGGTCTTGCCCAGCCCCGGCGGGCCGAACAGCAGCACATGGTCCAGCGCCTCGCTGCGCTTCTTGGCCGCGCCAATGAAGATCTCCAGCTGTTCGCGCGCCTTCAGCTGGCCGACGTATTCGTCCAGCCCCTTGGGCCGCAGCGCGCGTTCCTGCGCTTCTTCCTGCGGCGTCACCGGCTGCGCGGTGACCACACGGGCCGGCCGGCTGGCGGCGGGGCCGAAATCGTCGGTCTGGATGGACATACAGGGATTATGGCCGGCCGGGACCGTGGCGGGGCTCAGTCTTGCAGCGGACCGGCCGCGAACATGCAGCGGTCTCTGGATGGGGGGGGCTTGGCAGATGCCGGGCGGCGCCGAAAGCTCGTCGCGGCTCGTCCCTTTCATTGCCCGTTTCGTCGCAGGCGGCTTGAAGCGCCCATGTCACGGTGGGAGGCTTGGCATCTTCCATGTCTGGCCAAAATCCCATGCCTACTCACAACCTTGTGCCCGCCCGTCGCCGCTTGTTCGGCCATGGCATCCGGCTCGCTGCAGTCGCGGTCATTGCCTTCAGTCCCGTCCTGCAGGTCCTGGCGGCTGCGCCGGCACCTGCCGAGCTGCGCGCGCAGCTGGACACGCTGCTCGCCAACGCAGTGCCGGCCGACGGGCCCGGCGCCGTGATGCTGGTGGCCCGTGGCGAGACGGTGCTCTACCGCAGCGCGCGCGGCATGGCCAGCATCGAGTTGGGCGTGCCGCTGTCGCCGGACCAGGTGCTGCGCATCGGCTCGGTGACCAAGCAGTTCTCGGCGGCGGCCTTGCTGCAACTGGTGGACCAGGGACTGGCGAAGCTGGACGATCCGCTGTCCAAATACCTGCCGAGCTACCCCGGCGCAGACGGCATCACGCTGCAGCAACTGCTCAACCACACCTCGGGCGTGAAGAGCTTCACCAGCCTGCCGCGCTACATGGGCAATCCCATTCGGCGGGACCTGAGCACCGCGGAGATGATCGCCGAGTTCAGCGGCCAGCCGGTGGACTTCGCGCCCGGCGCGTCCTGGGCGTACAACAACTCCGGCTACGTGCTGGTGGGCGCGGTGATCGAGGCCATCACGAAGAAGGTCTGGCACGCGCAGGTGGCGGCCATGCTGCAGCCGCTGGGTCTGGGCCGCACCCAGTATGACGATCCGGATCGCGTCATTCCCGGCATGGTGTCGGGTTACAGCAGCGGCGCCGCGGGCGTGGAGCGTGCGGGCCTGGTGAGCATGACGCAACCGCACGCGGCCGGGGCATTGGTCAGCACGGTGGACGAACTCTGGCGCTGGAACCTGGCCCTGCACCGTGGCCAGGTGCTGAAGCCGGCGACCTACCTGCGCATGGTCACGCCCGAGGGCGCCCCGGCGCAGAAGGCGGCCTACGGCGATGGCATTTATGCCGAGACGCTGCGCGGCCAGCCCATGCTGCAGCACGGCGGCGGCATCCACGGCTTCAAGTCGGTGCTGATCTGGCTGCCGGCGGAGCAGCTCAGCGTGGTGGTGCTGCACAACAGCGACAGCAGCGCGCTGAACGTCGGCAACCTGGGGCGGCGAGTGGCAGCCATTGCCCTGGGCCAGCCCTTTCCGGATGGCCCCAAGCTGGACCTGCCGGTGAGTGAACTGGAGAAACTGCAAGGCGTGTGGCGCGCCGCTGGCAGCTCGGCCGCGGCGGATGACCGCTTGCTGCGTGTGAAGGACGGCGCCTTGTATGCGCAACGCGGTGAGGGGCGGCCACTCAAGCTGCGGCCCATCGCCGGCGGCCTCTTCCTGTTCGAGAACGCCCTGCACCGCCTGGAGACCGCGCCTGGCAGCGAGACGCTGCGCTACTTCGAGGGGGGCGAGGGCGACGGCGAGACCTGGCGCCGGGTCGGTCCGTTGCCGCCCTGAATGCATCGGGCGGCCTGCGGGCCTGCGGCCGCGGCTCAGGCGTAGGTGTCGATCTGCAGGCCCAGGCGGCGGGCGGGATCTTCGTCCTTCTTGCCTGCCTGCGTGTCCTTCGACTCGCTGGACTTGGCTTCGCTCGCCTTGCGCCTGGCCTCGGCGTCCTGCGTGGCCTTGTTCTGCAGCGCGGTGATCTGCTGCTGCACCGACTGCATCTGCATCTGCAGCAGTTGCTGCTGCTTCTGCTTGTCCTCGGCACTCAGCGTGTCGTCCTTGGCCAGGTCCTTCAGGTCCTGCGCCAGGGTCTGCAACTGTTTTTGCAGCGCGGCGATCTGCGAGGCGGTGGTGGACGAGCTGCCGCTGCTGGCGCTGGCGGCATTGGCGACGGTGGTGGAGGCAGCGACTTGCATGACCAGGATTTCGGTCTGGCTGTCTTGAAGCTGTACGTGATTTACGCAGTCGACACAAAGGAAGCCGCTGGCCGGGCTTGCACGGGGAGGCGGCGTTCAGCCAGGGGCCGGCCCCAGCGAGTTGCGCAGCACCAACTCGGGCTGGAATTCGTGGGTCAGCGGCAGCGACATGGCGTAGCACTGGTTCAGCAGCATGCGGCAGGCGTTCAGGCCCATGTTGTCGATGGCGATGCGGATGCTGGTCAAGCTGGGGCTGAGGTAGGCGGCCATTTCGTCGGCGTCGTCGTAGCCGATCACCGAAACCTCTTCCGGCATGCGCTTGCCGGCGGCGTGCAGCCGGGCGATGGCGCCCATCGCCATCAGGTCATTGCAGCAGAACAGGCCGGTGAATTGCGCGCCGCCGGCCAGCAGCGCGCCGGTGGCCTCTGAGCCGCCCTTGGCGGTGAAAAGCCCGTCCACGCAGGGCACCTGCTCGCGGGCGATGCCGGCCGTGGCCAGCTCGTCGAAAAAGCCCTGCAGGCGCTGCCGGTTGTCCGGTGCCTCGGCCAGCCCGGCAATCACCGCCAGCTGCCGGTGGCCGTGGTCCAGGAAGGTCCGCGCGGCCAGCCGGCCGGCGGCGTGGTGATCCACCGAGAAACATGCGGCCTTCATGCGTGCCACTTCGCGGTTGACCACGGCCACATGCGGGAAACGCTCCTGGAGGGCCAGCAGGTCTGCATCGGTCAGCGCGTTGGTGGTCACCAGGATGCCGTCGCAGCCGCGGTCCATCAGGAAGCGCACGCCGTCCTGGGCCTGGCGGCGCATGCTGGCCTGGCCGCAGCCATTGGCCGCGACCATGTGGCGCTCGTGGCTGCGCAATTCGCTTTCCACCGCATGCAGCATCGGGCCGTAGAACGGGCCCTTGAAGTCCGGCACATAGACGCCGATGGTGCCGCTGACCTGGGTGACCAGCGCGCGGGCAATGGTCGACGGCCGGAAGTCCAGCGTCTGCACCGCCGATGCCACGCGCGCTGCCGCCTTGGCCGAGAACGAGCCGCGGCCGGAGAGCACCCGCGAAGCGGTGCCCACGCCGACGCCGGCGAGCTGGGCCACATCCTTGATCGTCGGCATCGTGTCTGTTTGAAAGCGGAATCGCTGGGGTCATTCACCGCCCGCCTGTTGCGCCGCAGCGCCTGGATCGCCTTGCTGGCGATCCTCGGTCAGGCCGTGGTGCCGACGGTGTCACGCCTGCCGGTGGCGGGCAATCCCACGTTGAGCGGCTGGGCCGGACTCTGTACACCTCGGGGTACCCGCCGGGTGGCCCTGGCGCCAGACCCGGGGCGCCGTCCAGCCCGGGGCTCGCCGGCAGCAGCGTGGGCAGGCGCATGCATTCGGCCGGCAGGGTCGGGTGCAGGCTGTCTACAATGATTCAGTGTTTTCCCTGAGTTAGCTTGCTGCCGTTTGTTGATCTTCCGCAACCCACGCTGCCAGCCCTTGTCGTACCAATGGAAGCCGTCTGGGACGGATCGTCATGACCTTTGATTCACGAGTTTCGCTGCGCGATGACCCGGTGCAGCAGTTGGCCTGCGGTGATGTGTTGTTCGAGGCCGGTGGCATGGGCACGGTCTGGCAGCTGACGGCAGGTGCATTGCGCCTGGACCGGGCCACGGTGGACGGCCAGCGCTTCATGCAGATCGTGCTGCCTGGCGACCTGATCGGCCTGGAACTGCTGGCGGCCTACCCGTATGCCAACACCGCGCGCGCCATCGTGCCCAGCGAAGCCCGCCGGCGGGTGCTGGCCAGTGACGCCGAGCGCCGGCTGGTCCTGATGGAAGGCCTGCTGCAGCAGCAGCGCCGCGGCGAGGACCTGGTGGCGCTACGCAGCAGCTCGGCGCAGGACCGGCTGAAGGCCTTGCTGCTGATGCTGGCGCCGGAGGACGACGCGCCGTGGATGGGCGAGGAGGCCCACACGCCCCTGCCGACCATCAAGGACATGGCAGCCATCATCGACACTTCGCCCGAGACCGTCTCGCGCATCTTCGCCAACCTCAAGCGCACCCAGATCCTCGATGGCCGCGAGCGCCAAAGCGCGCGCTTCAGCCGCGCCCGCCTGCGCGAAAGCGAATGGCCGGCCGGCATGACGCGCAGCGACGGTGGGGCCCGGGTGCGCGATCATCTGGGGGCCTGAGCGGCTGCGGCTGCATCTCATGGCCACCCGACAGCAGGAGACAAAACACCGATGCAAGCTTTCAAGACCCCGTCCTTCTTCACCCGAGCCACATGGGCGCTGGGCCTGCTGGCTGCCAGCGCAGCAGTGCTGGCCGAGCCGCCCGCGGTGACCGACTTGTGGGTGCGCGGCACCGTCGCCCAGCAAAAGGCCACCGGGGCCTTTATGCAACTGCGCTCCGCCCAGGGCAGCCGGCTGGTTGGCGTGACCACGCCGCTGGCCGGCATGGCAGAAGTGCACGAGATGAAGATGGTGGGCGACGTGATGAAGATGGGCGAAGTGGCGGGCGGCCTGGAGCTGCCAGCCGGCAAGGCCGTCAAGCTCCAGCCCGGTGGCTTCCACGTCATGCTGATGGACCTGAAGCAGCCGCTGAAAGTCGGCGACCAGGTGCCGCTGACGCTGACCTTCAAGAACGCTGACGGCAAGACCGAGCAGTTGACGGTGCAGGCGCCGGTGCGCGCGCTCGGCGCTTCAGCGCCCGGCCCTGCGCTGGAACATTGAGCCCGAAGGGCCTCAGCCCAGCGACTTCAACGCCAGCTTGATGCCTTCGCTGACGCCCACGTCCGGCGGCAGCTTCTTCAGCGCCGCCGCCGCGTCCTTCTCGTTGTAGCCCAGCGCCATCAGCGCCTGCACGATGTCGGCCTGCGCGTCGGTCGCCACGCTGGCGCCCACGCCCGGCAGTTCGGCGCCCAGCTTGCCCTTGAGCTCCAGCAGCAGCCGCTCGGCGGTTTTCTTGCCAATGCCCGGCACCTTCTGCAGCCGCGCGCCTTCCTGCCGCGTCACCGCGCCTGCCAGGTCCGAAACCGACAGGCCCGACAGGATGGACAGCGCCGTGCGCGGCCCGATGCCGCTGATCTTCACGACCTCGCGGAACGTGGCCCGTTCTTCTGCCGTCAGGAACCCGTAGAGCAGGTTCGCGTCCTCGCGCACCACCTGGTGCACCAGCAGCGTGACCTTCTCGCCCAGCCCCGGCAGGTTGTAGAAGGTGCTCATCGGCACGTCCACCTCGTAGCCGACGCCCTGCACGTCAATGAGCACCAGCGGAGGGGACTTTTCCGCAATCAAACCCGTGAGACGACCGATCATGTGCGGGATTATCGTTTGGCTCACAATCGCGCCCCAATGATCCTCCGCCACACCTTTTCCCCGCTCGACAACACACGGCTGGCCCACCTCTGCGGCCCGTTGGACGAGCACCTGCGGTCCATCGAGGCCATGCTGCCGCTGAGCATCACGCGGCGGCAGGGCGCGTTCAAGATCGATGGCAGCAAGCGCGACGCCGAGCGCGTGCTGGCGATGCTGGAGATGCTCTACGAGCGGGCGAAAAAGCCCATCACCGCCGAGACCTTCCAGCTGGCGCTGGACGACCTGCGCCGTGGTGGCGCGCCGGTGCACCTGCCGGACGCGGCCGAGGGCGACATCGTGCTGCACACCCGGCGCGCCGACCTGACCGCGCGCACGCCAAACCAGCTGCAGTACCTGCGCCACATCATGGCGCACGACATCAGCTTCGGCATCGGCCCGGCCGGCACCGGGAAGACCTTCCTGGCGGTGGCCGCGGCGGTGGACGCGCTGGAGCGCAGCTCGGTGCAGCGCATCGTGCTGACGCGCCCGGCGGTGGAAGCCGGCGAGCGGCTGGGTTTCCTGCCGGGCGACCTGACCCAGAAGGTCGACCCCTACCTGCGCCCGCTGTACGACGCGCTGTACGACCTGATGGGCTTCGACCGCGTGACCAAGGCCTTCGAGAAGGCCACGCTGGAGATCGCGCCGCTGGCCTTCATGCGCGGCCGCACGCTCAACCATTCCTTCATCATCCTGGACGAGGCGCAGAACACCACGCCCGAGCAGATGAAGATGTTCCTGACCCGCATCGGCTTCGGCTCCAAGGCGGTGGTGACCGGCGACGTGAGCCAGATCGACCTGCCGCGCGGCATGCCCAGCGGGCTGATCGACGCAGCCGAAGTGCTGCGCGACGTGAAAGGCATTGCGATGACCCGCTTCACCTCGGCCGACGTGGTGCGCCACCCGCTGGTGGCCCGCATCGTCGACGCTTACGACAGCCAGCGCGAAGAGCGCGAGCGCGTGCATGAACGGCAGCGCAAGCTGGAGACGCGCTGATGGCCGGCGTCAAGCCCGCAGCAAAGCCCGAGCTGAGCCTCTCGCTGCAGTTCGCCAACCCGGCGCACCGCGCCCAACTGCCGCGCCACAAGGTCATGCGCTGGATCCGCGCCGCGCTGGAGGCGCCGGGCGAGATCACGGTGCGCATCGTCGGCGAGGAGGAAGGCCGTCGCCTGAACCACGAGTTCCGTCACAAGGACTACGCGACCAACGTGCTGACCTTCGACTACGAGCACGAGCCGCTGGTGATGGCCGACCTGATCCTCTGTGCGCCGGTGGTCGAGAAGGAAGCCAGGGAACTCAAGCTCCCCGTGGCCGACCACTACGCCCACCTGCTGGTGCACGGCACGCTGCACGCCCAGGGCTACGACCACGAGGACGACGACGTCGAGGCCGAGGCCATGGAAGCCCGCGAAACCGAGATCCTGCTCGGCCTGGGCCTGCACGATCCGTATCCGGACAAGCGCTGAGCGACTGCGGTCACTGCCGCGAGCGCGTGCCCAGGTAGCGCTTGCGCCAGAAGAACAGCCCCAGGCCGATGCCGATGCCCAGCATCACGGCCACGGCGATCCAGAAGCCGTCCTGTTTGTGGATCAGCGGCAGCCACTCGAAGTTCATGCCGAAGATGCCGGTGATCAGGTTCAGCGGCAGGAAGATCGCGGTCAGCACGGTCAGCGTGCGCATGATGTCGTTGGTGCGCTGGCCCAGGGCCGAGAAGTGCATCTGCACCGCGGCTTCGGCTGACTGCTCCAGCCGGCGCACATGGCTCAGCACGCGCTCGATGTGCTCGAGCACGTCACGCGAGCGCACCCGCAACAGCTCGCGCTCGCGCCGCTCGGCGACCGAAGCGGCCTCCGGCCATTCGTCCAGCGCGTCTATCCATTCCTGGATCGCGCTGCGCTGGTCCTCGCAGGTGTCTTCCAGCAGGTGCAGTGCCTCGCGTGAGCTGAGGATGAGCTGCCAGTCGGCAAAGCGGCTGTTGGCCTTCAGCAGCTCGGCCTGCAGCGTGCCGAGGTGGCGGGTGAGCAGGCGGCGCAGCTCCAGGTAGCTGTCCACCATGTAGTTCACCATGCGCAGCATCAGGTCGGCCGGGCTGGTGGGCAGGCGCGCCGAGCCGCGCAGGTCGGACTCGCGGGAATGCTGCTGCAGCCGCTGGGCGAAGTATTCGCGCACCATGCAGTCCGCGGGGTGAACGGTGATCAGCACCTTGTCGAACACGGCAAAGCCGACCGGGCTGGTGTCGATCGCGGCCAGTGCCTGGTGTGCTGCGGCCAGCGTGCCGACTGCGTGCGGCGCCGCCGGCGGGCGGCCCATCGCCGGCACGGGGGTATTGGCCGGCAGCGCGGCGCCGCCGGCCCCGGCGGAGAGGCGTCGGAAGACCAGCATGTCGTACCAGGAGGTGTCGTCGTAGTGCGAGGGCAACTGGTTGTTCAGCAGGTCGCTGACGTGCAGGTCGACCAGGCCGGCGCCTGTCCAGTGCTGCAGGTGCCGCTGCAGTTCGCCGACCCGGGCCTCGAACTCGCGCCTGGCGTTGCCGATCCAGAGGTAGCCATGGGCCGGCAGCGAGGTCGGCAGCTGTTCGAGCTCGGTGAAGTGCTCGTTGTCGATGTGGAAGATGCGCATTCGCCTTGGCTCAGCCGGCCTTCAGCAGCCGGGCCGCGTCGAGCGCGAAGTAGGTCAGCACGCCATCGGCGCCTGCACGCTTGAAGGCCAGCAGCGCTTCCATCATCACCGCGTCGTGGTTCAGCCAGCCGTTGGCGGCGGCGGCCTTGATCATCGCGTACTCGCCGCTGACCTGGTAGGCGAAGGTCGGCACGCGGAACTCGGTCTTCACGCGGTAAACGATGTCCAGGTACGGCAGGCCGGGCTTGACCATCACCATGTCGGCGCCTTCGGCGATGTCCAGCGCCACTTCGCGCAAGGCCTCGTCGCTGTTGGCCGGATCGATCTGGTAGGTGTATTTGTTGCCCTTGCCGAGGTTGCCTGCCGTGCCCAGCGCGTCGCGGAACGGGCCGTAGAAGGCCGAAGCGTACTTGGCCGAATACGCCATGATGCGGGTGTGCACATGGCCGCCGGCTTCCAGCGCCTGGCGGATCGCGCCGATGCGGCCGTCCATCATGTCGGACGGCGAGACGATGTCGGCACCAGCCTCGGCATGCGAGAGCGACTGCCTGACCAGCGCCTGCACCGAGATGTCGTTCAGGACATAGCCCGAGTCGTCGATGATGCCGTCCTGCCCGTGGGTGGTGAATGGATCGAGCGCCACGTCGGTCATCACGCCGAGTTCCGGCAAGCGGCTCTTGAGTGCGCGGATCGCGCGCTGGCACAGCCCTTCCGGATTCCAGGCTTCGGCACCATCCAGGCTCTTGGCCGAAGGTGTAATCACAGGAAACAGATCCAGCGCTGGAATTCCGAGTTCCAGCGCCTGTTCGCCAACCTTCAGCAATTCATCAATCGACAAACGCTCCACGCCAGGCATGGACGAAATCGGTGCGCGGCCTGGCAGTTCGTGAATGAAAACCGGAAGAATGAAGTCCGCCGGCGTAAGCAGGTGCTCACGAACCATGGCGCGGCTGAAGGCGTCCCGGCGCAGGCGGCGCGGGCGATGGGCAGGATAGGCAGACAGGTTCACGACAGGGCCATGTAACAGGTTGGTGGGCGTGCGCAACAACTCGCGCGCAACGTGACGTTTTGCGGGGGTTCTGTATGGTACCCAGCGCGGACAGAGTGTTACAGTTCGTTCTGAGCGTTGCCCGCAAGGGTAGCGTTCCCTGCTTTTCCTCCCTGAGCAGGTGCCTTCACGTGATGACAGCGTCAAGGCTTTTCAGCCCCGGCCCCTGGCCGGGGCTCTTTCTTTTCTGGCCCCGGTTTTCTCCGGTAACTGCCAGGTAACTGGATCTCTGCGCCGGTTCTTCAATCGACATTTCCAGGCCATTCTCCGCGCAGCCCATAATTCTCCGCATGAGTCATGCGTATCTGTGGGTCAAGGCGTTTCATCTGATTTTCGTCGCGAGCTGGTTTGCCGGGTTGTTCTATCTGCCCAGGCTGTTCGTGAACCTGGCGATGGTGCCGGCCGACAGCCATGCCGAGCGCGAGCGTTTGCTGCTGATGGCGCGCAAGCTGTACCGCTTCTGCAGTTTCCTGATGGTGCCGGCGCTGCTGCTGGGCCTGTGGCTGTGGCTGGGTTTTGGCGTGGGCAAGGGCCCGGGCAACGGCTGGCTGCATGCCAAGCTGGCCTTGGTGGTGGTGGTGATCGGCTACCACCACATGTGCCGCGCGCTGCTGCGCGACTTCGAGCAGATGGCCAACAAGCGCAGCCACCGGTGGTTCCGCGTGTTCAATGAGGTCACGGTGCTGCTGTTCATCGCCATCGTGCTGCTGGTGGTGGTGAAGCCTTTCTGAGGTTCGCACGGCCTTGACCGACCCCTTGCCAGCTCCAGCCTCTGCCGCGGCGAACAGCCGGCATCGCAGTTCCGCGATTCCGCTGGCCGCGGCCTATACAGGGCTGCTGGTCTACGCCAGCCTCTATCCGTTCATCGACTGGCGCTGGCCTGGCGCGCTGGGATGGCTTGAACTGTTCCGCCTGCCGTTCCCGCCCTGGCGCGACCATTTCGACATGTGGGCCAACCTTCTGGGTTACATGCCGCTGGGCGGCCTGCTGTGCCTGGCGGTGATGCGCAGCGGCGGCCGTGCGCGCTGGGCCTGGCTGCTGGCGGTGCTGGGCGGCTCGGCGCTGTCGTATGCGATGGAGGTGACGCAGCAATTCCTGCCGCGGCGCTATCCGTCCGGGCTGGACTGGGCGCTGAACAGCGCCGGGGCGCTGGCCGGCGCCTCGCTGGCGGCACCGCTGCAGGCGCTCAGGCTGATCGACCGCTGGCAGGCCACGCGTGACCGATGGTTCTGGCGCCGCAGCGGCAGTGCGCTGGCGCTGCTGCTGCTGTGGCCGCTGGGGCTGTTGTTCCCGGCGCCGTTTCCGCTCGGCATGGGCCTGGGCTGGGAGCGGGTGCAGGACGAACTGGTGGGCTGGCTGCTGGACGTGACCTGGGCTCAGCAGGTGCTGGAAATGGTCAGCGACATTCCGGCGCCGACCGAGCGCTTGCCGCTGGTGGTCGAAGGCCTGGGCATGGTGCTGGGGCTGCTCGGGCCTTGCCTGCTGGCCTATTCGATCACCCGCACCGGCTGGCGCCGGGCGGTGATGGCGCTGGGCGCGCTCACGCTGGGGCTGGCGGCGACCACGCTGTCGGCCGCGCTGAATTTCGGCCCTGGCCATGCGGCGGCCTGGCTGGCGCCGGGCGTGGTGCCGGCGCTGCTGATCGGCCTGCTGCTGGCGCTGGCGCTGCTGATGGTGCCGCAGCGGCTGGCGGCAGCGCTGGGCATGGCGGCGCTGCTGCTGCTGGTCACGGTGGTGGCCCAGGCGCCGGCCGACCCGTATTTCTCGCTCAGCCTGCAGGCATGGGAGCAGGGGCGCTTCATCCGCTTCCACGGGCTGGCGCAATGGATCGGCTGGTTGTGGCCTTACGCGGCCATCCTGTGGCTGGCCGGGCGGGTGGCTTCGGCCGAACACATGCGGCCGATGGAACAAAGCAAGCCCGCCAGCACTCGCAGACAAGCCCGCGAGCGTGCTTCACGCTGAGCTGCACTGCCCCCACTGCCTACAATCCCGCAATGAGCTACTACAAGCATCACGTCTTCTTCTGCCTCAATGAGCGCAGCAATGGCGAGGCAAGCTGCGCCCAGCACGGCGCGCAAGCCGGCTTTGATCACTGCAAGAAGCAGGTCAAGGCACAGAAGCTGGCGGGCGTGGGCGGCGTGCGGGTCAACAAGGCCGGCTGCCTGGACCGTTGCGCCGGTGGCCCGGTCATCGTCGTCTACCCGGAAGAGACCTGGTACACCTTTGTCGACAACGAGGACATCGACGAGATCGTCGAATCGCACCTCAAGAACGGCAAGCCGGTCGAGCGCCTGAAGCTGGCACCCGAGGTCGGCCGGTGAGCGCCGCTGCGGGGCTGGCGCCGCGCATGAGCGCCAACACTCAGCCGCTGCGCATAGCCGGCCCGGCCGGCGTGCTGGTGGGGGCGGTGGATGAACCGGCGGCCGGCGTTGCGCTGCGCGGCGTGGTAGTGATCTGCCACCCGAACCCGCAGCAGGGCGGCACGATGGACAACAAGGTCGTGCACACCCTTGCCCGCGCTTTCCTGCAACTGGGCTACCGCGCCGTGCGCTTCAACTACCGCGGCGTGGGCGGCTCCGAAGGCGAATGGGACGAGGGCCGCGGCGAGATCGACGACGCGCTGGCGGTGATCGCCGCGCAGCGCGACCCGGCGCTGCCGCTGGCGCTGGCCGGCTTCTCGTTTGGCGGCTACATCGTCTCGCATGCTGCCCAGCGTCTGGCCGACGATGCCAAGGCCGAGCGGCTGGTGCTGGTCGGCCCTGCGACCTCGCGCTTCGACATGACCACCGTGCCGGCCGACACGCTGGTGATCCACGGCGAGACCGACGACGTCGTGCCGCTGTCGGCCACTTTCGACTGGGCCCGCCCGCAGTCGCTGCCCGTCGTGGTGGTGCCTGGCGTGGGCCATTTCTTTCACGGGCAGCTGCCGCTGCTCAAATCGCTTGTGGTGAACGCCTGGCGCGCTTGAACGCGCCTCGTCGACTGCCCGGGCTTTGACGACCTTTTGGGTCCTTGCTGATGAAATCCCTGCATTCCCTGTTGCTCGGCGCCACCATGGCGCTGGGCGTGACCCTGAGCGCCCATGCCCAGGCGCCACAGCCACCCGAAATCGCTTCGCGTGGCTACCTGCTGATCGACATGACGGCCAACCAGGTGCTGGCCGAGCGCAATGCCGACGCCCAGGCCGAACCCGCCTCGCTGACCAAGCTGATGACGGCCTACGTGGTCTTCGGCGCGTTGCGGGAAAAGAAGCTTTCGCTGGAGCAGCGCCTGCCGGTTTCGGAGCGAGCCTGGAAGGAGAGAAAGGGTGGCGGCTCGCTGATGTTCATCGACACCACGATGACGCCAACGGTAGACGAACTGTTGCGCGGCCTGATCGTGCAGTCGGGCAATGATGCTTCGGTGGCGCTGGCCGAAGGCGTTTCCGGCAGTGTCGAGGCCTTTGTGGCGGTGATGAACCGGCAGGCCCAGGCCTGGGGCCTGACGCACACCTCGTTCAAGAACGTGACCGGACTGACCGAAGCCGGCCACTACAGCACGGCGCGCGACCTGGCAGTGATCGCCCAGCACATCATCCGCGACTTTCCCGAGCGCTACCCGTACTACTCGATGAAGGAGTACACGTACAACAACATCAAGCAGCCCAACCGCAATCTGCTGCTGGGCCGCGACGCGACCGTTGACGGCATGAAGACCGGCTACACCGACGCGGCAGGCTATTGCCTGCTGGCCTCGGCCCAGCGCGACTTTCCGAACGGCAAGCGCCGGCTGATGTCGGTGGTGATGGGGGCCGAGTCGATGCAGGGCCGGGCCAACGAAAGCCAGAAGCTGCTGAACTGGGGCTACACCAACTTCGACGCGGTGCGCCTGTTCGAAGCCGGCAAGGCCATGGCCACGGTGCCGGTGTGGAAGGGCAAGAGCCCGGAAGTGAAGCTGGGCAGCGAAGGCGCGGTGTTCGTGGCCGTGCCAAAAGGCGAGGGCGACCGCCTGAAGACCAGCGTCGAACGCACCGACCCATTGGTCGCGCCGCTGACCCAGGGCCAGCGCGTCGGCACGCTGAAGGTCACCACGGCCGGCGGTGCGCCGGTCGCTTCGGTTCCGCTGGTGGTGCTGGAAGAAGTGCCGCAGGCCGGCATCTTCGGCCGTGCCTGGGATGCCATCCGCCTTTGGATCAAGTAATCTCCAGGCCTACGCCCCTGCGGAGATCCCGATGACCGTGCTGCCCGATACCCTGTGCGAGCTGAACGGCGAGCTGCTGCCGCTGTCCCAGGCCAAAGTTTCGGTCATGGACCGCGGCTTCCTGTTCGGCGACGGCGTCTACGAGGCCATGCCGGTCTACGGTCGCCAGCTGTTCCGCTTCGACGAGCACATGGCACGGCTGGCGCGCAACCTCGACAAGCTGCGCATGGCTTCGCCAACGGATCGAGACGGCTGGCTGGCGCGGCTGCGCCGGGTCATCGCCGCGCATCCGGCCGAGGACCAGGTGGTCTACCTGCAGGTCACGCGCGGCGTGGCGCTGCGCGACCATGTGATGCCGGTGGACATAGCGCCCACGGTCTTCATCATGAGCAACGCCATGAAACCGGTGCCGGCCGAGTTGCGCCACCAGGGCGTGGCCTGCGTCACCGCACGCGACTTCCGCTGGGAGCGGGGCGACATCAAGAGCATCTCGCTGCTGGGCAATGTGCTGGCGCGCCAGGTCTCAGCCGATGTGGGCGCCGCCGAAACCCTGCTGCTGCGCGACGGGCTGCCGGGTGGCCCGTGGCTCACCGAAGCGTCCACCTGCAATGCCTGGATCGTGCAGGAGGGTGCGCTCTTGGGCCCGCCGATGAACGAACACGTGCTGGAAGGCATTCGAGTGCAGCTGCTGCGCGAGCTGTGCGAGGAAGAAGGCATTGCCTTCAACCTGCGGCCGATCAGCGAATCCGACCTGCGTGCCGCCGACGAAGTGCTGCTCAGCTCCACCGGCAAGGAAGTGCTGGCCGTGACCAAGCTGGACGGCGAGGCCGTGGGCCACGGCGCGCTGCGCGGCAAGCCCGGCCCGGTCTACGGCCGCCTGTACGAAGCCTACCAAAGGGCCAAGCGCGAACAGTGCGCCTGAGCGGGGCTGCGGCGCGCCAACTTGCAAGTCGCCACGGCGGCCTTATCTATCCGGTCATGTCGACCAACACCATGTCTTCCTACATCCCGCCCGAGCAATCGCTGATCGAGTACCCGAGCGCCTTCCCGATCAAGGTGATGGGCGCGCACGTCGACGGTTTTGTCGACGCCATCGTCTCGGTGGCGCTGCAGTTCGATCCCGGCTTCGACCCCGAAACCGTCGAGAAGCGGCCCAGCAAGGGTGGCAACTACCTGGGCGTCACCATCACCGTGACGGCGACCAGCCGCGAGCAGCTCGACGAGCTGTACCGCACGCTGACCACGCACCCGATGGTCAAGATCGTGCTCTGAGCGCTTTTGGCGGTCCTGGAAAGCGGCGCTTCGGCGCCGTTTTTCAATTCGGCGCAGTCGCTGCTTCGGCCGCCGCCTTGGCGTCCAGCTCCTTGACCTTGTACGGCGCGGCCTCGTCGCCGGCTGCCGCGGCCCCGGCGTACCAGTAGCGCGCCAGCCGCAGGTCCTGCGTCACGCCGTCGCCCTTCTCGTACAGCGAGGCAAGGATGTACATCGCGCCCATGTCGCCGCCATTGGCGGCCTGGCGGTACCACTGCGCAGCCTGGCTGCTGTCCGCCGGCGTGCCGCGGCCCATCAGGTAGGCGGTGCCGGCAGCGACCGCGCCGTCCACGCTGCCGGATTCGGCTGACAGCTGGTACCAGGCCAATGCCTGCACCAGGTCCTGCTTGCCCAGCTTGCCGCTCTCGAACAGCTCGCCCAGCGCGTATTGCGAGGTCACGAAGCCGCGCTGCGCGGCCATCAGCAGCAGTTCGCGCGCGGTTTCAACGTTGCTGTCCGGCAGTTCACCGCGCAGGTGCATCGCGGCCAGGTCGTGCATCGCGCCTGGGTGGCCTTGTTTCGCCAGCACGCCGAAGGCCTGCGCGGCGCCGGTCAGGTCGCCTTGCACATACAGCGTCAGCGCCGCATCGAATGGGTCCGGCACGGCGGCCTGCGCGGCACCGGCCTCGAGCGGCAGCGCGGCCATGGTGACGAGGGCGGCAGCGCTCAGCAGGCGGCGGATTCGTTCGGTGGCTTGCGGCAACATGCCATGACGATAGCGCGGCTGGCTTGACCTTCGCCGGCGCCCGGTTGGTCCGATGTCGGACAATTGCAAGCCATGTCGACCGCCACGCTTGCTCCGTTCCCGCCGCCGCTGCTGCGTGACTGGGGCCGCGTGCCATATGAGCAGACCTTTGCCGCGATGCGCGCCTTCACCGAGGCCCGCGGCCCGGACACGCCAGACGAGTTCTGGCAGGTCGAGCACCCTCCTGTCTTCACCCAGGGCGTGGCCGGCAAGCCCGAGCATGTGCTGGGCGCTGGCGACATCCCGGTGCTGCAGAGCAACCGTGGCGGCCAGGTGACCTACCACGGGCCCGGCCAGGTGGTGGTCTACCCGCTGGTGGACCTGCGCCGGCTGGGCATCTTCGTCAAGGAGTACGTGTTCCGCCTCGAAGCTGCCGTGATCCAGACGCTGGAACGCTTCGGCGTGCTGGGCTTTCGCGTGAGCGGCGCGCCGGGCATCTACGTGAACCTGGCCGACCCGTTCAACGCCGCGCTGCCCGCCGGCCCGCGCGAAGATGAATTCGCCGGCCTGGGCAAGATCGCCGCCTTGGGCATCAAGGTCAGCCAGCACTGCACGTACCACGGCGTATCGCTCAACGTGGCGATGGACCTGGAACCGTTCCGGCGCATCAACCCCTGCGGCTACGCAGGGCTGCAAACGGTCGACCTCGCTACACTGGGCGTGCGTGCAAAGCCGGCCGAAGTCTCGGCCCTGCTGTGCGAGCGGCTGCGCCAGCACCTGAGCCCACCCGCTTCGGCGCCCTGAGTGGCACCACCTGCCAGCCGCCGCCAGCCCCGTCCCTGTCCTCCAGCGCCTCGCGCGCCAGCCCTTGCAAGGCCCCCATGTCCACCGACAACGTCATCACCCACGAAGCCAAGACCGGCGCCGACTACGATGCCAGCGCCAAGCAGAAGGCCCAGGCCAAGACGGCGCGCATCCCGATCAAGATCGTGCCGGCCGGCGAGATGCTGAAGAAGCCGGACTGGATCCGCGTCAAGGCCGGCTCGCCGACCACGCGCTTCTACGAGATCAAGCAGATCCTGCGCGAGCACAAGCTGCACACCGTCTGCGAAGAGGCTTCTTGCCCGAACATTGGCGAATGCTTCGGCAAAGGCACGGCCACCTTCATGATCATGGGCGACAAGTGCACCCGGCGCTGCCCGTTCTGCGACGTGGGCCACGGCCGGCCCGATCCGCTGGACGCGGACGAGCCGATGAACCTGGCCAAGACGATTGCCGCGCTGAAGCTGAAGTACGTGGTCATCACCAGCGTGGACCGCGACGACCTGCGCGACGGCGGCGCCGGCCATTTCGCCGATTGCATCCGCCAGGTGCGCGAGCTGTCGCCGCAGACGCAGATCGAGGTGTTGGTGCCCGACTTCCGCGGCCGCATGGACCGCGCGCTGGACATCCTGAAGGCCGCGCCGCCGGACGTGATGAACCACAACCTCGAAACCGCGCCGCGCTTGTACAAGGAAGCGCGCCCGGGTTCGGACTACCAATTCAGCCTGAACCTGCTCAAGCGCTTCAAGGAAGCCGTGCCGGGCGTGCCGACCAAGAGCGGCATCATGGTCGGCCTGGGCGAAACCGACGAAGAGATCCTGCAGGTGATGCGCGACATGCGCGCGCACAACATCGACATGCTAACCATTGGCCAGTACCTGGCGCCCAGCGGTCACCACCTGCCGGTCAAGCGTTACGTGCACCCGGATACTTTCAAGATGTTCGAAGAGGAGGCCTACAAGATGGGCTTCACGCACGCTGCCGTCGGCGCGATGGTGCGTTCCAGCTACCACGCGGACCAGCAGGCCGCGCATGCCGGCGTGGGCACCATCGAAGCGAACTGAGCGGCGGTCCGGACGCAAACCCGGACCTGGGGCACTCTCAAGAAAACGCCGGGCCGCTCCCAAGTTTTCTTGACCCCCTCGGGGGGCCTGACGCGAAGCGGCAGGTCTGGGGGCGCTCAGAATGACTTGCTGATGCCCGCCAGCACCGTGCGGCGCTGCGCATATTGCGGCGCACCGACGCCAATGCCCGAGCCGTCGCGGATCTGGTAGACCCGGTCGAACACATTCAGCGCCGACAGGCGCAGGTCCACCGGGCCGACCGCCGTGCCCAGGTCGAAGCTGCGGTGCGCCGACAGGTTGACCTGCGTGTAGCTCGGCAGGTGGCTGCTGTTGGCAAAGCCGTTGCGCAGGCCGCTGCCGAACAGCAGGTCGGCCGAGGTGGCCAGGCCATTGGACCATTGGTAGCTGGCGCCGGCTGAAGCCGTAGTCGCCTGGTCGTGGTCCAGGTGCACCCAGTTCGAGTTGATGTAGTCGATCTCGTCCTGCTCGAAGTTGAACTGGCCGGTTTCCAGCCCCTTGCCGAGTGCCCGCGCAAACGCCACGTTGGCGTAGGCGCTGAAGGCTTCGTCGCGGTAGCTGGCCGAGAGTTCCAGCCCGTAGACGCGGGCATGGCTGTAGTTGAAGGCCGAGTAGATCAGCGCGTTGCCGAACTGGCCCTCGTCCTGCAGGTGGCGCACCTGGCGGTAGTAGCCGTCCATGCCCACGGTCAGGTGGCTGTCGATCTGCCGCTCGAGGCCAATGTCGTAGTAGTTCGAGCGCTCGGAGCGCACGGCGGTGTTGGCGTCCGACGGCAGTGCGTTGGTCGTGCCCTGGAATTTCTGAATCGAGGTCTGGTCGATCTGCTCGGTGGGCGGCGGCGTGAAGTAGCGCGAGTAGCCGGCGTGCACGCGCGTCATCGCGTCGATGTCGTAGACCAGGCCGACGCGCGGGCTGAGCTGCTGCTCGTCGACGACGGTGCGCACCTGGTCGAAACGCAGGCCGTAGTTGACCGTCAGCGCCTTCACCGGTTGCCACTGGTCCTGCAGGTAGACGCCCCAGGTGTGGCCCTTGAGCTGTGCATCGTCGGAGATGCTGAGCGGCTGGTCGCTGGTCTGGTTGCCGTCCGCATCGGCCGGGAAGACCAGCGAGTCGTTGCGCGTCGCGCCTTTTTCGGACTGGTAGAACACGCCGCCGCGCAACGTGTGGGTGGCATTCAGGTGCCAGCTGGCATCGGCCTGCAGGCCGGCCGCGCGGTTGCTGCGCGCCACGTCGGCGGCCACGCCGTTGAAGGCCAGGTCGCCGGCCTCGTCGGGGCGGTAGTGCACGTCGGTGTAGCGGCTGAACAGGGCGACCTGGTAGTCCACGTCCTGGCCCAGGCTGCTCTGCAGCGACAGCACGCCGAAGTGGTTGCGCTCCTTCTGCCGCGCGTCCAGCGTCGCGGAGTCGATGTTGTCATGGCCGGCGAGCGAATAGTCAGGCGTCTGGCCGGCGACGTTGGGGATCTGGAAGCGGTTGTTGGCCGCACCCAGGATCAGGTTCACGCGGGTCTCGGGCGTCAGCACATAGGATAAATAGCCAAAGCCGTTGCCCTGCTCGGTCTTGTCGTGCAGCGCGTGGCGCGAAGACGTGGGGTTCTCGATGCCCTGGTCGTCGTGCATCGCCGAGCCGACCATGTAGTAGCTCAGCGCGCCGACGTTGCCGCCCAGTTCCAGGCTGCCTTCGCGGTGGCCGTTGCTGCCGCCCAGCAGGCTGATCTGCCCGCCGTTCTGCTGGTTCGCGCCTTTGGAATGGATGTCCACCACGCCGGCCGTGCGGTAGCCGTACTGCGCCGGCAGCGCGCCGGTCAGCACCTGGATCTGGTCGGCGAAGCGTGTCTCCAGCGCCTGGCCGAAGCCGCCGATGGCTTCTGGGATCACGATGCCGTCGATGCGGTACTGCAGATCCGCGTGGTCACCGCGCACGTGCAGCTGGCCGTAGGAATCCTGCACCACGCCGGGCGCCTGCAGGATGACCTGGTTCAGCGGCGTGTCGGCGCCCATCGGCAGCTTGGCGATGTCCTGCTGGTCGAAGCGGTAGATGGAACTGCCGGTGTCGGGCGACAGGCCGTTGCGCGCGGCGTCCAGGCGCTGGCGCTGGGAGGAGATTTCGACGCGCTGCGGCGCAGGGGTGGGGGAGGTGGTGCCGCCATCTGTGGCGGCGACGGTCTGCGCGCGGACGGGCAGGGCGAGCAAGGGATAGGCGAGCGCCAACGCGAGCGCCAGGCCCGTGCGAGAAGGGGTGAACATGCAAACAGCTCCTCTGTCGCGGGCCTGAGTGGAGCGGCCCGCGAGCAGTCGATTCATCGAGTGAGGTGCACCGCGGCGCAGCGCTTGGCCCGCCCGAAAACAGGGCAGGCGAGCGGCGCGCGCAGGTGCAGACAGCGCCCGGCACTGGTGAAGCACCAGACCGGGCGTCAGGACGACTTCAGAGGAGGATCGGAGGGTCCCGGGCGCTGTGCGCGGGGACGTCGGCGTCGCGGGCCCGGAAGGTCTGTGAGGTGACCCACGGGTGCGTGGCGGGCGGCAGTTGAAGCGACGGGACCGAGGTCGCGACGAAGCTGGCCACTTGCGCGAAGGCCAGGCAGTCGTCGCAGGCGCTGCCCGCGACATGCACCTTGCCGGTCAGATCAGACGCCGACTGCGGGCTGGTGGCCAGGTGGCCGATCTCGTGCAGCACCGCGCCCTGCTGAGCCAACAGCAGGAACAGCGAGAGCCACAGGGAAGACCAGATCTTGCGCACGGCCGGAATTGTGCCCGCAAGGCGCAGGCAAGGTGAACTCAAAGTTTCCGACGCTCGTGGGGGGGATGGCCCACGGATGCACGATGTGCCGAATGGCGGGGCCGCGCCAGGCGGCGCGCGACCTCAGGCGCTCTTCTCGGCGATCAACTCGCCAATCAGCTGGTGCAGCGAGGCGAAATCGGGCTCGCCGACGAATTTCTTGACGATGCGGCCCTGCTTGTCGATCAGGAAGGTGGTGGGCGTGAGCTGTACCTTGCCGAACTGCTGGGCGATGGTGCCGGTGTTGTCGATGGCCACATTGAACGGCAGCTGGCGCGACTTGGCGAAGTTGTCGACGTACATCGGCGGGTCGTAGCTCATGGCCACGGCCAGCGTGTCGAAGGCCTGGCCCTTGAACTTCTCGTGCGTGGCGATGATGTTGGGCATCTCGTGCACGCAGGTCGTGCAGCTGGTGGCCCAGAAGTTCACCAGCATCACCTTGCCGCGCTGGCCGGCGAGATTGGCCTGGCGGCCATCCAGCAGGGTGTAATGCACGTCAGGCGCGCTTTCGCGTGCCGCGCAGCCGGCCAGCAGGCCACTGAACGGCAGCGTTGCCAGCAGGCTGGCACTCAGAGCAAGATGACGGCGTCTGTCCATGGGGAGAACCTTCGAATGAAGCGCAGAGAGTTTACGGCGACGGCCGGCATGCTGCTGGCCGGCATGGGCGGCACCCGCGTCGCCGAGGCGGCTTTCCTCAGCGAGGCCGATGCTTCGCTGGGCGTGAAAACCGCGTTGCAGCGCGGCGCGGAGGCTGCGGTCGGCCTGCTGGGCCAGACCGATGGCTTCCTCGGCAACCCGAAGGTGCGCATTCCGCTGCCCGGCATCCTCAACGATGCGGCACAGCTGCTGAGGCTTTCGGGCCAGCAGAAGAAGGTGGATGAATTGATCACCGCGATGAACCGAGCGGCCGAGACCGCCGTGCCGCAGGCGCGCGAGCTGCTGGTGGCGGCGGTGAAAGGCATGTCGGTGCAGGACGGGCTGAAGATCGTGCGCGGCGGCGACACCTCGGTCACCGACTTCTTCGCCACCAAGACACGCCAGCCGCTGGGCGAGAAGTTCCTGCCCATCGTCACGCAGGCGACCGAAAAGGTCTCGCTGGCCAGCAAGTACAACGCGGTTGCCGGCCAGGCCATGGGTTTTGGCCTGGTGAAGAAGGAGGACGCCAACGTGCAGGCCTACGTGACGCGCAAGGCGCTGGACGGGCTGTACCTGATGATTGGCGAAGAGGAAAAGAAGATCCGACGGGACCCGGTCGGCACGGGAAGCGCGATCCTGCAAAAAGTCTTCGGCTAGAGGGTGGGGCACCCGGCCTCGGGAGTACCTGAGACCACCCGCCGGGCGGGTTGCGCAGGCCGCCTTGGGGCGGCCCGGCGCCGGCCTGCGGGCGCGCGCTCGTCTCGCCAACTCAGCTGTTTCGCGTCAGCTCGAAGATCAGCGCGGAAGGCAGGTACTGCAGCACCGCGTGGCGGCCGATCTGGGCCTGGCGCTGGGCGCTGTCGGTCGAGAGCTGGCAGTGGTCGCCCTCTTCGGCGATCTCGATGCAGACGAAGTCGGGCTGCTCGGCGGCCAGCAATTCGCGCAGGCGGGCGAAGCGCTGGCCGGCGAGCACCGATTCGCAAATGATGCCGTGCGGCAGCGTTTCGCGGCAAAAGCGTTCAGCCTCTTCGACCGAACTCACAAAGTCCAGCACCAGCCCCATGTGACGCACGGCTTCGCGGATGTCCGAGCGCAGGTCGCGCCGGCCGGCGAGCACCAGCAAGTGGCTGCCGGCCAGTGGCTTGGAGTCCAGCGAGGGGCCGAAGCCGGAGGACAGCGGGTCCGGATCGGGCGCGGATGCGCTGACATCCGGCGCGGCGGCTTGCAGCGTGTGGGTGAACTCCAGCAGCAGCGTGCAGCTGCCGGGGCTGTCCAGCCGCTCGATGCGCAACTCCAGCGCCCAGGCGATCTGTTCGACCAGGCGCCACGCCAGGCCATTGGGCGGGCCCGGGTGGCGCAGTGGGAAGTGGCAGCGCAGGCAGGCGTTGGGCGGCCAGGGCAGCAGCTCCAGCCGGCATTCGATGTGGCCCTGCGCGTGCGGGAGGGCCCAGTCCAGCATGGCCTGCAACAGTGCGTGCAGCAGGCTGGCGTCGGCCAGCACCGAGGCTGGTTGCATGGCGGGGCGCAACTCGATGCCGCTGGCGCTGGCGGCCGGGCCGTGTTGCTGCAGCAGCTCGCGCAGCGTCTGCGTCAGGTTCACTTCCTCGGCGCTTTGGTTCACACCGCCGGAGGCGATGCGCGAGAGCTGCTGGCCGACCATGCCAAGGCGGCGCGCACGGCCGATCTCTTCTGTCAGCTGCTGCAGGCCGTTGCGGTCGATGCGGCCAGTGCTGGTCAGCTGGTTCACGCGTTCCAGTGCGTCCGACATCGTCTGCCCGACTTCGCTGCCCATCTCGTCAATGACCTGCAGCCAGTGCGAGGGCAAGGCTGCGGCCTGGCCTTCTGGCAGGGTGTTCGTCGCGGCGAGGTGCAAGCCGCCGGGCAGCGGATTGTTCATCGTGGCCATGGTCTAGGGAAGGGAGCCAAGCAGTGTGCGCCCCTGGGTGGACGCTTGCCAAGCGCTTACATTCCTACGAATGAGGGATGCGACGCTGCGGAAGCGGACTTTGTTCACGGTTGGCGCTTGCTTGGCGATGAGCGGCTGCTCGCCGGCGCTGGATTGGCGCGAGGGCCGTGTGGTCGATGCCAGCCTGCAGTTTGTGCTGCCGTGCCGGCCCGACCACCACGAGCGTGTGCTGCCACTGGCGGGTGTGCCGGTGCGTCTGCAGATGCAGGTCTGCGAGGCCGAGGGCCAGACCTTTGCGGTCAGCGTGGCCGACATGGGGGAGCCGGCCAGGGTCGGCCCGGCGCTGCAGGACTTGCGCGTGGCGTTCGAGCGCAACCTGGGGCAACCGGCAGCCGCGGCCCCCTCCGCGCCGGCCTGGCTGCCGCCAGGCGCAACGCCGCAGCCCGCGGCCGGCCGCTGGCCTTTGCTGGGCCAGACGCCGGCTGGCGAGGCAGTGCATGCCGAGCTGGCGCTGGCTGCGCGCGGGACCTGGGTGGTGCAGGCCACGGTGCTGGCGCGCCGGCCGCTGTCGGCCGAGGCCACGCAGGCTTTCTGGGAGGGCTTGCGCTTTGCGCCTTGAGCCCGCTGGCCACAAAAGACCGCACCGATGCGCGGGGCAGGGCAGGTGCGGGCGCTTTGTTGATAATGGCCGCCTCTGCGCGGCAGGCGCCTGGTCCAGCCGGTCGGGTGTTGCCGGGTGTCGCGTCCGGTGCCGGGCGCTGTTTCAGTTGCTTTGGATCACCTCATGCCCGGTCTCCTGATCATTGCCCATGCGCCGCTGGCGTCGGCGTTGTATGGTGTGGCCGCGCATGTCTATCCCGACGGCCTGACCGGGCTGGCGGCGCTGGACGTGCCGCCGGATTGGCCCGTCGAACGGGTCGAGCAGGCGGCCCGCGAGGCGCTGGCCAGCGTGCGAGATCCGCAAGCGCTGATCCTGACCGATGTTTTTGGCGCCACGCCTTGCAACGTGGCGCAGCGCCTTGCCGACGGCAACGAGGTTCGCCTGGTCACCGGTGTCAACGTGCCGATGATGTGGCGCGCCCTGAGTTACCTGCGCGAGCCGGTGGATTCGCTGGTCACCCGCGCGGTGGCGGGCGGCACCCAGGGCGTGATGCAGGTGGCCGCGCAGCGACCCCAGAACCAGACCCAATCTTCACGACTGCATGATCAAGACCACGCTCACCATCAGCAATAAGCTGGGCCTGCATGCCCGCGCCTCGGCCAAGCTGACCAAGCTGGCCAGTGGCTTTCAATGCGAGGTGTTCATGAGCCGCAATGGCCGGCGCGTCAATGCCAAGAGCATCATGGGCGTGATGATGCTGGCCGCCGGGCTGGGCGCAGAGGTGGAGCTCGAAACCGAGGGCGCTGACGAGCAGGCGGCCTCGCTTGCCATTGCTGCGCTGATCGCCGACAAGTTCGGCGAAGGTCAATAGGGCAAAAGCTGGCCCTCACGGCCGGCTGTTGCCATCCAAGCTTGCCAGCTTGGCTTCAGATCGAGCCGAGGAAGTGGCGGCGGTAGCGGCTGGGCAGGTCCTGCAGGCGCATCAGCATGGGCAGGTCGGCGGTGTTGAAATCCGGGTCCCAGGCCGGTGCACCCAGCACTTTGGCGCCGCAGCGCAGGTAGCCTTTGATCAGGGCCGGCGCTTCCACCTCCAGCGCACGGTTCAGCTCCTGCACCGGCAAGGCCAGGCGCGGGCGCACCTGGTGCTCCAGTCCCACGAGGTGGGTCTGGCTCAGGCGGTTCCACAGGCTGGCAGCGGTGTGGCCGCCGTCGCGCATGCTGATGCTGGCGCAGCCGACCATGGTGTCCAGGCCGTTGCGGTCCATGAAGGCGGCGAGTGCGCCCCAAAGCGCCAGGATCACGCCGCCGGCACGGTGGTCCGCATGCACGCAGGAACGGCCCAGTTCGGCCATGCGCTCGCGCAGTGGGCGCAGGCGTGTCAGGTCGAACTCGGTGTCGCTGTAGTAGCCACCGGCGCGCCGCGCGGCGCCTGGCGTCAGCACCCGGTAAGTGCCAACCACCTGGCCGGGCTGGTCGCCTTCTGGCAGGCTGCGCACCAGCAGGTGCTCGCAGAAGTCATCAAACAGGTCCACGTCCAGCCCGGCGGGCGTGCCGGCCGGTGGTTGCAGGCGGGCGCCCATTTCCTCGGCGAAGACGTGGTGGCGCAGGCGCTGGGCCTCGCGCACTTCGTCCTGATGTCGGGCCCAGCTGACGGTGTAGGGCGTGTCCGCCATTGCCGCTGGTGGCGCCATGGCCACGGCGGGCTGGGCGACAGGCGTGGCGGTCCGGCGGGCGCGCAGCGGCAGCATGCCGATCAGCGGGAAGGTGGGGGTCGGCAGCTCTCTCATCGGGGGCATCTCCGTGGTCATGGGGGTGATGCTCGCCAGAGGCGATGACCCGCGCATGACGCATGCATGACCGGTCGATGACGCCCCGTTTTCCCTCACTGCGCCGGAGGCGGCTGGCTGCTACATTGGTCCGCATGAGCATCCAGGTTTTTGGTCTGCCAGTGTCTCGCGGTGTCGCCATCGGGCGCGCCGTGCTGGTGGCATCCAGTCGGGTCGACGTGGCCCACTACTTCATCGACCCGGCCGATGCCGAGCGCGAGTACGAACGCTTGCGCGATGCGCGCACCGAGGTGTCTGCCGAGCTGATGGCCCTCAAGCAGGAGGTGCCCGAGGAGGCGCACGCCGAGCTTGTGGCGCTGCTGGATGTGCACTTGATGATGCTGCAGGACCCGATGCTGGTGGAGTCTGCCCAGCCCTGGATTGCCACCCGGCACTACAACGCCGAATGGGCGCTGTCGGCCCAGCTGGAGGTGCTGACGCGGCAGTTCGACGAAATGGAAGACGACTACCTGCGCGAGCGCAAGGCGGACGTGGAGCAGGTGGGCGAGCGGCTGCTGAAGGCGCTGACCCGTGGCACCGGGCTGTCGCCGGGGGCGCTGGCCAATGCCGGCGCGCGTGACTTCGCTGGTGAAGATCCGCTGGTGCTGGTGGCCAACGACATTGCGCCGGCCGACATGCTGCAGTTCAAGCGCAGCGTGTTCACCGGCTTTGTCACCGACGTGGGCGGGCGCACCTCGCACACGGCCATCGTCGCGCGCAGCATGGACATCCCGGCGGTGGTCGGCGCGCGCGAGGCCAGCCGCATCGTGCGGCAGGATGACTGGGTGATCATCGACGGCGACGCCGGCATCCTGATCGTCAACCCGCCGCCGATGGTGCTGGAGGAGTACCGCTTCCGCCAGCGCCAGGTCGAACTGGAGCGGGCGCGGTTGAGCCGGCTGCGCCATACGCCGGCCGTCACGCTGGACGGGCAGACGGTCGAGCTCTTGGCCAACATCGAGCTGCCACGGGATGCAGCCGCGGCGCTGGAAGCTGGCGCGGTTGGCGTGGGCCTGTTCCGCAGCGAGTTCCTGTTCATGAACCGTGCCGGGCGCCTGCCAGACGAGGACGAGCAGTTCGAGGCCTACCGCGCCGTGGTGCTGGCGATGGGTGGCATGCCGGTGACGATTCGCACGGTGGACGTGGGAGCGGACAAGCCGCTGGACCGGGCGTCCTCGCAGGAGCCGCGGCACGACCACATGCTGAATCCGGCGCTGGGGCTGCGGGCGATCCGCTGGAGCCTGTCCGAGCCGGACATGTTTTCCGAGCAGTTGCGGGCCATCCTGCGAGCCAGCGCATTTGGTCCGGTGCGCATCTTGATCCCGATGGTTGCGCACCTGTCCGAGGTGCAGTCGGTCAAGCAGTGGATGGAAAGGGCGCGCGAGGATGTGACCGCCCGGGGCCAGGCGATTGGCGAGGTGACGCTGGGTGCGATGGTGGAAGTGCCGGCAGCCGTGCTGATCCTTCCCAGCCTGCTTCGCACCTTCGACTTTGTATCCATCGGCACCAATGACCTGATTCAGTACACGCTGGCCATTGACCGCGCCGACGAGGCGGTCGCCCACCTCTATGACCCTTGGCACCCGGCGGTGCTGCGCTTGATCGCGCAGACCATTGCCCAAGCCAATGCGATGGGCAAGGGGGTCAGCGTGTGCGGCGAGATGGCGGGCGACCCCGCCTTCACCGAGTTGCTGCTCGCCATGGGGCTGCGCAGCTTCTCGATGCATCCGGCGCAGATCAGCAGCATCAAGCAGCGCGTGCTGCGCGCGGATGCGCGGACGCTGCAGCTGGCCCTGCCTGCGGTGCTGGACGCCGACGAGCCGCAGCAGGTGTGTGAAGCCGCGATGCGAACTTCTTCCAAATCTGGTGCGGAAAGGCTTGCGGCCAGTTCCAGAACGGTGCTACAGTAGAGGGCTTCGCTGCTCACAACTGATGACTGACTTCGGTGAGTGTGACGTTTTCATTGGCAGTGAAGAGGTTTGAGATTTCGACGGATTTTGGTCCGGCGAGTTTTGTTTGCCTCAGGGCGCAAAACTTGAATCGAAAAAGAAAATGAAGAATAAGCCTTGACGGCGAATTCAACAGAGTACAAAATCTCGCCTCTTCGCTGCTAACGCAAACAAAGCAAACGCAGCGAATTGATCGCAAGATCATAGCTCTTTAACAAGTAACAGCCGATAAGCGTGGGCGTTTGAGTCGAGTGCTGGTGCCGCAAGGTACCAAGTCTCTTGGACTTTAAACGCTCATGGAAGTGAAGTTCACTTCAATTCTTTGAGCAAATTCAAGATCGAACTCAAGAGTTTGATCCTGGCTCAGATTGAACGCTGGCGGCATGCCTTACACATGCAAGTCGAACGGTAACGCGGGGCAACCTGGCGACGAGTGGCGAACGGGTGAGTAAAGCATCGGAACGTGCCCAGTAGTGGGGGATAGCCCGGCGAAAGCCGGATTAATACCGCATACGACCTACGGGTGAAAGGGGGGGATCGCAAGACCTCTCGCTATTGGAGCGGCCGATGTCAGATTAGCTAGTTGGTGGGGTAAAGGCCTACCAAGGCGACGATCTGTAGCTGGTCTGAGAGGACGACCAGCCACACTGGGACTGAGACACGGCCCAGACTCCTACGGGAGGCAGCAGTGGGGAATTTTGGACAATGGACGCAAGTCTGATCCAGCCATGCCGCGTGCGGGAAGAAGGCCTTCGGGTTGTAAACCGCTTTTGTCAGGGAAGAAATCTTCTGGGTTAACACCTCGGGAGGATGACGGTACCTGAAGAATAAGCACCGGCTAACTACGTGCCAGCAGCCGCGGTAATACGTAGGGTGCGAGCGTTAATCGGAATTACTGGGCGTAAAGCGTGCGCAGGCGGTTATATAAGACAGAGGTGAAATCCCCGGGCTCAACCTGGGAACTGCCTTTGTGACTGTATAGCTTGAGTGCGGCAGAGGGGGATGGAATTCCGCGTGTAGCAGTGAAATGCGTAGATATGCGGAGGAACACCGATGGCGAAGGCAATCCCCTGGGCCTGCACTGACGCTCATGCACGAAAGCGTGGGGAGCAAACAGGATTAGATACCCTGGTAGTCCACGCCCTAAACGATGTCAACTGGTTGTTGGGAAGGTTCCTTCTCAGTAACGAAGCTAACGCGTGAAGTTGACCGCCTGGGGAGTACGGCCGCAAGGTTGAAACTCAAAGGAATTGACGGGGACCCGCACAAGCGGTGGATGATGTGGTTTAATTCGATGCAACGCGAAAAACCTTACCTACCCTTGACATGTCTGGAATCCTGAAGAGATTTGGGAGTGCTCGAAAGAGAGCCAGAACACAGGTGCTGCATGGCCGTCGTCAGCTCGTGTCGTGAGATGTTGGGTTAAGTCCCGCAACGAGCGCAACCCTTGTCATTAGTTGCTACGAAAGGGCACTCTAATGAGACTGCCGGTGACAAACCGGAGGAAGGTGGGGATGACGTCAGGTCCTCATGGCCCTTATGGGTAGGGCTACACACGTCATACAATGGCCGGTACAGAGGGCTGCCAACCCGCGAGGGGGAGCCAATCCCAGAAAACCGGTCGTAGTCCGGATCGCAGTCTGCAACTCGACTGCGTGAAGTCGGAATCGCTAGTAATCGCGGATCAGCTTGCCGCGGTGAATACGTTCCCGGGTCTTGTACACACCGCCCGTCACACCATGGGAGCGGGTTCTGCCAGAAGTAGTTAGCCTAACCGCAAGGAGGGCGATTACCACGGCAGGGTTCGTGACTGGGGTGAAGTCGTAACAAGGTAGCCGTATCGGAAGGTGCGGCTGGATCACCTCCTTTCTGGAAAATACTTCGAAAGCGATTCATGTTGCGCAAGCGATGTGGAGCGAAGAGTAGAAGTCAAATGGTGCTTGATTCTTGCGCCCACACTTATCGGCTGTGAAACACACAACAGTGATGAACATGGTGAATGTGTGAGCTTGGGCAGAGCGTCAATTGGCCTCGAAGCCAAGTGAGCCTGTGCCAGGAGCCATGCGTTCCAAAGAATGCGTGGGTCTGTAGCTCAGTCGGTTAGAGCACCGTCTTGATAAGGCGGGGGTCGTTGGTTCGAATCCAACCAGACCCACCAACCATTCGAGGCGACGGTGTCGTCCGGTTCAGAGATAGACGGGGGATTAGCTCAGCTGGGAGAGCACCTGCTTTGCAAGCAGGGGGTCGTCGGTTCGATCCCGTCATCCTCCACCATCGTGACGGCCAATGCCATCTGTTCTCACTTCTGCGTCGGGTACAAACCCAAGATTCTGCTGGGATCTTGGGTTTGTCTTCGAAAGAAGGCTGTTGTTCTTTAACAATTCAAAGAGTCGAAAATCAGCGTTGTCGACGGAAAGCGGCTCAGGGGTAAAGCCTGAATCGCACCGTGCCGTCGATGACATTAGATGATTGCGTCACCAAACTTCAACTCTTTTAAAAGAGACATGAAGAACGGCATAACGTGAATACTCAAAAACCGATCGCTCTAGCGTTGAGCGATTGGGACCAGTCCTTGATCGATGTCTGAAGCATTGACATCAAAGTTATAGGGTCAAGTGACTAAGTGCATGTGGTGGATGCCTTGGCGATTACAGGCGACGAAGGACGTGATAGCCTGCGATAAGCTTCGGGGAGCTGGCAAATTAGCTTTGATCCGGAGATTTCCGAATGGGGAAACCCACCCTTAGGGGTATCGCATGATGAATACATAGTCATGCGAGGCGAACCGGGTGAACTGAAACATCTCAGTAGCTCGAGGAAAAGACATCAACCGAGATTCCGAAAGTAGTGGCGAGCGAAATCGGAACAGCCAGTGCTCTTTAGCATTCTTCTTATCAAAACGGAATGGAAAGTCCGGCCATAGTGGGTGATAGCCCCGTATGAGAAAAGTCGAATGTGGAACTAGGTGCACGACAAGTAGGGCGGGACACGTGAAATCCTGTCTGAAGATGGGGGGACCATCCTCCAAGGCTAAATACTCGTAATCGACCGATAGTGAACAAGTACCGTGAGGGAAAGGCGAAAAGAACCCCGGGAGGGGAGTGAAATAGATCCTGAAACCGCATGCATACAAAAAGTCGGAGCCGCAAGGTGACGGCGTACCTTTTGTATAATGGGTCAGCGACTTACATTCAGTGGCAAGCTTAACCGAGTAGGGAAGGCGAAGGGAAACCGAGTCCGAATAGGGCGTCTAGTCGCTGGGTGTAGACCCGAAACCAGGTGATCTATCCATGGCCAGGATGAAGGTGCGGTAACACGCACTGGAGGTCCGAACCGACTAGTGTTGCAAAACTAGCGGATGAGCTGTGGATAGGGGTGAAAGGCTAAACAAACCTGGAGATAGCTGGTTCTCTCCGAAAACTATTTAGGTAGTGCCTCAAGTATTACCATCGGGGGTAGAGCACTGTTTAGGCTAGGGGGTCATGGCGACTTACCAAACCTATGCAAACTCCGAATACCGATGAGTACAGCTTGGGAGACAGAGCACCGGGTGCTAACGTCCGGACTCAAGAGGGAAACAACCCAGACCGCCAGCTAAGGTCCCCAAAATTGGCTAAGTGGGAAACGAAGTGGGAAGGCTAAAACAGTCAGGATGTTGGCTTAGAAGCAGCCATCATTTAAAGAAAGCGTAATAGCTCACTGATCGAGTCGTCCTGCGCGGAAGATGTAACGGGGCTAAGCCAGTTACCGAAGCTGCGGGTGCATATTTATATGCGCGGTAGGAGAGCGTTCTGTAAGCCTGTGAAGGTGGGTTGTGAAGCCTGCTGGAGGTATCAGAAGTGCGAATGCTGACATGAGTAGCGTTAAAGGGGGTGAAAAGCCCCCTCGCCGAAAGCGCAAGGTTTCCTACGCAACGTTCATCGGCGTAGGGTGAGTCGGCCCCTAAGGCGAGGCAGAGATGCGTAGCTGATGGGAAACAGGTCAATATTCCTGTACCGATCTATGGTGCGATGTGGGGACGGAGAAGGTTAGCTCAGCCAACTGTTGGATATGTTGGTTCAAGCCTGTAGTCATGCCTGGTAGGCAAATCCGCCGGGCTTAGATGAGGGGTGATAACGAGTCTGCTTGCAGACGAAGTGAGTGATACCCTGCTTCCAGGAAAAGCCACTAAGCTTCAGCCATAGACGACCGTACCGCAAACCGACACTGGTGCGCGAGATGAGTATTCTAAGGCGCTTGAGAGAACTCTGGAGAAGGAACTCGGCAAATTGACACCGTAACTTCGGAAGAAGGTGTGCCTTTGGTAGGTGAACCATTGACTTGGGGAGCCGATAAAGGCCGCAGAGAATCGGTGGCTGCGACTGTTTATTAAAAACACAGCACTCTGCAAAGACGAAAGTCGACGTATAGGGTGTGACGCCTGCCCGGTGCTGGAAGATTAATTGATGGGGTGCAAGCTCTTGATCGAAGTCCCAGTAAACGGCGGCCGTAACTATAACGGTCCTAAGGTAGCGAAATTCCTTGTCGGGTAAGTTCCGACCTGCACGAATGGCGTAACGATGGCCACACTGTCTCCTCCAGAGACTCAGCGAAGTTGAAATGTTTGTGATGATGCAATCTCCCCGCGGAAAGACGGAAAGACCCCATGAACCTTTACTGTAGCTTTACATTGGACTTTGAACAGATCTGTGTAGGATAGGTGGGAGGCTTTGAAGTAGGGACGCTAGTTTCTATGGAGCCAACGTTGAAATACCACCCTGGTGTGTTTGAGGTTCTAACCTTGGTCCCTTATCGGGATTGGGGACAGTGTATGGTGGGCAGTTTGACTGGGGCGGTCTCCTCCCAAAGTGTAACGGAGGAGTTCGAAGGTACGCTAGCCACGGTCGGAAATCGTGGTGATAGTGCATTGGCATAAGCGTGCTTGACTGCGAGACTGACAAGTCGAGCAGGTACGAAAGTAGGACAAAGTGATCCGGTGGTTCTGTATGGAAGGGCCATCGCTCAACGGATAAAAGGTACTCTGGGGATAACAGGCTGATACCGCCCAAGAGTTCATATCGACGGCGGTGTTTGGCACCTCGATGTCGGCTCATCTCATCCTGGGGCTGTAGCCGGTCCCAAGGGTATGGCTGTTCGCCATTTAAAGAGGTACGTGAGCTGGGTTTAAAACGTCGTGAGACAGTTTGGTCCCTATCTTCCGTGGGCGCTGCAAGATTGAGAGAGCCTGCTCCTAGTACGAGAGGACCGGAGTGGACGCACCGCTGGTGTATCGGTTGTCATGCCAATGGCATTGCCGAGTAGCTAAGTGCGGAAGAGATAACCGCTGAAAGCATCTAAGCGGGAAACTCGTCTCAAGATGAGTCTTGCCGGGGCCTTGAGCCCCCTGAAGGGTCGTTCGAGACCAGGACGTTGATAGGCTGGGTGTGGAAGCGCAGTAATGCGTTAAGCTAACCAGTACTAATTGCCCGTGAGGCTTGACCCTATAACTTTGATGTTGATTCGGTGTAGAATCGAGATCGAGTTTGGATTGGGTTGAGTATTTATAGTTTGCCGTTGTTCATGTGCATGAATGCGGTGAGCGCAATCATCTGAAAAGTTCAGCCAGGAAGTGGTTGAGCCAACGCTGATGAGTCGACTGATCCATGTGCTGCCAGGCCAAGTTGCCCGGCGGTGAGTGTGCCCGGCGCATGCTGCACATGGATCAGTCGAGTCTGTCGATTCTTTGAATTGGCCTTCTCGGCCCTGCGCTCACCCGCGCACCCGAGCCGGCAACAAGTTGAAGCCTGATGACCATAGCGAGGTGGTCCCACTCCTTCCCATCCCGAACAGGACAGTGAAACGCCTCTGCGCCGATGATAGTGCGGATTCCCGTGTGAAAGTAGGACATCGTCAGGCTACTAATACCAGAGTAAAACGCCCGGTCTTTGCCGGGCGTTTCTTCTCTGAAGAATGTGATCGTGCTATGATCCCATCCTTCAGCGATAAGTTGAACGAGTCGAAGGACTCCTGCTCTTTAACAAGTAACAGCCGATAAGCGTGGGCGTTTGAGTCGAGTGCTGGTGCCGCAAGGTACCAAGTCTCTTGG
>NZ_JBYTAI010000002.1:0-357179 GCF_058788035.1 Ideonella sp. FW305-24 | reverse complement strand
CGTGTGAAAGTAGGACATCGTCAGGCTACTAATACCAGAGTAAAACGCCCGGTCTTTGCCGGGCGTTTCTTCTCTGAAGGATGAACCCTCGATACTCCGGTACCGAGGGTTTTTTCGTTTTGAACGACTGCGCCGTACATCACTCTGTTCATGGCGGGTGACATATCGGTTCCGTTTACTCGTGCGATAGATGATCCGCGGCAAATTGGCTGGCGAGATTGGGACGGCCGGGCAGTGACCGAGCCGGATTGTTCGACTTGCCCAAATACTTTTGGTTTAACACCCGAGCGAGTGTCTTGCTTATCACGGGGATGTCCAGGCCCTGACTGTCTAACCATGCGCCGGCATTGATCAACGCCAGTCGTTGGCCGTTGTCGTGCTGGTCATAGGCCGAAGCGAGCACCAACTGTGGTGTGCTTGATGCCAGTCCCTGTGCACAACTACCGATGCCGCCATGGTGAATCCAGACGGCTGCCCGCGGAAGCAGATGCATCAAACTGACGGGACCGGTGATGTGTAGTTTGCTGCTCTTGGAGTTGGACGCTTCATCCCGTTGGCCGGCTTGTTCGGATCGGATCAGTACCGTGCGATATCCCAGTTGTTCGGCCGCCTGCAAGGCGAGCATGCCAAGATGGTCGGTGCTGCCAGCTGATCCACCGAAGATCACGACGGGCTTGGGCCCGGCGTCGAGGAACTCGGACAAAGCGGCCGGCAGGGCCTGATCGTCCGCTTCAAAAAGTGGGAAACCGCTGTTGACCACGCCGCGTCGCGCCCAGCGTTCCGGCACGCGAGCGAAGCTGGCGTCGTACAAGGCCAAGCCGCCGCCTGGTGAATGCACCCAGTCGCCGAATATGCTGCCTGGCAGCCGTTTTGCGCCAAGTGTTTGTTGCCAGCGTGTCAGCACCGGACGAGCCATCGGCTCGAGCTTCCATCGGTCCACGCCCTTCCACAGCCATTGGCGCACCGGGGCTGGCACAAGCGTTGGCACCTGCCATGTGCCGATGAACATCGGATCCTCGACGTTCCTCAGCGCGCTGGGCGCGGTATAGCCGGTCCACAAGCGCAAAGGCAGGATGTCTTGCGCAAGGCGGGCGCCGACGGCCAGTGGTGAAGCCAGCACGCGCAGCGGTTCTGCGCTGCTGGCTGCAAGCGCGCGCAAGGTGTCGACGGTGGGGCCGATGGCCGGCACGCAAAGATGCCGCCACAGCACGCCAAAGCCAGCGATCGGTTGCCACAGCCGTGGATGATTCAGCGTCTTGTTGTGCGCGGCTTCGTCAACGATGGCGGTGAACTGCAGGCCCGCATCACGTGCTGCTTGCTCATATGGCGCCTGGCTCAGCAGATGAACTTCGTGACCTCGTTCAGCCAAGGTGCGGCCGATGGCCAGGTAAGGGTGCAGGTCGCCTGCGCTGCCCAGCGTGACCATCGCGAAGCGCAGGCGGGCGGAGGACATCAGCGCGCCGGGCTGCCAAAGCGTTGCAGATCGCGAAAACCCTGCACTGCGGGCACCGTCTCAAACCGCCGATCCAGCGCGGACCCGCCTGCGGTGATCGCAAAGAAGTCGTACACGCCAGCCCGCTCGCTGGCCATCAGGTACTGGAAATGGCAGCGGTACTTGTCGCCTTTGACTTCGCGATAGGTGGCCGCGCTGAACAACTGTGCAAAACGCGGCGACACGCACTTGGCACCACCCAGGTCGCCGGCAGGCGCAGCGGTGAGGCCGTCGAGACAAACGCCGCTCGGGTCGTGCAGCGCAAAACAGCAGCCATCCGGCGGGGCGGTCACGTCCAGCCAGAAGAGTTCGGGGGCCTGCCTCAGCGTGTTGAGTTCGGCCCTGAATGCCGTTGCCTCCGGCTGATAGCTCAACACCGGCATGCACTGCCCCAGCGTCAACAGGCTGAGCCGAGACGCGGATGGCAGTCTGGTGGCTTCGGCCATCCGCAATGCGCGAGCGACCGCGCTGACGGCCAGCATTGCGCCCGAGCTGTGTCCGACCACCAGCACCTCGTCCAACTCCGGGCGGCCGCGCAGTTGGTGCAGCCGGCCGGCGAATTCGTCCAGCCTGGTTTCCAGGTCCGGCGTCTGGCCGCGCGCCTGTTGCAGGATCACGGTGGCGCTGCGCATCAGCCAGGCCATCTGTGTGCGCGCCTGCAGCCAACGCGCTGCGAAGAACAGGCCTGGCAGGCCGAGCAGCAGCAAGGCCAACGAGGGCCACGGGCTGCCGGTGGCGGCTTCGACGCCCACGGCTGCCACGAACAGGAGCAGCAGCCCCAGCGTCACGCTGGCGATGGTGAGCCCCGGTGTGCTGATGGCCAGGAAGGCCGGCCAACTCGTCTGCAGCATGCGCCAGAGCGAACCGTTGACCAGCATGCGCCAGGTGGTCTGCAACGTCATGCCGATCAACCGGGCCTGGCCTCTGGGCCAATGCTGGCGCACGAAGTCGTCCCAACGCAGGAATTCGTAATCCGTTTCACACACCTCGCCGTCCGCACCTTGCCAGGACAAGGCCCAGGTCGCCGCATGCGCTCCCGCGCGCTGGCGTGGCCCGACGGTCAAGGTGTAGCCACTGACCTCCGCCTGCCTGGCGGCTTCGCGCTGGTACATCGCGTGGTAATGCGCCGGGCCCTGCGGATCAAAACCGCCGAGGTAGAGCACATGCCGACGTCGCACCGGCCTGGTGGCCTCGGAGCCTGAAGAGGACGGGATGGACACGCGTCGCCTCAGAAGATCGTCTGCTTGTGCAGACCCTTGGCCAGCATCAGGTCGACGATGGGCTGCTCGCGCTTGTTGGCGCGCTGGCAGTGGCCGCGCTGGAAGCTGTCGGTGACCCAGATCACCAGGCGCGCCCAGCGGCGCTCGCGCATGCGCCAGGCATGCGAGGAGACGGATTCCCAGGCGTAGCCGTTGAACAGCGTGGCATTGACGAAATGGTCCAGCGCGCGCACGCCGGCCCGGCCCCGCTCGGTGCGGCCGAAAAAACCGACCCACACCAGCAGCAGGTAGCCCGACACCGCCAGCGGCACGATCGCCGTCATCAACACAAAACCCGCCAGCCGCTCCTTCATGCCCTCATCCCGCCTGCCACCGATGGACCTTCAAACGGATGCCATTGTCGGCTCGGATCGTCAGCCGGCCCACTGGCTGGGGCACATGGCCCGGCACCGGCTCGAAACGAAATTCACGGGCCAGCATTGCCAGGATCAGCGAGGCCTCCTGCAGCGCAAACGCCGTGCCGATGCAGACCCGCGGCCCCATGCCAAACGGCAGATAAGCCTTGCGCAAGGATTCGCGGGCATGAGGACAGCCGGCTGCTGCTTCCGCATCCGAGGCTTCTCGCTCGTAGCGGTCCGGATCAAAGTCATCCGGCGCTGCCCACAGCTCACGGTGGCGCTGAATCAGCCAGGGCGAGATGACCACCGAAGCGCCGGGCTTGACCTGCTTATCGCGCATCGTGCAGCCGACCGTCGCCTGGCGCGCGAAGAAGCCGACCGGCGGGAACAGGCGCAGCGTTTCGCGAAACACATTGCGCACCAGCACCATGTCCTTGACGCGGCTTGCCACCTCGTCGTGGTCCAGCGCCTCCACGCCCACCAGACCGGCGAGCGCTTCCTCGTGCATGCGCTGCTGCACCTCCGGCGCGTGCGCCAGCAGGTGCAGCGACCAGGACAGCGCGCTGGCCGAAGTCTCATGGCCGGCCAGGAACAGCATCGCGACCTGGTTCACCAGCTCGTCGAAGCCGAACCCTTCACCGGTCTTGGCATCGCGCACGCGCAGAAGCGTCGCGAGGATGTCGTCGTCCGGCAGCGCAGCCGCTTCATCGCCCGCCCTCAGCGCGCGTTGGTAGTCCTCGTAGCGTGGCCGGATCATGCCGACCAGCAGCGAGCGGATCTCGGCAGCGGCGCGTTGGCTCTGGCGCTGCAGCCACCAGGGGCGCAGCCAGCGCAGGCCGAAAAACGCCGGCATCATCAGCCGCGGGGCCAGCGCCTGGTAGCGCTCGAAAGCTTCGAAGACCCGGTGGGCGCTGTCGCCGTCCAGCGGCTGAGAAAGAATCGTGCGCAGGATGATGTCGGCCGCGACGTGCGTCATCTCCACTTCCAGGTCGTGTTCGCTGCCCTCGGGCACCTGGCGCAGGCGCTGCACCATCGCATCGGCCGCGTCGCGCATGCGGCCGAACACGCGCTTGACCCGCGCCGCCTCGAAGGACGGGTTCATCAGTTCGCGCTGGCGTTGCCAGACCGCGCCGTTGGTCGTGAAGATGCTGTCGCCCAGCAGCGGCCGCAGCGCGTCGCCCAGCATCTCGTGCTTCGGGAAGTCGGCCGCCTGCTCGACCATGACCTGGCGCACCAGCGGCGGCTCGTTGACCATGTACAGGTCCACGCCCGGCAGGTGGATCTCGCCCATCTTCATGCGGTAGCTGCGCTCATAAAGCCCGTCCAGCCAGGAGCGGCGCTTGTGGAAAAACAGCTGCCACGGCCCTGGCTTGCGGGCGGCGGGCGGTGGGTAGTGCGGACGGAAATGGGTCATCAAATTCAGCGGAATCAGGGGGCGCGTGGCTTGGCCAAAGCGGCCTGCCGCTCGGCAAGCGTCAGCGGCCCGGCGGTCAGCGTCACCGGATCGTAGCCGCCCGGTCGTTCAGGTGCGTGCAGGTAGTGCATGTGCATGCGGTGGCGGTCGCGGCGGAGCTGCGCGTAGGCTTCGGGCGACATCTGTTGGTGAAAGCGCGGCGAACGGGCTTCGAGTTGCGCGGCGGCGCCATTGCCGTCCAGCCAAGGCGGTATCTGGGCCATCGCAGCCCAGTCAGCCGGTGCGGTGAAGTCCCACCACACCAGCGGCGCATGTGCACGCAGCCGCACCAGCTCCTCGCGGAATTTATCGGCCGGCAGCTGCCAGACCATCAGCGGCGTGCAGTGGCCCAGCGTCAGCAGCGCAATCTGCGGCCCACCCGGCGCGCCCAGCTCCGGCGCTTTTTGGACCGCCCGCGCCAGCACGCTGACCGCCATGATGGCGCCCACGCTGTGGCCAACGACCAGCAACTCGCGCGCGCGGCTTTGCCGCGCCTGCTGCACCAGCTCGTCGGCCAGCGCGTCCAGCCGCGCCTGCATCGCCGGCACGCGGCCTTCGGCGAATGCGTTGACGAAGGCGTACAGGCGCAGCAGCCATTCGCCGTCCAGGCGTTTCTCGACGGTGCGCCACAGCGGCAGCCAAGCCGCCACGCCCAGTACCGCGGCGAGCCAGGCCGGCAGCGGCGTCAACCAGCTCAGCAGTGACATGACCAGCGCGACGGCCACTGCCGTGCCGCTGGCCACGTACAGTGGCATCTGCGCCAGCTGGCGCATGTTCGGCGCATGCCGGCGCACGCGGGTCAACACGCCGTGCAACTGCGCACGCACATGCAGCTGATACAGGTCCTTCAAAGCCTGCCGCAGGTGGCGCGGCCAGTGCTGCAGCACGATGTCGTCCCAGCGCATCACTGCGTAGCGGGTCCGCAGTGTTTCGCCATCAGGCGCCTGCCAGTGCACGTCCCATTCATCGCGAATCGCCGAGGCTTCCTGGCGCGGGCCGACCTTCACCTGCTCGCCGGCTTCGGGCTGGCGTTCGCGCACCGCTGCGCGGTACAGCCGGTGGTAGTGCCGCGGGGTGCGCGGATCGAAGCCGCCGAAGAAAAAGACCTGCCGGTGCAAGGACATGCCGCCATTGTCGGCGACCACGAGGCCCGTCTCAGGCCGGCAGGGCGGCGGGCAGGCGCAAGGTCTCGTTGACCTGCGTCAACAGCCCATCGTCCAGCAGGCCCTGCAGCAGCGCGTGGGCCCAGGCCGCTGCGCCGCCGGGCGTGCCGCTGCGCGTGGCCATCGCGGCGAACAGCGGGGTGCGCTGCAGCCAGACGGTCAGCTCGGCGCGCTCGCGCTCGCGCATCTCCATCATGTGGAACATCACCAGCGCGCGTGCGGCGTGGCGCAGGTGGCGCGCCGGTTCGGCGCTGAAGGCCTTCAGGCGCACGCGGCTGGCGGCCAGTGCGGCCGGCAGGTCCTCGAATGCGGCGCCGTGGCCGGGAACGACGCGTCGCGGCGCCAGGCGCTCGATCAAAGCCAGCGTTTGCGCCGCCGGCTCGAAGCCCGGCTGGTCTTCCAGTTCGGGAAAGATGATGGCCAGCCGGTCTTCCCACAGCGCGTCGCCCGAGATCAGCGTGCGCGTCTGCGGCTCGAACAGCATCAGCGCGTCCGGGTCATGTCCGGGCGCCGCGTGCACCTGCCAGTCGGCCGGGCCCAGCCGGACTGTGTCGCCGTCCCGCAGCACGCCATCGACCCGGAAGCGCTCGCAGTACTGGCCGGTGGGCCGGTAGCTGAGCCGGCTTTCGTCCCACTGCGAGACGGCCTCGAACGACGCTGCGGGGACCAGCGTCTGCGGTTCGCCGCGCGCCTGCAGCGCTCGGTTGCCGCCGCAGTGGTCCGAGTGCAGGTGGGTGTTGACGATGCGGCCCAGCGCTGCGCCGGCGAGCGCGCGGTCGACGAGTGCCAGTGTCAGATCCGCGTGGCGGGCGTAGCCGGTGTCGACCACGGTGGCTGGCGTCGGCCCGTCGGCCGCGAACACGACGTGGTTGGCCGACAACCAGTCGCGCTGTAGCAGCTGCAGCCCGAGCGCCCGTTGCCACGCCATCACAGCCCGTCGCTCAGGCGGGGCTGGCCACGCGCAGCTCGCGCCGCAGCACCTTGCCGACGTTGCTCTTGGGCAGCTCGTCCCGGAACTCGATGAACTTCGGCCGCTTGTACCCGGTGAAGTTCTCGCGGCAATAGGCGGCGATGTCGTCCTCGTCCAGGGCCAGGTCCTTGCGGACCACGAACAGCTTGACTGCCTCGCCTGACTTCTCGTCCGGCACGCCCACCGCGGCGCACTCCAGCACACCCGGATGCAGGTTCACCACCTGCTCGATCTCGTTCGGGTACACGTTGAAACCCGAGACCAGGATCATGTCCTTCTTGCGGTCGACGATCTTCACGTAGCCGCGTTCGTCCATGATGCCCACGTCTCCGCTCTTGAAGTAGCCGTCGGGCGTCATGACCTTGGCGGTCTCGTCCGGCCGGTTCCAGTAGCCGGCCATCACCTGCGGGCCGCGGATGCAGATTTCGCCCGGCTCGCCAGCCGGCACGTCGCGCCCGTCATCGTCGCGGATCGCGATCTCGGTCGACGGGATGGGCACGCCGATGTTGCCGCTGAACTCGCGCACGTCCAGCCGGTTGCTGGTCGCAACAGGCGAGGTCTCTGACAGGCCATAGCCCTCGACCACCGGGCAGCCGGTGATCTTCAGCCACTTCTCGGCCGTCGCCTGCTGCACCGCCATGCCGCCGCCGTTGGACACCACCAGCTCGGAGAAGTCCAGCCGCGCGAAAGCCGGGTCGTTGGCCAGTGCGTTGAACAGCGTGTTCACGGCCGGGAACATGTTGACCTTGTGCCTGGACAAGGTGTTGATCAGCCCCGGCAGGTCGCGCGGGTTGGGGATCAGCAGGTTCAGCATGCCCAGGCGCGCGCCCATCATGTAGCAGATGGTGAGCGCATAGATGTGATAAAGCGGCAGCGCGCAGACGACGGTGAGCTGCTTGTCGCCCAATTGGTCCAGCATCGGCTTGAACCAGGCTTCGGATTGCAGGATGTTGGCCACCACATTGCGGTGCAGCAGCGTCGCGCCCTTGGACACGCCGGTCGTGCCGCCGGTGTACTGCAGGAAGGCCACGTCGTCTGGCGTCAGCGGCACCGGCTTGAAGCTCAGGCTGCCGCCTTCGGCCAGCGCCTTGTTGAAGCGCGTCACCGTGCGGCCGCCGTCCAGCGGCAGGCGGAACTCCGGCACCATCTTCTTCAGGTGGCGCACCGCGAAGTTCACCAGCTGTCCTTTGAGGAACCCCAATTGGTCGCCCATGGCGCACAGCACCACGTGCTTGATGGAGGTCTGCTCAATCACGTCCGCCAGGGTGTGCGCGAAGTTTTCCAGCACGATGATGGCCTGCGCATCCGAATCCTTCAGCTGGTGCACCAGCTCGCGGGCCGTGTAGAGCGGGTTCACGTTCACCACCACGCAGCCGGCGCGCAGGATCGCGCCCATCGCCACCATGTACTGCGGCAGGTTGGGCATCATCACCGCGACGCGGTCGCCCTTGCGAAGGCCCTTGGCCTGCAGCCACGCAGCGAGATCACGCGAGCGTTCGTCCACCTGGCCGAACGTCATGCGGGCACCCATGCAGTCAGACGCGTCGCGGCTGGCGTGCTGGCGCCAGGCTTCTTCCAGCAAGGCAACCAGCGAGGTGTAGCCATCGGTGCGCACGGTGGCCGGCACCGAGGGCGGGTAATGCTGCAGCCAGGGGGCATGGGAAAGTGCGGCAGTCGACACGGCAAGTCCTGTGATCAAGGGCTGAGAGACGATTGAAGAGAAGCGAGCGCATGCTGCCCCAGCCGGCGGCATCGCGCTACCGTGGTTCTCCTGTCGCTAGCGAGACAGCACAGACCCTTGCCTGGGAAGCTCAGGGTTTGTCATGAAGCAGGCTGGCTCGCAGGGCCCTGGATTTGGCCGGCATGGCCCTGCCACACTGCCGGCCATGCAAAGAAGAACCTGGTTGAAGTTGGGCGGGACAGCCGGCGTGCTGCTGGCCCTGGCCGGCACCGGCGCCGTCTTGTGGGCGCCGGGCTGGCGCGACGACAAGCTCAGCCAAGCCGCGCGCAGCTTGTTCGCGGCAGTTGCCGGCGTGGTGCTGGACGGCAGCCTGCCCGATGCACCCGCACCACGTGCTGCAGCCCTGCAGGCGCACCTGGTTCGCCTTGAGGCCTCGTTGCGCGGGCTGGCGCCGGCCACGCGCCAGCAGATCTCGCAACTGCTGGCCGTGTTGTGCATGGCGCCTGGCCGGCTGGCGCTCACCGGTCTGCCGGTCGACTGGGCCCAGGCCACGCCGGACCAGCTTGCTGGCATGCTGCAGTCGCTGCGCATGTCGTCCAACACCACGCGACAGCAGGTCTACCACGCGCTGCGCGACCTGACCAATGCCGCCTATTTCGCCGACCCCAGCACCTGGGTGACGATGGGCTATCCGGGGCCGCAAGCCGTATGAGCCTGTTCAGTCGTTCGAGCGCGCCGCGTGCGGCGATTCCCCTGGCCGCTGTGGCTGCCGTGTCCAGCATCCCCGATCCGACCCGCGCCGGCCTGGCAGCCGGCTGGCATGTGAAGGGTGGCCCGCATGGCGAGCTGCCGGCCTCCTTGACGTGCGACGTGGCCATCGTCGGCAGCGGCGCCGGCGCCGGCATCACCGCCGAGCTGCTCACGCGAGCCGGGCTGCAGGTGGTGATCGTTGAAGAAGGCCCGCTGCGCTCCAGCAGCGACTTCCGGCAGTTAGAGGCCGAGGCTTACCCCACGCTGTACCAGGAGAGCGCCGGGCGCAAGACGGTGGACCAGGCCATCACCATCCTGCAGGGCCGCTGCGTGGGCGGCTCCACCACCGTCAACTGGACGACTTCATTTCGCACGCCGACCGACACGCTGGCCCACTGGCGCAGCCACTTCGGCCTGAAGGACTTCACCGAAGCCGCCATGGCGCCCTGGTTCGAGCAGGCCGAGCAGCGGCTGTCCATCGCGCCCTGGCTGACCTCGCCCAACGAGAACAACGACCTGCTGCGCCGCGGCGCCGAAAGCCTGGGGCTGGAGAACGGCAGCATCCGCCGCAACGTCAAAGGCTGCTGGAACCTCGGCTCCTGCGGCATGGGCTGCCCGACGAATGCCAAGCAGTCGATGCTGGTGACCACGCTGCCCGCCGCGCTGGCCGGCGGTGCCACGCTGCTGGTGCAGGTGCGCGTGGAACAGCTCGAATTGCAGGGCGGCCGGGTGCAGGCCCTGCACTGCGTGCCGGTGCAGCTGGACGGCAGCGTGGCCGCGGGCGGCGGCACCCGCATCGTCGCGAAGCACGTGGTCGTCGCCGGTGGCGCGATCAACTCGCCGGGCCTGCTGCTGCGCTCCAAGGCGCCGGACCCGCACCAGCGCCTGGGCCTGCGTACCTTCCTGCACCCGGTGGTGATCTCGGCCGCGCTGATGCCGCAACCGGTCGAAGGCTGGCGCGGCGCGCCGCAAAGCATCTACAGCGACCACTTCCTGCACACCGCCGCGGCCGACGGGCCGATGGGCTACAAGCTCGAAGTGCCGCCGCTGCACCCGGTGATTTTCTCGTCCTCGCTGATCGGTTTTGGCCGCGAGCAGGCCGAGTCGCTGCGCCAGTTCCCCAACACGCATTCGCTGTTGGCCTTGCTCCGTGATGGCTTCCATGAGCAGTCACCCGGTGGCCAGGTGCGGCTTCGCAGCGACGGCAGCCCTGAGTTGGACTACCCGCTGACGCCTTTCGTGATGGAAGGCGCCCGGCGCGCGTTGCTGAGCATGGCCGAAATCCAGTTCGCCGCCGGCGCCACGCAGGTCATGCCGGTGCATGAGATGGCCCGTGCAGCCGGCCGCTGGCCCGAGGCGCGAGCCATGATCGAAACCCTGCCGATGCAGCCGCTGCTGACCCGCGTGGTCAGCGCCCACGTGATGGGCGGCTGCGGCATGGCCGGCGATGAAACCCTGGGCGTGGTGCGGCCGGACGGCCAGCACTGGCAGATCGAGAACCTTTCCGTGCACGATGGGTCTCTCTTCCCGACCAGCATCGGCGCGAACCCGCAGCTCTCGGTGTATGGTCTGGCGAACCGGCTGGCCACCGGGCTGGCGCAGCGCCTCGGTGCAAATCCGGTCAGTTTGGCCTGAGCCCGGCGCGGGCGGCAGCCTCGGCGGCCCGGAACCCCGAGAACTTCAGATGACACGACAAGGAACAGACCGATGGTGGCGCGCTGGCAGCGTTTTCTGACGCTGCTGGGCTTTGCACTGGTGCTGGGTGGCGCAGGCTGCTTGCTGGCCCAAGGCCATGCCGGCTGGGCCTTGGCGCTGCTGGCGCTGGGCCTGTGCGGCCACGCGGCTTGGCTGGGTTTGACCTGCGCACTGGCCGCGTGGCAGAACCGGCGCGACGCGGCATCCACCGTTCCAACGGCGAGCGCTGCGCAGTGGCTGGCCGCCTGGTGGGCCGAGGTGTGCACCGCGCCGCAGGTCTTCTGCTGGCGCCAGCCCTTTCGCAGCCAAGCCGAGCCGGACGTCCTGCCCGGCGATGCGCAAGGCCGCATCGGCGTGGTGCTGGTGCACGGTTTCCTGTGCAACCGCGGCTTCTGGAACCCCTGGATCCGCCGTCTGCGCGCACTGGGCGTGCCGTGTGTCGCCGTGTCGCTGGAGCCGGTGTTCGGCTCGATCGACGACTACGTGCCGACGCTGGAAACGGCCGTGCGCCAGCTCAGCCAGCTGACCGGCCGGCCACCGCTGCTGGTTGGCCACAGCATGGGCGGGCTGGCGATCCGGGCGTGGCTGCGAGCCAACCAGGCCGGTGGCGGGAGCGACGCGCGGGTGCATGGTGTGGTGACCATGGGCTCACCGCACCACGGCACCTGGCTGGCAGGCTTTTCGCGGCGGACCAATGGCGAACAGATGCGCCAGCACAGCGCCTGGCTCAGCGCGCTGGCGGCCAGTGAATCCGCCTCAAGACAGGCCTTGTTCGTGTGCCTGTTCAGCCACTGCGACAACATCGTGTTCCCCGCCCGCAGCGCGGTCTTGCCGGGCGCCAGCGCCGTCCTGCACGTCGCGGGCGCAGCCCATGTGGACCTGATGCAGCGTCCCGAGAGCTTTGCCGCCGTCTGCCATGCGCTGGGGCTCGCGCCGGCCGACACGGGCGCTGTCCTGGCCGTCGGCTGACAAGGTTCGCCGGCTCAGCAGCCCGGCCGGGCCCAGCCACATCGGCAGCGTCTGCAGCCACAGCAGCGCCCTGGCATCGGCTTCGACCGTTGCGTCGTGTGCGGCGGTCTGCCAGCTGAGTAGCCACAGCGTCCAGGCCAGCAGCACCGCACCGGCTTGCAGCCCCCCCACCCAGGCCCGCGCCCAGCCGGGGTGCACACGCTGCGCCAGGCACTGCCGGCAAGCGGCGGTGGCCAGCCAGGCGGTGCTCAGGTGCAGCAGCGCGGTCACCAGTCCCATTGGTGCGTCGTGGCCGCGCAGCGAGGCCAGTGGATCCAGGGCCGGCAGTGCCGCCAGTCCGCAGCCCACCGCCAGTGACAGGGCCAGGAACAGCAGCAGCGCACTGCGGCGGGAAACGGAAGATGACATGGGCGGAAAGCAGGCCGGCTGGTCAACCGGCGCGAAATGGCAGGCGCGAAGTGTCGGCCTGTACGCAAGCTGCGCGCCATCGCTCCGTTGGGGGATGGCGACCGGGCACCACCCTCCTTGGATGGTCGCCGCCTGGCTGGCGGCAGGCGCCCGGTCAGGCGTCGAGGTCCTGGAGCAGCCCGAGCGTGGGCGCGGGCGCCATGTTCAGCAGCGTGGCAATGTCGCGCACGTCGTCCGGCACGGCCGGGTTGTCCCAGCCGCGGCTGGTGTGGCGCGCCAGGCGGATCGCCAGCAGCACGTTGCGCACCTGCGAGGCCTCCTCGTGCCGGTCGTCGGTGATGTTGACCAGCAGCTCGGGCAGGTGCCAGGCCAGCATCAGTGCATGCTGCAGTTCGGTCAGCGTGACGCCGAGCACCTGGCGTTGCACCGTGGCGCTGCGCAGCGTCGGGTCCGCCTGCTGGCGCTGCTGCATCTCCAGCGCCAGCGTGGGCGCATGCAGCCACAACAGCATGTCGGCGAAGTCGTGCAGCAGCGCGGCTTCATGGATCACGCCGGCGTCGTGGTCCTGGCGGTGCACTGCAAACGCCAGCGCGAAGCGGGCGGCGCGCTCGGCACGGCTGATCACGGCCCTCAGTCCGTCCAGCGCTTCTGGCTGGCTGGCCAGGTGTTGCTCCACCGTGGGCTGTGGTCCGAAACCGGCAAAAAACGGGGTGATGCCCATCAGCACCACGGCTTCGCAAATGGTTTCGGCATCGGTGGTACGGCGCTGCCGATGCAACTCGGCCGTGCGGGCCAGCACCTTCAGCGTCATCAGCGGGTCGACGCCCACCGCTTCGGCCACCATGCGGGCGTCGACCTCGTCTTCCATCGGTCGCAGCTCTTCCAGTGCGGCCGCGGTGCGCGCCAGCACCGGCAGCTCGGCGTGCTGGAACAGGCGCACCCAGCCCGCCAGGTCATGCGGGTGACCGTTGGTGGGCAGGGGGGCTGAGGGCATCTGGGACATGGCAAACGACGGGGCGGGCAGCAAGGGGCTTCCCCTTGACTATCGGCATGTCGTGTGCTCGGCTGAAGCGAGGCCCGCCGACGCCAGGGGTTTTTCCTGACGCCGGCAGGACCGTTCAGATGCGGCTCACATCGATGCGACCGACGAACTCACCGTTCACGTACAGCGCACCTTCGGGTGCTCCGGCGTCGCTGTGCACGGCGTGGAACTCGATGGTCGGCAATTCACAGGCAGGTCCGACCGGGCGCACCGTGCGCCCGGCAAGGCGGCGGGCGACGAGGCTCAGGCCGGCGCCCGAGCGGCGCAACAGGCGAGCGAGCCAGCGCCGGGGCGCGGGCAAGAGGTCAACAACAGGCAGGGCGCCATGGGCGGGCGCGGCAATCAGGCGGCGGTGCATGGGAGGCTCCAGACGGTCCCACGCATGCGCAGGTGAGACCAGGGTCGGGTTTCAGGGGCTGTGTCTGTCGGGCGCGGCGAAGTGCATCTCACGCTGTAGCGAGCGTCGCTGCTGCTGGCGTTGCGCCTTGCCGGAGGGCTGGTGCGAGCCGGCGCGGCGCTGGCGGGCCAGCGTGGCGAGCGGGTTGCGGGGCTTTTGCGGGGTGAGGGTCAGCTTCATGAAAATCTCCTTGGCGCATGCGGCGGCGCTGCCCGGGGCTGGGCAGGCTGGCGACAAACGCAATGAACAAAGCAAAACGGCCCGAGGGACACACCACCCGGGCCGCTTCAGCGGAACGCGCCGATGAACGAAGTCAGCAGCGGCCGCGAGGGCGGATCGGGCAATGCACGGGCGACATCGGGGCCACGCCAACCGTGGCTGCCAAAGCAGCACGGGCGGCACGGATCCACAAGGTCAACAGCATTGGCATTCCAGTCAGGTGGCAGGGCCGGCAGGTGCGGGAGCCGCCAGGCTTGGGAGCCGAGGCTCCGAACCAGGCGCCGTCACCCGCCGGGGCGGTGAGGGCTGGCGCTGGGGGCCGGCGGCGCTTTCCGGGGAGAAAGCGGTGTCGCGGCTCAGCGCTGCATCAATCAACGTGCCGCGATGATAAACAACTGATTATCTTGCGCAAGTGTTTTTTATCTTTTGAGCAACGAATTGCGCAAACTCGCCTGCCGCCTCTGAGCAACGGGCGCCGGCTGCCACGCGCGGTGCTGCGCGGGCTCAGCGCTTTTTCTTCAGTGGTGCCACGCCGGTCTGCAGCTTCAGCCACAGCGCGTGCGGGTCTTCCGGCGCAGGCGGCGGAGGTGGCGGTGGCCGCACGATGCCGGAGCCGGGCGCCGGCAGCGGCGCGCTGCGGGTTGCCGGCGCCGGGCTGGGCTCGGCGGCAGGCGTGGGCACCAGCACTTCGCCCAGCAGGTCCAGCAGCCGGGTACGGGCGCGTTGCGGGTGGCGGCGGTAGTAGGTCAGTACCAGGCCGACGATGAAACGTTCGTCGTCGTCCTGCGGCAGCGGGTGCTCGGCCGCTTCGTCGGTGCCGCCCAGGCCCAGCGCGGCGCGGCCGCCGGCATGCGGCTGGTCCATCCAGCCGGCAGGCTTCTGGCAGCATTGTTCGAACTGGCGCGCCAGCCGCTCGCCGATCTGGCGCGAGCGGCCCTTGATCTGGCTCCAGTAGCTGGGTTGTATTTGCAGACGTTCGGCGAAACGCCGCTCCAGGCCACGCAAGGTGGCGGCGTCGGCGTGTTTGACAGTGCTGCGGACAAATTCGTCGAACAGGACCAGCGCGTTGTCGAGGCGAATGGCGGCCACGTCGCGGGGAAACTCCATGGCCCCAATGATAAAGCCGCCTTGCCCTGCCCACGGCCGGCAGGGTCGGCCGCCGGCGAGGCGGCCTGCATCAAAATCGCCGCATGCACGCCATTTCTTCTCTCCGACTGAAGCTCCTGAACCGTTGCTGCCTTGCGCTGACCCTGGCAGGCGCTGCACCGCTTGTGCCGGCCGCCGGCGTTGCACCGGACAGCCGCACGCCGATCTACCTGCACCACGCCGGTTTTGGCAATGTCGCGGGCCTGAAGAACGGCATCCTGGTCAGCGTGGAGGCTTGCCGTCTGGAGAAGAACCTGCCGCCGACACCGGCGCCGGCCAGGCTGCCGTCGGACGACTACCTTGCCAAGCTGAGGGTCACCGAGACCGAGGAGTATTTCGACGGCGCCCGCCATGCCACCTACACCACCGTGCGCCGGGTCGCGGCCGATCCGGCCAGTGGCAGCTGCGCGCTGGCGCTGTTCGCCGAACGCCATGCCTGGGCCGGCGACGTGTGTGGCGAGGCGACCCTCGGTGGCTCCACGCCGCTGGGGAAGATGATCGACTACACCGCCCCGCAAGCGTCCCAGCCTGAGCTGAGCACGCAGGGCGCGGGGCGCACCGCTTGTGCGGGCAAGAAGGTCGACGCCTATGACCTCGCCGGCTTGCCGGCCGAGGATGCCGGCGGCGCCCGCTGCGTCTGGCAGAGCGACGTGCTGGCCAAGACAATGAAGACCGCCGGGCTGGCCGCCAAGGGCCATGACGGCAAGAGCCCCGAGGCGGACTACTGCCTCTATGAGCGCCAGCCGCTCTATGTGCACAACGGGCACCACGAACTGGTCGTGCTGAAAGGTTCCGGCTCAACCGAAGGCGATGTGCTGGACCAAATGCTGGGCGAGGCCAGCGCCTTCCTCAATGAGCGCCTGCTGACCATCACCGACGGCACGCCCATCCCCGCCGAGCGCTTCAGCGCAGCCGCGGTACGCAGCTTCGTGTCTCAGCCTGGCAAGACATCGTTGGCCAAGCCTTGATGGGCATAAGCTGCTGGGCTGCTCAGTAAAGGTCGCGCTTGTAGCGGCCCTGCGCGGCCAGCTCGGCCAGCGCCGGCTCGCCCAGCAGTTGCTGCAGCGCCTGGTCCACGCCCTGGCCCAGGCCTGTGAGGCTGCCGCAGACGTAAATCCGCCCGCCTCGCGCCAGCCACTCCTGCACCCGCGCGCCTTCGGCCAGCAGCTGCTGCTGTACGTGGCGGGGCGCGCCCGGTGCAGCGTCGCGCGAGAAGACGCGGTCCAGCCGCTGCAGCGTGCCGTCGCGCAGCCAGCGCACCAGGTCCTGCTCGCAAGGCCTGTCGTGTGCGGCGTGGCGTTCGCCGTAGACCAGCCAGCCCGGGCCCACCGCTTCGCCGCGCGCGGCCGCCTCGGCGCGTGCCGCCAGGTGGCCGCGCAAGCCGGCCAGGCCGCTGCCGCCGCCGATGAACAGCGCCGGTTGCGCCAGGTCTTCGGGCGCGGCGTGGAAGCGCGGGTGGGCGCGCAGCGTCAACGCGACGGGCGTGTCCAGCGGCGCCTGCTGGCACAGCCAGCCCGAAGCCAGGCCGGGTGTGCCGTCGGCCTGCGACTGCAGCCGCACCAGCAGCCGCAGCGTGGGCTCCGAAGGCAGCGAGGCGATGGAATAGCTGCGTGGCGCTTGCAGCACGCCGGCCGCGTCCGGCGCCTGCACCAGCGCCAGGTCGCCAGGCTGCCAAGCCGGCCTGTTCTGGCCCTCGGAGGGTGTGAGGTCCAGCTGGTACAGCGGCGCGCCGCTGCTGCCGGGGTTGACCCACTGGCGTGCGCTCAGCCGCCAGGCGCCGCTGGCCAGGGTCTTGTCGTCCAGTGCGGCATCGGCCTCGGCGCCGGCAGCGCCCAGCGGCGCAAGCTGGGCCCACCAGCGGGCCAGGTTCGCCGGGTCGTCACCGTCCAGTTCGATGCGCGGCGCCAGCGGCTGCGCACCGTGCGCATGGCACAGCGCCTCGACCTGTTCGCCAAAGGCGCAGAAGGCTTCATAGCGCCGGTCGCCCAGGGCCAGCAGCATGAAAGGAGGCCATGGCTCGGACAGGTGGCCGTTGCGCCTTGCCTGTTCTTGCGCCACGCGCTTGAGGAAAGGCAGCGCCGGGTCCGGCGGGTCGCCTTCGCCGGTGGTGCTGACGACCCACAGCGCCCGCCGCGTGTGGGCCAGCTCGGCAGGGTCCAGCTCGGCCAGGCTGAGCAGCCGCGCCGGCGTGCCGGCGGCCTGCAGGCGCGCGGCCGTCTGGGCGGCGAGGTGCTCGGCGCGGCCGGTCTGGCTGGCGTGCAGCACCAGCACGTGGCCGTCGTCCACCGGCGGCGCGGCATGGCGGCGGTGGCGCCAGACGATGCCGGCGCACATCGTGGCGTAGGCCGCAACCAGCCCGGCCGCCGCCCACAGGCGGCTGGGTTCCAGCTCGGCGATCACGCCAGGAAGGCCCGCAGCGCCGGGCTGAGGTGTTCGCTGAAGCGGCCGTCTGCCTCGCGGCTGATGAACAGCGCGGCCAGCCCCTGCGCTTCGGCGCAGGCCGGGCCGGCCTGCGGGCCCAGCACGGTCAGCGCGGTGGCCCAGGCGTCGGCCCACATCGCGTCGGCATGCAGCACGCTGACCGAGGCCAGGCCGTGCGCGACCGGCTCGCCGCTGCGCGGGTCGATGGTGTGCGAGCGCACCTGGCCGCCGGCCTGGTAGGCGCGGCGGTAGTCGCCTGAGGTGGCCACGCTGAGGCCGTGCAGCGCCAGCACGGTGCTGGGCAACTCGGCGCCTGGCGGGTGTTCCAGGGCCACCCACCAGGGCTGGCCGTCGGGCTTGTGGCCTTCGCCGCGCAGCTCGCCGCCCAGCTCGACCAGGAAGCTCGCGATGCCGCGTTCGCGCAGCACCCTGGCCATCACGTCCACGCCATGGCCTTTGGCAATGGCCGACAGGTCCAGCCGGCAGCCGCCGGGCTGGCGCATCGCGTGCTGGCGGCTGTCCAGCTGCAGCGCCTGCCAGGCCGGAGCGACCGGCAGCGCCGCGGCCGGCGCGCTGAAGCCGGCCTCGTCGTGCCGGCCGGTGGGGCCGAAGCCCCAGTGGTCCACGGCGGGCGCCACCGTCGGGTCGAACGCGCCGCCGCTGGCTTCGGCCACCTGCAGCGCGGCCTGCATCACCAGGAAAAAGTCCGGCGGCAGGACTTGCCATGCACCCTCCGGCAGCCGGCAAAAGCGGCTCAGCTCGCTGTCGGCCTCCCAGGTGCTCATCTGCCGCACCAACTCGTCCAGCGCGTTTTGCAGCGCATGCTGCACCGCCGTGGGTTGCACCTGCCGCGGGCCGACCCAGTCGACCTGCCAGGTCGTGCCCATGCTGCGCCCAGCCAGACGATGCACCGCCTGGCCCAGCACCAGCGGCGCGGGCTGCAGCGTGGGCGGGATCAAAACCCGCCGCTGTTCAGGTGCGGCAGCAGAAGGCATCGGTGGCTCAGCGCGGCAGCACTTCCAGCGTGGCGGCGTAGCTCAGGCGGCGCGCCGGTGCCGCGGGCCTGGCGGCGTCAGCGGCCGGCGCGGCGGCAGCGCCGCCGGGGCCGCGTCCGCCCTGGCTGATGCCCAGCCAATAGCGGCCGGCCTCGGTCCACTGGATGGTGAACTCGCCCTTGGCGTCGGTGCTGAAGTTCTGCTCGCCCATCTTGTAGCGGTAGCGGTTGCCGCCCTGCAGCAGGCTGACGGCGGCATTGGCATAGGCCTGGCCGTCGACCAGCACGCGGAAGCGGCTGGTGTCGCCGGTGCTGATGTCCACCGGCGCGGTCAGCGGGATCAGCTCGATGCCCTTGCCTACCGGCGTGATCGGGGTGGTGCTGGGCGTGTCGCGGGCGACGAAGGTCTCGACGCGGCTGAGCATCTGCGTGACCTGCACCTCGCTTGCGTCGGCTGGCTTTTCCTTGGCCCAGGCTTCCAGCGTGCCGCGGAAACGCTTGGTCTCGCTGCCCAGCTTGTAGCTGGCCATCACGGTTTCGCTGACGTTGGCCACGCGGTACGTGCCGGGCTTGGGCAGCGTCAGGTCGAAGCTGGCGCGGTGGCGCGAAGCGGTGTTGAGCTTGTCCTTGTCGACCGCCAGGTTGGCGCCGTCCGGTCCGGTGACGACCAGGCCGTCCAGCGGCAGGCCGCGGGCGTCGTACTCGAACAATGCTTCGCTGGTCGCGGCGTCGAAGGAGACCGCGCCGTCGCGGTTGTCCACCAGCGTCGCCGTCGGCGCAATCCACGGGTGATGCGCGTGGGCCAGCGGCACCAGGCCAGCCAGCAACGTGGCGGCCAGCGCGCTGCGGCGCAGGGAGCTTGTGAAGGTGTTCATCGGGTGTCTCCTGAAGGTCTCAAGGCTTGACGCTGAGGCTCACGGCGCCCAGCTCGTGCTCACCCTTGACGCTGCTGCTGTCGGCCGTCTTCACCGGCCAGGCAAACGGCACCTTGACCACTTCGCGGCCACCGCCTTCGCGCGCAGCCTCGATCAGCAACTCGTACTGGCCCGGCGGCAGCTCGGCCAGGGCCTTGGCGTTGCCCAGGTTCAGCGTGTGTTCGCCCGGCGCGCGCGTCGCGCCGCTGACGCCGTCCACCGGCATCTCCAGCGCGCGGCCGCTGACGCGCCACCAGCTGCGCATGTCCTTGAGCCACTTGGTGCCGGCGTTGTCGCGCTTCTTCACGTCGTACCAGACGGCCAGGTTGCCGGCGAATTTCTGGTCGGCCGCACTTTGCAACCACACCGCCACATACGGCGTGTGGTATTCGGCCACGGTGAGGCGCGGCACTTCGACGCGCAGCTGCAGGTCGGCCGCCCAGGCCGGCGCGCTCAGCGCCACCGCGCTGCCCAGGGCCATCGAATATCGGAGTTGCATGCAGGTCACCTTGAGGTACAGGAATGATGTGGGTGCTGTGAAAAATCAGATCAATGCATCAGCAGCAGCGCGACCATGGCCGGCAGCAGCAGGCCGGCGCCCACCAGCGGCCAGGTCAGCGCGCGGTGGCGGGCATGGATTTGCAGGATCAACAGGCCGGTCAGCGCGAACAGGCAGCAGCCAATGGCCAGCAGGTCGATGAACCAGCGCCAGGCGGTGCCGGTGTGGCGGCCCTTGTGCAGGTCGTTGAAGTAGGCGAGCCAGCCGCGGTCGGTGAGTTCGGCCTCAAAGCTGCCTTCGTGGCGGTCGATGCGCAGCCAGGCGTCGCCGCCCGGGCGCGGCAGCGGCAGGTAGACCTCGTCGGGCGACCATTCGGCCTCGGTCTCCACCGGCCAGCGCAGCGAGGTCTCGGCCATCAGCTTGTCGCGCACGGCCGGCGGCAGCGGCGCGTTGGCTTTGTCCTTCTTCGCGGCCGGGCTGGCGTCCAGCAGCTTCAGCAGGTCTGGCGTCAGCGTGCCGGTCTGGTTGTGCACGGCGGGCTTGGCCTCGATCTCGCCCGCGTGGTTCAGCGTGAAGCCGGTGATGGAAAAACCCAGCAGCCCGATCAGGCAGATGGCCGAGCTGATCCAGTGCCACTGCAGCAGCGTGCGCAGCCAGGCGTTGCGGTCCTTCGTCTTGGGATCGCTCACCCTTCAAACCTCGGTCCAGCGGCGCAAGAGGTTGTGATAGTGGCCCGTGAGCGTGACGGTTTCCGGGCAGTCGCCAATGCGGCCGCGCAGCGACTGGATGGCCTGATCCAGCTCGTAGAGGGCTGCGCGTTGGGCGTCTTCTCGGATCATGCTTTGCAGCCACAGGAAGGCGCACTGGCGCTCGCCGGTGGTGACGGGTTCGACGTGATGCACGCTGGTCGACGGGTACAGCACCAGGTCGCCGGCCGGCAGCTTCACCAGGTGCTCGCCATAGGTGTCGCGCACCACCAGGTCGCCGCCTTCGTAGCTCTCGGGCTCGGCCAGGAACAGCGTGGCCGAGACATCGGTGCGCAGCGCCTTGCCGTTTGGCAGGTAGCGGATCGCGCCGTCCACGTGGTCGCCGTAGTGTTCGCCGCCGCTGTAGCGGTTGAAAAACGGCGGCAGGATCTCCAGCGGCAGCGCGGCCGACAGGAACATCGGGTGGCGCAGCAGCGCGCGGGTGACGAACTGCGCCAGCTCGGCGGCCAGCGGCGACTTGTCGTCCAGCTGTCGGTTGCGCTTGACCTGCGCACCTTGCGGGCCCACGCTGGCCCGGCCGTCGATCCAGCTGCCGCCGTCCAGCCGTGCGTTCAGCGTCTGCAGTTCGTCGGGGGTCAGGACTTGCGGAATGTGCAACAACATGGGGCAGTGGGCTCAGCGAGGCTCGGGTTCGCTGACAAAGCCGATCTTGGTCAGGCCGACACGGCCGGCATCGGCCAGCGTCTCGGCGACGGCGCCGTAGGCCGCCTGGTGGTCGGCGCGCAGGTGGACCTCGGGTTGCGGCTGCTTCGCGGATTCGGCCTGGAAGCGCTCCGCGGCCTGGGCGCGGGTCACGGGCTCGCCGTTCCAGTAGCGCTGGCCCTTGGCGTCGATCGCGAAGTCGATCTTGTCTGGCGGCACGTTGTTGACCTGGCTGCTGGCCTGCGGCAGCTGCAGCTTGACGGCATGCGTGAGCAGCGGCGCGGTGACGATGAAGATCACCAGCAGCACCAGCATCACGTCGATCAGCGGCACCATGTTGATCTCGGCCAGCGGCGCGGACGCGCGCTGCTTGTCGAAGGAAGCAAAAGCCATCGCGCGGTCCTCAGGCCGAAGCCGGGGTCTGGGCCTGCTGCGGCACTGGTTTCAGCGGCCTCACGCTGGCGCCCAGCTGCTGCTGGCCGGCGCCGGGCGCCTCGCCCATGGTCAGGAAGCTGTGCAGCTCGAAGGCAAAGGCATCCAGCCGGCCGGCCAGCACGCGGTTGCTGCGGGTGAAGGCGTTGTAGGCGACCACGGCCGGGATGGCCACGGCCAGGCCGATGCCGGTCATCACCAGCGCTTCGCCGACCGGGCCGGCGACCTTGTCCAGCGTGCCGGCGCCGCTCATGCCAATGGCCAGCAGCGCGTGGTACACGCCCCAGACAGTGCCGAACAGGCCAACGAAGGGCGCGGTCGCGCCGACGGTCGCCAGCGTCGTCAGGCCGCTCTCGAAGCGCGTGGTTTCCTCGTCCAGCACCTTCTTGATGGTGCGGGTGACGAACTCGCTGGCGCTGCCGGCCTCGGCCAGGCGCGAGGCGCCGTGGCGGGCATGGTGGACCTGCGCATGAAGCGCGTGCGCGCTGAGGTGCGAGAACGGGTCGCGCGCGCCGTGGGTGCTGATTTCGTGGCGGACTTCGTCCAGCGTCGAGGCGTTCCAGAAGTGGTTCAGGAACTCGCTGCTGCGGCGCTGGCGCAGGTATTGCGCAACGCCCTTGCCGGCAATGATGGCCCACGAGGCGGCGGACATCAGGATCAGCAGCGCCAGCAAGGTCTTGCCGACGGCGTCGCTCTGGGCGAGGAAATGGGCCAGGCCCTGGGTGGTCGAGACGGTGTCCATGAGAGTCGGCGGTTCAGGTCATTCCAGGTTGAATTCGATCGGGGCCAGCGTCGTCCATTCGATCGCCTGGCCTTGGTCCATGTAGGGCTTGAAGCGCGCCGAGCGCATCGCCCGCACTGCCGCTTCGTCCAGCCGCGCGTAGCCGGAGGACTGCTTGACGCTGACCTCGCGCGGCACGCCTTGCGCCGTCACGACCACGCGCAGCAGCACCGTGCCGGATTCGCCCAGCCGCTTCGAGGCCGCCGGGAAGCTGAGCTGCAGCGGCACCAGGTACTGCACCGCGCTGGATGGCAGCAGCTTGGGTGCGGCCGGTGGCGCTGGCGCGGGGGCAGGCGCCGGGCTGGGCGGCGCGGCCACGGCGGCGACCGCGACCGGCGCCGGCTCAGCCGGCGGCGGCGGTGCGGTGAAGGCGGGCGCTTCGGCGCTGGGCGTGGGCGGTGCCACCAGCACAGGCCGTGGTGGCTGTGGCGGCAGTTTCTGCACGCGCGGTGGTGGCGGGGCCGGCGGCTTGGGCGTGGGGGCCGGTGGTGCGATCCATTGCACCGTCAGGACCTTGGGCTCGGGCGTGGCTTCCAGCGATTCGCCGTGGGCCTGCAACAAGGCCCAGACGATGCCGGCGTGCAGCGCCAGCACGCCCAGGCTCAGCAGTTGCCGGCTGCGCCCGCCCAGGTCTTCGCGCTCGATGAACCGGAAGCCACCCGCGGCGTGCGGCGCCGGCGGCGCGGCAGCGGCGCCCGAAGGCACGGGCAGGGCAGGAACGGGCAGCGGGCGCATGGTGGCAACAAACGGGGCGGGCGGGAGCGGCGGCGGTCAAACACACGCTGGCCGCAAGGGCCGCCAGCGCCAACTGGCGGGGTGCCACGTTGCTGCATTGCAGTGAACTCATGTTACTGCAAATGCGAATGATTCGCAAAGTGAGCCGCATGGATTGCCCATGGGTTTGATGCCGCGCAAAGGCGCGGCATCTCGGCGTGAGCCCCTGTCGTGCGTCAGCCCTCGTCGTGCCGCTGCCACTCCTTGGCCATCTGCAGCTGCACATTCGGCGGGGCTGCTTCGTGGTGGGACAGCGCCAGCGTGTAGCGCCCCTGGCCGCCGGTCAGCGCGTTGAGCCGGCTCTGGTAGCCCTGCAGTTCGGCCGCGGGTGCCAGCGCGCGCACTTCGCTCCAGCCGCCGGCCAGCTGGTCGGTGCCGGTGACCTGGCCGCGGCGGGACGCAAGATCACCGGTCAGGTCGCCCAGCGAGCCGGTGGGCAGCTGCAGCTCCAGCGAGACGATGGGTTCCAGCAGCAGCGGCCGCGCCTCCTGCAGCGCCAGCCAGGTGGCCTTGCGCGCGGCGGTGGTGAAGGCGATGTCTTTCGAGTCCACGCTGTGGTGCTTGCCGTCGTACACGGTGACCTGCACGTCCACGACGGGGAAGCCGGCGACCACGCCAGCGGCCAGCGCTTCGTGCACGCCCTTCTCGACCGCCGGCATGAAGCTGCCGGGAATCGCGCCGCCTTTCACCTCATCGACAAAGCGCTGGCCCTCGCCACGCGCCAGCGGTGTCACCCGCAGGTGCACCTCGCCGAACTGGCCGGCGCCGCCGCTCTGCTTCTTGTGCCGGTACTGGCCCACCGCCTGTCCGGTGATGGTCTCGCGGTAGGCGACCTTGGGCAGTTGGGTCTGCACTTCGCAGTGGTGCTGCTCACGCAGCCGGTCCAGCAGCACCTTGAGGTGCAGCTCGCCCAGCCCGAAGACCACCGTCTCATGCGTGGCGGCCACATGTTCCAGCCGCAGGCAGGGGTCTTCGTCGACCAGCTTCTGCAGCAGCTCCCACAGCCGTTGCTCGTCGCCATGGCGCTGCGGCGAAATCGCCAGGCCGTGCACGGGGGTCGGGAAACTCAGCGGCGCCAGGTGCAGCCGGCCATCGTCGGGGCTGTCGTGCAGCACGGCGTCGAAATGCAGTGCATCGACCTTGGCGATGGCGGCAATGTCGCCCGGCAGCGCCTCGTCAATCGGCAAGTGCTCCTTGCCCTGCAGCCGGAACAGGTGGCCGACCTTGAAGGGCTTGCGTGCATCGCCGATCAGCAACTGCATGTCGCGCTTGAGCGTGCCCTGGTGCACGCGCAGCACGCCGAGCTTGCCCACGTACGGGTCCTGCAGCACCTTGAACACATGGGCCAGCACCGGCAGCGCCGGGTCGGCCGTGGCCTGCACCGGCTGCGCTTCCTCGCCCTCGCCGCGCAGGAAGGCCGGTGGGTTGCTTTCGGTGGGGTCGGGCAACAGCCGCACGATCACGTCCAGCAGTTCCTTCACGCCTGCGCCGGTGCGCGCCGAGACGAAGCAGACCGGAATCAGGTGCCCCTGGCGCAGCGCCTCTTCCAGCGGCGCATGCAGCTCGCTGGCATCCAGGTCGCCCTCGTTCAGGTAACGCTCGACAAAGGCCGCGTCGATCTCCACCACCTGTTCCACCAGCGCGCGGTGCGCGTCGGCCACCGACGAAAAGTCGGCCGAGCCCTGGCGCTGGAAGAAGCAGTCCACCACGCGCGCTGCGCCGGCCGAGGGCAGGTTCAGCGGCAGGCATTCACGGCCGAATGCGGCCTGCAGCTGGGCCAGCACGCCGGGCAGGTCCACGCCGGGCGCGTCGATCTTGTTGACGATCAGGATGCGGTCCCGGCCACGTTCTGCGGCCTGCGCCATCAGCCGCAGCGCCATCGGCTCCAGGCCGGCGGCGGCATTGATGACGATGGCGGCAGTGTCCACCGCTTCGAGGGCCGGCAGCGACTGGCCCAGCGCGTCGGGTGTGCCGGGCGTGTCCAGCAGGTGCACCCGTGTGCCATCGTGTGCGAAGTGCATCACCGCGCTGTTGAGCGAGTGTTGAAGCCGTTTCTCCAGCGGGTCGAAATCACTGACGGTGCTGCCGCGCTCCAGGCTGCCGGGCGCGCCCAGCATGCCGGCGCGGTGCAGCAGCGCCTCGGCGAGCAATGTTTTGCCGGCAGCGGCCGGGCCCATCAACGCCAGGCTGCGGATCGCGTGCATGGCATCGCGGGCCGCAGCGCCCCGTGCTGACAGGCCGGCTGTTGCCGGCGATGCTGGGCTTGACATGGGGCGCTCCTTTCGGGTTGCGCGTCCACGGTACGCCTGGCCCTGGCGCAAAGCAAGAGGCCATGAAAGCCACATGGCGACAACAAAAAAGGCCCCGGTTTTCACCGAGGCCTTCACGTTCAAAGCAGCGCCGCAACCGTCGCGTCAGTCGCCTGACTCGCGGCGCGCAACGCGCATCAGAACTGCACGCTGGCGGTCAGCGAGGCATTGCGCGGCGCGCCCAGGCGCATGCGAGCGCCGCTGTTGTTCAGCGTGCTGATGTATTCCTTGTCGAACAGGTTGCCGATGTTCAGCTGCAGGTTCACGTTCTTGCTGACCTTCCACGCGGCCATCAGGTCCACCACCGTGTACGACGGGATCTCGGGCACGTTGTCAGGCGTGATGCTGAGGCTGTTTTTCGAGATCGCACGCTTCTGGTCCGACACGTAGCGCACGCCGCCACCCAGCGTAAAGGCGTTCAGGGTGTACGAGGTCCACAAGGTGGCGGTCAGGTCGGGCGACCAGCGAACGCCGGTGGTGGTGGTGACCGAGTTGTCGGTGCTGGACACGCTGGTCTGGCTCAGCTGCTCGGTCTTCATCTTGGCGATGCCGGCGGTGATCTGCCAGAAATTGGTGATCTGGCCAACGGCGGACAGCTCCAGGCCGGTGATGCGGGTCTTGCCTTCCTGGCGGTAGATCGTCGGGTCGACCGTGTCCTGCGTGACCTGCTTGCTGTTTTCCGAGCGGTACAGCGCGGCAGAGACGTTCAGGCGCTTGTCCAGCAGGTCCCACTTCGTGCCCAGCTCGATGTTGTTCGTTTCCTGCGGGTCCATCGCGGAATTCGCCGCGTTGGTGACCGTGGCCGAAAGCGAGAAGTTCGCGCTGCCCGGAGGCGTCAGCGAGTTCGAGTAGGCCGCGTAGACGGTGCCGTCGGCGGTGGGCTTGTAGACCGCGCCCAGGTTCCAGCTCAGCAGGTTGTCGGCGTCGCGCAGTTCCTGTACGTCGATGCCGCCCACCGCGTAGCCCGGGTGACTGCTGAGGTTGGCGCTGGTCACGATGGTGCCAGCCTTGGTCGTGATGCGGTAGCGCTCGAAGCGCAGGCCGGCGTTCAGCTTCCACTGCTCGTTCAGCGTCAGCGTGTCGAAGGCATAGACCGCAGCGGTCAGCGTCGTGCCTTCGGTGTCTGCGCCGGTCAGGTAGGGGATGCCCAGCACGTCGTTGGTGTTCGGGTCGTACAGGTTGGCCGCGGGGATCGCGATGGCGGTGTAGTTCACGCCCTTGATGGTTTGCGCGGTGGTGCCGGTGCCCAGCGTCTGCTGGCGCTCGTGTGTCAGTTCCAGGCCGCCGCTGAGGTCATGCTTCAGCCCACCGGTGACGAAGCTGGTCGTCACGCTGGTCTGGTTGGCAATGATCTCGTTGGTCTGGTCGGTGCGCTGGCGCGAGCGGCCCACGGTCCATTCCGACGGGTCCTTGATCGGGCTGCCGATGTCCGAGCCGTTGATGGTCGACGAAATGCCGGTGAGCACGCGATCCATGTGGGTGCGGCCGAAGCGGAAGGCGCTGCGCAGCGTGGTGGTGGGCGTCAGGTCGTGTTCGAAGCGGGTCGTGACCATGTCGGCCTTGACCTTCTCGTAGTCGTCCTTGCTGCCGTAGTAGTTCTCCGGGCGCACGCGTTCGCCGGCAGTGATCGCGGCAGCCTGCTCGGCCGTGGTGGCCGAAGTGCCGGAGGCTGTGACGGCGCGGTAGTAGCCGTCCATGCCGATGGTCGGGATGCCGCCGTCGGGCGTGTTGTCCTGGCGCATGTGCTGCGAATACAGGAACACGCGGGTGGGCGTGTTCAGGCCGAAGGCAATCGATGGTGCCACGCCGTAGCCCTTGTTCTCGACCTCGTCGCGGCCGTCCACGCCGCTCTTCTGCGCCATCAGGTTCAGGCGGATGGCGGTGCTGTCGCCAATGGCCTGGTTCAGGTCGGCCGTCGCGCGCTTCTTGCTCGCGGTGCCCAGCGTCAGCGAGCCTTGGCGCGAGTCGTCCAGGCTGGGCAGCTTGGAGATCAGGTTGATGTAGCCACCGCTGGCGCCACGGCCGATGTCGGCGCCCGCCGGGCCCTTGACGATCTCGACCTGCTCCAGGTTGAAGGTGTCGCGGGTCACCGCGCCCAGGTCGCGGATGCCGTCGACAAAGGTCGAGTTCTGCGCCGAGAAGCCGCGCAACTGGAAGGCATCACCCGCCGAGGTGTTGCCGTTTTCTCCCAGCTGCATCGTGATGCCCGGGGTGTTGCGCAGCGCTTCCATCAGCGTGGTGGCACCTTGCTCCTGCAGGGTTTCCTTCTTGATGACGGTGATGGTCTTAGGCGTGTCGATCAGCGGCTGGGTGATCTTGGACGAAGCGCTGGTGTCGGCCTTGAACGGCACTTCGCGCTGGGCCTTGACGCTGACGGTGGGCAGCGCGCCGTCGGTGGGCTGCGGGGTGGTGGGCGCGGTCTGGGCCAGCACGGCCATCGGAACAGCGCTCAGCAGGGCGACGGCGTTGGCGCCTGCATGGCGACGGCTGCGGATGTATTGCGACATGGGAGACAAATGAGTTGGGTAATGCGAATCGGGGTTGCGGCGCGCGCATGCCGAACCAGCCGGGCTGTGCGAGCGGCCCCGGCGGCGATCAACGCTTGCGAACCCTCCCGGTCTGTTGCTGACCCCGATTGCCACTTGCGGCTGCGGCGGCGTTCGCCTCGGCAAATCGGTTAAGGAAAGTAAACCCAATCATAATCGAAATGAGAACGATTATTGATTGAAGAGAATTCCCAGGCGGCGCATGTCGCGTGCCTGCCACTGCCGCGGCGGCATGCAAGCAAAAAAGGCAGGGCCACGCTGCCGCGGCCCTGCCCCTGGAAAGCCTCGCGCCTTGAAGCGCGGCAGACCTTGCGCTACTGGAACGCCACCTCGGCAAAGCTTCGCAGCTTGCGGCTGTGCAGCTGCCCCACGCCAGCGCTGCGCAGCAGCTCCAGCGCGCGGATGCCAATGCGCAAGTGCTGGTCCACCCGCTCGCGGTAGAAGTGGTTGGCCATGCCAGGCAGCTTGATCTCGCCGTGCAGCGGCTTGTCGCTCACGCACAGCAAGGTGCCGTAGGGCACGCGGAAACGGAAGCCATTGGCTGCGATGGTGGCGCTTTCCATGTCCAGCGCCACCGCGCGGCTCTGGCTGAAGCGGCGCTCGGGACCCGGGTGCGGCAGCAGTTCCCAGTTGCGGTTGTCGGTGGTGGCCACGGTGCCGGTGCGCAGCAGCGTCTTGAGCGCCTGCCCGGAGAGCTGGGTGACCTCGGCCACCGCCTGCTCCAGCGCCACCTGCACCTCGGCCAGCGCCGGGATGGGCACCCACAGCGGCAGTTCTTCGTCCAGCACATGGTCCTCGCGCACATAGCCGTGGGCCAGCACGTAGTCGCCCAGTTGCTGCGTGTTGCGCAGGCCGGCGCAGTGGCCCAGCATGATCCAGGCGTGCGGCCGCAGCACGGCAATGTGGTCCGACGCGGTCTTGGCATTGGCCGGGCCCACACCGATGTTGACCATCGTGATGCCGCCATGGCCTTCGCGCACCAGGTGGTAGGCCGGCATCTGCGGCAGCCGTGGCGGCGCCATGCCGCTGGCCCGCTGCTCGGTGCCTTCGCGCGGCGTCACCACGTTGCCGGGTTCGACAAACGCGGTGTAGTCGCTGCTGGCGCCCTGCATCAGCTGGTGGCCCAGGCGGATGAATTCGTCGATGTAGAACTGGTAGTTCGTGAACAGCACGAAGTTCTGGAAATGCTCGGGCGCGGTGCCGGTGTAGTGGCGCAGCCGGTGCAGCGAGTAATCGACCCGCGGCGCGGTGAACAGCGCCAGCGGATGCGGCTCCTTGGGGCCGGGCTCGTAGGTGCCGTTGGCAATGCCGTCGTCCATCGCGGCCAGGTCCGGCAGGTCGAAATGCTCGCGCAGGCGAGCTCGCTGCTCGGCCGTCAGCGTGCCTTCGATGTGGTCGGCCTCGCCGAGCGAGAAGTGCACGGGAATCGGCTGCGTGCCCAGGCCCACGTCCAGGGCCATGGCCTGGCCGCCATGGTTGCGCAGCAACAGCCGGAACTGCTCGCGGTAGTAGTCGCCGAACAGGTCGGGCCGGGTCAACGTGGTTTCGTAGGTGCCTGCGCCGGCCACGAAGCCGAAGCTCAGCCGGCTGTCGGGGCGCTGGTCGGTGTGCGTTTGCACCCGCACGCTGGGGTACCAGGCGCGCACCCGGCCGGCCGGGGCCTGGCCGTCCACATAGGCTTGCAGTTGTTGCCGCAGGTGCTTGACCTGGGCCTGGTACAGGGCGACGACCTGGGCCAGGGCGGCTTCCGGGTCGTCGAAACGTTGGCGCGGGGTGAACGGGGCTTCGATCATGGGCAGATTGTGAACCGCTGGCCCGGCCGGCGCCGCAGGCCCCCCGATTGCCAAGCCCCAGGTCAGTCGAGTTTGCGGCGGTGTAAAGAGCTGTAATGCGCCGCAGCGAGGATCAACGCCTTGCCGCCGGGCCACGTTGTGCACGGGACGCGCCAGATGGCGCCCCACCGTGGCGGCGCTCAGCGCGATTCACCACGCAGATTTTTTCCGCTGTCTGTCCTTTCCGAAACGACCAAGGAGCACCTCCATGTCCCGTACCGCTTTGCTGTTCAGCCCGCTCGCCGCCCTCGCGCTGGCACTGGCCTTGCCGGCCGCGCAAGCCGCCGATCCTGCCACCGCCCGCCCGGGTGCCGCCCACTTCAAGCAGTTGGACACCAACGGCGACGGCGCGATCAGCCGTGAAGAAGCCGCCACTGCCCCGGCCATTGCCGGCAAGTTCGACATGATCGACACCGACAAGGACGGCAAGCTGACGCCGCAGGAACTTCGCGCCTTCAGCGAAGCCCACAAGTCCGACGTTTTCGGCAAGCTGGACACCAATGGTGACGGCATGCTGAGCAAGGATGAAGTCGCCAGCCGGCCCAAGCTGGCCGAGAAGTTCGACAGCCTGGACGTCAACAAGGACGGCCAGCTGAGCCCCGACGAAATGCGCGGCATGAAGATGCGCTGACCCTGCTAGTCGTCCATCCGGAAGGCAGCTTCGTGAGAAGCTGCCTTTTTTATTGCCCTGGCCGCCACAGCTTTGCGCGGAACCCTGATGCCGGCAGGCAATCCAAGCTGTTAAGTTGCAAGGCTGCGCACAAGTCTGGCAGAGGGCATTTGCTGCCCCGCCAGGCAGGAAGACTGCGCTAGAGTTGATTCAGCTGTTTCGAGACCGTTTGCTCTTGCCCGCCATTGCCAGGGAAATGTCCCGGCACCGAGAGGTGGCTGTGTCACGCAAAAAGATGGTTGGCGCCGCCCTGCTGACATTGGGCGTGCTGCTGTTGCTGGTCATTTTTTCAGGCCGGCCTGAAGACGCGCTGGGCCGCGTGCGGTCTGCCGGCGTGCTGCGCGTGGGCTACGCGATCGAGGCACCGTATGCGCAGCTGGGGGCCGATGGCCGCGTCACCGGCGAATCGCCCGAACTGGCCCGCCTGATCGCTGCGCGCGCCGGGCTGCCGGCCATCGAATGGGTGCAGACCAGTTTTGACCAGCTGATCCCGCAATTGCAGGAGCGCCGCTTCGACCTGATTGCCGCCGGCATGTTCGTGACCCGCGAGCGCGCCGGCAAGCTGCTGTTTTCCGAACCGACGGAACGCGTGGCCGCCGGCCTGCTGCACCGCAGCGACGCCCGCTTGCCGGCCAGCCTGCAGGCCATGGCCGCCGAGCCGGGGCTGAAACTGGCGGTGCTGAGCAGCTCGGTCGAGCATCAGCAGGCCCGCCAGGCCGGGCTGGGCGACGCGCGGCTGGTGGTCGTGCGAGACGCGGTGGAAGGCCGCGAAGCCGTGCAGCAGGGACTGGCCCAGGCTTTGATGCTGTCCTTGCCCACCGTGCGCAACCTGGCCGCCGTGGGTGGTGCCGTGCCCATGCTGGCCACGCCGGTGGCAGAAGGTGCCGAGCCGGGCTGGGTCGCGTTCGAGTTCCACCTGGAGGACAGCCAGTTGCAGCGCCATTGGAACAAGGCCCAGGCGGAGGTGGTCGGTTCGCCCGAGCACCGGGCCTTGATGCAGCGCTTCGGTTTTGCGCCGGAGGACCTGCCCGGACCGGTCACGCTGGCCAAGCTGCTGGCGCCGGCCTGATGAAGATGATCAAGCGCCACCAGCCTGCACCTTTGCCGATGGTGGTTGCCCGGGCGGGTCGCGTGGGCCTGCTGGCCGTCGTCGGGGCCAGCCTGGTCGGGGCCTTGTTGCTGATGCTGTTCTGGCAGCAGATGCAGAGCCGCATTCCGCTGAACACCTTGCTGCGCGACATGCGCCAGGCACGGGTCGAGCTGGTCACCGGGGATCTGTACCTGACGCTGGCCGCCAGGCCCGATTCGGCCTGGCAGCCCGAGCAGGGCAAGGCGCTGCTGCACCAGTCCACCATGGCGCTGCTGCGGCTGGGGCGGGCGGCCAACGACGCGCTGGTGGCCGCTGGCGAACCGGCGCCGGGCGACCTGGTGCCCGAGGTGAGCGCGCTGCGCGAGCGCCTGGCCGAACTCGGCCCGCGCCCTGGCCCGGCCGAGGAACTGGAGCTCAGGCTGGCGCTGCAGGCGGTGGACCGGGCCGCGGTCCGGCTGGACCAGGCGCTGAACGACTGGGTGCAGCGCCTGCGCGCCCAGCAGCAGCGGCTGTTCCTGTGGGCGCTGATGCTGGCCGGCCTGCTGCTGGCGGGGCTGTGGACCGCGATGGCGCTGCACCTGCGCAGCCAGCGCCGCCATGCGGTCGAGCTGGCGCAGTACCACGACGAGCTGGAAGCCCAGGTGGCCGAGCGCACGCAGGCGCTGGCGCTGGCGCGCGACCGGGCCGAAGGCGCGAACCGCGCGAAGAGCGCCTTCCTGGCCAACATGAGCCACGAGATCCGCACGCCGATGAGCGCCATCCTCGGCCTGAACTACCTGCTGCAGCGCGACACCGAGGACCCGCAGCAACTGCGCCGCCTGGGCCAGATCAACGACGCCGCCAGCCACCTGCTGCAGATCATCAACGACATCCTGGACCTGTCCAAGATCGAGTCCGGCAAGCTGGAGCTGGAGCGCACCGAGTTTTCGCTCGACCAATTGCTGGACCGCATGATGGCCCTGGTCTCGCAGCGCGCGCAGGACAAGGGCCTGGAGCTGGTGCTGGACACCGACGAGTTGCCGAACTGGCTGATCGGCGACCCGACCCGCCTGTCGCAGGCGCTGCTCAACCTGCTGGGCAACGCCATCAAGTTCAGCGACCACGGCTGCGTGGTGCTGCGCGGGCGCCGCATGGTCGGCGAAGCCACGGCCGGCCGCGAAGGCCAGGTGCAGATCCGCTTCGAGGTGGGTGACAACGGCGTGGGCATTCCGGCGGACAAGCTGGCCGACATCTTCAACGCCTTCGAGCAGGCCGACACCTCCACCACCCGGCGCTTTGGCGGCACCGGGTTGGGCCTGTCCATCACCCGCCGCATTGCCGAGCTGATGGGCGGTGAGGTGGGCGTGCGCAGCACGCCAGGCGAGGGCAGCCGCTTCTGGTTCACGGCCTGGCTGGTGTTGTCGGACCGGCCCGAGGCCTCGCGCCGGCTGCCGATGCTGCAGGGCCGGCGCGTGCTGCTGGTCGACGACCAGCCCGAGGCCCGCGAGGCACTGGGCGTGATGCTGCAGCAAATGGGCCTGGCGGTGCAGACGGCCGACAGCGGCCCCGACGCGCTGCGCCAGCTGGCCCAGGCCGAGCGTGATGGCTGGCCCTTCCACCTGGCGCTGGTCGACTGGATGATGCCCGGCCAGGACGGGCTGGAAACCCTGAGACGCTGGCGCCTCAGTTCACCCGCTTCCGCGGCGACGCTGCGCGCGCTGCTGATCAGCGCCGGCGACCCGGCCAGCCTGCTGCTGCCGGCGCGCGAGGCGGGCTTTGCCGCCGTGCTGGGCAAGCCCATCACCGCTTCCATGCTGCACGACAGCCTGGTCCAGCTCAGTGCCGAGCAGGCGGCGCCGCTGCCGCGGCTGGCCCGGCCGGGGCCTTCGGCCGGGCCGGTGCCGGGCGAACTGGAGCAGTTGCTGCGCGAGCGCCATGCGGGCGCGCGCATCCTGCTGGCCGAAGACAACCCGGTCAACCAGGAAGTGGCGATGGAGTTGCTGCGGCGAGTGGGTCTGGCCGTGGACCTGGCCAGCGACGGCAGCGAGGCCATCGCGCAGGCCCAGGCGCGGCCGTATGCACTGATGCTGATGGACGTTCAGATGCCTGGCATCGACGGGCTGGAGGCCACGCGCCGCATCCGCCAGCTGCCTGGCCACGCCCACACCCCCATCCTGGCGATGACCGCGAATGCCTTCTTCGACGACCGCCAGGCCTGCCTGGACGCCGGCATGAACGACCACGTCGGCAAGCCGGTCGACCCGAACAAGCTGTATGTGTCGCTGCTGCAGTGGCTGCCCGTTGGCGAGCCGGTGCTGCCGGACGAACTGGCGACCTGGGCCGGGCTGGACGCGACGCTGGGCATGGCCCGCTGCGGCGGCAGCCCGGTGCTGTGGCAGGCCGCGCTGCAGCGCTTTCGCCAACACCACCACCATACCGACACCGAGCTCGGCGAAGCGGTCGCCGCCGGGGACTGGGCCCAGGTGGCGCAGCTGGCGCGCACCTTGTGCAGCGCGGCCGCGGTGATCGCGGCCACGGAGGTGGAGCAGGCGGCCTGCACGCTGGAAGCCGCCTGCCGCGACGCCGCCGAGCTGCGCATGTTGCTGGACGAGGCCGCGCAACTGCAGCGCCAGCTCGGCCGGCTGATGCAGACGCTGGCCTCGATTGCGCCGACGGCGCTGGCCGAGCGCGCCGCGGCGCAGGCCGGCGAAACGGTGTCCTGAAGCCCGGTTCGATGGTGCATCGCGGCACCATCTCGGCCAGCAACTGGCGCTTGCGCTCTACGCTCTATATTGCCAGGGCGGGTGGGCCCTCCGGCCGCCTGCTTCACCGGCCCTGTCCCCATGTCATTCCCGCCTGTCTCGACTGCTTCTGTTCCCGCCGCCACCCGCCGCCAATGCCTGGCAGCTGCCCTCGGCCTGCTGGCCGCAGCCGGCCCGCTGCGGGCCGACGACGAGCCGGCCAATGTGCTGCGCGTCACCGGGCTGGCCGATGAGGCGGCCGGTGGCGACCTGTCCCGCCGCTTCGCCCCGCTGCGCGCCTACCTGGAAGCGCGGCTGGAAATGCCGGTCGTCTGGGTCATGGCGCCGGACAGCACCGGCGTGGTGGACGCGCTGGTCCAGCGCCAGGCCGACCTGGCCTGGTGCGGCGGCTTCCAGTACCTGCTGGCCGATGCGCGCAGCGGCGGCCAGGTGCAGCCGCTGGTGCAGCGCGCGCAGGACGACGAGTGGCGCTCGGTCTTTGTTGCCCGGCCCAGCCTGGGCTTGCGCAGTCTGCTCGACCTGAAAGGCCGCACGCTGTGCTTTGCCGGGCAGCAAAGCCCGAGCGGTCACCTGATGCCACGCAGCGAACTGCTGGCTGCCGGCATGCAACCGGCCACCGAGCTGCGCCGCCTGGCCTTTGCCAGCGGCGCCCAAAGCACGCTGCAAGTCGTGGCCAGCGGCAAGGTGGACGCCGGTGCGCTGAGCCTTGCGGCCTGGCAATCGCTGAGCCAGCCACGCGCGCCGGGCTCCGCGAGCGCGCCGGCCTCACAAACGCCGGCTTCACAAACGCCACCTGCCCCTGTGGCCCAGCCTTCGCCGGACGCTGCCGCGCTGCAGGTCTTCCACACCACCGCGCCGTACCACGACTACCTCTGGGTCACCCAGGCCGGCCTGCCCAGCGCGCTGCGCGAAGCCTTGCGGGAGGCCTTCCTCGCGCTCGCGTCCGAAGGCACGGCGCAGGCGACCGAACTGCTGGCGCTGCAACGCACCACCGGCTACCAGCCAGCCCTGCCCGAGCATTACCGTGCATTGCGAGCGGCGGCCGACAATGCACACCTGCTTTCCTGATTGCGCCGAATGAACGCTTCTGCCCCTTCCCTTCCTGCCGGTGAACCCAGGCTCAGCTCGCTCTCGCATGGCGGCGGCTGCGGCTGCAAGATCGCGCCCGGCGTGCTCAGCAGCATCCTGAAGCAGGCACCGGGGCTGCCGGTGCCGCCGGAACTGCTGGTCGGCATCGAGACCTCGGACGATGCTGCCGTCTGGCAGCTGACGGACGAGCTGGCGCTGGTCGCCACCACCGACTTCTTCATGCCCATCGTCGACGACCCGTTCGACTTCGGCCGCATTGCCGCCACCAACGCCATCAGCGACGTCTACGCCATGGGCGGCAAGCCCATCTTCGCGCTGGCGCTGGTCGGCATGCCGGTCAACGTGCTCAGCGTCGAGACCATCGGCCGCATCCTGGCCGGCGGCCAGGCCATCTGCCAGGCCGCCGGCATTCCCATTGCCGGCGGCCACACCATCGACTCGGTCGAACCCATCTACGGTCTGGTCGCGCTCGGCCTGGTGCATCCGAAAAACGTGCGCCGCAATGCCGATGCAAAGCCCGGCGACCGCCTGGTGCTGGGCAAGCCGCTGGGCGTGGGCGTGTTTTCGGCGGCGCTCAAGAAGGGCCAGCTCTCGCCGGAGGGCTACGCCGAAATGATTGCCCGCACCACCCAGCTCAACACGCCCGGCCCGGCGCTGGCCGCGCTGCCCGGCGTGCACGCGCTGACGGACGTGACCGGCTTCGGCCTGGCCGGCCATGCGCTGGAACTGGCGCGCGGCGCCGGCTGTTCGCTGCGGCTGGACTGGGCGAAAGTGCCGCTGCTCAGCGGCGTCCGCGCACTGGCCCAGGCCGGCCATGTGACCGGCGCCTCGGCGCGCAACTGGGCCGGCTACGGCGCGCAGGTGCGGCTGCCGGCGGGTTTTGGCGCGGTGGACCAGGCACTGCTCAGCGACCCGCAGACCAGCGGCGGCCTGCTGGTCTCGTGCGCACCAGAAGCGGTCGACCAGGTGCTGGCCATCTTCCGCGCGCAGGGCTTTGCCGAAGCCGCCGAGATCGGCGAGGTCCAGGCCGCGGGCGCGGACGCGGTTCCCCTTGAATTGATTTGAAACCGTTAAAAGGCGCCGGGCGCTAAACAGTCTGGCGCGGCGGCCGATGATCGGTTGCCAGCCGGACAGCGAGCGGTCCGCGAGGCTGCGGCAAACTGCCGATATCGGCGCCGAAGACCCGGCTCCTCGGCAGACCTGGCAGCAGGTGGCGGCCTAAGATTCTGTTCCATGATCTCGCTGCAAGGTGTGCCGTCGGTTCTCATCGCCAAGAACCAGTCCTGGGTCCGCAAACAGGCCCAGGCACTGGTGCGCCATCTGCCAGCCAACGTGGAGCGGGCCGACCTGATCCAGGTCGGACTGATCGCGGTGGCGCAGGCGGCGGTGAGCTTTGAATGGGAAGGCGACCGCGACAGCGCGGACGCCCAGGAAGCGTTCGTGCGCTACGCCCGCATGCGCGTCAAGGGCGCCATGCTGGACGAGTTGCGCCAGATGGACTTCCTGACCCGCGGCGAGCGCCGCAAGATCAAGGTCGTGCAGATCGCCCGCGAGCGGCTGCGCAACCGTGACGGAAAAGAACCCGGCCTGGGCCTGCTGGCCGAGGCCACCGGCATGAGCGCGCAGGAAATCTCCTCGCTGATGCAGGCCGACCAGTTCGGCCGCCACCAGTCCCTGGCCGAATCCGATGACGATGAACACGGCGGCGGCGGGCAGCGCTTCCATCCGGCCACCGCGCAGGAGGAAGTCGAGGCGCGGGTGGACACCGGCATCGTGCTGCGCCGGCTGGAGCGGTTTTTTGCCGACCTGCCCGAGCGCGAGCGCATGGTCATCGACGCCTACCTCGGTGTCGGCCTGACGCCGGTGGAGGTTGCCAAGTCCTTGCAGGTCACACCTTCGCGGGTTTCGCAGATGTACCAGTCGGTCGTCAAGCGCGTGGCCCAGCATTTTGGCCATGCCGTGCCCACGCGCCAGCGCGCGATCGATCGCCAGCTGGCGCGCCCGGTGCAGGTCGACCGGCAGTCCGAAGCTTTTGCCGAACTGATGCGCGAACGCGAAATGCAGATGCGTGGCGAAGCGCAAGCCAGCTGGGGCGAACTGATGGAGCAGGTGCTCGTCGTCGAGCGCTCGGAAGCCGAGCCGGTGATTGCCGCGGCCCGGCGTTCATCTGGCGCCACCGCGCGCAGCACCGCCGCGCGGCGGGCGGGCCCGGCCAAGGCTGTTGTGCAAACCTGCCCGGACCTGGCCGCTGCCGTCGCACCGGCCGCAGACCTCAGCCCCGCCAGCCACGCAATCACCAGCACCGCCAAGCCGGCGCGGGTGGGCAAGGCCACCAGCGCCCGCGGCAGCAGCGGTGCACGAAGCCGAACGCCGCGCGAGCCGGTCGACGGCGACCCTTCCGCGCGGGACAACGACACCGCGATGATGGACACATGAGAAGCTGTGAACGAACCACTCGAACCCGCTCGGCCCGCCAAAACACGCCCACTCGTCGTTGCAAATGCTCGCTGTAGCCCGAGCTACAGCTGTGCTTTGCGCCTAGATTGGGCCCGTTTTGACAAGCCTTTCGGGCTCGACCGGTCCATTCACAGCTTCTGAGCTCCGCTGCCGCTGCAATAAAACGATACGCAGCGACACAGCGTCGAGAAGACTTCACTCGCCCTCGGGCGCAGCATTCAGGCACGGTTCACCCCGTGCCTGTTTTTGTTTGCGACAAAGGAGCGAGCGCCATGAAGAAAACCTGGATCAAACGCGGCCTGATCGGCCTGTTGAGCGTCGGCGTGCTGTTCGGCGGCCTAGCGGCCTATGCCGGCAACCGGTTCAGCCACATGAGCGAGGCCGACATGGCGCGCATGCGCGTGCACGTCATCGAGCGCGTGCAGAAGGAGCTGGTGCTGGACACCACCCAGCAAGCCAAGCTGAACACCCTGGCCGACGTGCTGCAGCAGCAGCGCGCGGCCATCAAGGGTGGCAGTGCCGACGCTTCGCCACGCGAGGCCATGCAACGCCTGATCGCCGGCAATGCCTTTGACCGTGCCGGCGCGCAAGCGCTGATGGACCAGAAGCTGTCCGCGGTGCAGAAGGCCGGCCCCGAGGTGCTGACCGCCGCAGCCGACTTCTACGACAGCCTGCGCCCTGACCAGCAGGAAAAAGTGCGTGCCTTCATGGCCAGGCACGGTGATCGTTTCGGCCGGGGCTGAGCGTGGGCTTCGCACTGATGATGCGAAGCGGCTGGCGGCGTCGCGAGCCCGAAGTGACCGACCTGCCGCCGCCGGCGGTCTGGCCGGTGATGGGCTCGCTGATGACGCTGCTGCTGGCCGGTGCCGCGTTGGCGCTGCAGGCCGGCGTGGCCTGGCTGGTCCCGGTGCTGGCCGAGCCCGGCGGTGTGCTGGCTAGCGCCACGGCGGGCTTGCATCCTGAAGCTGCAGGCTGGGGCAGGGCGGTGGCCGCGATGGGCGGCACGCTGGCGGTGCTCGGCCTGGCGTTGGCCGGCTGGGCGGCGCAAAAGCTGCACGCCGCCGGCGCTGGCTGGCTCAGCGGGCCGGCCATGCTGGTTGACGAAGGGCCGTACCGGCTGTGCCGTCACCCCATGTACCTGGGCCTGACGCTGGCACTCGCCGGCACCGGCGTGGCGCTGGCCTGGCCGGGCCTGCTGCTGGGCACCCTGGGCTACGCGCTGCTGCTGTGGCAGTGGCAGGTGCCGCGGGAAGAGCAGCAGCTGGCACGCAGCTTCGGCGGCTGGTGGCAGGACTACGCGGCGCAAGTCAGAATCTGAGCCTCCTCTCGCGTGGCGCCCGCCGCGGCCCGGCTGTTGCATGCACCACATCCTGCTGATCGACGACGACGAACTCCTGGCCCCGCCGCTCGCGGCCTACCTGCGCCGCTTCGACTTCGCGCTGGAGGCCGCGCTGCGGCCCAGCGAAGGCCTGGCCCGGCTCGCCGCCGGCGGCATCGACGCGGTGATCCTCGACGTGATGCTGCCCGAGATGGACGGCTTCGAGCTGTGCCGCCGCATCCGCCGCGACAGCCAGATCCCCGTGCTGATGCTCACCGCCCGCGGTGACCTGACCGACCGCGTCGTCGGCCTGGAACTGGGGGCTGACGACTACCTCCCCAAGCCCTTCGAGCCGCGTGAACTTGCGGCCCGCCTGCAGACCATCCTGCGCCGCGCCACCAGCCATGCGCCCGCGCCCGCGGTCCCCGAAGCCTCGCCGCACCTGCTGCGCTTCGACGGCCTGGTGATCGACCTCGAACGCCGCAGCGTGCACCGCCAGGGCGAGCCGGTGGAGCTGACCGGCACCGAGTTCGAGCTGCTGTGGCTGTTGGCGCGTGACCCGCACAAGATCCTCAGCCGCGACGAGATCCTGAACCGGTTGCGTGGCCGCGAGGCGGACCTCTACACCCGCGCGGTTGACGTGCTGGTCAGCCGCCTGCGCCGCAAGCTGGAGCCGCTGGACGCCATCAAGACCCTGCGCAACGCCGGCTACACCTTCGCGCTGGCGCGGCTGCCATGATGCTGATGCAGCGCGTGGTGGAACGTTGCCGGCGGCACCGCGCCGTGCATGCCGCGCGCCGCTGGCGCCATGGCCTGGGCCATTCGCTCAAGCGCCGGCTGGTCTTCCTGTTCGTGCTGCTGGCGGTGGGCACCACGCTGGTCTTCCTCGCCGGCTCGCGCGAGGTGTTCTCCACCGGCTGGCGCGAGCTGGTCAAGCCGCTGGTGAGCGACTACCTGGACCGGCTCACCGCCGAGATTGGCAGCCCGCCGGACATTGCCCGCGCCCAGGCGCTGACGCAGCGGCTGCCGATCAGCATCGGCATCGACGGCCCGCTGGTCAACTGGCAAAGCCCGAACACGCCGCTGGACGCGCGCGATGGCCGCAAGCTGCCGCACGACGCCTCGCTGCGCGCGCTGCTCAGCCGCCGCACGGCCGACGGCCACCACATTCGCTACGGCATTGCCGCCTGGCAATGGCAGGAGCACCCGCGCTGGTTCTCCGGCATGACGCTGGGCGGCCTGCTGGTGCTCACCGGGCTGGCGTTTTTCTACGTGCGCAAGCTGTTCCGTCCGCTGGACGACATCCGCGCCGGTGCCATGCGCTACGGCACCGGCGACTTCAGCCAACCCATCCCGCTGCGCCAGCACGACGAACTTGGCGAACTCGCGATCCAGGTCAACGCCATGGCCGCCAACCTGCAGCGCATGCTGGACGGCCAGCGCGGCCTGCTGCTCGCCATCAGCCACGAGCTGCGCTCGCCGCTCACCCGCGCACGGCTGAACGCCGAACTCGTCTCCGAAGGCCCCGAACGCCAGGCCCTGCTGCGCGACCTGGCCGAAATGCGCGACCTGATCCACGACCTGCTCGAAAGCGAACGCCTGGCCCGCGGCCACGACGCACTGCACCGCGAGCCGGTCGACCTGAACCAGCTGCTGCGCGACCAGGTCGCCCAGCAATGCCCCGAGCAGCCCATCGAATGGCAGCTCGACCCCACACTGCCCACGCTGCCACTGGACCGCAGCCGCATGCAACTGCTGCTGCGCAACCTGCTGGACAACGCCCTGCGCCACGGCAGCGGCGGCACACTGGACCTCGTCACCCACCGCAACGGCCCGCAACTGCAGCTCAGCGTGCGCGACCGCGGCCCCGGCGTCCCCGCCGACCAACGCGACCGCCTGGCCCAGCCGTTCTACCGGCCGGATGCGGCGCGCACCCGGCGAGACGGCGGCGTCGGCCTCGGCCTGTACCTGTGCCGGCTGGTGGCCGAGTCGCACGGGGGGGCGCTGAAGTTCGAGGATGCGGGGCCAGGGTTAAGGGTGGTGGTGATGTTGCCGCTGCAGGGCTGACGGGCGGCCTTCAACGAGCCGTGACCGCCAGGCCGGTAGGGTTTGATGCCTGCCTGCAGGAAAGATCATTCCAATTGAGGATGCCCGACCTTGTTAATGCCGAGCACGGCAAAAACATTCTTGGCGAGATCAAGGCCCACGGTCAGAATCGTCGTAGGCTTTCCCTTCCGAAAGAGTTGATGAGAAATCGCAATTCCCATCGTGGCACTTTGCTGCCGGTTGCGGCTGCGCGGCGCGTTCGCTACGGGGAAGTCCCTTTCATTCGTTAGGCGTCACAACCCCCTCCTTGCGCACAGTGTGGAGAATACGTTAACAGCCAATGCGGCACTTAGGGAACAGCCAATGTCGATAGCAATGGGTCCCCAGCCCAACACCAATTACCTCAAGTCTGCAATTGGACAAATCTACGGTGACGACGATGACTTTATCGTTCTTGGCCTTACTGGCCGAACTGGCAGCGGTTGCAGCACTTCGGCGAAAATACTGCAGTCAAGCATCGATGACATCCGGCACAGTCTATTCTCTGGCGAGAATCCGAGCACTAACGAGCAAAGAAAGGAGCGGATTCTTCTCCGGCACTTCAAGGCTACGTGGACTCCGTTCTTGCTGATTCAAGTTCGCGCTGTCATCACCACCTTCCTGCTAGATACAGAGGTCAAAGCAGCGACGGAAGCGTTTAAGGAATTGCTCCCGACGCCAGAGAAGAGCTCGGAATTTACAAGGTTGCTAGAGGAGTTGCGGATCCCATATCAGGCGATTCTGAACAGAACCGGCAACGTGGATGCAGCCGAGTACTACACGAAAACTCTGCCCACTAAGTGCGATGACTTGCGCGCAACCCTCGGGGAAAGCAGCTTCGTGCGGCTCTATCAAGTTATCGGCAAGAATATTAGACTCTCGGGTGATCCCTATAACTCAGCGCTAATAGAAGGGAAGTTCTTTACCTTGGCCGAGCGGGTGAATGCAGTCATCAAGCAAATCCACGAAGAACGACAAGCAGTTAACCAGCGGACCTTTATCGTAGTTGATGCAATCCGAAACCCTCTCGAGGCGCTGTTCTTCCAGGATCGGTACTCATCATTCTTCTTGGTTGCCGTCTCAGCGCCTGAACCCGATCGGCAGGCACGACTCAGAGCGCAAAAGTACTCTGAGGCAGATATTGCATCAATTGATAAGGTCGAGTACACGCCGCACGATTTTGATGAGACTGAGTTCTACTCAGTTCAAGATATTCAAGCTTGTCTTCAGCGCGCCGATCTGTACATCAGCAACCCGAACGTAACAGCCAAGGTCAACGAGTTTCAGGATTTGGCAAATCAACTATTACGGTTCGTCTCTTTGATCCGAAGGCCTGGAATAGTTACGCCTTCCGCGCTTGAGCGCTGCATGCAGATTGCATACACAGCGAAACTCAACTCAGGCTGCATATCTCGGCAAGTTGGAGCAGTCGTTACAGACATAAACTTCTCTGTGCGCTCGATTGGCTGGAATGACGCGCCGCATGGCCAAGTTCCCTGCAACCTGCGCAATCGAGATGACCTCCTTGCTGGATCCGACTCATCGGCGTACAGCGAGTTCGAGAGAACCGACGGAAAGTACCTGGGGCATTTCGCTTCGAGCAGCAAGCGCTTCGCCATCGTGCCGAAAGAAGGGCGAAACAACGCTTTCTGCTTTAAGTCAGAGTACAACGCATTTAAGAACGAGAAGAATCAAGTGCATACGCGTTCACTGCATGCAGAAGAGAACGCCTTCCTACAGATTTCTAAATACGGCCTGTCTTCTATTGAAGGTGGCTTGCTCTTCACGACTGCAAGCCCGTGCGAGTTGTGCGCAAAGAAAGCTTATCAACTCGGAATTGCCAAGATATTTTATATTGATCCGTACCCTGGGATCGCGATTGGTCACATCCTGCAGGGCGGGTCGAAGAATCCAACCCTGGCGCTCTTTTCTGGCGCTATTGGACGTGCCTTTCACAAGCTCTACTCACCGATAGTTGCCTATAAGGATGAATTGAATGCTCTCACAACCTAGCCGAGGAGTCGAGGGTCAGATCTCCCATTTTCCATCCGCTTAGAGTTGAGGTATTGAGCTGCTATTGGTTAAAAAGGCGGGGAATGGGAGACCAAGATCCCGACCTAGGCAACGTGAAGGAGGAGGTATGCCAAATCTGTCTCTTACGGATCTTGTAGACGTGGTTTCAAAAGCTGGTACGCCTAAGGCCACGAAAGTGGCTGAAATAAAAAATCGAAAACCATACCAGCCGGCTACTGACTTCTACAGGCCGTTTCGTGATGGACTGATAGGTCTTCATCAGAAGGGAGGAGACAAGCAGGGCTTGCTCGATCTGCAAAATTCACTGAGCGATCCAAAGAAAATTTCCAACTACCCAGAGGCCATAGATGGCTACAGGAAATGGTGGGGGAAGAAGAATTTATCTTGGTTCGATCCTCCTCGAAATACCTATGGGCATGCGGGAATCGATGTGATGATCAATCCAGAACTTGGCTTGATCATAGATGGCACTCGACATGTTATTAAACTCTACCTAAAAGCTGACCCGCTGACCAAGCTACGAGTAGATCTGATTACTGTTCTTATGGAAGTGGCTTTGAGGGAGAAGTGCAAAGATGGAGATCTACTGGCGCTGCTTGACGTGCGCAAGTCCAAATTTTTCACCGTAGCCGCACCGATTAAATCGACGAAATCGGTTGTCGATGCAGAGTTGGCGTATATTGCCGCGTTGTGGCCTAGTGTTTGATCTGCCGCGTTAGCGTGTAGGCGACCGAGGGTCGGATATTCCTTTTTCCCTGAACCCCTGAGATGATGGTTGCCGTAAGAGCTGAAATATCCATGCCCGTCAAATTTGAGGGAGCCGAGGGTCAGGTCTCCCATTTCTCATCCGCTTGGAGTTGAGGTGATGAGCCATCCATTTGGAAACACGCGCCTGAAGATGACGGGACTTGTCTTCCTCCTGCGCGTGATCCGCCCTGACGTGAGCCGCGCCGAGGCAGGACAAAAAGGGGAAAATGGGAGGACTGTCGCCAATCTTGTCCCTTTCATTCTGTAACTCACACACCATGACCGAAAGGTAGCCATGAAACGCTGGATAAAGCAGAACCGGGGATTTCTGATCTTGTTGCTTTGTTTTGGATTTTTCCGCTCGGCCATGGCTGACTGGAATCCCATACCCTCAGGCTCCATGCGCCCAACGCTGCTGGAGGGAGATGTCGTCCTCGTCAATCGACTCGCGTATGACTTCAAGATTCCGCTTACAGATATTTCAGTTGCGAAACTCGGAAGTCCTCAGCGTGGCGATGTCATCACCTTCACGTCTCCTGTGGACGGCGTCCGCTTGATCAAGCGACTCGTTGGCGTGCCTGGCGACGTCGTGGAAATGCGAGACGAAGTGCTCTTCGTCAACGGGGCCGCCGCAGAGTACAGCGCTCCCCACAGTGTCATCGAACCCATGGACCACGGCCGTACCGTCGAGGGCATCAGAACGACGGAACGAATCCAAGGAAACGAACGGACTGTTCAATTCCTGCCGGCCATTGAGGCGAAACGCAACTTCGGGCCGATCGCCGTTCCGGCGGACAACTACTTCTTCCTTGGCGACAACCGAGACAACAGTGCTGATTCCCGCTACATCGGCTTGGTTCCCCGTCGACTTCTCATCGGTCGAGCCCACCACATCCTCGTGTCGGCGAACATCAAACATGATTGGCTACCGCGGCTGGAACGGGTTGGCGAGCGCATCCAATAGGTCGAGCGGTGTGATCTCTCGCAACACCGCGCTGCGTGTCAAACAGGAGCAGCGAGGGCCGAAGGTAAGCGCAAGAAGTTGAGTCCTGAGCGTCGCACTTCCTGCGACGACTGACCCTTCAATGCGATACAAAGTCACCCGGCAAGCCGAGCATCACCTCTCATCTCAAACGGTTGACCAATGAATTCAGATCGAGACGACCTCGCCGCGCAGTTCGAGCTCTTGTCAGATGAAGAACTCATGTCGCGTGGAACCTCGGGCGACCTGACCGCACTGGCGCAATCTGTTGCCATCGCAGAGGCGCGGGTGCGAGGTCTTTCTTTGCCTGAGCTGAAGCCGATGGATGAAACAATTGAGGCTGAAGATCCGTATCACGGCGACTTGAAAATCGTTGCGAGGTACCTCACGCCAACGGAAGCGCACATGCTTTGCGCCTGTCTTCAGGCTGCTGGAGTGCCAGCCGAGGCAGGCGATACCAATCTGGTTCAGGCGCACGCGCTGCTTGCGGGCGCTGTCGGTGGAGCCTGTTTGCGAGTGCCAGAACAGTTCGTTCCGGAAGCCATGCAGGTCATCGCGGCATTCAAGCGCGGGGAGTTTGCCCTCGGCGAGGACTTCGATTTCGATGCATAGTCCCAACCCATCTTCAGAAAGTTGCGCGCGCGTCAATGCCCCCGGCTGATCGAGGTGCCTTTTTTCTTCTTCAAAACGAATTGCGTTCGCATGGATGAATCACGACGAGGGACTCACGGGACATCTACGGGCGCCCTTGCTGCACCCGGCCTGCACAAAGACAGCTCTGCACCAGAATCTGATGCCCAGAACTGCCAGCGATGTGGTTGCGAGCTTCCGGCGGCCGATGCCGTTTGTGCGAGGTGCGACGCGGAACTCTCTGCGCCGGCGAGAGGCGGCCAGTTGGCGGGGAAGCACACCTGCCCGAGTTGTCACCTCGCGTTCTCCAAGCCCGCTTTCGCGCTGACGCCCGCGGGGGCAAAGTGGTATGCACCGCAGATCCAGAGGCTTGCCTGCCCGCACTGCGGCGCTTTCCTGCTGGATACGCGGAACCCCCGGTTGTCCTCATACCAAATCTTTGGTCTCTTCTTTCTGGCGGTTTGCGCTCAGTTCTTGCTGCCCGCTGCCTACGCTCGGCCCGGGCGCATCGCCATCGCATTGGCCCTGCTTGCAATTTATTGCTACCGCAGATCCTGGGGCGTGCCAGACAGCAGGCGTTACATCCGCGATGAGGCTTGATTGACGCGATACACACTCAAGCCGATGCATTGCAGCAAGCCGCATTCGACCTCCCACCTTGAACGACGAGCTGCATGACGACGCACATTTCCACGCTTGCTGCCGCCAATGCATCCGCCTACCGCGCGCTCATGCTGGAAGCCTACGAGCAAGCGCCAGACGCGTTCACCACCACAGCAACTGAGCGCCGAGCTGAACCCGAGTCCTGGTGGATCAAGCGCATCGGCAGCGCCGAGGGTCTGGCCACCTCATTCGGAGCCTGGCGAGGCAACAAGCTGGTTGGCACTGTCGCACTTGAGTACTCGGCCAAGCCCAAGACCCGTCACGCGGTGCTCGTTCTGGGCATGTACGTTCAAGCTGCACAGCGTGGCTGCGGAGTGGGCCTTGCCCTCATGAAGGTCGCCATTGCCGCCGCGTCCGCCAGGCCCGAGATCCTGTCCTTGAGCCTCACCCTGACCGAAGGCAACGAGCCAGCGCTTCGGCTCTATCGCGCCGTCGGGTTTACCACCTGGGGCGTTCAGCCGGCGGCGATTCGCACTGACACCGGCCTCAAGGGCAAGGTGCACATGGCGCTCGTTCTCCCGCGGTCTCATGCTGCAGCCTGACCATTCGAGTTCGTTCCACAGACCGTTCCTGTCGCGCACTCAAACGCTGGTACTCGGGGGTGCGGTTCTCGTGTACTTCTTCGTGTCGCTGTTCACACCCAGCCGGCCGTATTTCGTTGCGCCCTGGCACATGGCGCTTACCTCGGTGGCGGTGGGTGCTGCGCTGTCCGCACTGATCGGCTGGGCGCGGGCAAAGTTTGGCGTGCCGGCGAGGTCGCAGGTTCGCTGGCGGGTGGGGTTCTGGCTGCTTTGGCTGGCCCTGGCTGTTTCACTGGCGCCTGCCGTCTCCTTCCACCTGGCCCAGGCAAACTACCTGCCACTCGTTCGGCTGCTCTCTGGCCTTGTCGCGCCCATGGTGGTCGTGTACATCCTGCTTCATCTGGCCAGGCCGCCGTCACAGGAAGCCCAGGGTGCAGACCTTGCCAGCCGCGACGCCTGACTTGCCATGAGCCAGGATTTCATCTACCGAACGGCCACGCCCGAAGACGCGCTCCGCCTGAGCGTGCTGGCCACACAGGTTTTTCTGGACACCTACGCCACCAACGGCATCAACACCGACCTGGCGCGGGAGGCGAGCCAGGTCTATTCGCTGGCTGCGTTCGAGAGGCGCTTGCGTGACCCAAACGTCGAGATCACGGTCGCAGAGCGTGGCGAATGGCTGGTGGGGTTCCTGGACCTGGCGTTTGACACGGTCTGCCCGGTTCCGGCGACCAATGGAATCGAAGTCCTGCGCTTGTACGTGCAAGCGCCGTTTCAGGGTTGCGGCATCGGCAGGCGCTTGATGGCGATGGCCGAGCGCAAGGCACAGGAGAGGGCGGCTGCGCATGTGTGGCTCACGGCCTGGGTGGGCAATGCACGGGCATTGAAGGTCTACCCGGCGCTGGGATACAGGGACGTGGGAGCGACGCAGTACGTCATTGAAGGCAAGGCATATGAAAACCGCGTCTTTGCCAAATCCATGGCTGCGGAAAGAACCTGAGCGCGCACGTTCAGAAGCCGGCAGGGCTAGGCGCGATGCGGCTTCGGGCTGGTCCATCGCTGACAGCTTGGTGAACTTGCCCTGACCATCTTCTGCCATGGCAGAAGACGGCCGTGCCGCTGTGCCGGCAGATGCCTGAACATCGGTCCACGACCCCGGTGCCTCCATCGGGCCTGGTGGCGGACCTGCCGCAGGCTTGGCCACCGGCCTTCCGGCACACCCACCAGGATTCTTCCCATGCTGTTTTCCCTTCACTCCCGTGCCCTGGGCGCTGCCGCGCTGCTGGGCGCGATGGCCGCCGGCGCGGCGCACGCTGGCGCCGTCAGCGGCACGCTGCTCGACGACCAGGGCCACGCCATTGATGCCTCGCTGTGGCCGTTTGTCGCGCTGTACCAGTGCGACGTTTCGGGCACCGAGCAGGACTTCTGCACTGCCTTTGCCAATGGCGGCGGGGTGCTGGACGATGGCACCTGGGCGATTGCGACCGATGGCCTGCCGGCCGGCAAATACCAGCTGGTGGCCGGTGCCAACGACTTCAGCACCAAGTACACCAAGCACTTCAAGCTGGAGGCCGAAGGCACGCTGCAGCAGGCGCTGCTGCTCAAGCCGCAGCAGATCGCGTTTGCCGAGTTCAACCCCTGCACCACGCTGAACAACGGCTGGTGCGACATTGGCTACCAGGTCACCAATCACTCGACCAAGGACGTGAAGACGCAGGTCTGGGCGCAGGTGACGGCCCGCACCAACATGCCCACGCCGGACACCCAGTACAGCAGCGGCAACGGCAGCTACAAGCCGATGGTGCTGACGCTGGCGGCCGGCGAGACGCGCCAGGTCACGCAGTCCGTCTACGTGGGCACGCGCGACACCGGCGCCTATTCCATCGTGAGCTTCTTCGCCTCGCCTCCTGGCCAGCCGAACCAGACGACCGGCTTCAGCCAGGGCGTGCGGCTGGCGCAGACGGCGGGCGGCGTCGAGTCGCAACTGCAAGGCGTGGCGCAACAACTGGCGGCCCAGCAGCCGGGCAGGACGGCCGCGGCCAAGGCGCGCCAGGGCGCGCTGCAAGCTGGCAAGGCCGCTTCCGCCAAGGGCACGTTCATCGTCGGCACGCTCACAGCCGCCGACACCGGCGTGCCGCTGCCGGTGGCGCTGTCGCCGCGCATGAACCTGTGGATCTGCCTGCGCGAGACGGACGAGTTCTGCTCGCAGGAGCCGGGTGAGTTCGTCTACCTGGACGAGACCGGCAAGTACCAGCTCAACACCATGCAGGTGCCGGCCGGCCGCTACCAGTTCGAGGCCCAGGCGCGCGGTGGCTACGGCATTGCACGCAGCCCGGCGTTCAACGCGCCGACCAGTGCCAACCAGCGCATCGACCTGTCGCTCTCGCTGCCGCCGATGGCCGTGGCCAATGTGAGTGGCTGCGACACGGTCACCACCGAAGCGGGCGCCTGCACGCTGTCGGTCGACCTGGCCAACACCACCGGCGCTCCGCTGGAAATGTGGACCTGGGTGAACGTGAACGCCTACATGTCCGGCTCGCCGCTGGGCGTGGCGATCTTCACCGCCGGTACCGAGCAGTCGATGAAGCCCAGCCTGATCAAGCTGGACGCAGGCCAGACCAAGACGCTGCAGTTCCCGCTGGCACTGTCCAAGAAGCTGAAGAGCGGCGCCGAAGGCGGCCTGCGCCTGTACATGGGCCGCAAGAGCGACCCGTCTTATGCCGAGGCCTCGGTCGTGATCGGCAACTTCTTCGTGACGGCGGACGGCAGCCTGCAGCGCCGTGCGGTGAAGGCGCAGAAGTAAGCGTCGCCTGCGCCACCCAAGCAAAGGCCCCTCGCGGGCCTTTTTCAATTCAGGGCGGGAGCGGAGGCGAGGGGGTGGGCGGCGGTTGACCGGCCGCGCGCCAGGCCGCGAGCCAGCCGGCCTGGAAGCGCGAGCGCGCGTCCAGCGAGCGGTACAGGCCGTCGATGCGGCGCATCAGCGTGCGCTCGGAAATGCCCAGCTGCTCGGCGATCTTCTTGTCCTTCATGCCGGCAGCCAGCAGCGGCAGCATCGCGTCCGGCTCGGTGTCGGCGGCCGTGCCCAGCGTCATCTCGCCACTGGGGCTGAAGCGCAGCGGCGCGGCGCGCTGCCACAGCGTCTCGAACAGCTCACACAGCGCGTCCAGCACGGCCGAGCCGCGCAGCAGCAGCATCGGGCCTTCGGGCTCGTCGATGTTCAGCGGCAGCAGGCCGAAGCCGCGATCGGCCACGATCATCTTGAACGGCAGCTGCGACAGCAGGCGCAGTTCCTCGCCGGCTTCGCTCACGCGCCGCAGCGCCTCGGGCCAGCCGGGCAGTTGCAGTGTGTCTGGGTGAATGATGTTGCGGTAACGCACGCCGCGGGCGCGGGCCTCGGCGCGGGCGGTCTCCAGCCGGTCCGGTGCCGACACCAGGAACGGCGGCCGCACCAGCACCATGACTTCCTTGACCGCGCCGCGGTGGCTTTGCTCGTAGGGCTGCCACTGGGCGGCCGGGTCGGCGTCGATCACCTCGACGATGGGCGCGCCGGCCGGCGCCGCACCGCCCACGCGCTGCAGCGCCGGAATGGCCAGCCGCGCCAGCTGCAGCTCCTGCTGGCGCTGCAGCAGCAGCGACTCGATGGCAATGTCCGGCGGCGAAGCGAACAGCCGCGGCACCCGCTCCGGCGCGTGCGTCACGAAGCCCTTGCGGGCCAGCTCCTGCGTGGCGGCCGTCACGCTGCCGGCGTCGCTGCCCAGCGATTCGGCCAGCGCCTCCACCGTGCTGCCCGGCCGCCGCAGCAGTTCGCGGTAAGCGGCTTCTTCCAGCGTGCCAATGCCCAGCATCGCCAGCGACGGGCTCAGGTCCTCGCGCAGCGGGCTGTTCATGTGGGCGCCGCGGCGGCGGCGGAAGGGCGTGGGAACATGGAACGGATTCCTGGCAGACGAGCGGCAACGGCCGATTCTGCGCAGCCGCCGCGCCGCGCCGCATCCTCCTTTCGGGTAGCCTCAGGCCGGCGGTCGCGGCCGGTGCCGCTCGCCAGGGCCGAGAATGGTCGCCATGAAAAGTGCGCTGTTCGTCGATTTCGACAATGTCTACTCCGGCCTGCGCGAGCTGGACCCCGCCGTGGCCGACCAGTTCGCCCGCCAGCCCATGCGCTGGGTGGACTGGCTGCTGCACAGCCTGCCGCCGCCCGAACATGCGCTGCCGGGCGCCAAGCGGCGGCTGCTGGCGCGCCGCTGCTACCTGAATCCGCAGGCCTACCAGCGCTACCGCACGGCGTTCAACCAAACCGGTTTTGATGTCATCGACTGCCCGCCGCTGACCAGCGAAGGCAAGACCGCCACCGACATCCACCTGGTGCTGGACGTCGTCGACCTGATGCACAACGAGCCGGCCTTCGACGAGTTCATCCTCTTTTCGGCCGACGCCGACTTCACGCCGGTGCTGCGCAAGCTGCGCCGCGCCGACCGCCGCACCACCGTGCTGGCCATTGGCTTCCCCGCAGCCGCCTACCGTGCCTCGGCCGACCTGCTGATCGACCCGGCGGTCTTCGTGCGCGAGGCGCTGGGCATCGAGCTGCCCGCGCCCGCGCCGGCAATCCCGTCACTGACGAATCTGCCGCCGGACGACGAGCGCCTGGCCGGCGTGGAGCCGCCGCTGCGCGCGCTGATCCTGCAAGTGCACCAGCACACCGGCGCCCCGCCGCTGGCGCCTGCAGCCTTCCGCGCGCTGCTCGAAGCCGTGGCGGAAACCGCTTCCGGCGGCGCCGAGGGCCACGCGGCCCGTGCGCAGGACCGGCTGCGCGCCAACGGCTTCGACATTGCGGCCAGCGAGATCGAATGGACGCTGCAAAACCTGCTGCAAGCCGGCCACTTCTTCCAGGACGGCCAGGACGACCTGCGCGCGCTGTCGTACAAGCTGGCCGGCTACCTGGTGAACCTGTGCCGGCGCGAGCAGCTGCAGACCGAAGAAGGCTTCGCCGGCGCGGTGCACCGCTGGCTCAGCGGCAAGGCGGCGTAGCCCTTCGTTGCGCTGCTGCGGCCAGCGCGCGCGCACGGGCCTGCAGCATGCGCGCGTCGGCCGGGTGGCGCACGCAGGCGATGGCTTCGCCGAGCCTGGCCAGGGCCTGGGCGGTGTCGCCCAGCCTTTCGTGGGCGCGGGCCATCGCCGCCAAGGCATGGGGCCGCAGCGCGGCGGGTCCTTGCGGCAGCCAGGCCTGCAGCAGCGCCAGCGCCTGGGCGGGCTCGCCGGCTTCGGCCAGCGCAATCGCATGGCCCAGGCGCGGCGCGGGCGAAGGGTCCAGTCGCAGCAGCAGGGCGTAGCCGGCGACGATGCGCGGCCAGTGCGTGCGCGCAGGGTCGGGCGCCAGCGCATGCTCGGCGGCGATGCCGGCCAGCACGTGGTAGCGCGTCAGCCGCGGGGCATGGGACGTGGCCGGGCCGCTGCCGCGCTCGGCAGGCGTGCCTTGCGCCGCTTGCAGGTGCGCCAGGCCCATGCGGATCATGCCGGCGTCCCAGCGGTCCCGGGCCTGGCCGGGCAGCGGGATGATGTCGCCCGCTTCGTCCAGCCGGTCGCTGAGGCGGGCACCGTGCAGCAGCAACAGGGCGGCCAGCGCGTCGGCCTCGCCGCTGGCGGTGTGAGGGTGGGCCGCGACCGCGCGGGCCAGGCGAACTGACTCCCAGCACAGCGCTTGCGCGCGGGCCTCGCCAGCCAGCCGGTCGCCCTGGCGGCCGCTGGCTTTCATGCCCTCGCCGAACATCACCAGCAGCGTGGCCAGCACGGCCTCGCGCCGCGCGGGCAGCTCAGGCCCGGCGGGCACGGCCAGCGACGCGCCGACCAGCAACTGGCGTGCGCGGGCCAGGCGCTGGGCCAGGCCGGCTTCGGTGGTGAGCAGTGCGTCGGCCAGCGTGTCCAGCGGCAGTGCAGTGAGGCTGCGCAGCGCCAGCGCCACCTGCGAGGCCGGCGGCACGGCGGGGTGGCAGGCAGCAAACAGCAAGGCCAGCTCGTCGTCGTCCAGCTCGCCGGCAAAACGCGCGCTGGCGGCCGGCGCCGCAGCAAAGGCTTCGGTCTGCTCAGCGGGCAGATCGTCCCAGGCCTGCAGCGGCCGGGCCGCGCGCAGCTGGTCAATCGCCCAGTGCTCGGCCACGCGCAGCAGCCAGCCGGCGGGGTTGGCGGGCTGGCCTTCGCGCGGCCAGTGGTCCAGCGCACGCAGGCAGGCCTGTTGCACCGCGTCTTCGGCCAGCGCCAGGTGGGCCAGGCCGAAGTGGCGGACCAGGTGCGCGAGCAGGCGCGGGCGCTGGCCGGCGATCAGTTCGGCGAGCATGCCGGGGTGGGTGGCAAGGCTCAGTTCACCGGGTCGATGCGCCGCAGCTCGATCCAGTTGCCGCCGTTCAGGTGCGGGCAGGTGGCGGCCAGGGCCTCGGCTTGGGCATCGCTTTCAGCCTTGAGCACGAAGGTGCCGCCGATCACGTCATGCGCTTCGGCATACGGGCCATCGGTGGCCACGGGCCGGCCGTTGACCAGCCGCAGCTGCCGGCCGCCGTCGTCGACCAGCTTCTCGCCGCCAGCCAGGTGGCCTTGCTCGGCCATCTGCTGCGCCCAGGCGGCGTACCGAGCGACGATCTCCTGCATCTCGTCGGCGCTCATGTCCGCGTAGCGGGCGGGTGTTTCGTGCAGCAGCAACAGGTATTGGTGGGTCATGCGGGCTCCAGGTCAGGTGGGGACACACACAGGCCTCGATGTGGCCTGTCCACTCTAGACGAGTGGCTGAGCTTGCAGATGACGCCGGGATCGCTGTTTTTTTAGGCCCCAGCCGGCGCTTTCAGTGCACCAGGAGCAGCAAGGCGTGCAGCAGCAGCCCGATCAGCCCGCCCACCAGCGTGCCGTTCAGGCGGATGAACTGCAGGTCGCGGCCGACGCCGAGCTCGACCTGTTCGACCAGGTGCGGCGTGTCCCAGCCCTTGATGGTCTGCGAGATGTGGTGGGTGAGCGTGAAGCGCATGGACTCGGCCATGCGGCCGGCGACGGACAGCACATGACGGTTGATGGCCACGCGCAGCGCCGGGTCGCGGCCCAGCTCCTTGCCCAGCCGCGCCATGGCCTGCTGCAGGCGCTCGGCCATCGGTGAATCGGGGGCGGAGAGGTTGGCTTGCAGGTGGGCCTTCAGGTCGGTCCACAGGCTGCCCACGTAATCGCGCAGCGCTGGGTGCTGCAGCAGCTCGACTTTCAGGGCCTGGGCCTTGTCGCGCAACGCAGGGTCGTGCTGCAGGCGTTCGATGAAACCTTCGAACCAGGCGTGGTAACGCTGCCTGAGCGGGTGGCCGGGCTCGTTCAGCACCGCAGCCATTTCGTCCAGCAGCGCGTCAGTCAGCTTCACGGCGAAGTCGTCGGCCATGGTGTCGGGGGACTTGACCCAGCCGACCACCGCCAGCATCTTGGGCCATTCGCGCCGGGCGTATTTCAGCACCATGTCCGAGACCTGCTCCTTGACCTCGGGCTGCTGCAGGTAGACGCCGGCCTGCTTCAGCGCGCTGTCCAGCAGCTCGTGGTGGCGGCCGTCCTGCGTGAGCAGCTGCAGCAGGCGGCTGGCCGCGCCAGGCGCGTCCCAGCGTTCCACCAGCCGCGCCAGCTGCTTGTCGATCAGGCGGCGCACCGCGTCATCGTCCATCAGCGAAAGGCCTTCGGCCACCGCCGCCTGCAGGATGCCGGTCAGCCGCTGGGTGTTGCCCGGCTCGGCCAGCCATTCGGCCAGCTTGGCCGCAGGGTCGGCCTGCTCCAGCTTGGCCAGCAGCGTGCCGGGTTCGAGGAAATGGTCGCGCACGAAGGCCGCGAGGTTGTCGGCAATGCGGTCCTTGCTCTCGGGCACGATGGCGGTATGCGGAATCGGCAGGCCCAGCGGATGGCGGAACAGCGCCACGACCGCGAACCAGTCGGCCATCGCACCCACAGCCGCCGCCTCGCAGAACGCCTTGACCCAGGCCCAGCCGCCTTGCGCACCTTGCCATTCGGCCAGCACCAGGCCCGCAATCGCCAGCACCAGCATGCCAGCGGCAATGAGTTTCATGCGGCGCAGGTCAGCCCGCCGCGCCTCCACCGTCTGTGGGGCCGGCGCACTACCGCCGCCAGTCTGCGAGGCCGTTTCGCTTGCCGCCATCGTGCTTGCATCCCAACCGGGAACGCCCGGCTGCCATGCCGATTGTGGCGGTGAGCGCCGCGCAGTTTTGTCAGCGAAGCGCTTGTTTCTGCGCATGCATGGGCGAGGTCCGCGGGCGAGAATGCAGCCTCCGCCCGCGCCACGGATGCAATTGCCGCTCATGCCAACGTCCCGACCTGTCTCGCTGACATCGCCGCCTGCCGGCTATCTGGATCGGGTGGCCGAACTGAAGACCCGCATCCATGGCGCGCAGCAGCGGGCCGCGCTTTCGGTGAATCGCGAGCTTGTCTTGCTGTACTGGCAGATCGGCCGCGACATTCTGGCGCGGCAGTCGGCTCAGGGGTGGGGCACCAAGGTCGTCGAGCGGCTGGCGCATGACCTGCGGACGGCTTTCCCGGAGATGAGGGGCTTTTCGCGCGCCAACTTGCTGTACATGCGTGCATTCGCAGAGGCCTGGCCCGACGAGGCAAATGTCCAACAGGCTGTTGGACACTTGCCCTGGGGCCACAACCTCGTGCTGCTTGCCAAGCTCAAAGACCCGGCAACACGTCTGGCTTACGCGACACGCGCGATGACCCACGGCTGGTCACGCAATGTGCTCACGCACCAGATCGAGAGCCGCTTGCTGGAGCGAGAAGGGCGGGCGGTGACCAACTTTGAAAGCCGACTGCCTGCGCCCGGCTCTGATCTTGCGCGCACGACGTTGAAAGACCCGTATCTGTTCGACTTTCTTGGCATTGGTGCCGAAGCGGACGAACGGGCCATTGAATCGGCACTGGTACGCCACATCTCCCGCTTCTTGTTGGAGCTTGGGGCCGGTTTTGCCTTCGTGGGTCGGCAGGTACCGCTGGAGGTGGGTGGAGACGACTTCTTCATCGACCTGCTTTTCTACCATCTCAAGCTGCGTTGCTACGTGGTGATCGAACTGAAGGCGGGCGCGTTCAAGCCGGAGCACATCGGGCAACTTGGCTTCTACCTCACCGCGGTGGATGCGCAGTTAAAGGCATCCGAGGATGCGCCAACCATCGGTTTGCTGCTCTGCAAGACCAAGAACAAGGTAGTGGCCGAGTACGCGCTGCGCGATACGGCCAAGCCCATGGGCGTGGCGGAATACCAGCTGATCGAATCATTGCCAGCCGAGCTACAAACCAGCCTGCCCAGCGTTGCCGAGATCGAGCGCGAGATCGGGTTGCTCGGCGAGGACGCGGTGGATTAAGAACAAATGGCCGAGACCAGCCTCACATGCTGCGCCGATACTGCCCGCCCACCTCGAACAGCGCAGCGGTGATCTGGCCCAGCGAGCAGACGCGCACGGCGTCCATCAGCACTTCAAAGACGTTGTCGTTGGCGATCACGGCCTGCTGCAGGCGCTGCAGCATCGCGGGGGCCCGGTCGGCGTGGCGGGCGTGGAAGTCCTGCAGGCGGGTGAGCTGGCTCTGCTTTTCTTCGTCGGTGGAGCGGGCCAATTCGATGCTGGCGCTGACTTCTTCGCCCCGTGGGTTGCGGAAGGTGTTCACGCCGATGATGGGGTACTCGCCGGTGTGCTTGAGCATCTCGTAGTGCATGCTCTCTTCCTGGATCTTGCTGCGCTGGTAGCCGGTTTCCATCGCGCCCAGCACGCCGCCGCGCTCTGCAATCTTCTCGAACTCGGCCAGCACGGCTTCTTCGACCAGTTCGGTCAGCTCCTCGATGATGAACGCGCCCTGGCTGGGGTTCTCGTTCTTGGCCAGGCCCCACTCGCGGTTGATGATGAGCTGGATGGCCATTGCGCGGCGCACGCTGTCTTCGGTGGGCGTGGTGATGGCCTCGTCGAAAGCGTTGGTGTGCAGGCTGTTGCAGTTGTCGTAGACGGCGATCAGGGCCTGCAGCGTGGTGCGGATGTCGTTGAACTGGATCTCCTGCGCGTGCAGGCTGCGGCCGGAGGTTTGCACGTGGTACTTCAGCTTCTGCGAGCGTTCGTTGGCGCCGTATTTCTCCTTCATCGCCACGGCCCAGATGCGGCGCGCCACGCGGCCCAGCACGGTGTATTCCGGATCCATGCCGTTGGAGAAGAAGAAGCTGAGGTTGGGCGCGAAATCGTCGATGTGCATGCCGCGCGCCAGGTAGGCTTCGACGAAGGTGAAGCCGTTGCTCAGCGTGAAGGCCAGCTGGCTGATCGGGTTCGCGCCGGCCTCGGCAATGTGATAGCCCGAGATGCTGACCGAGTAGAAGTTGCGCACCTGGTTCTGCACGAAGTACTGGGCCACGTCGCCCATCACCTTGAGTGAAAACTCGGTCGAGAAGATGCAGGTGTTCTGGCCCTGGTCTTCCTTGAGGATGTCGGCCTGCACCGTGCCGCGCACATTGGCCTGGGCCCAGGCGCGCAGCTTGGCCATCTCGGCTGCGTCCGGCGCGCGGCCGTGTTCGGCCTCGAACTTGGCGAGCTGCTGGTCAATGGCGGTGTTCATGAACATCGCCAGGATGGTCGGCGCCGGGCCGTTGATCGTCATGCTGACGGAGGTCGTCGGGCTGCACAGGTCGAAGCCCGAGTACAGCACCTTCATGTCGTCCAGCGTCGCGATAGAGACACCTGAATTGCCGACCTTGCCGTAGATGTCCGGCCGCAGGTCCGGGTCGTGGCCGTAGAGCGTGACCGAGTCGAACGCGGTGGACAGCCGGTGCGCCGGCATGCCTTCGGACACCAGCTTGAAGCGCCGGTTGGTGCGGAAGGCGTCGCCTTCGCCAGCGAACATGCGCGTCGGGTCCTCGCCCTCTCGCTTGAAGGCGAAGGTGCCGGCGGTGTAGGGGTAGCGGCCGGGCACGTTGTCCAGCATCAGCCATTTCAGAATCTCGCCATGGTCCTCATACTGCGGCAGCGCGACCTTGCGGATCTTGCTGCCTGAGAGCGAGGTGGTGGTCAGCGCCGAGCGGATTTCCTTGTCGCGCACCTTGACCACCAGCTCGTCGGCCGCATAGGCCTCGCGCAGCACGGGCCAGTCGGCGAGCAGCGCACGGGCGTCGGCGTCCTGGCGCTGGTCCCGCTGCTGTGCGAGGTCGTCCAGCGCAGCCACCGCGTTGTTCTTTTCCGGCCGCGCTTCGGTCAGCATGCGGGCGCTTTCGCGCAGCTGCTGGATCTCGCGCGCTAGCCTGGCCTGGCTGCGGGCGCGGGCCTTGTAGCCACGCACGGTGTCGCTGATCTCGGCCAGGTAGCGCACGCGCGCGCCGGGCACGATGGGCACCTGGTGCGTGCTGTGGCGGGTGTTCACCGCGGGCAGGCGGCCGTCCTTGAGCGGCAGGCCCAGCGCGCCCAGCCGGGATTTCAGCGCCTGGTACAGCGCGGTCACGCCGTCGTCGTTGAAGCGGCTGGCCATGGTGCCGAAGACCGGCATCTGGTCGGGCATCACATTGAAGGCTTCGCGGTTGCGCTGCACCTGCTTGGCGACGTCGCGCAGTGCGTCGGCCGCGCCCTTGCGGTCGAACTTGTTGATCGCGACGAACTCGGCGAAGTCCAGCATGTCGATCTTCTCGAGCTGGCTGGCGGCGCCGAACTCCGGCGTCATCACGTACATCGGCACGTCCACCAGCGGCACGATGGCCGCGTCACCCTGGCCGATGCCGGAGGTCTCGACGATGATCAGGTCGAAGCCGGCCGCCTGGCAGGCAGACAGCACCGAGGGCAGCGCAGCGGAAACTTCCGAGCCGGTGTCGCGCGTTGCCAAACTCCGCATGTAAACCTTCGCGCCCTTGCCCCAGGGCTGGATCGCGTTCATGCGGATGCGGTCGCCCAGCAGCGCGCCACCGCTCTTGCGGCGAGACGGGTCGATGCTGATCACGGCGATCTGCAGCGCATCGTCCTGGTCCAGCCGCAGCCGGCGGATGAGTTCGTCGGTCAGGCTGCTCTTGCCGGCGCCACCTGTGCCGGTGATGCCCAGCACCGGCGCATGGCGCTGCGCGGCGGCGGTTTGCACGGCGTCCATGACGGCAGGGGCGGCCTCGCCGTTTTCCAGCATCGTGATCAGCTGGGCGAGGGCGCGCCAGCGTTTCGTCGTGTCCTTGGACTGCAGCGCTTCGAGCAGCCCTGCGGCGTCGGCCGACAGCCGCAGGTCGCAGCGCATCAGCATCTCGCCGATCATGCCTTGCAGGCCCATGCGCTGGCCGTCTTCCGGGCTGAAGATGCGCACGCCGACGTCGGCCAACGCGCTGATTTCCTGCGGCACGATCACGCCGCCGCCGCCGCCAAACACCTGGATCTGCTCGCCGCCGCGGGCCTTCAGCAGCTCGACCATGTAGCGGAAATATTCGGTGTGGCCGCCCTGGTAGCTGGAGACGGCGATTCCCTGCACGTCTTCCTGCAGCGCTGCGGTGACGACTTCGTCGACCGAGCGGTTGTGCCCCAGGTGGATGACCTCGGCGCCCATGCCCTGCAGGATGCGCCGCATGATGTTGATCGCGGCGTCGTGGCCATCGAACAGGCTGGCGGCGGTGACGATGCGCACCTTGTGGGTGGGTTTGTAGTGGGCGAGTGCCTGGTGCGCAGCGGAGAGATCGGTCATGGGAATGCCTGTGCAGATCGGGTGGGATCCGGAAGTCTGGGTCCAATTGACGTTAACGTAAACGTCAACCGAAATCATGCCATTCTCCGGCCGACCGGCGCCGCGTCAAAACCCGTGCGCGCCCTGGTGGTTTCCCTTAAGCAATCAAGCAGGCCAAACACGCTGTTACGCTCGCCGCCATGAGTTTTCTGGCGATCGACATCGGTAACACCCGGCTGAAATGGGCGCAGTACGCGTCGCCGCAGCCCGGCGCCGCGGTGCTGGCGCATGGCGCACGCTTCCTGGAGACCATCGACACGCTGGCCGAGCAGGACTGGCGCTCGCTGGCCGTGCCGTCCACGATGCTGGGCTGCGTGGTCGCCGGCGAGGCGGTGCGGCGGCGGGTCGAGGAGCAGCTGGAGCTGTGGGACCTGACGCCGCGCTGGGTGGTGCCGGGCAACCACGAGGCCGGCGTGACGAACGGCTACGACCACCCGATGCGCCTGGGTGCGGACCGCTGGGTCGCGCTCATTGGTGCGCGCGGCCATGTGTTGGCGCGCGGCCCGGCCCGGCCAGCGCTGGTGGTGATGGTCGGCACGGCGGTGACAGTCGACGCGCTGGACCGCGACGGCAAGTTCCTTGGCGGGCTGATCCTGCCGGGCCACGGCATCATGTTGCGCGCGCTCGAAAGCGGCACCGCCGGCCTGCGCGTGCCGACCGGCGAGGTGATGCCGTTCCCGGCCAACACGTCCGACGCACTGACCAGCGGCGGCACCTATGCCATCACCGGCGCCATTGCCCGCATGCGCGCCCACCTGGCGGCGCGCAGCGGTGGTGAAGAGCCGGTGCTGCTGATGACCGGTGGCGCAGGTTGGAAAGTGGCGCCTTACCTGGACGTGCCGCACGAACTGGTCGAATCCTTGATCTTCGACGGCCTGCTGCACATCCAGTCGCACAGGCTGGCGCTCTAGTCTTTTTTAGACGACCCTGGCAGGCTTTCCCGCAAGGCCTGCAGCTCATGGCGCAGACGGGCCATCTCGTGGCGCATGTCCTGCAGGATCTCGCGCTCCATGCGGCGCTCCCCGGTTTCGATCCAGCTGGTGGCAATTGCCGCGGTGACCAGCGTGAGCACGCCCAGGCCGAGCAGCACCACGAAGACCGAGAAGATCTTGGACGCGGGCGTGGTCGGCACCAGGTCGCCGTAGCCCACGGTGGCGGCCGTGGTGAACGCCAGCCACAGGCCGTCGCCCAGCGTGTGCACCGTGGGCTCCAGCCACCAGAACCCCAGGCCGCAGCCCAGCAGCACCATCAGCGCCATGGCCAGCAGGTAGGTCAGGCCGCCGCGGTTCAGCAAGTGCTTCAGTGCCCAGACCATGCGCAGCAAGGTCAAGAGTGCCACGGCCAGGCGCAGTGACAGTGCCGCGCCCGAGCCCTGGCTGGTGGGCAGCAGCGCAGCACTGAACAGGCCGGCGATCAGCAGCCACTCACCTGGATTGGCCATCAGGTGTTGGCGCGGCGACGGCGTGTGCCAGGCCACCGCGATCAGTGCGCAGGCCAGCACCACGGCCGCCACCAGGTAGGCCGAGGGGGCCCAGGTGCTGCCGGTGGGCAGCAGCAGCTCGGCGTAGAAGGCAGGAATGGTGGCCAGCAGCGCTGCCACCACCGGCCATCGCCAGCGCCGCTCGACGCGCCCGGCCAGCGGGCTTTCGCGAGGTGCGGCGCGCAAGCCCCAGCTGGCGTGGCGCAGGATCGTCGCACTGACGGGCTCGTGGGCTGGGGAAGAAGGCGCCATGAGGCGCGAGACTAGCCGCGCGCTCGCGCCGCCACTTGCGCTGGGTCAAGAGCGCCCGATGCAGCCCTTCACGCGAGCCCTGTTCGCGAGAAGCAGCTCACAGGATGTAGCGCGACAAGTCCTCGTTGTGCGCGAGTTCGCCCAGCTTGGCGTTCACCGACTCGGCATTGAGCTGCACCGTCTGGCCTGACAGGTTCGGCGCGTCGAAGCTCAGGTCTTCCAGCAGCCGCTCCATCACCGTGGCCAGCCGGCGCGCGCCGATGTTCTCGGTGCGTTCGTTGACCTCGAAGGCGATCTGCGCCAGGCGGCGGATGCCGTCGGGTGCGAGGTCCAGCATCACGCCTTCGGTGGCCAGCAAGGCCTGGTACTGGCGCACCAGGTTCGCGTGCGTGCTGCCGAGGATGGCCTCGAAATCGTCCACGCTGAGGGCCTGCAGTTCGACCCGGATCGGGAAGCGGCCCTGCAGCTCGGGGATCAGGTCGCTGGGCTTGGCCAGGTGGAAGGCGCCGGAGGCGATGAACAGCATGTGGTCGGTCTTGACCATGCCGTACTTGGTGTTCACGGTCGTGCCTTCGACCAGCGGCAGCAGGTCGCGCTGCACGCCCTGGCGCGACACGTCTGCGCCCTGGGTGTTGCTGCGCGAGGCGACCTTGTCGATCTCGTCGATGAAGACAATGCCGTTCTGCTCGGCGTTGTGCAGTGCCTTGCTGCGGATCTCGTCCTCGTTGACCAGCTTGGCGGCTTCCTCGTCGGTGAGGATCTGCAGCGCCTCGGCAATCTTCAGCTTGCGCTGGCTCTTGCGCTGCTGGCCCATCTGCGAGAACAGGCCTTGCAACTGCTCGGCCATGGCCTCCATGCCGGGCGGGCTGACGATGTCGAGGTTGGCGCGCGGCTCGGCCACTTCCAGCTCGATCTCCTTGTCGGCCAGCGAGCCTTCGCGCAGGCGCTTGCGCATGACCTGGCGCGCGGTGTTGTCCGGCGTGGGCGCGGGGGGCGGCGGCGTGAAACCGAAGGCGTCGCCACCTTGGCTGCTGCGCGGCGGCGGCACCAGGATGTCCAGGATGCGGTCCTCGGCGGCGTCTTCGGCCTTCAGCCGGGCGCGCTTGAGCGCGGCTTCGCGCTCCTGCTTGATGGCGATGTCCATCAGGTCGCGCACGATGGTGTCCACGTCCTTGCCAACGTAGCCGACCTCGGTGAACTTGGTCGCCTCGACCTTGATGAACGGCGCGTCCGCCAGCTGCGCCAGCCGGCGCGCGATTTCGGTCTTGCCCACGCCGGTCGGCCCGATCATCAGGATGTTCTTCGGCGTGATCTCGGCGCGCAGCTTGTCCTCGACCTGCTGGCGGCGCCAGCGGTTACGCAAGGCGATGGCGACGGCGCGTTTCGCACCCTGTTGCCCAACGATGTGCCGATCCAACTCGGACACGATTTCCTGGGGTGTCATGCTCATTCCAACACCTCGATCGTGTGGTTCTGGTTGGTGTAGATGCACAGGTCGCCGGCGATTTCCAGCGACTTCTTGACGATCTCTGCGGCGCCCATTTCGGTGTGGGCCAGCAGCGCGCGGGCGGCGGCCTGCGCGTAGGCGCCGCCGGAGCCGATGGCCACCAGGCCGAGCTCGGGCTCCAGCACGTCGCCATTGCCGGTGATGATCAGCGAGGCATCGCGGTCGGCCACGGCCAGCATGGCTTCGAGGTTGCGCAAGACCTTGTCGGTGCGCCAGTCGCGTGTGAGCTCGATGGCCGCGCGCACCAGGTGGCCGGAGTGCTTCTCCAGCTTCGACTCGAAGCGCTCGAACAGCGTGAAGGCATCCGCCGTCGCGCCGGCAAACCCGGCCAGCACCTTGTCGTGATGCAGCCGGCGCACCTTGCGCGCGCTCGCCTTGACGACGATGTGCCCCAGCGTGACCTGACCGTCACCGCCCAGTGCAACCTGCCATTGGCCGTCCGGCCCGCGCCGCCTCACGCTGATGATCGTGGTGCCGTGGTAAGAGTCCATGGATTGTTTTGGAAGCGAAAACACGGGTTAGCTGAGGGCGCCGACGTTGGAATGCAAGCCGCCATGCAAGTTCTCAGACCGGGAATGCGAAACCGACAGCAAGTTGGATCAGCGCGGAGCGCAGGCAGCGCCGGGCCGCCCCAAGCGGCCTGCGCAACCCGCCCGGCGGGTGGCTTCGCGTATTTCGCGAAGCCGGGTGCCCCATTCTGCGGCCGGCGCCGGGCCGCCCCAAGGTGGCGGCTCAACCCGCTCGGCGGGTGGTCCCGCGTACCCGCGAGACCGGGTGCGCCAATTCAAGCTTGACGGAGCTGGGCGTAGGCGTGCTCGACGATGCCCATCGCGCCGAACATCAGCGCCACCAGCCGGTGCACTTCGGTGAAGCGCACGTTGCGGCCTTCGGCGCGCTTGGCAATGACCCAGTTCAGCAGGTCGCCCGCGGCAATGAAGTCCACGCGGATCAGCAGCGCGCAGGAGATGTGCACCATGCGCGCAGTGCCCAGCCGGTTGTCCAGCATGCCCAGCAGCGGGCCAATGTCGCCCGAGAGCTGGCCGGAGAGTTCCAGCGAGGTCACGCTGTAGCCGCTCTTGCCTTCGCTGGCGCCCTGGATGGTGGTGATGGGCTCGCTCAGCACCGACATCGGCGCCGACTGGGTGTTGGCCGACGAGCTGCCCACGAGGGCCGAGCAGCGCGTGGGCTCCCAGCTGGGCGGCGACACTTCGTAGGTCACGCAGTAGTCGATGGCCACTTCGTCGAACTGGTCCGGCCGGTTGATCATGCGCAGCGCTTCCAGCCGCGTCATCCAGTAGGCCGGATCGGCGTCCCGCACGCCCACGGGCGCTGCGTCCTGCAGCGTCATGAACAGGCGGTCGGACGACAGCCAGCGCATCTCGAGCACCCGCCGGGCCCAGCCCTGCATCAGTCGGTACAGCCGCGCGGCAGCGTCGGGGTCGATCTTCTGCAGCTGGGTCCAGTCCAGCACCCAGGGCTGCGGCAGTTGCAGGGTTTGGGAATTCAGCTGGGTGACGGCGTCCACGTCCAGGTGCGCCGGGCAGACCCAGGCCACCTCGGCGCCGGTGCTGGCTGCTGCAGGTACCTGGCTGGCGGCTTCGGCCACCAGCTTGGGCAGCGAGAACCACTGTGGCGACGAGCGCTGGAAGCGCTGCAGGTATTCATTGGCCAGCGCGTCGAAGCTGGCCTGCTGGCCGGTGGCGCGGAACAGGTCGAACAGCACCAGCCAGGTGTCGTTGTGGTTCTGCCTTGCGCCGCCAGCGGCGGTGAGCTGCACCAGCGCGCGTTCGCAGAGGGCGAAGTCGGCATTGGCAAAGGCAATCACGGCTTCGTCGAGCTCGTGGTCGTGGGTGATTTCCTGCACCTCGACCACGCCGGCGTCCATGGTCCCGGCGGAGGCCGGCGGCTGCGCGGCAAGCTCGGGCGCCTTGCCCAGGCCCACCGGCTGCTGCAGCACTGGCGGGTTGTTGATCACGCCCGTCATCGGCGGGGCGGCCATCAGGCGGCTGGCGGCCGAAGCCGCCGGGCGGGCGCTGGTGGCGGCGCCCGCGGCGGCATTCGGTGCCGCCACTGGAGGCGCGACGCGGAATTCCAGCCGTTCGGGCAACAGCGACATCGGCCGGGTCGGGTCCATCGGCATGCTGCCCGAGCCGGGCACCGGCACGGTGGTCTGGCTCTCGATCGGCGTGGTCAGCGTGGGCGGCATGGTCACGCCGCGTGGCAGCCGGGCCGAGCCGCTGCTGCCCACCATCTGCTTCTCGATCGCGTCGATCTTGGCCTTCATGCCCGGGTCAGGGGCGCCGGGCAGGTGCGTGGGCCGCACGTCGGAGTCGTCCAGCCGGGAGCTGGCGCCCAAGGCGCTGGCCTGTTCGGGGCTGAGGCCTTCGCGGCGGATGCGGCGCAACATGTCGAGCTCGCGCTTGCGCACGAAATCGTTGCGCCGCTTGCGCTCGATCATGGCCTTCAGCTCGGCCTTTTCGACGTCGGCAAACTGGCTGGCGCCGGCATCGGTGGGCAGACCCATCAGGTCGCGCGCCGGTGAAGACACCATCTTCACCATGCGGCGCAGCACGCCACCGTTGTCGTTACTGCTGGCCATGGTGCGGTTTGCCCGGCTGAAGGATCACGCGAGGGGAAGGGCGGCTCTGGGAAAGCGCAAGTGCCGGCTCAGTCGCCGAACATCTTCTGCTTGAGCTCGCGGCGCTGCTGCGCTTCGAGCGACAGCGTGGCGGTCGGGCGGGCCAGCAGCCGGCCCAGGCCGATGGGCTCGCCGGTCTCGTCGCAGAAGCCGTAGTCGCCAGCGTCGATGCGGGCGATGGACTGCGAGATCTTCTTCAGCAGCTTGCGCTCGCGGTCGCGGGTGCGCAGCTCCAGTGCGTGCTCTTCCTCGATCGTTGCCCGGTCGGCCGGGTCCGGCACGATGGAGGTGTCTTCGCGCAGGTGCTCGGTGGTTTCACCGGCATTCGACAGCAGCGCGTCCTTCTGCTCCTGCAGCTTGGCGCGGAAGAACTCCAGCTGCTTCTCGTTCATGTACTCGGCTTCCGGCATGGCCATCAGCTCGGGTTCGGTCAGGTCGCGGCCCGCCTTGGTTTTCCAGGCGTTGGCCAGCTTGGGGTCTGCTTTCGCGGCAGGCTTCACAGCATTCATGGGTTCAGGATAGGGTTTAGCCGAAGGCTTGGGAGGAGAAAAGCGCTCAGCAAAACTGGCGGTGGAACTGACCGGTCCGCTGCCACTGCGCGGGCGGCTGATGGAGGACACCGGCGGGCTCACCGCAGCTTTCACGGCGGCGGGTTTTTCGGTCGCCTTGTCAGCACTCTTGCCGGCAGCGCTTTTGGCACCTGCTGGCTTCTTGGCGGATTCCGCATCGGACTCCAGACTGGAATCGGAAGTCTTGGCCGGGGTCTTGCTCACGGTCGGTCTCCTCACCACAACGCACGTGAAAGGGCGGTTATACCCCGCGGTAGCGCTTGATTGTGGTGCACATGCCACGTCACGGGCCGGGTCGGGGCGCGCGGATTGTAGCCACGCGGTCTGAGTTCACGGTAAGACCTTTTTCCACTGCTTTCAAGCAACGGCCATGTGCTGGCGAGGACCGTGTCAAAACTGCCGGCAATGCAGCCGCGGCCGGCCTCAGGCAACACAGCCTTCCAGGCCTTGCAGCAGGATTTCCTTGGGCAGGTCGATGCCGATGAACACCATCTTGCTGACCTTGGCTTCGCCTGGCGCCCATTTCGGCCCCAGGTCGCTGCCCATCAGCTGGTGCACGCCCTGGAAGATGACCTTGCGCTCGCTGCCCTTGACGTTCAGCACACCCTTGTAGCGCAGCATCTTGGGGCCGTAGACCTGCACGATGGCGCCCAGGAAGTCTTCCAGCTTGGTCGGCGACAGCGGCTTGGTGGCGCGGAAGACAAAGGACTTCACGTCGTCGTCGTGCTGGTGGTGGTGCGGGTGGTCGCAGTGCTCGCCATGTTCGTGGTCATGGTGCTCATGGCCGTGGTGATCGTGCGCGTGGTCATGGCCGCCGTCGTTCAGGAACTCCGGGTCGATGTCCAGCTTGGCATTCAGGTTGAAGCCCTTCAGGTCGAACACGCTGGCCAGCGGCACTTCGCCGAAGTGCACCCGCTGCTGCGGCGCGCGCGGGTTCATGTGCTTCAGGCGGTGGGCCAGCGCATCGGCCGATGCTTCGTCGACCAGGTCGGTCTTGCTGATGAAGATCTGGTCGGCAAACCCGACCTGGCGCTGGGCTTCCACGCGGTCGTTGAGCTGCTGGTCTGCGTGCTTGGCGTCGACCAGCGTCAGGATGGAGTCCAGCTGGTAGCTCTCGGCGACCTCGTCGTCCATGAAAAAGGTCTGGGCGACCGGGCCCGGGTCGGCCAGGCCGGTGGTCTCGATCACCACGCGCTCGAAATCCAGCTCGCCTTTGCGGCGGCGCGCTGCCAGGTCGGCCAGCGTGGTGCGCAAATCTTCGCGGATGGTGCAGCAGACGCAGCCATTGTTCATCTGGATCACCTGCTCCTTGGTCTCGGTGACCAGGATGTCGGTGTCGATGTTTTCCTCGCCGAACTCGTTTTCGATCACGGCAATCTTCTGGCCGTGGGCTTCCGTCAGCACGCGCTTGAGCAGGGTGGTCTTGCCCGAGCCGAGGAAGCCGGTGAGGATGGTCGCAGGAATCAGGGACATGGCGGCGCTTCTGTAGGTGAAGGGTTTCGGTCGCGGGGCTTCTCGCGGAGCAGGCCCCGGATCGGCGTCACTTTGGGGTCAGTCTGGCATTTTCAATGCCCTGCCGGGTTTGCGCTGGCGCCGGGGTTTGGCCGGCAGGGCCAGCCATGGACAGCGCCGATTCCAACGCTGAATGATTGCCCGTTTCTTGCTTGTTTCTTGCTTGCATTTGCCTTGCCTGGCGCGGGGGGCGGACTCTGAGGCCTGACCCCGGCGCTGTCAAGCCGAACTCGCGCCGCTGCCCTGCGGCTGAAAAACGAATCGAGTATTCTCCCGCTTCCTCCACTGCCGGCACCCCTTGTGTCCGAACCCCAGTCTCCCCGGCCCCCGCGGCCGGGTCATGCCGCTGCCGGCGCCGCCCAGCGCGCCGGCTCCGAAAGCGGTGGCCGCAGCTTGTTCGAGCGCGTGGTCGAATTCCTCTCTCCTGGACCGGATTCCAAGGCCGAGCTGATCGAAACCCTGGCCAGCGCCGAGCAGCGCGAGCTGATCGAGCCGCAGTCGCGGGCGATGCTGGAAGGCGTGCTGCGCCTGGCCGACATGGCCGCCGGTGACGCGATGGTCGCCGCCCCGCGCATGGACGTGCTGGACATCGGCATGAGCTACGAGACATTGCTGGCCGAGGTCATCGCCACCGGTCACTCGCGCTTCCCGGTCACCGAAGGCGGGCGCGACAACATCATCGGCATCCTGCTGAGCAAGGACTTGCTCAAGCTGCAGCGGGCGCCGGAGCTGAACCTGCGCACCTTGCTGCGCCCGGCGATCTTCGTGCCGGAGTCCAAGAGCCTGAACGAGTTGCTGCGCGACTTCCGCTCCAATCGCAATCACCTGGCCATCGTGATCGACGAGTTCGGCACCACGGCAGGGTTGATCACGATCGAGGACGTGCTGGAAGTCATCGTCGGTCAGATCGAGGACGAGTTCGACGATGCCGACGCGCCCAGCGGGGTCTACACCCTGGCCGACGGCAGCTACCGCGTGGCCGGCGACGCCGAGATCGCCGCCGTCAACGAAGCCCTGGTGCTGACGCTGCCGGAGCAGGATTTCGACACCATTGGCGGGCTGATCGCCCATGAGCTGGGCCATGTGCCGCAGCGCGGCGAAACGGTGATGACCCACGGCCTGAGCTTCAGCGTGATGCTGACCCGCGGCGGCGCGGTGCGCTGGTTCAAGGTGCGCCGCGCACCGAACGGCGTCATCGCCGAAGACGCCGCGTGAGCGCGGGCCGGTTGGCCGCGCCTGCAGGACGTATGGGCCTGCTGATGCTGGCCGCGGGCGCGCTGCAGGTTGCGTCCTTTGCGCCGCTGGGCTGGTGGTGGCTGCAGCCGCTGTGCCTGGCCCTGCTGGCCGGGGCAGTGCAGCGCGCCACGCCGCGCCGCGCCGCCTGGGCTGGCTGGTGCTACGGCCTGGGCTGGCTGGTGGCCGGCCTGTGGTGGCTCTACATCAGCATGCACGACTTCGGAGGCATGCCAATGCCGCTGGCCGCGCTTGCGGTGCTGCTGCTGGCCGGGCTGCTGTCGCTCTACCTCGCGCTGGCCATGGCTGCGGCCGCCTGGCTGGGCCGCGGGCACTCGCCGCTGTTGCGCGGCCTGGTGTTCGCCGCCTGCTGGCTGATGGCCGAGCTGGCGCGGGCCCAGTTGTTCACCGGCTTCCCGTGGATCGCCTCGGGCTATGCCCACAGCGAGGGCTTGCTGGCGCCGCTGGCGCCGTGGGTGGGTGTTTACGGCATGGGCGCGGTGGCTGCGCTGCTGGCTGCTGCATTGGCCGCTTTGGCGAGCGCGCCGCGCCGCGCGCCGGCCATGGTCGCGGTGGCGCTGCTGTTGCCGGTGCTGGGCTGGCTCGGGCCGAAGGACTTCACTCATCCCGCCGGCGAGTTGACGGTCAGCCTGCTGCAGCCCAACGTGCCGCAGGACATCAAGTTCGACCCCGAGCGTTTTGGCGAGAACATGGCCGCGCTGCAGGCGCAGTTGCTGGGCGCAACGGGCCAGCTCGTCGTCACGCCTGAATCGGTGCTGCCAATACCGCAGGCAGACCTGCCTCCGGGCTACTGGCAGTCGCTTGTGCAGCCCTTTTCCGGTGGTGATCGCGCGGCGCTGATCGGTACCTTCCTGGGCGACGCGCAGCAAGGCTATGTCAATTCCATGGCCGGCGTTTCGGCCCGGCAGTTGGCGAGCGACCCGAAGGGTGGCTTCTACGGCTATGGCAAGCGGCATCTGCTGCCGTTTGGCGAGTTCATTCCGCCAGGCTTTGGCTGGTTCGTCGAGCTGATGCAGATCCCGCTGGGCGATCAGGCACATGGCACCAACGAAGCGGTGTTCGAGGTTGGCGGCCAGCGCGTGCGGCCGCTGATCTGCTACGAAGACCTGTTCGGCGAGGACTTTGCCGGCAGCGCCGTTGGCCCGCAGTCGGCCACGATGTTCGTCAACGCCAGCAACCTGGCCTGGTTCGGCAAGCACATGATGCAGGAGCAGCACCTGCAGTTCTCGCAACTGCGGGCGATGGAATTCCAGCGCCCGCTGGTGCGCGCGACCAACACCGGCATGACGGCGGCCATCGACCACCACGGCGTGGTCACCCAGGCGCTGCCTGCCTGGACCACCGGCGTGCTGGACGTGACGGTGCAGGGCCGCCAGGGCGACACGCCGTATGCGCGTTGGCTCAGCCGCTGCGGGCTGTGGCCGCTTTGGTTGCTGGTGGCGCTTGTGCTGCTGGCGGCTCGCGTGATGCCGCGGCGGGAGGGCACATCCCCCACTCGCGCCTCTGCAGCCGACACTTAGAATCGATTCTCCTGACGCCGTCCTGCGGCTCCTAGGCTTGGCCATGTGCTGCGGTGCGCGTGGCCGCCGCTTCCTGTGCCCACCATGCTCAGCTTCCAGCAACTCATTCTTCGCCTCCAGGACTACTGGGGCCAGCAAGGCTGTGCCTTGCTGCAGCCCTATGACATGGAGGTTGGCGCCGGCACCAGCCACACCGCCACCTTCCTGCGCGCGCTCGGCCCCGAGCCGTGGAAGGCCGCCTATGTGCAGCCCAGCCGCCGCCCCAAGGACGGCCGCTATGGCAACAACCCGAACCGCCTGCAGCACTACTACCAGTTCCAGGTCGTGCTGAAGCCCGCACCGGCCAACATCCTGGAGCTCTACCTCGGCTCGCTCGAAGCGCTGGGCTTCGACCTGAAGAAGAACGACGTGCGCTTCGTCGAGGACGATTGGGAGAACCCGACGCTGGGCGCCTGGGGCCTGGGCTGGGAGGTCTGGCTCAACGGCATGGAAGTCACCCAGTTCACCTACTTCCAGCAGGTCGGCGGCATCGACTGCAAGCCCATCACCGGCGAGATCACCTACGGGCTGGAGCGGCTGGCGATGTACCTGCAGGGCGTCGAGAACGTCTATGACCTCGTGTACACGGACGGCCTGAAATACGGGGACGTGTTCCTGCAGAACGAGGTCGAGCAGTCGACCTACAACTTCGAGCACAGCAACGTCGAGTTCCTGCTGCAGGCCTTTAGCGCACACGAAGGCAATGCCCAGCAGCTGATTGGCGCGAAGCTGGCGCTGCCGGCCTACGAGCAGGTGCTGAAGGCCGTGCACACCTTCAACCTGCTGGACGCGCGTGGCGCGATCAGCGTGACCGAGCGCGCCGCCTACATCGGCCGCACTCGCAACCTGGCGCGCGCCGTCGCGTCCAGTTACCTGGACAGCCGCGCCCGCCTGGGCTTCCCGATGGCGCCCAAGGCCTGGGCTGAAGAGGTGCAAGCCCAGCTGGTGGCCAAGGCCGAAGCGGAAACCAAGAAAAACGATTCGAAGAAGGCGGCTTGAGCACCATGACCACCCAGAACCTGCTCGTCGAACTCTTCGTCGAGGAACTGCCGCCCAAGGCGCTGAAGAAACTCGGCCAATCCTTTGCCGGCACGCTGGCCGACAGCCTGAAGGCGCAAGGCCTGGCCACGGCCACCAGCGTGGCCACCGCCTACGCCTCGCCGCGCCGGCTGGCGCTGCACCTGACGGAAGTCGCCACCAAGGCGGCCGACAAGCCGGTGCAGCACAAGCTGATGCCGGTCGCCGTGGCGCTGACGGCGACGGGCGAAGCCACGCCCGCGCTGCTGAAGAAGCTGCAGGCGCTGGGTCTGGGCGCCGAGGTGCTGCCCCAGTTGCAGCGCCGGGTCGACGGCAAGGCCGAGACCCTGTTCCTGGACGCAGTGGCCCCCGGCGTGGCGCTGGAAGAAGGCCTGCAGAAGGCGCTGGACGAAGCGCTGGCCAAGTTGCCCATTCCCAAGGTCATGACCTATCAGCTGGCTGACGGCTGGAGCGACGTCAAGTTCGTGCGCCCGGCCCACGGCCTGGTTGCGCTGCATGGCGAACAGGTGCTGAAGCTCGCGGCGCTGGGCCTCACGGCCGGCCGCGAGACGCAAGGCCACCGCTTCGAGGCGGCCGTCAGCCCGGTGGTGCTCACCAGCGCCGACAGCTACGCCACGCAGCTGCGCGAGCAGGGTGCAGTGATCGCCAGCTTCGACGAGCGGCGCGACGAGATCCGCCGCCAGCTGGATGCCGCCGCCGCCAAGCTCGGCCTGAAGCCCATCGAGGACGACGCGCTGCTGGACGAAGTGACGGCGCTGGTCGAGCGGCCGAACGTGCTGACCTGCCAGTTCGAGGCCGAGTACCTGGCCGTGCCGCAGGAATGCCTGATCCTGACGATGAAGGCCAACCAGAAGTACTTCCCACTGCTCGACGGCCACGGCAAGCTGACCAACCGCTTCCTGCTGGTCAGCAACATCAGCCCCGAAGACGCCAGCGCGGTGATCGGTGGCAACGAGCGCGTGGTGCGCCCGCGCCTGGCCGACGCCAAGTTCTTCTTCGACCAGGACCGCAAGAAGACGCTGGCCTCGCGCGTGCCGGGCCTGGCCAAGGTCGTCTACCACGGCAAGCTCGGCACGCAAGGCGAGCGCAGCGAGCGCGTGGCCCGCATTGCGCACGAGATCGTGCAGCAGCTGCGCATGGCCGTGTACCCGTACACCGTGCTGGCCAAGGACGAGCTGGACATGCTCGAACACAAGGCCCACGAAGCCGCGCTGCTGGCCAAGACCGATCTTCTGACCGACATGGTCGGCGAGTTCCCCGAGCTGCAAGGCATCATGGGCGGCTACTACGCCCGGGCCGAGGGCCTGCGCGACGGCGTGGCCATCGCCATCGAGGACCACTACAAGCCGCGTTTTGCCGGCGACGCGCTGCCGCGCAACCACACCGGCACCGTGCTGGCGCTGGCCGACAAGCTGGAGACGCTGATCGGCCTGTTCGGCATTGGCCAGCTGCCCACCGGCGACAAGGACCCGTTTGCACTGCGCCGCCATGCGCTGGGCGTGATCCGGCTGCTGATCGAGAAGAACCTGTCGCTGGAGCTGCCGGCACTGGTCAAGGCGGCGGTGCCGGTCTTCGGCGAGCTGATCCAGGACCCGAGCGCCGCTTTAGGCACCTTCCTGGCCGACCGCCTGGCCGTGGGCCTGCGCGACCAGGGCTACAGCGCGCAGGAGGTGGATGCCGTGCTGGCGCTGGCGCCCGCGCGCCTGGGCGACGTGCCGCGCCGGCTCGAAGCGGTGCGTGCCTTTGCCGCGCTGCCCGAAGCCGCTTCGCTGGCTGCCGCCAACAAGCGCGTGGGCAACATCCTGAAGAAGGTCGAAGGCACGCTGCCGACCGAGGTCTGGGCCGACCTGCTGAAGGAGCCTGCCGAGCAGGCGCTGGCCGCCACGCTGGCCGAGCTGGGCCCGAAGGCCGACGCGTTGTTCGACGCGCACGACTACGCCGCCAGCCTGCAGGCGCTGGCCGGGCTGAAGGCGCCGGTGGATGCGTTTTTCGACGACGTGATGGTCAACGCCGAAGACCTGGCGCTGCGCAACAACCGCCTGGCGCTGCTGGGCCGGCTGCACGCGGCGATGAACCGCGTGGCCGACCTGTCGCGCCTGGCGAGTTGAGCGACTGAACCTTCATCACCATGCAAGCGCCCAAGCTCATCATCATCGGCCGCGACGGCATCCTCAATCGCTTCCGTGAGGACCACGTCAAGGAACCCGACGAGTGGGAGCCGATTCCCGGCGCGCTGGAAGCGGTGGCGCAGCTCAACCATGCCGGCTGGCACGTGGTGCTGGCGACCAACCAGTCCGGCATCGGCCGCGGGCTGGTCGACATGGCGTCGGTCAATGCCGTGCACCAGCACATGATGAAGCTGCTGATGGCCAAGGGTGGCCGCATCGACGCGGTCTTCTTCTGCCCGCACGCCCCCGAAGAGGCCTGCGACTGCCGCAAGCCGCTGCCGGGCATGATGCATGACATTGCGCTGCGCTACGGCGTGGACCTGAAGCTGGTGCCGATGGTGGCCGACACGCTGCGCGACCTCGAAGCCGCGCGCGCCGCTGGTTGCCCGCCGCACCTGGTGCGCAGTGGGCGCGCCACGCTGGTGACAGAGGCCGAACTGGCGCAGTGGATGGCCGCGGTGCCCAGCACCGAGGTGCATGACGACCTGGCCTCCTTCGCCCGCTGGCTGCTCGCGAAAGAAGCAGCCCAAAAGCTGCTCCACCCGGCCGGCACGCACGGCCAGCGGGCGCCCGCCGCGGGCCTGAAGCCCAGCGTTTGAAATTAGAACCCGCAAGGCAGGAGCCTGAAAGTACATGCAACGTTTGGGATGGATGATTCGATCGGCCCTGTTTTTCCTCTGGATGACCGTCACGGTCATCCCCTGGGCGCTGGCCGTGGTGCTGGTCTCGGTGGTGATGAAGGGCACGCCGCTGTACTGGATGTGCGCCGGCTGGCTGAGCACCGCGATCTGGGGCGCCAAGGTGATCTGCGGCGTGAAGTACCGCATCACCGGCATGGAACACGTGCCGACCGCGGCCGACAGCAAGGCTGCCGTGATCCTCGCGCCCAAGCACCAGTCGACCTGGGAGACCTTCGCCTTCCCGGCGATCATGCCGCACCCGCTGTGCTACGTGTTCAAGCGCGAACTGCTGTGGATTCCGTTTTTCGGCTGGGCCATCGGCAGCCTGGACATGATCCACATCGACCGCAGCAAGCGCAACCAGGCCTGGAGCAAGGTCGCCGAGCAGGGCCAGCAGCACATGGCCAAGGGCAACTGGGTCATCATGTTCCCCGAAGGCACCCGCTCGGAGCGCGGTGAGCAGGGCGACTACAAGACCGGCGCCTCGCGGCTGGCCATCACCGCCGGCGTGCCTGTCGTGCCGATCGCCGTCAGCTCGGCCAAGTGCTGGCCGCGCAAGAGCTTCCTGCTGCGCCCCGGCATGATCGACGTCTCCATCGGCCCGCCCATCCCCTCCGCAGGCCGCAAGCCTGACGAACTGATGCGCGAAGTCGAGGCCTGGATCGAGGCCGAGATGCGGCGCATCGATCCCGAAGCCTACGCAGCGCGCTGAATCACTAGAATCGCCGCTCATGGCCCCTCGCCGTGACGCCGCCTTGCCGCGCCAGATGTCCTTGTTCGACCTGATCGACGCGGCGTTCCCGTCGCTGACCGGTGCGTTCACCGCACCGCCGACCCCAGCACCAGCCGTGCTGACCCAGCCGCCTGCTGCCTTGCCCCCGGCGCCCGCACCGGCCCCCGGCCCGCGGCCGTTCGATTACACCCATGCCAAGGCCGACCGCGAGATCCGGCTGGGCGACTGCCGGGTGGGCTACCTGCTGCGCCGCGCGCGCCGCAAGTCCATCGGTTTTTCCATCGGGCCGGACGGGCTGGCCGTCAGCGCGCCGCGCTGGGTCGGCATTGGCGACATCGAGCAGGCGCTGCGCGACAAGTCCGGCTGGATCCTGCGCAAGCTGGCCGAGCAGCGCGAGCGCGGCCGCCGGCTGCAGGCTGCGCGCATCGAATGGCATGACGGCACCAGCCTGCCTTACCTCGGCGAGACCTTGATCGTCGTGCTGGACCCGCGCGCCACCGGTGCCCGCCTGAACAGCGACGCCCAGGCCTTGCCCGGCGTGCCGCGGCTCACGCTGCACCTGGGCCTGCCGCACAACGCCAGCGCCGAGCAGATCCGCGACACGGTGCAGGCCTGGCTGCAGCGCGAAGCCCGCAAGCTGTTCGAGGAACGCTGCGCCCACTTCGCGCAACGCCTGGGCGTGCGGGTCACGCGCATGCGGCTGTCGTCTGCACAGACGCGCTGGGGCAGCGCCTCGGCCGATGGCTCGATCCGCCTGAACTGGCGGCTGGTGCACTTCGGCCTGTCGGTGATCGACTATGTCGTGGCGCACGAACTCGCCCACCTGCGCGAGATGAACCACAGCCCGGCCTTCTGGGACGTGGTGCGTTCGGTCATCCCGGACCTGGATGAGCGCAAGGCGCAGTTGCGCTCGCCGGTGGTGCCGCTGCTGGACTGATCAGCCGGCGGCGGGGTCGCGTGCCCGCTCCAGCCGGTAGGCAAACTGCGCGCGGGTCAAGCCCAGCCGGCGCGCCGCCGCTGCCAGGTTGCCATGTTCTGCCTCGGCGGCCTCGTTGAGCAGCCGCCGCTCCAGCGCCTCGAGCGAAAACGGGCCGCCGCCTGCGCCGTCGCCGGTGCTGCCATTGAGCGCGCCGCTGAGCAACGCCAGCAGTTGCCGCGGTTCGCCGCCGTCCTTGGCCGTGGTCAGCGTGCCATGTGCGCCGATGGCCAGCAGGGCCGCGTCGCTGAGCTGTTCGCGGCGGAACATGTGGGCCACGTCGATGGCGGCGCCGTCCTCGGCCGAGATCACGCCCCGCTCGATCAGGTTCTGCAGCTCGCGGATGTTGCCGGGAAACGCGTAGTGCAGCATTGCGCGCACGGCGCGCTGCGTGAAGCCGGTCGGGTGGCGGCCGTGGCGCGCGGCTTCGCGGCGCAGGAAGTGGTTCATCAGCAGCGGCACGTCGTCGCGCCGCTCGCGCAGCGGCGGCAGGTGGATCGGGTAGACGTTCAGCCGGTAGTAGAGGTCTTCGCGAAAACGCCCGCCGCGCACCTCCTCCTGCAGGTCGACATTGGTGGCCGCCACCACGCGCACGTCCACGCGCAGGGTGCGGGTGCCGCCCACCCGTTCCACCTCGCCCTCCTGCAGCGCGCGCAGCAGCTTGCCCTGGCTGACCAGGCTCAGCGTGCCGATCTCGTCGAGGAACAGGGTGCCGCCATCGGCGCGCTCGAAACGGCCGGGGCGCGACTGGCTGGCGCCGGTGAAGGCGCCGCGCTCGACCCCAAACAGCTCGCTTTCGATCAGGGTTTCGGGGATGGCGGCACAGTTCACCGCGACAAAGGGCTGCTCGGCGCGCGCGCTGATGCGGTGCAGCCGGCGTGCAAAAGCCTCCTTGCCGACGCCTGACTCGCCGGTGAACAACACCGTGGCGCGGGTGGCGGCCACGCGGGCGAGTTGGTGGCAGGCCGAGTTGAAGGCCGAAGACGCGCCGACGATCTGGTGGCGGTCGTCGCCGGTGGCTGCGGCCGGCGCCTGGCTGGCCATCATGTTGGCCAGCGGGCGCGTTTCGTCGGCCGAGCCAGCTTGCGCGGCGCCCAGCCGGCGGAAGTCCTTGGCCTCCAGGTAGCGCAAGTCTTCGCTGACGTCGCCCCAGGCGGCGGCATGGCGGCCCACCACGCGGCAAGCGCTGGCGCCCATCGAGCGGCATTCGATCTCGCGGAAGACCACCAGCTGGCCGAACAGGCTGGTCACATAGCCGGTGGCATAGCCCACCTGCGACCAGCAGGCCGGCTCGGTGCCGATGCCGTAGGCGCTGATGTGCTCGTCGTCCTCGCTGGAATGCTCCCAGAGGAATTCGCCTTCGTAGGTGCCGCCGTCGATGTCGAAGGCAAAGCTCAGCGGCGTGACCTTGACCGCGCCTTCCAGCGCATGCAGCCGGGTGCCGGCCATGAAGACATTGGCGGCTTCGCCCTGCGGCCAGCGCTCGCGTACCAGCTGCGCGTCGCGGGCGCCGGCCACGTAGCCCGCGCGGGTCAGCAGGCCGCGGGCCCGCTCGGTGCCCAGCGTGTCGATCAGCTCGCGCCGCATGTGGCCCATGGCCGAGCTGTGCATCAGCAGCATGCGCTGATCGTTCAGCCAGATCCGGCCATCGCCGGGTGAGAAGAACAAGGACTCGGTCAGGTCGGCGAGCGTGGGCGCCTGGTCATCGGCGTAATGGCCGCTGTCGCCGCGCCGCAGCATCGCGCCGGTCTGCCGGGCCACCTCGGCGAGGGAAATGCGCGGGGGCTTGGCCATGCTTGCCTGTTCATCAAATCATCAATACCGCGGGTTGCGGCTAGCTGAAATTGTTTTCATTTCATAAATATTCAGCCTCCGGTAAAACCCTTTGATGCGACGCAATACTGGGTACAAGGGTAAGTGCCTGGTTGGGCAATGGTTTCACTGTGAAAACAAAGCGTGGTGGGGCGGCCAGGCCGGCGCTGCGGCTGCCGCAGCGCAGGTCCATGGCACAGGCGTTGCAAATTGGGCTTGAGCGAGCCGTGCCTCGCCTGCACCAGCCAAGCGCCAGGAAGCCCCAACCCATGACCATGACGACGACCTCTCTTCTTCAAGCTGCGCCGTGGCGCGAGCATGTGTTCAGCGGTGGCTGGCGCGAGGCCTCGGCGGCGGCCGACGTGGTCGAGCCGGCCACCGGCGAAACCCTGGTCCGTGTCGGCCTGGCCTCGCCTGGCGACGTGGCCGGTGCGGCACAGGCTGCCGCAGCCGCCCAGCAGTCCTGGGCCGCGATGGCGCCGCGCGAGCGCGCTGCGGTATTCCACCGGGCCGCGGCGCTGTTCCAGCAGCATTTTGATGAGCTGGCGCTCTACGTGACCCGCGAAACCGGCGGCATCCTGCCCAAGGGCCAGCATGAAGTGCGTGAAGCAGTGGCCTTCTGCCAGATTGCCGCTGCGATGCCGCTGCAGGCCCAGGGCCAGGTGCTGCCCGCCACGCCAGGCCGCCTCAGCCTGGCCCGGCGGGTGCCGCACGGTGTGATCGGCGTGATCTCGCCGTTCAACTTCCCATTGGTCCTGACGCTGCGCGTGGTGGCGCCAGCGTTGGCCGCGGGCAATGCGGTGATCGTCAAGCCGGACCCGCGCACGCCGGTCAGCGGCGGCTTCCTGATGGCCCGCATCTTCGAGTTGGCCGGGCTGCCAGCTGGCGTGCTGCATGTGCTGCCGGGCGGGGCCGAGGTGGGTGAAGCGCTGGTGACCGATCCCCAGGTGGCGATGATCTCCTTCACCGGCTCGGTCGGCGTGGGCCGCCACATCGGCCAGCTGGCGGGGCAGCACCTGAAGAAGGTGTCGCTGGAACTGGGCGGCAGCAATTCGCTGATCGTGCTGGACGACGCCGACCTGGACATCGCCGCCAGCAACATCGCCTGGGGCGCCTGGCTGCACCAGGGCCAGATCTGCATGGCCAGCAACCGGGTGCTGGTGCACGCCGCCATCGCGCCTGCCATTGCGGAGCGCCTGGTGGCCAAGGCCAGGCACTTGCCGGTGGGCAATGGCGCCACCGGCCAGGTCGCCATCGGCCCGCTCATCGATGCCCGCCAGCGCGACCGGGTGCATGCCGCTGTGATGGCCAGCGTGCAGGCCGGCGCCCAGTTGTTGGCCGGTGGCCAGTACGAGCAGCTGTTCTACCAGCCCACGGTGCTGGCCGGCGTGCGGCCCGGCATGCCCACCTTCGACCACGAAACCTTCGGCCCGGTGGTCAACCTGGTCAGCTTCCAGACCGACGAAGAGGCGGTGGCCTTGGCCAACCTCGGCCAGGGCGGCCTGGCGGCCGGTGTCATCTCGGCCTCGGTGGGCCGGGCACTGGCGCTGGGCCGGCAACTGCGCGCCGGCATGGTCCACATCAACGACCAGACGGTGAACGACGACGCGGTGAACCCCTTCGGCGGCCCTGGCATCGCCGGCAATGGCAGCTCGCACGGCGGCCCTGGCGACTGGGAGCAGTTCTCCACCTGGCAATGGCTGACGGTGAAGGACGCCGCCACGCCGTTCCCGTTCTGATGCCTCGCCCACACATTCCAAGGAGACAGCCGTGAATTTCCAAGGCAAGACCATCGTCATCACCGGCGCCTGTTCCGGCATCGGCGCCGAGACCGCCCGTTTGATGCGTCTGAAGGGCGCCCGCGTGATCGGCATGGACCGCAATGCGCCCACCCTCACGCTGGACGGCTTCATCAAGGTCGATCTGGCGGAGCAGGCCGCGATCGATGCGGCCTTCCGGCAACTGCCCGAACGCTTCGACGCGCTGTGCAACGTGGCCGGCGTGCCTGGCACCGCGCCGGTCGACCTGGTGGCGCGCGTCAACTACCTGGGCCTGCGCCACCTCTGCGGCCTGGCGCTGGAGCGCCTGCCGGCCGGCGGAGCCATCGTCAACATCGCCTCCATCCTCGGCGCCGAGTGGCCTGCGCGGCTGGCGCAGCACAAGGCGCTGGCCGAGGCCACCAGCTTCGAGGCCGGCCTGGCCTTCCTGGCCCGGCATCCGGTGCCGCAGGAAAGCTGTTACCAGTACTTCAAGGAAGCGCTGATCGTCTGGAACGCCGTGCAGTCGCAGCCATGGTTCCTGAGCAAGGGGGTGCGCATGAACTGTGTCGCCCCCGGGCCGGTGATGACACCCATCCTGGGCGATTTCGTGCAGATGCTGGGCGAGGAACGGGTGCAGAAGGACGCGCACCGGATGAAGCGCCCGGCCCTGGCCGACGAGATCGCGCCGGTGGTGGCCTTTCTGTGCGCCGATGAATCGCGCTGGGTCAGCGGCGTCAACCTGCCGGTCGACGGCGGCCTCGCCTCGACCTACCTCTGATCCCAGGCCAGGGACGGAACAAGGCCGGCGCACCAGCACCCGGCCGAAGCAAGCGGCGCACCAGAAGCCGTTCGACTCAAAACCACGGAGACTCCCATGCAACCCACCCGTCGCGTGATCGCGGTGGCGGCCGCGCTCGCGCTGCCCGCTGCCAGCCACGCCTTCCAGATCGACATGCCGGACGACAGCGAGCTGAAGCTGCGCCTGGACCTGACGCCAAAGTACAGCGCCGGCTACCGGCTGAAGGACCCCTCGGCCGCGCTGACCCGGTTCGACGTGGCGGCCGATCCAGGCACCGTCAACGAGGACGATGGCGACCACAATTTCAAGAAGGGACTGATCTCCAGCCGCTGGGATCTGCTCGGCGAACTGGACCTGACCGGGCCGAGCTACGGCATGCGGCTGTCGGGCAGCGCCTGGCACGACAGCGTCTACCTGCGCCCCAGCAGCTACGGCGGCACCCCGATCTATGCCGGCGGCGTGCCCATTGGCGCCAGCACCTCGAGCTCGAACAACTTCAGCGACCAGGCTGCCAACGAATTCCTGCCCGACACGGTGCGCCAGCACGGCCGCGGCAGCGAGCTGCTGGACGCGTTCGTCTATGCCAAAGGCGACCTCGCCGGCATGAAGGCCACGCTGCGTGTCGGCCGCCACACGCTGCAGTGGGGCGAGAGCGTGTTCTTCGGCCAGAACGGCATTGCCAACGCCCAGGGGCCGGTGGACGTGGCCAAGATCGTCTCGGTGCCGGGCTGGCAGTTCAAGGAAGTGCTGCTGCCGGTCGAGCAGGTCTCCGGCTCGCTGCAGGTGGCCGAGGGCGTGTCGCTGGGGGCCTACTACCAACTGCGCTGGCGGCCCAGCAGGATTCCCGGCGTCGGCAGCTATTTTTCCAACCAGGACTACGTCGGCACCGGCACGGTGAACTTCGGCGTCGATGGCAATGGCAACCCCATCCTGCTGGCCTACGACAAGCACCAGGACCTGCGGCCGCGCAACAACGGCCAGGGCGGCCTGCAGCTGCGCTTCAGCCCCACCGGCAGCGACTACGAGTTCGGCCTGTACGCTGCGCAATACCACGACAAGACGCCGGCCGTGCCGGTGTTCGACTTCGCGGGCGGCAATGTGCACCTGGCCTATGCAGAGGACGTGCGCACAGTGGGCGCCAGCGTCACCTCGTCGCTCGGCCAGCTGAACTGGGCGGCCGAGACCTCGCTGCGCTGGAACGCCCCGCTGACCAGCGACCCGGCGGTGCTGGGCCTGGGGCCGGTCGCCAGCTGCGGCAGCACCAGCGCCGATCCGTGCTTCGCCGTCGGCCGCACCGCGCATGCGCAGGTTTCCGGCATCTACGTGCTGCAGCCGGGGCCGCTGTGGGGAGGCGGTGCGGTGGTGGCCGAGCTGGCCTACAACCGCACCCTGGCCGTCACGCGCGACATCTTCGCGGCGGCCGACGGCAGCAGCCAGGGCATCGGCGGGCTGGACCCGAACACCACCAAGGGCGCCTTCGCCTTGCGCATGCTGTTCGAGCCGCAGTACTTCCAGGTGCTGCCGGGACTGGACCTGTCGATCCCTGTGGGCGTGGGCTACAACTTCGGCGGCCGTTCGTCGGCCATCTTCAACTTCGCCGGCGGTGCCAGCAGCGCGGGCGACTACAGCATCGGCCTGAAGGGCACCTACCAGAACGACTGGAAGCTGGCGCTGACCTACACCGACTACTTCGGTACCGCCAAGACCTTCACCGAGACGCTGGTCGCCGGCAGCGGCACGCCGCGCCAGCTCAGCTTCGGCCAGTCGCTGAAGGATCGGGCCTACCTTGCCTTCAGCGTTTCGCGCACCTTCTGAACCGCGCTCCACGGAGTATTCGCATGATCCGCAAGCAATTCCACGCATCCCTACTGGCCGCCGCTGTGGCGCTGGCCTGGGCCGGCAATGCCGGCGCCGCCGTTTCGGCCGACGAAGCCGCACGCCTCAAGACCACGCTGACCCCGCTGGGGGCCGAGCGCGCCGGCAACAAGGATGGCAGCATCCCCGCCTGGGACGGCGGCGTGACCAAGGCACCCGCCGGCTACAAGCCTGGTGAACCCCGGCCAGACCCCTTCCCCGGCGAGAAGCCGCTCTACGCCATCAGCGCGAAGAACATGGCGCAATACGACGCGCGGCTGAGCGACGGCGTCAAGGCGCTGATGAAGCGCTACCCCGACTTCCGCATCGACGTCTACCCGACGCACCGCAGCGCCGCAGCGCCGCAATGGGTCTACGACAACACCTTCAAGAACGCCACGCGGGCCAAGCTGGTCGACGATGGCCAGGGCACCGAAGGCGCCTATGGCGGCACGCCATTTCCCATTCCCAAGGATGGCGACGAGGTGTTCCAGAACCACCGCCTGGCCTGGACCGGCACCTACATCCAGGCACCGGTGCGGGTCTGGGTCGTCACCGCCGATGGCCGCCGCGCCATGGCCTCCGGGGGCACGCAAAGCTTTCGCAAGCAGTTCTACGACCCCGAGGGCAGCCTGGAGAAATTCGACGGCTACTCCCAGCTCGGCAAGTTCTCCGTCAGCGAGCCGGGCTCCAAGGCCGGCGAGGCCATCCTGGCGCACGACAACCTGAACGCCAGCAACCCGCGCGGCCTGTGGCAATACCTGGTGGGCCAGCGGCGCGTGCGCAAGGCGCCCTCCGTGGCCTATGACACGCCCGATTCAGTGACCTCCGGCATCGGCCTGTTCGACGAAGCCTTCATGCTCTTCGGCCCGAACGACAAGCACAAGCTCAAGCTGGTCGGCAAGCGCGAGCTCTACATCCCCTACAACAACAACCGCGCTGCCTCCGCCAAGGTCGCGGATCTCGTCACGCCCAACACGCTCAACCCGAGCCTGGTGCGCTGGGAACTGCACCGCGTGTGGGAGGTCGAGGCCACGCTGGCCGAGGGCAAGCGCCACGTGGTGCCCAAGCGCAAGTACTACGTCGACGAAGACTCCTGGCAGATCATCCTGTTCGACGGCTGGGATGCCAAGGGTGAACTCTGGCGCACCAACTACACGCTCACGCTGCTGGCGCCCGACATTCCGGCGCTGGTGGGCAACATGTTCTGGGGCGGCTACGACCTGCAGACCGGTGCCTACTACCTGAACATGGCCAGCAACGAACTGCCTGCGCAGTACAAGCCGGTGCCGCCACTGCCGCGCTCGTTCTTCAGCCCAGAAGAACTGGCCAACGAAGGAGCACGGTGATGAAGCAGCGCGTGCTGACCATTGCGCTGGCGGCGTGCGCTGCGCTTGCGCAAGCTGCCCCGCCGGCCGCGCTCACCGAGCCGGCGCTGGTCACGCCCAAGGCGCTGGGCGCGGCGATGCTGGCGGTGACGCGGGCCGGCGAGCGGCTGGTGGCAGTGGGCGAACGCGGCACGGTGCTGTGGTCCGACGACGGCGGTGCACGCTGGCAGCAGGCCAAGGTGCCGGTGCAGGCCGCGCTCACGGCGGTGCGCTTTGCCGATGCGCGGGCGGGCTGGGCCGTGGGGCACCTGGGGGTGATCCTCAAGACCGAGGACGGCGGCCGCAGCTGGGCCAGGCAGCTCGATGGCGTGCAGGCTGCCGCGGCCTTGCAGGCCGCCGCGGGCGCCGACGACCGTGCGCAGCGCCAGGCCCAGCGCATGGTGGAGGAGGGGCCCGACAAGCCCTTCTTCGACCTGGAGGTGATCGATGCGCAACACGCCGTGGCGGTGGGCGCCTACGGCCTGGCCTTCGCCACCTCCGATGGCGGCGCGCACTGGGCGCCGCTGCCCACCGCATCCGCCAACCCCAAAAGCCTGCACCTCTACGGCGTGCGGGTACAGGGCGAGCGCTGGTTCATGGCCGGTGAGCAAGGCCTGCTGCTGCACTCGACCGATGGCGGCGCCAGCTTCGCACCGCTGGGCTCGCCCTACAAGGGCAGCTTCTTCGGCCTGCTGGCCGCCCGCACAGGCAGCCTCATCGCCTACGGGCTGCGCGGCAGCGCCTGGCGCTCGGCCGATGCCGGAAACAGCTGGGACAGGATCGAACTCGGCAGCGCCGTGACGCTGCAGGCCGGCATCGAGCGTGCGCCGGGCCAACTGGTGCTGCTCGGCCAGACCGGCGAGCTCTTCGCCAGCCAGGACGACGGCCGCAGCTTCGCTTCGCTCAAAACCCCCGCAGGCCCCTTGCCCGCCGCCGGCCTGGCCACTGCGCCTGACGGCGCCTGGGTCATCGCCAGCCTGCGCGGCATCCGCCGCGCCGCGCCCTGAACAACGGACACCCTCATGCACGCCCCCGACACGCTGGCCGCCCCACCGGTGGTGGCCCGGCTCGAAGACTTCGACACCGCCTCCGGTTCAGCCCCTGAGCGGCTGCTGTTCAACCATCGCCCCTGGGTGATGCTGGTGTGCCTGTTGGCCACGCTGCTGCTGGGCTGGCAGGCCACCCGCCTGACGCTCAGCGCCAGCTTCGAAAAGACCATCCCCACGCAGCACCCCTACATCGCCAATGCGCTGAGCCACCAGGCCGACCTGGGTGGGCAGGGCAATGCGGTGCGCATCGTGGTGGAGGCCAAGGCCGGCACCATCTACGACCCGCACTACCTGGCCGTGCTGCAGAAAATCAGCGACGAGCTCTACGTGATGCCGGGCGTTGACCGGCCGTTCATGAAATCGCTGTGGACTCCCAACACCCGCTGGGTGGCCGTGACCGAAGACGGGCTGGACGGCAACACCGTGATGGCCGACAGCTACGACGGTTCGCCCAAGGCGCTGGCCGAAGTGCGCGCCAACGTCGAGCGCTCGGGCGAGATCGGGCAACTCGTGGCCGGCGACGCCAAGTCCAGCATCGTCTTCGTGCCGCTGCTGGACCGCAACCCCAAGACCGGCCAGGCGCTGGACTATGGTGAACTCGGCCGCCAGCTCGAAGCGCTTCGGGCCAGGTACGACAGTGATGCCATCGGCATTCACATCACCGGTTTTGCCAAGGTGATGGGCGACCTGATCGAAGGCCTGAAGCTGGTGCTGCTGTTCTTTGGCGTGGCCCTGGTGATCTGCGCCGGCGTGCTCTACGGCTACACCCGCTGCGTGCGCAGCACGGTGCTGGTGGTGGCCTGCTCCCTCATTGCCGTGGTCTGGCAGGCCGGCCTGCTGGCGCTGCTGGGTTATGCGCTGGACCCGTACTCGGTGCTGGTGCCGTTCCTGGTCTTTGCCATCGGCATGAGCCATGGCGCGCAGAAGATGAACGGCATCATGCAGGACGTGGGCCGCGGCACGCACCGCGTCGTGGCCGCGCGCTACACCTTCCGGCGCCTGTTCGTGGCGGGCCTGACTGCACTGCTGTGCGACGCGGTGGGCTTTGCCGTGCTGGCGCTGATCCGCATCCAGGCCATCCAGGAGCTGGCGCTGGTGGCCAGCATCGGCGTGGCGGTGCTGATCTTCACCAACCTCGTGCTGCTGCCCATCCTGCTGTCGTACATCGGCGTGAGTCCCAAGGCGGCGCTGCGCAGCCTGCGCGACGAAGTCGGCGAGGCCGGCAAGGCAGCCGGCGATGGCCCCGCCCCGGGGCGGCTCTGGTCGCTGCTGGACGCCTTCACCCGCCGCGGCCCGGCGCTGGCCGCCCTTGCCGTGGCCGGCGGGCTGGCCCTGGCGGGCTACGCCGTCAGCACCCGGCTGCACGTGGGTGACCTGGACCCAGGCGCACCCGAGCTGCGGGCCGACTCGCGCTACAACCGCGACAACGACTACGTCACCAGCCACTACGCCGCCTCCAGCGACATCCTGGTGGTCATGGTCTCGACGCCCGAGGACCAGTGCACCCGCTACGGCACGCTGGCCCAGGTGGACCGGCTCGCCTGGCGGCTGGAACAGCTGCCCGGGGTCGAGTCCACAAACTCGATGGCCGCGCTGTCCAAGCTCGCGATGGTGGGCTACAACGAAGGGCAGCTGAAGTGGTTCGAGCTGATTCCCAACGACAGCGCGCTGGGCGGCGTGCAGACCCGCGCGCCGCGCGAGCTGTTCAACCAGGCCTGCTCGTTCCTGTCGCTGTACGTCTACCTGAAGGATCACAAGGCCGAGACGCTGAGCAGCGTGGTCGAAGAAGTCGAACACTTCATCGCGAACGACGCCGCGGAGGCGGGCCGCCGCGCCGGGCCGCCCCAAGCAAGGCCCGATCCCCTCGGGGGATCGCCCCGCGTATTCGCGGGGCAAGGGGCGCCACCTGAACGCTTCATGCTGGCCGCGGGCCCGGCGGGCATTGCGGCGGCCACCAACATCGTCGTCAAGCAGGCCATGCGCGAGATGCTGTGGTGGGTCTACGGCGCGGTGGTGCTGCTGTGCTGGGTGACCTTCCGCTCGTGGCGGGCGGTGGTGGTGGCGGTGCTGCCGCTGGTGCTCACCTCCATCCTGTGCGAGGCGCTGATGGTGGGCCTCGGCATGGGCGTGAAGGTGGCCACGCTGCCGGTGATCGCGCTGGGCGTGGGCATTGGCGTGGACTACGCGCTGTACGTGCTCAGCGTGATGCTGGCGCGGCTGCGCGCAGGCGAGACGCTTTCGTCGGCCTACCTGCACGCGTTGCGCTTCACCGGGCGCGTGGTGATGCTGACCGGCGTCACGCTGGCCCTGGCGGTGGGCACCTGGGCGCTGTCGCCCATCAAGTTCCAGGCCGACATGGGCATCCTGCTGGCGTTCATGTTCGTCTGGAACATGGTGGGTGCCCTGGTGCTGCTGCCGGCCCTGGCGCACTTCCTGTTGCGTCCCGCTGCTCGCGCCGTGGCGGCGCTGCCCGCTTGTGCCGCGGCCTGAAGTGCACGCCATGCGGATGCGCTGTTTCCGCCTGCTGAGCCTGCTGTTGCTGTGGGCCGTCGCTGCCTTCACGGTGGAGGCCGTGCAGGCGGCATCGGCCATCGTCGTCGGCCAGTCGCTGCCGCTGACGGGGCCTGGCTTTCCGGTTGCCAACCGGGTGCAGGCCGGCGCCAAGGCGCTGGTCGACCGGGTCAACGCGACCGGGGGCATCCACGGCCGCAGGCTGGAGCTGTTGACGCTCGACGATGGCGGAGACCGCCGACGCCTGGCGGCGAACCTCGGCAAGCTGGTGCGCGAACAGGGCGCCGTTGCGGTCGTGAACTGCCTGGGCGAGCGCGCCTGCCTGGAGGCCGCCGCGGCGACCCGCGAACTGGGCGTGCCCTTGATCGGGCCGTTCTCCGGTGCGGCGGCCCTGCGTGCGCCGATGCTGCGCCATGTCTTCACGCTCAGGCCCGACGACCGCGCCGAGGCCGATGCACTGGTGCGCCAGCTGCGCTCCGTGGGCATCGGCCGCGTGGCCCTGCTGGTCGATGGCGACGAGCCGGCGCGCGAGCAGGCACTGGCCGACGCGCTGCAGGCGGCCGGCATCGTTGCGCAACGCCTGACCATGACGCCCCAGCGCGCCGCTCTGCTGACCGCGCTGCATGACCTGGCCGATCTCGGCCCACAGGCGCTGGTTCTCAACCTTGGCCCGGCCTCGCTGGAACTGCTGGCCAATGAGCAGGAGGCGGCGCGCCAGGCCATGCCCGGCACCCTTGCGGCGCTGTCGTCGCCGGGCCTGACCCAGCTCACCCGGCTGCTGCGCGACCGCGTGATCGGCTTCACCAGCGTCGTGCCCGTGCCGGAGTTGTCGCAATTGCCGCTGACACGCGAATTCGAGCGTGACGCAGAAGCCTTCGTCGGCCCGGAGGCGTTCAGCTTCGAGGGCCTGGCGGCCTACCTGACCCTGCGTGTCTGCGCGGAAGCCCTGCGCCGCGCCCGGCCGCCTGCCGACGGTTCGGGCCTGCCCGAGGCCATCGAGTCGCTCGGCCATGTGGACCTGGGGGGCTGGCCGCTGCATTTCGGCCCTGGCCAGCACCAGGGATCCGACCGCGTCGAGATCGGCCTGCGTGGCCGTGACGGCAAATTGAGACGTTGAACAAAGGAAAGAACCCCATGCTTGATCTTCAACTCGGCGCCATGATGGCGCAGGCCCAGGCCGCCGGCATGCCGGACCTGTGCGATCTGCCGGTACAGGCCGCGCGCGGCCTGTACCGGCAGATCCTGGCGTCCGCCGATGTGGCGCCGGCCGATGTGGGCGTGAGCGAGTTTCGCGACCAGCTCGGTGACTCGCCGGTGCACCTGCGCGTCTACACGCCGCACGGCGCCACCGCCGCGCTGCCAGTCGTCGTGTACTGGCATGGCGGCGGCTATGCGCTGGGCGATCTTGATGGATACGACGCCGTCTGCCGGCAGCTGTGCCACGACACCGGCGTGATCGTCGCCTCGGCTGCTTACCGTCTCGCCCCCGAGCACCCCTTCCCGGCGGCGCCGGAAGATGCCTGGGCCGCGTTGAACTGGGTGGCCGAGCACGCGCATCGCTTCGGCGGCGACGCCTCCCGCCTGGCCGTGGCCGGCGACAGCGCCGGTGCCGTGCTGGCCACGGTGGCGGCGATCCGGGCACGCGATGCCGGCGGCCCCGCCATCGCCTACCAGGCCTTGATGTACCCAGCGGCAGCCGGTGGCCACGATGGCGACTTCCCGTCGCGCGAGGCGCACGCGGCCGGCCCCACGCTGACGCTGCGCACGGTGGCGTTCTTCAACGAGCTGTACTTCGGTGCCGCGGCCAAGGCGTCCGACTACCGCGGCGCGCCGCTGCTGGCGCCCAGCCTGGCCGGCCTGCCGCCAGCGCTGCTGCAGCTGGCCGCCCACGACCCGCTGCGCGACGAAGCCATGGCCTATGGCCAAGCCTTGCTCGCGGCCGGCAGCGCGGTGAGCATCGTCGAGTACCACGGCCTGGCCCACGGCTTCGTCAGCATGGGCGGCGGCGTCGCCGCGGCGCGGCTGGCGCAGTTGCAGCTGGCAGCAGCGCTGCGGCAGGCATTGCCCTAAAGCGCCAGCACCAGGCAGGCCGATTTCGAGCGCGAGCAGCAGATCAGCATCTGGTCGTTGGCGGCCTGCTCTTCGGGTGTCAGGTAAGCGTCGCGGTGGTCCGGCAGGCCGGCCTTGACGCCGGTTAGGCAGGTGCCGCAGACGCCTTGCTCGCACGAGACCATCACTGGCACGCCCGCGGCCGTCAGGGCCTGCGCAATGCTCTGCCCCTTGGGCACCTGCACCACCCGGCCGCTGCTGGCCAGTTCAACCTCGAAGCCGGCATCGCTGTCGCGCGGGCCGGCATCGGCGCTGAAGAACTCGCAGTGCAGCTGGGCCTCGGGCCAGCCTTGCGATCGTGCGGTGCCCAGCACCGCGTCGATGAAGCCCTTGGGTCCGCAGACGTAGAGGTGGGTGCCCGGCGGCTGCTCGGCCAGCAAGGCTGGCAGCTGCAGCCGTTGCGCCGGCGCTTCGTCGTCGAAATGCAGCGCAACCTGGGCCGCATGTCGTGCGCTGTCCAGCCGGTCGAGGAAGGCCGCGCGGCTGCGTGAACGGGCACAGTAGTGCAGCGCGAAGGCTTCGCCTGCGGCCGCCAGATGTTCGGCCATGGCCAGCATGGGCGTGATGCCGATGCCGCCGGCCAGCAGCAGGCTGTGGCTGGCCTGCGGCGCCAGCGGGAAGTGATTCCTGGGCGCGCTGATGCTCAGCAACTGGCCTTCGTGCACTTCATCGTGCAGGGTGCGTGAACCGCCGCGCGAGCTGGCCTCGCGCAGCACGCCGATCTGGTAGCGGTGGGTTTCGCCCGGTGCGTTGCAAAGCGAATACTGGCGCACCAATGCGCTGGCGCTGGCGCCGGCCGGGGCCAGGTGCACGTCGATGTGCGCGCCCGCACTGAAGGCCGGCAGCGTGCCGCCGTCCAAGGGCACCAGGTCGAAGGCACAGATGTCGGCCGCCACGGTCTGCTTGCGGGTTACCCTGACGCGCAGCAGCGGCAGATCCGGGGTTTTCATCGCGGCGCTCATCCGGCGATCGGGGCCGGTTGCTCGGCTGCCAGCAGGCGCTCGATGACTCGGCGCGACTGCACGCCGCCAGCGTCGATGTTGAGCATCAGCAGCTTGCGCTCGGGCCAGCGCAGCAGGTTGGCCTGCTGGCGCTCCAGGATTTCCTGGTCTTCGGCAAAGATGCGGCCCTGGCCCTCGCGCACCTGTGCAGTCAGCGCCTCGTCGTCGGGCCGGAAGTGGCGGGCCATGCCCCAGAAATACCAGTGCGAGTGATCGGTTTCGGGTGTGATGAAGTCCACCACGATGCTGGAGGCCTTGCAGTCGTCCGGCGCGTCGTAGCCGCCGCGGCCGGCCAGCGCCACGCCGACCTCGATCATCACGTGCGAGGGCGGCGTGAAGTGGCAGATCTGCCAGCGGTCCACCGGTTGATCGTCGGGCAGTCCATTGGACCGCAGCGCCATCTTCCAGAAGGGCGGGGCTTCGATGCCGTGCATGAATCGGCTGGTGATGACCTCGTCGCCTTCGACCCGGGTGGTGCAGGGCGACTCGTCGATCTCCTTCTGGCCGATGCTGGTGGCATGCACATAGGTTTCGTGCGTCAGGTCCATCAGGTTGTCGATCATCAGCCGGTATTCGCAGCCGATGTGGTACAGCCCGCCGCCGTAAGCCCAGCCCGGGTCTTCGGCCCAGTGCAGGTGAGGGATCTTCGCCGGGTCGGCCTGGGCAGCGTCGCCGGGCCAGACCCAGACGAAGCCGTGGCGCTCGGTCACCGGGAAGCTGCGGATCGCCGGGAAGCCGCGCACCCGCTGGCCCGGCATGGCCACGGTCTTGCCATCGCAGCCCATCTCCAGTCCGTGGTAGCCGCAGACCAGCTTGCCTTCGCAGACCCGGCCCAGCGACAGCGGCGCCCCGCGATGTGGGCAGAAGTCCTCCAGCGCATGCACCTGGCCTTGCTCGCCGCGATAGAACACCAGGCGCTCGTTGCAGATCATGCGGCCCAGCGGCTGCCCGGCCAGCTCGGCCGAGGTGGCGGCCACATACCAGGCGTTTTGAGGGAACATGGCGGTCTCCTGTTCAATTGGATCCATTCGAATGGATCCAATTGTGCAGAATCGATGGGTTGGCAGCAAGGTAAAAGGCTTTCGATGGATCCAATTGAGACTCGGGATTTACCCTTGGGTGGCGCGCCCAGCGTGGTGGCCTCGCTGCGCCAACTGATCATGGCGGGGCGCTATGCCGCCGGCACGCGTCTGGCCGAGGTGGCGGTGGCCGAGCTGCTGGGGGTCTCACGCACGCCCGTGCGCCTGGCCTTTCGCACGCTGGCGCAGGAGGGCTTGCTGCAGCCTGCGGGCAAGCGGGGTTTTGTCGTGCGGGCGTTTTCGGAAGCCGACGTGCTGTGCGGCATCGAGGTGCGCGGGGTGCTGGAAGGGCTGGCGGCGCGCCGCCTGGCCGAGCGGGGATTGGATCCCGTCACCCGCGCGACGCTGGAGGCCTGCCTGGCCGAGGGCGAGGCGGTGCTGGCTGGCGGTACGCTGGGCGAGCCCGAGATCGACCGCTGGTCCCGTCTCAACGAGCGCTTCCATGGCGCCATCGTGCATGCCGTCGGCAGTCAGGTGATTGCCGATGCTATTGCCCGCAACAACCACCTGCCGTTTGCCTCGGCCGACTCCATCGTCATCGATCGCTCGGCGCTGGCCGGCGAATACGAAAAGATCCGCCTGGCACAGGTGCACCACCGCTTGATCGTGGATGCGCTGGCGCGCGGCGAGTCGGCCCGGGCGGAGATGCTGATGCGCGAGCATGCCTATGTCGGCCTGCGGTACGCGCCACTGTTCGGCCTGCAGGGCGCCTCGGCTGCGTGAGCTCGCTGAAATGCGCTGCCATCCTCGAGTGTGAGGATTACCGAACCCTCCAAAGGGGGATGGTTCGCAACAGGTCTTACAGGCAAAGTACAAACATCGCTGTCAACCGCGAATAAGCGTGATCAGGGAAGGTCGCACTGAGTCAGGCCGGTCAGGTTTCTGACCGGCCTATTTTTTCGCCCGGCTTTTTCTCTCACCAGCCCAGCGGTGCTGCCCAGCCGGTGTAGGCCTTGGGCAGCGGCGGTGCATAGTCGCCCACCGCGCTGGTCTTCAAGCCCAGGCCATGCAGCGCCTGCGCCAGTTGCACTGCGGCGGCCACGCCGTCGATCACCGGCACGCCCAGCTTCTGCTGCAGCGCGGCGCACAAGCCCGCCATGCCGGCGCAGCCCAGCACGATGGCGCCGCTGCGGTCGCGCGCCAGCGCCTCGCGCGCGCAGGCCTCGATCTGCGCCATGCTGCCCAGGCCGCCGTCTTCCAGCGCCAGCACCGGGATGTCGGTGCCGTGCACGCCGCGGCAGCGCCGCTCGAAGCCGTACTTGTGCAGCAGGTGTTCGGCGATCACGCAGGTGCGGGTCATCGTCGTCACGACAGAGAAGCCGGTCGAGATCATCGAGGCGACGTGGAAGGCCGCCTCGGCAATGCCCAGCACTGGCGCGCGCGTGGCCTCGCGCGCGGCGTCCAGGCCGGGGTCGCCGAAGCAGGCGATGACGGCTGCGTCTATCGTGTCGCCGGCCAGCCGCATCTGCTCAGCCACGCCGGCTGCGGCAATCGCCTCGTCGAAGAAGCCTTCGATGGACGCCGGGCCGAAGCTGGGCTGCACCGCCAGCACCTCGGTGCCCGGCGAAGCGGCAGCGCGCGCCGCCTCGGCAATGTTCGCGGTCATCGCCGCGGTGGTGTTCGGATTGATCAGCAGCAGCTTCATGGTGGTGCGATTTTGCATACAAAATGAGGACGACGCACCAAACCGGCTGGCGCTGGTGCGGGCCGGGCCGTGGCCCTTGTCTCACTGCCCTGGTGCAGCAAGACATGGGCCGGGCGGTGCACAAGCTGGCACACGCATTGCATACAAAGTGGCACATGAATGCACGCACCGACTTGGAACTCGTGGGCCTCGTCAAACACTACGGCGATGCCGTGGCGGTGGCAGGCATCGACCTCAAGATTGCCGGCGGTGCCTACTGCTGCCTGCTCGGGCCCTCGGGTTGTGGCAAGACCTCGACGCTGCGCATGATCGCCGGCCACGAACTGCCAACCGAAGGCAGCGTGCTGCTGGCCGGCCGCGAGATCACCGAGCTCTCGCCGGCCGAACGCGGCACCGCGATGATGTTCCAGAGCTACGCGCTGTTCCCGCACCTCACGGTTGTGCAGAACGTGGCCTTCAGCGCGCAGATGAAGGGTGTGGCCAAGGCCGAGCGCGAAGCCAAGGCCGGCCAGCTGCTGGAGCTGGTGGCGATGACGCCTTATGCCCAGCGCCTGCCCGCCGCGCTCTCCGGCGGCCAGCAGCAGCGCGTGGCGCTGGCCCGCGCGCTGATGACGCAGCCGCGCGTGCTGCTGCTGGACGAGCCGCTGTCGGCACTGGACCCGTTCCTGCGCATCAAGATGCGTGCCGAGCTGCAGCGCTGGCACAGGGAACTCGGGATGACCTTTGTCCATGTGACGCACTCGCAGGAGGAGGCGATGGCGCTGGCCGACCTGGTGGTCGTGATGAACCACGGCCGCATCGAGCAGGCCGGCCCGGCGCGCGAAGTCTTCGAGCGCCCGCGCACCGAATTCGTGGCCCGCTTCATCGGCGCGCACAACGTCATCACCACACCCGGCGGCAAGCTTGCGGTGCGCAGCGACCGCTGCGAACTCTCGGGCGGCGAAGCGTCGGCCGGTGGCCTGCCGGTGGTCGTGCGCGCCATCGAATACCAGGGCAACCATGTGCTGGTGCACCTGGTGCAGCCGGGCACCACCGAGACCGCGGACGACGACGCGCCGTCTGCCGCCTGGGTCGCCAGCCTGCCCGATGCCAGGTTCCACCAGCAGCCCATCGCCCCCGGCCAGCAGCTTTGGCTGCACTGGACCGAGGCCGACGCGCACCTGCTGGCGGCCTGATTCGCCTGGCGCCTGAATTCAGATCCCTCTTTTCCGTCCCACCCACACACAGCCTGTTTGCTGGAGAACCCGATGAGCGATATGGACCAGACCCCGCCGCAGCCCGTCACGCCGTCCGTCGACGCGACGCCCCAGACCGGCGAGGCCTCGTCGTCCGCCCGCCGCAGTTTCCTGAAGAACGCCAGCGTTGCAGCGGTCGGCATCACCGGCTTCCCCTACGTGCACGCGCAGGAAAAGATCACGCTGCGCTACCTGGGCACCGCGGTGAACCAGGACAAGAAGATCGCCGAGAAGTTCGAGGCCGACACCGGCATCAAGATCCAGTACATCCCGGTCACGACCGATGACGTGACCAAGCGCGCCGTCACCGCGCCGAACAGCTTCGACCTGATCGACACCGAGTACTTCTCGCTGAAGAAGATCATCCCCACCGGCAACCTGCTGGGCATCGACGTCAAGCGCATCAAGAACGCCGACAAGATCACCTCGCTGTTCACCAAGGGCGAAGTCGCCGGCAAGAAGGTGGGCGACCAGGGCACTGCGCCCAAGAAGGTGATGTACCTGGAGAAGCCGGACAGCAAGACCTTCGCGAAGGACGCGACCGGCTTCATGACGCTGATTCCCACCGTCTACAACGCCGACACGCTGGGCATCCGCCCGGACCTGATCAAGCGCCCGATTGACTCGTGGAAGGAGCTGCTGAACCCCGAGTTCAAGGGCAAGGCCGCGATCCTGAACATCCCGTCCATCGGCATCATGGACGCGGCGATGGTGGTCGAGGCCATGGGCCTCTACAAGTACCCCGACAAGGGGAACATGACCAAGAAGGAAATCGACCTGACTATCAAGACCCTGATCGAGGCGAAGAAGGCCGGCCAGTTCCGCTCGCTGTGGAAGGACTTCAACGAGTCGGTCAACCTGATGGCCTCGGGCGAGGTTGTGATCCAGTCCATGTGGAGCCCCGCCGTCACGGCGGTGCGCACCAAGGGCATTGCCTGCACCTTCCAGCCGCTGAAGGAAGGCTATCGCGCCTGGGCCGCTGGCTTCGGCGTGCCCAAGACGGTGACCGGCAAGAAGGCTGACGCCGTCTACGAATTCATCAACTGGTTCCTCGACGGCTGGGCCGGCGCCTACCTGAACCGCCAGGGCTACTACAGCGCCGTGCTGGACACCGCCAAGGCCAAGATGGAGGCCTACGAGTGGGCCTACTGGATGGAAGGCAAGCCGGCCACGCAGGACATCAAGTCGCCCAACGGCGACGTGCTGGCCAAGGCCGGTGCTGTGCGCGACGGCGGCAGCTACGAGGCTCGCATGGGCGGCATTGCCTGCTGGAACGCGATCATGGACGAGAACACGTACATGGTTCAGAAGTGGAACGAGTTCGTGGCTGCCTGACGGCCTGAGGACCGAGATGACTCGCACACGCCGCTCTTCGTCCCGCAGCCTGCTGGCCTGGCTGCAGGCCGCGCCGCTGGCGGCGGTGTTCGTCATCTTCTTCGTCGTGCCGCTGGCGCTGATCGCGATGGTCAGCACCTGGCAGGCGACCGACTACGAACTGATCCCGGCCTTCACCGGCCAGAACTACCTGGACGTCTTCAATGGTTGTGGCCACAGCCTGGTCACCGCCGGTGAAGACGTCTGCGTCACGCTGAAGACCTATGGCTCCACGCTGAAGTTCAGCCTGCTGACCTGGCTGATCACGGCGCTGCTGGGCTTTTCCATCGCCTATTTCCTGGCCTTCCACGTGAAGAGCCAGCTGATGCAGACGGTGCTGTTCATCGTCTGCACCGTGCCCTTCTGGACCAGCAACGTGATCCGCATGATCTCGTGGGTGCCGCTGCTGGGCCGCAACGGCCTGATCAACAGCACGCTGGTCGCGATCGGTGTCATCGAGCAGCCCATCGAGTGGCTGCTGTTTTCCGAATTCTCGGTGGTGCTCGCCTTTGTGCACCTCTACACGATGTTCATGATCGTGCCCATCTTCAACTCGATGATGCGCATTGACCGCGCGCTGCTGGAAGCCGCACGCGACAACGGCGCCAAGCCCTGGCAGACGGTGCTGCACGTGGTGCTGCCGCTGTCCAAGACCGGGCTGATCATTGGCTCCATCTTCGTGCTGGCGCTGGTGATGGGCGACTTCGTCACCGTGGGCGTGATGGGCGGCCAGCAGATCGCCTCGGTCGGCAAGGTCATCCAGGTGCAGACCAGCTACCTGCAGTTCCCGCTGGCCGCGGCCAACGCGATGATCCTGCTGGCGGTGGTGCTGATGATGATCGTCGCGCTGATGCGCTTGGTGAATCTCCGAAAGGAACTGTGAAGTCATGACGACCCCCAGTCCATCTTCGATGGCCAGCCCCCCGAGGGGGCGCGGGCCGGCTTGGGGCGGCCCAGCGCTCGGCCCGCTTGCCGCTGTTCCCCGTCGCGAAACGCGCCCCTTGAGCTTCTGGCTGCTGGGCGCCGTCTTCGCCGCCTTTGTGCTGTTCCTCTACGGCCCGATGTTGGCCATCTTCGTGCTCAGCTTCCAGGGCCCCGAAGGTGGGCTGACCTTCCCGATGCGCGGTTGGTCGCTGCACTGGTTCGCGCAGCTGTGGGAAGGCATTGGCGTGATCGACATTGGCGCCGCGCTGCGCCGCTCGCTGGCGCTGGGCCTCACGGTCATGGTGCTGACGGTGGTCTGCTCGCTGCTCGCGGGCCTGGCCTACCGCAAGAAGCTGCCGGGCGGCAGCGCGCTGTTCTATGTCGTCGTCGCCAGCCTGATCATGCCCAGCATCATCGTCTCGCTGGGCGTGGGCCTGATGTTCCGGCTGCTGGACACGGGCATCAAGACCGTGCTCGAAGCCCATGCGCCCAGCCTCCTCGAAGGCTTCACCAGCACGCTGGGCATGTTCAGCTCCGGCCTGGGCGCGCAGCTGACCTGGACGCTGCCGTTTGGCCTCTTGATCATGTTCGCGATCTTCAACCGCTTCAACCCGGCCTACGAAGAAGCTGCGCGGGACCAGGGCGCCACGCCCTGGCAGGCGCTGCGCCACGTGGTGCTGCCGCTGATCGCGCCCAGCCTGGTCGGCATCGGCATGTTCGGCTTCACGCTGAGCTGGGACGAGATCGCCCGCAGCTCTCAGGTCATGGGCGACCTGAACACCTTGCCGCTGGAGCTGCAGGGCCTGACGACGACCGTGACCACGCCGGTGATTTACGCACTCGGCACCGTCACCACGGTGATCTCGTTTGCGGTGATGGGCCTGACGCTGCTGCTGGTCGCGCTTTGGCGGCGCCGTGGCGCGGCCTGAGCCGGCCTTGCGCGCCACCAGCCAAGCGCTGCGCCGGGCGCTTGTGATTGAGGACAATGCCGAGATGCCCACCCATGTCGCCCATGGCGCCACGCGCCGCCGCCAGGCCGGCAAGGCAGAAGCTGCCGACACGGCGACCCAGCGGGTCTACCAGGGCATCTATCAAGCCATCATCGAGCACCGGCTGGCGCCCGGCGCGCGGCTGCGCGAAGAGGAGCTGGCCGAGAGCTTCAGTGTCTCGCGCACCGTCGTGCGCCAGGCGCTGCAACGCCTGGCGGCCGACCAGATCATCGTGCTGCAGCACAACCGCGGCGCGCAGGTGCCGCATCCGGACCTGGCGCATGCGGCGCATGTGTTCGATGCGCGCCGCGTCGTCGAATGCGACATCGCGCGCCGCCTGGCCGGCAGGCTCAGCGCTGCCCAGGTCAGCGAGCTGAACGGTCTGGTGCAGGCCGAAGCCGCGGCCCATGTGCGCGGCGACGCAGCCGCTGCCATCCGCCTGTCCGGCCGCTTCCACCAGGCACTGGCCGAGCTGGTTGGCAATCCTGTCTTCATCGACCTGATCGACGAGCTGCTGCCCACCACCTCGCTGCTGATCGCGCTCTACCAGCGCGGGGACCGGCCGGGCTGCGTCACGCACCGGCACCAGGAGCTGATCGCCGCGCTCACCGTCGGCACACCCGCCCAGGCCGCCGCCGAGATGCGGCGCCACCTGACCGAGCTGGAGAAGTCGCTGGTCGGCGGGCAGGGTGCCGCGGCCTTGCGCGATGTGTTCGCGCCTTATCGAGAAGCGAGCAACACCTCGGTGCCAGCCGGGGAAGGCGTGGCGGGCGCTGCAGGCAGCACTGGCACGTAGCGCAGCACGCCGTCCTCGTCGCTCGGCAGCGCCCGCAGCCGGCCGGCCTCCTGCAGCGCGTGCAGGTGGGCAATCGCCTCGCCCATCGCGAAGCTGGTCTGGTGCACGTCCAGCGTGCGCTTGAACAGCACCGGCAGCAGCTCGGCGGCCGAGCGCGGCGCTTCTGCACAGGCGGCCACCAGCAGGTCGAACTGCAGCGCATGGTGGGCCTGCAGCTGGTCGATGCGCTGATGCGCGCCGGTGAAGGGCTTGCCGTGCGAGGGCAGCACCAGCGTGTCCGCCGGCAGTGGCCTGAAGCGCTCGATGGACTGCAGGAACAGCGGCAGCGGGTTGGCCTCCGGTTCGTGGCCGTAGACACTGATGTTGGTCGAGATGCGCGGCAGCAGCATGTCGCCCGAGATCAGCAGGTTCAGCGCAGGACAGTGCAGCGCGATGTGCTCGGGCGCGTGGCCGTGGCCGACGATGCAGTGCCAGTCGTTCGAGCCAATGCGCAGCGTCAGCCCGTGCAGCAGCCGGCGGTATTCATCGGGCAGCTGCGGCACCAGGTGCGCGTAGCCGGTGGCATGCGCGCGCACGGCGGCCAGGCGCTGCGGGTCGGTCAACCCGTGGCGCGAGAACAGCTTCTCGGCCTGCGCGCGCATCAGCTCGGGGTCGTTGCGGCAGGCCTGGCCGGCGGCGTAGAAATCGGTGGCGCTGATCCACATCCTGCACCCCCATTGCGCGCACAGCCAGTGCGCCAGGCCCAGGTGGTCCGGGTGCATGTGGGTGACGATCACGCGCAGGATGGGCAGGCCGTCCAGCCCGTGGGCGAACAGCCGGGTCCAGGCTTCGCGCGCCTCGGGAATGTCCAGCCCGCAGTCGACCACGGCCCAGCCGGGGCTGCCGTCCTCGGCCTCGTCGCGCAGCAGCCAGAGGTTGATGTGGTCCAGCGCAAACGGCAGCGGCATGCGCAGCCAGCGCACCCCGGGCGCTACCTCCATCGCGTGGCCGATCTCGGGCAGGGTGTCGCCCCAGGGGTAGCGCAACTGGGCTTCTAGGGCATTGGCCATGGCAGGGAATCCGACAAAGAAAACTTGGAGACGCGACCACGACGGCAAGGCCCCGGCGCGGTAGGCGATGGTCGGCCAACTTTGCCAGCCTGCCTGTCGCCTGCGAGACGGCAAGTCGCGTAGACTTCGGTTCACGTTAACGTAAACGTCAATCCACGTCATGCCTGCTTCCGATCGTCCCTCCCGCGCACGTGCCCAGGCCACCGGTGGCGACGGCCGCGCGGAAGCCGCTGCGACCTTCACCATCACCGAGCTGGCGCAGGAGTTCGACATCACGCCGCGCGCGATCCGCTTCTACGAAGACGTGGGCTTGATGACCCCGGCGCGTGCCGGTCGCAACCGCGTCTACACGCTGCGCGACCGCACCCGGCTCAAGCTGACGCTGCGCGGCAAGCGCCTGGGCCTGTCGCTGCAGGAGATCAAGCAGCTGGTCGACATGTACGACTCCGGCACGGACGCCCGCCCGCAGCTGGAAGCTTTCCTTGGCGTGCTGGCCGAACATCGGCGCCAACTGGCCCAGCAACTGGAGGACATCCAGGTCACGCTGGCGGAAATCGAGCAGCATGAGGCCCGTTGCCGGCAGTTGCTGGCAAAGCCCGAGCCGGCGGCGAAACCTGCTGGCCGTGCCAAGGCCGCGCGCCGTGCTGCGGCTGTTTGAGTCCTGATGCTTTCCAGAGGCCCTCGTGCTTACACTCGCGTCCGGCGTTTGGTGCAATGCAGCAAACGTGGTGGCCCAGCCGGCGCCGTCCCGCTGGCGCCTTGTACCCGAATCGCCTTTTGAAGCCGTCCTGCCATGAGCCAACACCTCGAAGAACTCTTTGAAAGCAACCGTCGCTGGTCCGCCGCCACCGAGGCGCGCGAGCCCGGCTTTTTCAGCCGCCTGCTCAAGCAGCAGACGCCGCAGTACCTGTGGATCGGCTGTGCCGACAGCCGGGTGCCGGCCAACGAACTGGTGGACCTGCTGCCCGGCGAGCTGTTCGTGCACCGCAACGTGGCCAACGTGGTTGCGCACTCGGACCTGAATGCGCTCTCGGTGATCCAGTTCGCGGTCGACCACCTGCGCGTGCAGCACATCATCATCGTCGGCCACTCCAACTGCGGTGGCGTCAAGGCCGCACTGATGGACACCCGCAACGGCCTGGTCGACAACTGGCTGCGTCACGTGAAGGACGTTCGCCGCATGCACCAGGACTTCCTCGAAGGCCTGCCTGCCGAGTACCGGGTGGACGCCTTGTGCGAACTCAACGTGCTGGAGCAGGCCCGCAACACCTGCTACACCACCGTCGTGCAGGACGCCTGGGCGCGCGGGCAGGAAGTGGTCGTGCACGGCTGGGTCTACGGCCTGCACAACGGCCTGCTGGACGACTTGCGCATGACCGTCTCCGGCACCACTGACGTGGGCGAGGCTTATGCCAAGGCGCTGGCCGGCATCCACCGCCGCTTCCTCGGCGCGCCGCTGGCGGCAGAGTCAGCGCAGGCCGCTGCCGCGCCCTTGTCGCCCGCATTGCCGGCAGACAGCAGCGCCGCGCCCGACATGGCCGAACAGCCCGCGGGCTGATTGCAACTTCAGTCGTGCATGCGCCCGCCTGTCCGTCAAACCCTGTTCCCGCAGCAGCTTGACGACAGGCGCGGCTACGGGATCGCCTGCGCGCTGCTGGACGGGTTCGACAAGCACTACCGGCTGTTCCGCGAAGCCAGTGCCAGCGCCAAGCGGCGCTTCGAGCAGGCAGACTGGCATGGTCAGCAGCGTGCGCAGCGCGAGCGCATCGAGTTCTACGACCTGCGCGTGGCCGAGGCTGCCGAGCGCTTGCAGGCCGAGTTCCAGGCTGGCAGGCTGTCGATGGCGATCTGGCAGCAGGTCAAGCTGCACTACATCGGCCTGCTGACGCATCACCACCAGCCCGAGCTGGCCGAGACCTTCTTCAATTCGGTCACCACCAAGATCCTGCACCGGCACTACTTCCACAACGACTTCATCTTCGTTCGCCCTGCGATCTCGACCGAATACATCGAGAACGACGAGCCGGCCGCCACGCCCACCTACCGCTGCTACTACCCGACGCGCGAGTCGCTGCGCGACACGTTGATGCGCGTCATCACCAACTTCCGCTTGCAGGTCGCGTTCGAGGACCTGGCGCGCGACGTGGACGCGGTGCTGGCCGCCATGCTGCTGCGGCTGGACCAGGACGGCCCGTTCCGTGCGCGGGCCAACTTCCAGATCCAGGTGCTGTCCTCGCTGTTCTACCGGAACAAGGGCGCGTATGTGGTGGGCAAGGTGGTCAACGGCTACAGCGAAGCGCCGTTTGCGCTGCCCATCCTGCACCTGGACCGGCCGGAGGGCGCCGCGCCGCAGCTGGTGATCGACGCCGTGCTGTTCGGCGAGGACGACCTGCAGATGCTGTTCAGCTTCGCGCGGGCCTATTTCCTCGTCGACATGGAAATTCCCAGCGCCCATGTGCAGTTCCTGCGCTCGCTGATGCCGCGCAAGCCGCGTGCCGAGCTCTACAACGCGCTGGGCCTGCAGAAGCACGGCAAGAACCTGTTCTACCGCGATTTCCTGGCCCATCTGCAGCACTCCAGCGACAGCTTCCGCATCGCGCCCGGCATCAAGGGCATGGTGATGCTGGTGTTCGACCTGCCGAGCTTCCCGTTCGTTTTCAAGCTCATCAAGGACTTCTATCCCGAGCAGAAGGACACCACGCGCGAGCAGGTGCAGCGCAAGTACCTGCTGGTCAAGCAGCACGACCGCGTGGGTCGCATGGCCGATACGCTGGAGTTCTCCAACGTGGCCTTCCCGCTCTCGCGCTTCGACGAAGCGCTGCTGGCCGAACTGCGCCACTTCGCGCCCAGCCAGCTGGAGTTTTCCGAGCGAGCGTCCGACGGAGGTCATGGAGGCCCGCGCGAACTGGTCATCAGGCACGTCTACATCGAGCGCCGCATGGTGCCGCTGAACATCTACCTGCAGGACGCCACGCCCACCCAGCTCGAAAACGCGGTGATCGAATACGGCAACGCGATCAAGGACCTGGTCGCGGCCAACATCTTTCCCGGCGACATGCTGTGGAAGAACTTCGGCGTGACCCGCGCGGGCAAGGTCGTGTTCTACGACTACGACGAGATCGAGTACCTCACAGACTGCAACTTCCGCCGCGTGCCCGCGCCGCGCAACGAGGAAGAGGAAATGTCAGGCGAGGTCTGGTGGCCGGTCGCGCCGCGGGACGTCTTCCCCGAAACCTTCGCGCCTTTCCTGCTGGGCAACCCGCAGGTGCGCGAAGTCTTCATGAAACACCATGCCGACCTGCTGGACGCCGCGTTCTGGCAAGGTCACAAGCAGCGCATTGCCGCCGGCCATGTGCACGACGTTTTTCCCTATGAGCCGGGCAAGCGCTTCGCCGTGCAGCGCGCCCAGGCGGCAGCCTGAGGCCGCAGCTCTTTCATCACGGCAATCACAGGAGACTCGAAAAATGGCCGATCCCATCGTCATCGCATCCGCTGCCCGCACCCCCATCGGGGGCCTGTTGGGCGACTTCTCATCACTGGCTGCCTGGGAACTGGGTGCCGTCGCGATCAAGGCTGCCGTCGAGCGCGCCGGCGTGCCGGGCGACGCCATCGACGAAGTGCTGATGGGCAACTGCCTGATGGCTGGCCAGGGCCAGGCGCCCGCGCGCCAGGCCCTGCGCAAGGCCGGCCTGCCGGACAGCACAGGCGCCGTCACGCTGAGCAAGATGTGCGGCTCGGGCATGCGCGCGATGATGTTCGCGCACGACATGCTGGCCGCCGGCTCGGCCGAGCTGATGGTGGCCGGTGGCATGGAAAGCATGACCAACGCGCCGCACCTGATGTTCGCGCGCAAGGGCGTGAAATACGGCGCCACCGCCATGTACGACCACATGGCCCTCGACGGCCTGGAAGACGCCTACCAGCGCGGCCAGGCCATGGGCGTGTTCGCCGAACAGTGCGTGGGCAAGTACAGCTTCACCCGCGAGGCCATGGACCAGTTCGCCATTGCCTCCACGCAGCGCGCCAAGCAGGCCAACGAAGACGGCAGCTTCGACTGGGAGATCGCCCCGGTGGCGCTGGCCGGCAAGGGCGGCGAGACCCTGTTCAAGCGCGACGAGGCCCCGTTCAAGGCCAAACTGGACAAGATCCCCGGCCTGAAGCCCGCGTTCAAGAAGGACGGCACCATCACCGCCGCCACCTCGTCCAGCATTTCCGACGGCGCCGCCGCGCTGGTGCTGATGCGCGAGTCCACCGCCAAGGCGCGTGGCCTCACGCCGATTGCCCGCATCGTCTCGCACGCGGTGCATGCGCAGGCGCCGGAGTGGTTCACCACCGCACCGGTCGGCGCGATCCAGAAGGCCTTGAAGAAGGCCGGCTGGACGGCCGAGCAGGTCGATCTGTGGGAAGTCAACGAAGCCTTCGCCGCGGTGACCATGGCCGCAATGGCCGAGTTCAAGCTGCCGCACGAGATCGTCAACGTGCACGGCGGCGCGGTCGCGCTGGGCCACCCGATCGGCGCTTCCGGCGCGCGCATCGTCGTCACGCTGCTGGGCGCGCTGAAGAAGCGGGGCTTGCAGCGCGGCGTCGCGGCGCTGTGCATCGGCGGCGGCGAAGCCACCGCGATGGCCATCGAACTGCTGTGACATGAGCGAACTCGCCGCCGCGCTGGGCCTGCACAGCCTGGGCCTGTTCTCGCTGACGGTGCTGGTGCTGAACGCCACGCCAGGCGTGGACATGCTCTACACCGTCTCGCGCACGCTGACCGGCGGCGCCCGCAACGGCGTGGCCGCGGCGCTGGGGGTGTCGGCTGGCTGCGTGGTGCATGCGTTGCTCGCGGCGTTTGGGCTGGCTGCCTTGCTGGCCGTCTCCAGCCTCGCGTTTGCGACGCTGAAGTGGGCCGGCGCGGCCTACCTGGCGTGGGTGGCGCTGCAAATGTTGCGCAGCGCAGCCCGGCCCGCCGAAACCCAGGCCGCGCAGGCGGCCGAGGCGCGGCAGCGCTCGTTGCCCGCGGTGTTCCGCCAGGGCATGGTCACCAATGTGCTGAACCCCAAGGTGGCGCTGTTTTTCCTGGCCTTCCTGCCGCAGTTCATCGCGCCGGACGCGCCGCACAAGACGCTGGCCTTTCTCGCGCTGGGCGCCTTGATGGTCACGCAGGGCACGTTCTTTTTGCTGGCGCTGGTGGTCGTGTCTGCACGGCTGCGCCGGCTGGGCGGCTCGCCCACGCTGTCGCGCTGGCTGAACGGCCTGGGTGGCGCCTTGTTCCTCGGCCTGGCGGCGCGGCTCGCGCTGGTCGAGCACCGGGCCTGATCCGGTCGAGAATCGCACCCTTGCTGCACTGATGGACCCCGCTTTGAACGCCTGGCATTTCGTGACCCGCTTCGGTGAAGCCCAGATCCTGCTGCCGGCCGCGCTGCTGGTCGGCCTGCTGCTCGCCAGCCGCCCGGAGGGCCGGCCGGCCGCATCACGCTGGCTGGCCGGGCTGGTGCTGGCCACGGGGCTCACCACCTTGACCAAGATCGCCTTCATCGGCTGGGGCATCGGCTCGGCCAGCCTGAACTTCACCGGCGTGTCCGGACATTCGATGTACGCCTCGGCGATCTACCCGGTGCTGCTCGCCGCCTGCGCCGAGCTGCTGATCGGCCGGGGCCGCATGGCCGCTGCGCTGCTGGGTGCGGTGGTGGCGCTGGTGGTGGGGGTGTCGCGACTGGCGGTGGACGCGCATTCGGTCAGCGAGGTCATCGCCGGCTTCATGGTCGGCGGGGCCGTGAGCCTGGCGGTGCTGTTCGCCGAACACTGGCACACGCCGCGGCTGCAGCGCTGGCTGCAGGGCGGCGCGCTGGCGGCCATCGCGCTGTGGCTGTTCGGCGCTTCCGCCTGGTCCCCTCCATCGCCCACGCATGCGCTGGTGACGCGCATCGCGCTGCGGCTCTCCGGCCACGAACATCCCTACACCCGGGCCCAGCTGCTGCACACCCAGCATCAGCGGCTGGACACCTCGACCGCCAGGCTCTGACATGACCGCTGCTGCTGCTTCAAACTTCTCGCCACGCTCGGTGCTGGTCATCGGCGCCTCGCGTGGCATCGGCCTGGAACTGGTGCGCCAGTACAGCCAAGATGGCGCGCGGGTGGTGGCCACCGCTCGCGACGACATTGGGCTGGCCGTGCTGGAGTCTGTGAATGCCAAGGCGCTGAAGCTGGACGTGACCTCGGCCGTGAGCGTTTCGAGCCTCGCTTGGCAGATCGACGGTGAAAGCTTCGATGTGGCCATCGTCAATGCCGGCGTCTACGGCCCGCGCCACAGCGGCCTGCAGTCGCCCACCGCAGCCGAGTTCGATGAGGTCATGCACACCAACGTGCTGGGCCCCATGCAGGTGCTGCCGCAGATGCTGGACGCGCTGGCGCCCGGCGCGCGCGTGGGCGTGCTGTCCTCGCGCATGGGCTCGATCGGCGCGCGCGCGAGCAACGTGGGCTGGCTCTACCGCGCCTCCAAGGCGGCGGTCAATTCCGTGCTGGCCGACACCGCGCTGGCGCTGAAGGGCAAGGCCTTCTGCTGCGCGCTGCATCCCGGCTGGGTGCGCACCGAGATGGGCGGCGAGGGCGCCGACATCTCGCCCGAGCAAAGCGCCGCCGGCATCCGCCAGGTGCTGGCCGGGCTGGACGAAACACGCCACGGCGGATTTTTCGATTACAGCGGCGCCACCATCCCCTGGTGAGCGCAGCACAACACATCCGGAGACAAGAACCATGCTGCTGAGCGAAGAGCACCAGGCGGTGCGGGAGGCGGTGCGCGCCTACGTGCAGGACAAGATCGCCCCGCACGCCGCGCGCTGGGACAAGGAACACCACTTCCCCGCCGAAGAACTGAAGGGTCTGGCCGCGCTGGGCTGCTACGGCGTGGCGGTGCCCACCGATTACGACGGCGCGGGCCTGGACTACCTGGCGCTGTCGCTGATCCTGGAAGAGGTCGGCGCCGGTGACGGTGGCACCTCCACCGTGGTCAGCGTCAACAACTGCCCGGTCTGCTCCATCCTCATGAGCTTTGGCAACGAGGAGCAGAAGCAAAGGTTCCTCAAACCGCTGGCGCGGGGCGACATGCTGGGGGCCTTCTGCCTGACCGAGCCGCACGTGGGCTCCGAGGCCGGCGGGCTGAAGACCATGGCCGTGCGCGATGGGGACGACTACACCATCAACGGCGTCAAGCAGTTCATCACCAGCGGCAAGAACGGCGACGTGGCCATCGTGATGGCGGTCACGGACAAGGCCGCCGGCAAGAAGGGCATCAGCGCGTTCCTGGTGCCGACGAACACACCTGGCTATACGGTGGCCCGGCTCGAAGACAAAATGGGCCAGCACAGCTCCGACACCGCGCAAATCCTGTTCGAGAACTGCCGCGTGCCGGTGGCAAACCGCTTGGGCGAAGAGGGCCAGGGCCTGAAGATCGCGCTGGGCGGGCTGGAGGGCGGGCGCATCGGCATCGCCTCGCAAAGCCTGGGCATGGCGCGCGCCGCACTGGAAGCCGCGCTGCGCTATGCCAAGGAGCGCGTGGCCTTTGGCGTGCCGATCTACGAGCACCAGGCCGTGCAGCACAAGCTGGCCGATTGCGCCACCCAGCTCGAAGCCGCGCGCCAGCTGGTCTGGCATGCCGCGACCTTGAAGGACGCCGGCCTGCCCTGCCTGAAGGAAGCCGCGATGGCCAAGCTGTTCGCCAGCGAAATGGCCGAGAAGGTCTGCTCCGCGGCCATCCAGGTGCACGGCGGCTACGGCTATGTCAGCGACTTCCCCGTAGAGCGCCTGTACCGCGACGTGCGCGTCTGCCAGCTCTACGAAGGCACTTCCGAAGTGCAGAAGATCCTGATCGGGAGGGCACTGGTCTGAGCGCTCGCGATCCGGTCGAGACCTGGACGGTCGTGCCGCTTCGCCGCCTGCGCGCGGCAGCGCCTGCCGGTCGCGCCACGCACGGCCAAGCCAGCGCGCGTGCCACGCGCGGCACGGACCAGCGCTGGCTGTCTGCTCAGGGTTCGCTCACGGTGCACTTGCGCACCGCGCGCCCGCCGCTGTCGGTGAAGGTGCTGGCGCAAGGCCTGCGCCCCTGCAACGCGGGGGACGCGCAGGCGCTGGGCCTGCAGCGCGGCGCGGCGGTGCATGCGCGGACCGTGCTGCTGATCGGCGCCGGCCAGCCGATGGTGTTCGCGCACTCGGTCACGCCGGCTGCGGCCGCCGCGCGTGGCCCGTGGAAGGCCTTGCGTGGCTTGGCGCAGCGGCCGCTGGCCGAACTGCTGTTCACGCGAGGCGACGTGCAGCGCTCGCCGCTCTCGCAGCACTGGCTGCCGGCCGCGCATCCGGTGGCGCGCGCCTTGTGCCGCGCCTGGGCCGAGGCCACTGGCCAGCCTTGCCCGGCGCGCGGCGTCTGGCAGCGCTGGTCCACTTTCAACCGCCAGGGCCAGGCGCTGCTGGTGGGCGAATATTTCGTGCCCGGCCTGATGGCCGGCTGGCCGGCGCGCCAGGCGCAGCGCGCATTGCGCTACCACCGGGCGGACTGAGATCACTCCGGCGTGATCGTCGCGGCGCGCAGGGCGCCGCCGGCTGCGCGGCTGAAATCGAAGTGGAACCACTGCGCGCCAAAGCGCAGCAGGTAGCGCCGTTCGCCATCGCTGCGCTGGCCGCGGTACACCAGCGCTTCGGGCCGGCCGTAGTTGTCCAAGGTGTTCTGCAGGGCTTGCCGCTGCGCTGGCGCGAGCGCGATGTCGGCGCTTGGCGTGCCCTGCTTCAGTGCGGCCAACCAGGCCCGCAGCTGCTGCGTCAAGGCCGGGTCTTCGCCCGGCACCGGCGCGTGCGCGGCGCGGGCTTCGGGGTGCAGCACCTCGAACAGCGAGGCCGACAGCGCCGACGCATTCAGCGCTTCGTGGTTCACCAGCACGACGATGGTCAACTGCTCTGCCGGATACCGCATCAGGCTGGACGAAAAGCCCAGCGTGCCGCCGCCGTGCCACAGCCGTGCATGGCCGGCCTGGCGGTCGACGAAAAGGCCGAAGCCGTAGCCATCGGGCTGGCCGTTGTTCAGCACGGCGGGCGTGGCCATCGCCTGATACGACGCGGGTGAGACCACGCGGCCGCCGGCCAGCGCCTCGGCCCAGGCCAGCAGGTCATCGGCGGTCGACACCAGCTCGCCGGCACCGCGGATCCAGCTTGGCTGGAAGCGGGGCGCGCGCTGCACCTGGCCGGCTTCGGTGGTGTGGCCGCTGGCCAGGTCCGGCCTGCGCAGCGCGCTGTCGCTGGCCCCTGTGTGGGCCATGCCGGCAGGGGCCAGCACCTGCTCGCCCAGCCGGTTCGCAAACGGCTGGCCGCTGACGGTCTCGACGATGCGGGCCAGCAGCAGGTAGTTCGTGTTGCTGTAGCGAAAGCGGCTGCCTGGTGTGAACTGCAGTGGCGCGGCCTGTACCGTGGCCAGTACCTGCTCGAAGCGGGCTGGCGTCTGCGTCGCGTTGGCGGCAAAAGCCTCTGTGCCGGCGAAGTCCGGCAGCCCGCTGGTCTGCTGAAGCAATTGCCGCACGCTGACCTGCGCGGCGGCTGGGAATGTGGGCACGAACTTGCCCACCGCGTCGTCCAGCGAGAGCCGGCCGGCCTGCACCAGCTGCAGCACCGCGGCCGCGGTCATTTGCTTGGTGATGGAGCCGATCTCGAAGGCCGTGTCCTCGTGCATGGCCCGGCCGCTGGCGATGTCCGCCAGGCCATAGGCGCGGCGCAGCAGCAACTCGCCGCCGCGGCGGATCGCTACCACAGCGCCGGGCGCCTGCTGCGTGCGCAGCGCCTCGCGCACGGTGGTGTCGATGGCGGACTCCTCGGCGGCGGAGAGCGGGGCTGCATGCGCTGTCGGCAGATTCAGCGCCAGCAGGGCCGAGAGAGCCAAGGCTTGGAAGTGCCGGCGCGCGGCATTGACGGAAAGGTGCGGCATGGCGCCATGCTAGGCAAGACCTTGCCGCATGCGGTACTGCTGCGACGAAACTGCGCAACCGGGGCATGCACTGTCGCCACGCGCGACGGATCGGTCTATCGTTTGCACGATCATGCCTGCCGCCATCGACTTTTTCTTCGACTTCTCGTCGCCCTATGCCTACATCGCCAACGAATGGATCGACGCGCTGGCCGCGCGTCATGGCCGGCCAGTGCGCCGCCACGCCATCCTGCTGGGCGTGGCTTTCCAGGCCGCCGAATCCACGAGCGCCCCCAGGGCCGGGCTCGCGCCCAGCCCGCCCCCCGAGGGGGTCAGAAACCTTGGGGCGGCCCAGCGGTTTCTGGTGAGCCCGGTATCGCATCCGGTCAAGCGCGAGTACACGCTGCTGGATTTCGAGCGCTCGGCGCGTTTCGAGCGCGTGCCGTATCGCCAGCCCGCGCCGTTTCCCATCGCCACGCAGAACGCCGCCCGCGTGTTCTGGTGGCTGCACGACACGCAAGGGCCGGACGCTGCCGCCGCATGGTCCCGCGCCGGCATGCGGGCCTACTTCACGCGCGGCGTGCCGCTCGACGAGCCGGCCGCGCTGAAGGCACTGGTGGCGGAGACCGGCCTGGACGCCGAGGCTGCGCAGGACGCCTGGGGCGACCCGGTCTGGAAGCACCGGCTCAAGCAGGCCAATGACGACGCACTGGCGCTGGGCGTGTTCGGCGCGCCGTTTTTCATCATCGACGGCGAGCCCTTCTGGGGCAATGACCGCAAGCCGCAGATCGAACGCCGCCTGGCCGATGGGCGGATCTAAGCCTCTCCAACCCTGGCAAGTCATCACCGGCGGTCTCAGCGCGCTGGTGCTGACCGTCGGCCTGGCGCGTTTTGCCTACACGCCGCTGCTACCCGAACTGCAGGTGCAGACGGGGCTGTCCGACCGCAACGCCGGCCTGCTGGCCGCGGTGAACTATGCCGGCTACATGAGCGGCACGCTGCTGGCCGCATGGATAGACGATGCGCGCTGGCGCCATCGGCTCTACAGCGCCGGGCTGCTGCTGGCCGTGCTCAGCACCGCGGCCTTCGGCCTGGGCGACTGGTGGCCCGGCTGGCTGATGCTGCGCTACCTGGGCGGGCTGTGTGGCGCGGCCGGCATGCTGCTGGGCTCGGGCCTGGTGCTGAACTGGCTGATGCGCGCCGGCCGCCGGCCCGAGCTGGGGCTGCACTTCATGGGCATTGGCGTGGGCGTGGCGGTCTCCGCGCTGGCGTGCTGGGCCTTCACGCGCTGGTGGCCGGGCTGGCAGGCGCACTGGCTGGCACTGGGCGGCGTGGGGCTGGTGTTCCTGTTGCCGGCCTGGCGCTGGCGCCCTCCAGTGCCGCCGGCCGCGCCGCCCGCGCACGCCGCGAGCGATGGGGGCGGCCCTTCACTGCGCTGGCTGCTGCTGATGTCGGCCAGCTACTTCGCGGCGGGCTGGGGCTTTGTCGTCAGCGCCACCTTCACCGTCACCATCGTCGAGCGCGAGCCGGCGCTGGCCGGGCATGGGCCGCTGGCCTGGGCGCTGGTGGGGCTCACCGCACTGCCCACGGTGTTCCTGTGGGATCGCATCGCCCGTCGCATTGGCGAGCAGCGTGCGCTGCTGATCGCCTTCGGCGTGCAGGCGGTGGCGGTGTTGCTGCCCGCACTGTCCGGCACGCTGGCCGCGGCGCTGCTGAGCGCCATCGGCTACGGCGCGACCTTCGTCGGCATCGTCAGTCTGACACTGGCGCTGGTGGGCCGCCGCTCGCCGCACAACCCGGGCAAAGCCATGGCGCGGCTGACGCTGAGTTACGGCGCGGCACAGATCGCAGCCCCCGCGCTGTCTGGCGCGATGGCGCAGGCCAGTGGCAGCTTCCATGGTGCGCTGTACCTGACCGCCGCAGTGCTGGCGATGGGCATGGTGCTGCTGGCCTGCCTGCCGAAGTCCGGCGACTTCCCGACCGGGCGCTGAGCGCTTGCCGCCACAATCGCGGCATGAGCGCCGAGATCGAACTTTCATCTTCCGCTGCCGAAGCCCCGCACGAGGGCTTTGCGCTGGTCACCCGCCTGCTGGCCGAGCGTGGCCACCCGCACCTGCCGAAGTGGCTGGACGTGCCGGCCCGCACCTGCCAGGAGGCGGCAGAGGCCTTGGGGCTGGCGACCGGGCAGATCGCCAAGAGCGTGATTTTCCGGCGCAAGTCCGACGAAGTGGCGGTGCTGGTGGTGGCAGCGGGTGACCAGCGGGTGGACGAGAAGAAGGTTGCCGCGCTGGTCGGCCCCATCGGCCGGGCCGACGCGGCCTTCGTCAAGTCGCGCACCGGCTTCTCCATTGGCGGCGTTTCGCCGGTCGGCCATGCCACGCGACCGGTCACGCTGATCGACCGCACGCTGTTCCGCTTCGACGAGGTGTGGGCCGCTGCCGGCCACCCGAACGGCGTGTTCCGCCTGCACCCGGACGAGCTGGTGCAGCTCACCGGCGCGCCGGTGGCCGACGTGGCGCAGGAAGGCTGAGCCCGGTGGACCGCGCCGTCCCCGCCTTCTTGCTGGACGCGCCACCCGTCCTGCCCGCGGATTGGTCCGCTGGCCAGCCGGTGCCGTCGCCTTGCATCTCCGTCTGCCGCATGGATCCGGCCACGGGCTGGTGCGAAGGTTGCCTGCGCAGCATCGATGAAATCATCGCCTGGTCGCGCCAGGACGAGGCCGGCAAGCTGCAGGTCTGGGCCCGCTTGCCCGGGCGCTGGCAACAGCAGCAGGAGGCCTTGTTCGGCTCTTTGCCCCCGTCGCCCGGCGCCAGCTGACCCTGTTCCTCCATTTCCGTCACCCGAGGCCAAAGCATGCAGTTGAATGACCCCGCGCCGTGGCGTGAGGCAGCCCAGGCGTTCTGGGCCTGGCTGTTCGAGCACCAGGCCGAGCTGGACGCCTTGCGCAGTCCCGACGATGTCTTCTGGGACGAGCTGCTGCTGCGCCTGCAGGCACTCGACGACGGCCTGTGGTTCGAGGTCTCGTCGGCCGAGGTCTCGCCGCGCGAACTGGTCATCACCGCACAGGGCGATGTGGACCTGTTCGACAAGGTCGAAACCCTGGTGGCGCTGGCCTCGCCGCTCACCGGCTGGCGGGTCGTCGCGCTGAAACCACCGCTGGGCTTCGACTTTGGCATTCGCTACCAGGGCATCGAGCTGCAGCCGGCCGAGCTGTGGTTCCAGCCGCTGCTGGACGAAGACGCGCCGCACATGCTGGGCCTGCGCATTGCCGTGCCCGGCTTCATTCCCGAGATGGAAGAGGAGTTCGACAGCGGCGTGCTGATCGTGCTGGACACCGCCCTGGGCGAACGCACCGCTGCCACCGAGGTCGAGCTGCTGGAAGTGTGCGAGCTCCCGGCCCATCCACCGGAAGAAGGTTTTTTCCCGCTGCCCGAGCTGCTGGGCTACCTGGCCTGGCGCCAGCAGCAGATGCGGCCAGGGCAGGGTGGCAGCGGCCAGGTCCATTGAGCTGTCTGTCCAGATGATCGTCCCGAGCTTCTGGGCCGAAGGCCGCGCACAACACAAGGCCGAAGGCAGCCAGCACACGCTGCGCCGCTTCGGCTGGTCCGACATCAGCCAGGAAGCGGCTCAGCAGCACGCCGACCAGCGCGCGCAGGAGGCGCTGGCCCGCGCCCTGTCCGGCGAGAAGCTGCCGCCGCGCGACTTCAAGCGGCCGTACAACGGCGCCCAGGGCCTGCCGATCCGCGAGGAAATCGTCAGCCGCCATGGCGAGGACCTGGTGGTGACCCGCAACAGCTACGGCGCGCGTTGCCTGAACACCGCCAAGGCCTTGTTCGTCGACACCGACTTTCCCACCGACGTCGACAAAGGCCTCAAGCGTGCGCTGCTCGGCCTGTTGTGGGGCCTGGCGGCGGTGTTCGGCCATCAGCGGCACTCATGGGTGGCGTTCTTTGCAGCGGCGCTGGGGGCCTGGCTCTTCAGCAGCGTTGTGTCCGCCCGACTGGCGAAGCACCGCATGCGCCATCCGGGGGCGGACGAATGGCGCGCGCGGCAACGCATCGACGCTTTCCTGCTGGCCCACCCCGAATGGCACCTGCGCCTCTACCGCACACCGGCCGGCATGCGCCTGCTGGCCATGCACCGCGGCTTCGACGCCCACGAGCCCGAGCTGCCGCAGCACTTCCAGGCACTGGGTGCCGACCCGCTGTACGCACGCATGTGCCTGAACCAGGGCTGCTTCCGCGCCCGCGTCAGCGCCAAGCCCTGGCGCATCGGCTGGACGGAGCGCCTGCGCCCGCGGCCCGGCGTTTGGCCCGTCAAGCCCGAAAGGCTGCCGGAGCGCGAAGCCTGGATCGCTGCCTACGAAGCGCATGCGGCCGGTTTTGCGGCCTGCAGCTTTGTGACGGCGTTGGGCAGTTCGGTCGTGGACCAGGACTTGCTCATGGTGCAGCAACTGCACGATGAGCTCAGCCGGGCGCACGCAGTCTTGCCGTTGGCCTGAGCCGTCAGCGCCTGGTGCCAGCGCCCGGGCGTGGCGCTAGCATCAGGGCATCGGGCGTGGAAGCAGGGAAGGAGGCGTCGCCATGGGGGTGTTTGTCATCGTGGCCTACAAGCCCAGGCGGGGCCAGGAGCAGGTGCTGCGCAGCTTGATCGACAAGCACTTGCGGGTGCTGGCCGAGCAGGGGCTGGTGAGTGACCGCCCGGCCTATGTGATGCAGGCAGCGGAAGGCACGCTGGTGGAGGTCTTCGAGTGGCGCTCGGCGGAGGCGGTGGGCGCGGCGCATGGCAACCCCGCGGTGCTGGCGCTGTGGGCCGAGTTCGCCGAGGTGTGCGACTACGTGCCGCTGGCCAGCCTGCCGGAGTCGCACACGATGTTTGCCGAGTTCACCGCCCTGGCCTGACCGGGCACCGCAACGCACCAAAGGGCCAAAGCCGCTCGGCGGCGGTTCCGGGCCTTGCACAGCAGGGGTTTGCACCGACGCCATCGGCCCCTGGGACTTTCCCTCGCTAGGCGCCCGTTTTCCGCATGCCGGAACGTGACCCCAGGGTTGGACCTGAGTTTGTCAGTTTCCATTCAGCCTCGCGTCAGAAGCGGGTCAGCGCCAAGGCCAACAGTGCGCAACAGCGAGGCCGTTGGGGCAGCGCTCGGTCATCAGGAGACAAACATGGCAACAGTGGCAATGACACCGACGGTGTCGACCGCGCCGATGACAGCGGAGGAGAAGAAGGTCATCTTCGCGTCCTCGCTGGGCACGGTGTTCGAGTGGTACGACTTCTATCTCTACGGCACCTTGGCCGTGATCATCGGCAACCAGTTCTTCTCGGCACTGGACCCGGCCTCGCGCACCATCTTCTCGCTGCTGGCCTTCGCTGCCGGCTTCATCGTGCGGCCATTCGGTGCGCTGGTCTTCGGCCGGCTGGGCGACATGATCGGCCGCAAGTACACCTTCCTGGTGACCATCCTGATCATGGGCCTGTCGACCTTCATCGTCGGCGTGCTGCCCAACTATGCGTCCATCGGCATCGCTGCACCGATCATCCTGATCGCGCTGCGCATGCTGCAAGGCCTGGCGCTGGGCGGTGAATACGGCGGTGCCGCGACCTACGTCGCCGAGCACGCGCCGCACGGCAAGCGCGGCGCCTACACCGCATGGATCCAGACCACCGCAACCATGGGCCTGTTCCTGTCGCTGCTGGTGATCCTGGGCACCCGCACCGCCATTGGCGAAGAAGAGTTCGCCAAATGGGGCTGGCGCATCCCGTTCATCGTCTCCATCCTGCTGCTGGGCATCAGCGTGTGGATCCGGCTGTCGATGAATGAATCGCCTGCCTTCAAGAAGATGAAGGCCGAGGGCAAGACCTCCAAGGCGCCGCTGACCGAATCCTTCGGCCAGTGGAAGAACCTGAAGATCGTGATCCTGGCGCTGGTCGGCCTGACCGCCGGCCAGGCCGTCGTCTGGTACACCGGCCAGTTCTACGCGCTGTTCTTCCTGACCGGTGCGCTGAAGGTGGACGGGGCCACGGCCAACATCCTGATCGCGCTGTCGCTGCTGATCGGCACGCCGTTCTTCATCGTCTTCGGCACCCTGTCGGACAAGATCGGCCGCAAGCCCATCATCATGGCCGGCTGCCTGATCGCCGTGCTGACCTACTTCCCTGTCTTCCGCATGATCACCGAGTCGGCCAACCCCGACCTGGCGCGTGCGCAGGCCAGCGCCAAGGTCACGGTGACGGCCGACCCGAAGGAGTGCTCGTTCCAGTTCAACCCGACCGGCACCGCCAAGTTCACCAGCTCGTGCGATGTGGCCAAGCAGAAGCTGGCCGGCGCCTCGGTGAGCTATGACAACCTGGAGGCACCTGCCGGCACGCCGGCCTTGATCAAGATCGGCGAAACCGAGATCAGCACTGCCATCACCCCGGAAGACGTCGCCACCGCCAAGGCCGGCGCCGAGAAGAAGCTGGCCGACCTGAAGGCCGCCGCCACGCCGGACGCCAAGGCCATCACCGCCGCAGAAGGCAGCCTGAAGACCTTGAGCGACGACAAGACGGCCAAGGACGCCGTGCTGACCGGCAAGATCAAGGGTGCGCTGAAGGCCGCGGGCTACCCGGACAAGGCCGACCCGGCCAAGATGGACAAGGTCAAGCTGGTCGCGCTGCTGACCTTCCTGGTGATCCTGGTGACCATGGTCTACGGCCCGATTGCCGCGATGCTGGTGGAGATGTTCCCAACCCGCATCCGCTACACCTCGATGAGCCTGCCGTATCACATCGGCAACGGCTGGTTCGGCGGCCTGCTGCCAGCCACCGCGCTGGCCATCGTGGCCCAGACCGGCAACATGTACAACGGCCTGTGGTACCCGATCATCATCGCCGGCGCCACCTTCGTCATCGGCATGCTGTTCGTGCGCGAGACCAAGGACGTGGACATCTACGCGGGCGACTGAGCACGCCGCTTCCCGTCAAGACAAGGCGGCCCTGCGGGGCCGCTTTTTTCTTTCGCGAGCCGATTCAAGGCGAGCTCCTTTCAAGATTCATGAGCCGGCCGGCCAGTGCGCAAAGGCCCATAATTTGGCTGAACTCCCGTTGGGACCTCCCGCACATGACCGAACCCAGCATCTGGTCGTTCCAGGATAACTTTGACTTTCGCCTCGATGTCGACGCGAAAAGTCCCTTCCATTACCCGCTGGAGCAGCATCGGGGCGCCTACAGCCGGCAGCGCATGTTGACGGCCTTCCACCTGGACCCCGCCGGCCAGTTGCGCCCGGGCACCAAAGCCAAAACGGCCGAGGCGGTCTTGTTTGGGGGCCATGTCGGGTGTGGAAAATCTACCGAGCTGCGCGATTACGCCGGCCTGTTCCGGCATGCTTACACGGTGCACCAACTGGAGCTGACCAAGCAGTTGGACATCAACAATTTGCGCTTCAGCGACTTGCTGATCGCGTTGGCGCAAGCGTTGGTGAAAACCTTCGAGGATGCGCAGTTGTCGCTGCGACCTGACCCGGTGTTCATCAAGCCCGTGGTGGACTGGTTCGAGACGCGCATCCTGAAGCAGGAGCGTTTCAAGGACATCGAAGGCGAGGTCAAAGCCGAAATCAAAGCGCAGGGCGGCGTTCCATTCCTGGCCAGTTTGCTGGCGACCATGACGGCCAAGGTGCGCGGGGGAGCAAGCTATCGCGAGGAACTGCGGCGCGAAGTGCGCGATGGTTTCCTGCAGTTGTCGTTGCATTTCAACGCCTTGATTGCGCACGCCAATGGGCTGCTGAGCCATCAGGGCCACGGGCCGTTGCTGTTCATCATTGACGGCACCGACAAGCTCTCGAAAGAAGATGCGGATGCGTTCTTCCATGCGGACGTCAATCAGCTCAGCCAGATCCAGACCAACCTGATCGTTTGCGCGCCGATTTCAGTGCTGCTGGAAGTCTCGGTCACAGCGCAGCGGTTCACGCGTGTGCAGTTGCCGATGGTGAAGATCTTCAATGAAGATGAGACGACACGCGGCGGCGAAGAAGATGCGCTGATCGCACTGGTGTGCAAACGCATGCCGCTGGTGTATTTCGACGATGAGGAAACCGTGCGCTACCTCGTTCAGTGCAGCGGCGGCCACGTGCGTGACCTGCTGCGACTGGTACGGGCAGCGTTCTCGCGCATCACGCAGGACCGCATCACGCGCAAGGTGGCGGAGCAAGCCGTGCGCGACGTGGCCTCCGAATACCAGCGGCTGGTGCGGCAGAGCGATTGGGCCGAATTGGCCCGCATCGACCTGTCGCGTGGCGAGGAAAAGGATCGCACCGACGACCGGCTGCGCATGCTCTACGACCTGGTACTGCTGGAGTACAACAACTACTGGTGGCGCAGCCATCCGCTGGTGCGTTTGCTGCCGCCTTACGCGAAGGCGCGCCAATCTGCCGCGGCAGACGGCGCGGGTTGAAATGAATGCCGACGGCGCCCCAAGCGATGCTGCTCAGGCAATGCCGGATGTCCGCAGCGAGCACGCGGGCAGTTTTGTTCGCCTTGCCGGCCTCTGGACGCGCCGTGACCATTTCAGCCTGGTGCTGGCTTCGGTGGACGCCCCTGCTTACCGTGATGCACTAATCGGAAGACTCAGGCAAATCGCACCGGCGGAGCGCATTGAGTTGGGGTCGGAACTGGGGCCTCACGAATGGTTGATTGGGGCCGAGCGCGCGCAGCTTGCCGGTTCAGGCAGGCTTCATCTGTGTTTCCCGCTGGACAGGCCGCGGGCCGCCTTGTGGTGGCAGCAGGCCAACGTTCTTCGCGAGCGTCTGGCCGACGCGCTGCCTGGCATCCAGGTGCTGTGGCTGTCCGATGCCGACATTGATGCCATGGCGCACCATGCGCCCGATTTGTGGAACTGGCGTGAGATGGTGGTGTCGTTCACGGCCGTTGTCACGAGGACCGCAGAACCTGTTGCGGGTTCGCGTTTCGAGCCGGCTTCAGGCAGCGAGGCTGTCGAAGTCATGGCGCGGGTGCATGCCATCGAGCAATACCTTGGCAGATCGGCCGCGGATGACGCCGGTTCGGCCAACCTGCACCTGGAGGCTGCCCAGGCCTACTGGCGGCTGGGTCAGATGGATCAGAGCACCGATCACGCGAGACGCGCTGCTCTGGCGTTTTCGAATGGCGGTGACGAGTTGCATGCGGCTCAGGCAAAGGCCCAACTGGCGGAAGTCTTCCACCTGCAGGGGCAACCGAACGAGGCTTTGCGATTGCTCACCCGGGAAGTGTTGCCCGTCTTTGATCGATTGGGCGACCTGCGCTCGCGAGCGGTGACGATGGGCAAGATTGCCGACGTGCTGCAGGCACAGGGTGATTTGGAAGAGGCGCTGCGGATCCGGCGCGAAGAACAGTTGCCGGTCTTTGAAAAGCTGGGCGACGTGCGCTCGTTGTTGGTGGGGCGAGCCAAGCTTGCCATCGGCCTGTACGTCCGCGGACAGCAGGCCGACCGCGCCGAGACGAAACAGCTTTTGGCGCAGGCCTACCAGGCCGCGCAGCAAATGCAATTGCCTGAAGCACAACAGGTGGCTCAGCTCTACAAAGATTTCTTTGGGATACCGCCGCCATGAGGCTTTGAATTCAGCTGAGTCATGCGATGTTGGCTCATCGGAGGAGCGCTTGCTTGTGGCCGTGCGCGTCATTCTTGAGCCTCCCCCAGGCTGTCAGCCTCGCGTCGGCTGGTGTTGGGGTGGTGTCAGCGCCGGGCGATAGCCTGCAGGCTTCAAACAACTGACGGAGACAAGGGCGATGTGGAAGCTGGCTTTGGGTTTTGTGGTGTTCGCTGCGCTGGCGCTTTTCGTCGTGATGAAGGCCGGAGATTCGGTCGACATGAGCGGCGAGAAGCACGGGATCGAGTCCCACGCACCGGAGGCCTCGGGCACTGCGCCTTGAGCCCCCCGAGGCCACGCTCCGAGCGGGCCTGCCAACCGCGAAAGAGGCGTGAGGGCCGCCTATCATCGGCGGATGCGGTTGCCGAATAGATTGCCAACCCTCTGGCTGGCCTGGCTGGGGCGGATGTTGCGCGCTGGCCAGTCCCGTGCAGAGGCCGCCGTGCGCAGCGTGCATGGTGTGGCGCCGGACTTCTGGGGCAATCTCCAGCAGGAACTGGTGGCTGGCCGGCAGTGGGTGGACCGCGCGGTGGTGCTCGTCTATGCGGTCCTGACCGGACTGCTGGTGGTGGGCTCCACACTGCTGGCCGAACATGCGTATCAAGCCTTCCTGCTGTTGCGCGGCACGGTACCGGGCGGGCGCTGGTGGGCACTGGCCTGGACGCCTGCGGTCACGGTGCTGGTGCTGTGGTGCACTCGCCGCTGGGCGCCTGGCGCCTTGGGCTCGGGCATTCCGCAGGTGGTGCGGGCCTTGGAAGACGACCTGACGCCGTCGCAGCGCAGCGCGCTGGTCTCGCTGCGGCTGTCGCTGGCCAAGGTGGTGCTGGTGGCCGGTGGCATGTTGGCCGGCCTCTCCATCGGCCGCGAGGGGCCGACGGTGCAGGTCGGCGCAGGCGTGATGGACCATGCGCGGCGCTGGCTGTCGCCGCTGTCGGGCATCGACAGCCATGACCTGATGGTGGCGGGAGCCGCGGCTGGCATTGCCGCGACCTTCAACACCCCGCTGGGCGGCGTGATCTTTGCGATGGAGGAACTGTCGCGCCGACGCGGCATTTCGCACAGCGCGCTGGTGATCGCGGCCATCGTGCTGGCCGGCCTGGTGTCGGTCTCGGTGTTCGGCAACCACACCTATTTCGGCGAGCTGCCGGTGCAGCAGCTGTCCTGGCACCTGTTCTTTCCAGGGCTGCTGGTGGCGCTGGTGGCCGGGCTGGGCGGCGGGCTGTTCTCGCGCCTGGTGGTGGTGTCGATGCGCGGCCTGCCGGACCGTTTCAGCGCCTGGCGGCGCGAGCATCCGCTGCGCTTCGCCGCGGGCTGCGGGCTGGCGGTGGCCTTGATCGGCCTGGTGACCGGCCAGGCCACGGCAGGCGCAGGCTATGCGCCGACGCGCGACATGCTCGAAGGCGAGGCGCAACTGCCCGGCGTGTTCACGCTGCTGAAGTTCTGCGCGACCTGGCTGTCGGCCTGGTCCGGCGTGCCGGCGGGGGTGTTTGCGCCGTCGCTGGCGGTGGGCGCGGGCGTCGGGCGGGACATTGCCTTGCTGACCGGCATCACCGGCGACGCGGCCATTCCGCTGATCGCGCTGGGCATGGTCGGCTTCCTGGCCGCGGCCACGCAGGCCCCGCTGACGGCCTTCATCATCGTGATGGAAATGGTTTCCGGCCATGCGATGGTGCTGAGCCTGATGGCCAGCGCGATGCTGGCCAGCGGCGTGTCGCGGCTGCTGGCGCGGCCGATGTATGAAGAGCTGGCCGGCCTGCTGCGCATTGCCCCGGCCACGCCTCAAGCGGGCCAGCCTCAGCCCAGTGCTGCTGGTTCCTGAAAGGCCTCGACCAGCGGGGTGACCCGGCCTGCGTGGCGGGCGTCGTAGCCGGGCAGGGCGTCGAGCTGGGCGCGCATCGCCGGGTCGCGCAGCCGTGCCAGCAACTGCTGCATGGCCGGGCGTTCCAGCGTCTGGGCATGGCAGAGCAGGAAGTAGCGCTCGTTGGCCTGCGGCATGAAGTCCAGCCCGAAGCGGCGGGCCGGCGGCTCCAGGCCGAAGCCAACGTCGGCCATGCCGCTGGCCACGTAGGCGGCCACCGCTGCATGGGTGAACTCACCCTGCTCAAAGCCGGAGATGCGACCGGCGTCCAGCCCCTGCGCGGCGAGCAGCCGCTCCAGCAGGAAGCGGGTGCCGGAGCCGGCCTGGCGGTTGATGAAGCGCAGGCCCGGCCGCAGCAGGTCTGAGAGTTCGTAGACCTTCGCTGGATTGCCGCAGGCGACCATCAGGCCCTGGCGGCGGGTGGCGATGTCGATCACGCAAAGCGCCGGCTCGGCCAGCCAGCGGGCGTAGTGGGCGAGCGTGGCCGTCGCCAGCGGCCCCAGCGGCACATGAAAGCCGGCGGCATCACAGGCGTGGTCGCACAGTGCGGCGACGGCCTCGGTGCTGCTGCCGTAGCGTCGTTCCACCGCGAGGCCGTCCTGGCTCAGCGCGCTGACCAGCGCCTCGATCGCAAAACCATGGCTGGCATGCAGCCGCAGCATGGGTGGCGTGTGAACGGCTAGGCGGCCGATCTCGGCCGCCAACTCCGAGGCCAGCGAGTCAAGCGCCGGCTTGAGCCGCGCGGCAATGCGATGGTCCGCCCAGACCAGCTTCTCGCCGAGGGCGGACAGCTTGGAGCCCTTGCCGCGTGTCATGTGCAGCAACGTGGCGCCGAGCTGGGCCTCGCCCTGGTGCACCAGGTCCCAAGCATGGCGGTATGACAGGCCCATTTGCTGGCAGGCGGCCAGCAGGCTGCCATGGGCATGAACTTGCACCAGCAATGTCAACAGGCGCGGCGGTAGTGCGCCGCCATCGGTTGTCTGAATTGTCCAGACGGGATGGATCGAGATCTTGTCCATGCGGGAAAGCTATTTATGCGGTAACCAGCATAAGTGCACTGCAGTGCCATTCATATTGCGGATGTCCGTGTCGATTGAGACCATTCCGCAGCGCCAGTTGCCGGTGCGGGGCAAAAGGTCGTGGGGATCGGTTCGAATTGCCCCTGTAGTCACAAAAAAAGGAGTATCGAACGATGTCCACCACAGTAATAGGCGGCATGCCGAACGCGGCGCCATCTTCCTCTGGCTTCTTGTCCAAGGAACGCATCATCGCCGGGCCAGGTTTCAACCGCTGGCTCGTGCCCCCGGCGGCACTCGCGATCCATCTTTGCATCGGCATGGCCTATGGCTTTTCCGTGTTCTGGCTGCCGCTTTCAAAGGCGTTGGGCATCAAGGAAGCCATCAAGTGCGGCCCGGAAGTCGGTTTCTGGCAGGAGCTTTTTGTCACCAATTGTGACTGGAAGGTGTCGACGCTGGGTTGGATGTACACCGCCTTCTTCGTGTTGCTGGGCTGCTCCGCAGCGCTGTGGGGCGGCTGGCTGGAACGGGCCGGGCCGCGCAAGGCCGGCGTGGTGGCCGCGGTCTGCTGGTGCGGTGGCATGTTGATGTCGGCCGTCGGGGTGATGCAGCACCAGTTCTGGATGATGCTGCTGGGCTCCGGTGTGATTGGCGGCATTGGGCTGGGGCTTGGCTACATCTCGCCCGTCAGCACTTTGATCAAGTGGTTCCCTGACCGCCGTGGCATGGCCACCGGCATGGCCATCATGGGTTTTGGCGGCGGCGCGATGATCGGCTCGCCGCTGGCAGCCGAGCTCATGAAGACCTTTGCCACGCCCACCGATGTCGGGGTGGCCCAGACCTTTGTCGTGATGGCCCTGGTCTATTTCGTCTTCATGATGGGTGGCGCGCTGGCCTACCGTGTGCCGGCCACCAACTGGAAGCCGGAGGGCTGGACGCCGCCGCCGACGCAGACCGGTAACGCGATGATCACCCAGCACCATGTGCACGTGAAGAAGGTCTGGGGCATTCCGCAGTTCTGGCTGGTGTGGATGGTGCTGTGCATGAACGTGTCGGCCGGCATTGGCGTGATCGGCATGGCCAGCCCGATGCTGCAGGAGATCTTCGGCGGCAGCCTGATCGGCCTGAGTGGTGACGCGGCCAAGTTCACCGCGCTGGACAAGGGCCAGCTGACCGCCATCGCCGGCGTCGCCGCCGGTTTCGCGGCGCTGATCAGCCTGTTCAACATCGGGGGCCGCTTCGTCTGGGCCAGCCTGTCGGACAAGATCGGCCGCAAGATGACCTATGTGGTCTTCTTCGTGCTGGGCGCTGCCATGTACGCCAGCATCCCGGCCAGTGCTGCAGCCGGCTCCAAGCTGCTGTTCGTCGGCGCGGTCTGCATCATCCTGAGCATGTACGGTGGCGGTTTTGCCACCGTGCCGGCCTACCTGGCCGACCTGTTCGGCACGCAGATGGTGGGCGCCATCCACGGCCGCCTGCTGACCGCCTGGGCGACAGCCGGCATCCTGGGCCCGGTCGTCGTGAACTACATGCGCGACTACCAGCTGGGCTTGGGGCTCCCGCGTGAGCAGGTCTACAACCAGACCATGTACATCCTGGTGGGCATGCTGGGCATCGGCCTGATCTGCAACCTGCTGGTCCGCCCGGTCGACAAGAAGCATTTCATGAGCGATGCCGAGCTGGCCGAGGAAAAGCGGCTGGCGCATGACAAGGCGACGGTGGCTGCGCAGGGTGGTGTGGGCCATGCGGCTGCGCAGGTCAGCAACCCCGTCTGGGTGGTGCTGGCCTGGGCGGCCGTGGGCCTTCCGCTGGCCTGGGGCATTTACCGCACCGGCCTGAGCGTGATGAAGTTCTTCAATTGATGGGCCGAGCGAGGTCGGCGGTGTGCCGCCGGCCTCGCGAAGGCGCAGGCTATCGCGGCGCGGCTGGAGCGCCGCCAGGGCCAGGCAGTTGCCGGGCCCCCAAAGGTTCTTTGTTCGAGCCCTGTCTCGAACCTGCTCTTGATTCAGAGGATGCCAGCATGAAGCCAGATCGTCCCTTGTCAGTTGCCGGTACGCCGGTGGTGGCCCCTTTGGTCTTCGTGCCGCGCACGTCCAAGATCCCCGGCGCCGGGCCGGAGCCGATGGCGCCCGCGCTGGCCGCGCAGGTCAACCCACTGATCGCCGCCCACCGCGAGCGGGCCGGCGCGCTGCTGCCGCTGCTGCACGCTGTGCAGGAACGGCTGGGCCATGTGCCGCCGATGGTGGTGCCGGCGATTGCCGAGGCGTTGAACCTCTCGCGTGCCGAGGTGCATGGGGTGATCAGCTACTACCACTTCTTCCGCAGCACGCCGCCGGGCCGGCATGTGGTGCAGGTCTGCCGGGCCGAGGCCTGCCAGGCCTGCGGGGCCGACGAGTTGCTGGCCGAGGCCGAGGCCTTGCTGGGCTGCAAATCCCATGAAACCCGCAGCGACGGCGCGGTGACGCTGGAGCCGGTGTTCTGCCTGGGCCTGTGCGCCTCCTCGCCCGCCGTGCAGGTGGACGACCAACTGCATGCCCGCATGACCCCCGCCCGGCTGCGCCAGCTCGGCGAGCAACTGGAGATCCTGGCATGAACACCGCAGTCGCTCCTGTCACCGTTCCTGTCACCGTTTACGTGCCGGCCGATTCGGCGGCGCTGGCCGCTGGCGCCGACGCTGTCGTCACCGCGCTGCAGACCGGCTGCGCCCAGCGCGGCCTGGCCATGGCGCTGGTGCGCAACAGCTCGCGCGGCATGTTCTGGCTGGAGCCCTTGGTCGAGGTGGCTACGCCGGCTGGCCGCGTGGCTTATGGCCCGGTCACGCCGGAAGACGTGCCCGGCCTGCTCGATGCCGGCATGCTGCACGGCGGCGCCCATGCGCTGCGCCACGGCATCACCGAGCAAATTCCCTTCTTGGCCCTGCAGGAGCGCCTGACCTTCCGCCGCATGGGCGTGACGGACCCGCTCTCGCTGAGTGACTACGCCGCCCACGAGGGCTGGGCCGGCCTGCGCCGCGCAGTGACGCTGGACAGCGCCGCGCTGGTCCATGAAGTCACCCATTCGGGCCTGCGCGGCCGAGGTGGTGCCGCCTTCCCGGCCGGCATCAAGTGGAAAACCGTGGCGGGGGCGGTCTCGGTGCAGAAGTACGTGGTGTGCAATGCCGACGAAGGCGACTCCGGCACCTACTCCGACCGCATGACGATGGAGGGCGACCCCTACATGCTGATCGAGGGCATGACCATCGCCGCGCTGGCGGTGGGGGCCACCATGGGCTACGTCTACATCCGCTCCGAGTATCCGCACGCGGTGGCCGTGATGAGCGAGGCCATCGCCCGCGCCACCGCGGCCGGCTTCCTGGGCGACGATGTGCTGGGCAGCGGCAAGCGTTTCCACCTGGAGGTGCGCAAGGCCGCGGGCGCCTACGTGTGCGGCGAAGAGACGGCGATGCTGGAAAGCATTGAAGGCCGGCGCGGCATCGTGCGCGCCAAGCCGCCGCTGCCGGCGCTGCAAGGCCTGTTTGGCCAGCCCACGGTGATCAACAACGTGATCACCTTCGCCAGCGTGCCCATCATCTTCGCGCGGGGTGCCGATTTCTACCGCGGCTACGGCATGGGCCGCTCGCACGGCACGCTGCCGTTCCAGCTCGGTGGCGACATTCGCCAGGGCGGCCTTGTCGAAAAGGCCTTCGGCCTGACGCTGCGCGAGCTGCTCTACGGCTTCGGTGGCGGCACCCGCAGCGGCCGGCCCATCAAGGCGGTGCAGGTGGGTGGCCCGCTGGGCGCCTACGTGCCCGAATCGCAGTGGGACGTGCCCATGGACTACGAGGCCTATGCCGCGATGGGCGCGGCGCTGGGCCACGGCGGCATCGTGGTGCACAGCGACAAGGCCGACATGGCCAAGCTGGCGCGCTACGCGATGGAGTTCTGCGCGCTGGAGAGCTGCGGCAAGTGCACGCCATGCCGCATCGGCTCCACCCGTGGGGTCGAAGTGATCGACCGCATCCTGGTGGGCCGCCATCGCGAGCAGCAGGTCGAACTGCTGCGCGAGCTTTGCGACACGATGCTCCACGGCAGCCTGTGCGCCATGGGCGGGATGACCCCTTATCCGGTGCTGTCTGCCCTGAATCACTACCCTGAGGACTTCGGTCTGGTGCCGGCCACTGCCGCCGCGCCCGATCCGCAGCTCGCCTGATCCGCGCTGCCGGATCACCCGCCCCATCATTGCCTGCACCCGAGGACCGCCATCATGCTGAACCACCTCAAGACAGAGATCGATTTCGGAACCCCTGCGCGCGAGTCCGCGCAAGAGGTCACGCTGAACATCGACGGTTACCCGGTCAAGGTGCCCAAGGGCACCTCGCTGATGCGGGCTGCCGTGGAGGCCGGCATCCAGGTGCCCAAGCTCTGCGCCACCGACAGCCTGGAGCCCTTCGGCTCCTGCCGGCTGTGCCTGGTGGAGATCGACGGCCGGCGCGGCTTCCCCGCCTCCTGCACCACGCCGGCCGAGCAAGGCATGGTCGTGCGCACCCAGACGCCCAAGCTGCAGCAGCTGCGCAAGGGCGTGATGGAGCTGTACATCTCCGACCATCCGCTGGACTGCCTGACCTGCAGCGCCAATGGCAACTGCGAGCTGCAGGACATGGCCGGCGTCACCGGCCTGCGCAATGTGCGCTACGGCGTGGCTGGCAAGGAGGTCGACGGCATTTCCGGCGCCCACCATTGCGACACGCCGCAGGACACCTCCAATCCCTACTTCACCTACGACGCCAGCAAGTGCATCGTCTGCAACCGCTGCGTGCGGGCGTGTGAGGAAACCCAGGGGACCTTTGCGCTGACCATTTCCGGCCGGGGCTTCGAGAGCCGCGTCTCGCCGGGCCAGGACCAGCCCTTCATGGACAGCGAGTGCGTGTCCTGCGGGGCCTGCGTGGAAGCCTGCCCGACGGCCACGCTGCAGGAAAACAGCATCATCGAGCTCGGCCAGCCCGAGCACAGCCTGATCACCACCTGTGCCTATTGCGGCGTGGGCTGCGGCTTCAAGGCCGAGATGAAGGGCAACACCGTGGTCCGCATGGTGCCCTGGAAGGACGGCAAGGCCAACGACGGCCACAGCTGCGTCAAGGGTCGCTTCGCCTGGGGTTACGCCACCCATGCAGACCGCATCACCACGCCGATGATCCGCAAGAAGATCAGCGACCCGTGGCAGCCCGTCAGCTGGGACGAGGCCATCGGCTACGCCGCGTCGGAGTTCAAGCGCATCCAGGCCGCGCACGGCAAGGATTCGGTGGGCGGCATTACCTCCAGCCGCTGCACCAACGAAGAAACCTACCTGGTGCAGAAGCTGATCCGCGCGGCCTTCGGCACCAACAACGTCGACACCTGCGCCCGGGTCTGCCACTCGCCCACCGGCTACGGCCTGGGCCAGACCTTCGGCACCTCGGCCGGCACGCAGACCTTCAAGTCGGTCGAGCAGTCGGACATGATCCTGGTCATTGGCGCCAACCCCAGCGATGCGCACCCGGTCTTCGCCTCGCGCATGAAGCGCCGCCTGCGCGAAGGCGCCAAGCTGGTGGTGGTCGATCCGCGCAAGATCGACCTGGTCAGCTCGCCTCACGTGCGGGCCCAGCATCATCTGGCACTGCGCCCCGGCACCAACGTGGCCATGATCTCGGCGCTGGCCCATGTGGTGGTCACCGAAGGCCTGGTCAACGAAGCCTACGTGGCCGAGCGCTGCGACACCAAGAGCTTTGCCGAATGGCGCGAATTCGTCGCCCGGCCGGAAAACTCGCCCGAGATGCTGGAAGCGGCCACTGGTGTGCCGGCTGCCGAGGTGCGGGCTGCCGCGCGGCTGTATGCCGCCGGCCCGAATTCGGCCATCTACTACGGCCTGGGCGTCACCGAACACGCGCAGGGCTCGACCATGGTCATCGGCATTGCCAACCTGGCCATGGCCTGCGGCATGGTGGGCCGCGAGGGCGTGGGCGTGAACCCGCTGCGCGGCCAGAACAATGTGCAGGGCAGTTGCGACATGGGCAGCTTCCCGCATGAGCTGCCGGGCTACCGCCACATTTCCGACACCACGGCCCGCAACCTGTTCGAGGCGGCCTGGGGCGTGGAGCTCAGCCCGGAGCCCGGCCTGCGCATTCCGAACATGTTCGACGCCGCCCATGAGGGCAGCTTCCTGGGCCTGTACTGCCAGGGCGAGGACATCGTGCAGTCCGACCCCAACACCCAGCACGTGGCCGATGCGCTGAGCCGCATGGAATGCATCGTCGTGCAGGACATCTTCCTGAACGAAACCGCCAAGTACGCCCACGTGTTCCTGCCCGGGTCTTCGTTCCTGGAGAAGGACGGCACCTTCACCAATGCCGAGCGCCGCATTTCCCGCGTGACCCAGGCCATGCCGCCGCTGCCAGGCCTGGCCGACTGGGAGGTCACCGTCAAGCTCTCGAACGCCCTCGGCTACCCCATGGCTTATGCATCGCCCGAGCAGGTGATGGACGAGATCGCGATGCTCACGCCCAGCTTTGCCGGCGTGAGCTACGAGAAGATCGAGCGCCTGGGCAGCGTGCAGTGGCCCTGCAACGACAGCACCGAAGAAGCCGGCACCGCCATCATGCACCGCGAGAAGTTTGTGCGCGGCAAGGGCAAGTTCATCGTCACCCAGTACGTGCCCAGCGAGGAAAAGGTCACCCGCAAGTACCCGCTGCTGCTGACCACCGGCCGCATTCTGAGCCAGTACAACGTGGGTGCGCAGACCCGCCGCACGCCCAACAACCAGTGGCATGACGAGGACAGGCTGGAGATCCACCCGCACGACGCCGAGGAGCGCGGCGTGCGCGCTGGCGACTGGGTGGGCGTGGAAAGCCGCGCCGGCCACACGGTGCTGCGCGCGGTGCTCAGCGAGCGCATGCAGCCGGGCGTGGTCTACACCACCTTCCACTTCCCGGAATCCGGCGCCAACGTGATCACCACCGACGCCTCCGACTGGGCCACCAACTGCCCAGAGTACAAGGTGACGGCGGTGCAGGTGATGCCGGTGGCGCAGCCCTCGGAATGGCAGCGGGGCTACGCCGAGTTCAACCAGACCCAACTGGACTTGCTGGACCAGGCGCGGCGCGCGGAGGTCATCGGCAAATGAAGACCTTCACCGCCGTTTCCCTGTCCGCCGTCCCACCCTGTGGACATTCAGAAAGCGCGCCTCATGGACGTTGAACACCTGGTGCACATGGCCAACCAGATCGGCCAGTTCTTCCAGGCCCAGCCCGACCGGGCCGAGGCGCTGGACGGCATTGCCACCCACATTCGCAAGTTCTGGGCGCCGCGCATGCGCCACGCCTTGGCGCGGCACATCGAGGCCCGGGCCGAAGGCGGCGCGGAAGACGGGCTGCTGCCCATCGTGCGCGACGCCTTGCAGGTGCGCGCAGACGTGCTCGATTGAGAGCCTTGGTGCGCGCACCTGCGCAAGCCGGGGTTGGCGTTTGCGCGCAGAATCTGCCGCCAGCATGAGCGACGATTTCTCTCCCCATCTTCTTTCGCCGGCCGACGATTCCCTGCCGCCTCCCACGGTGCCCGTCACCGTGCGGCGCGTGCGCCAGGGCCGGCTGCTGGACCACGCTGATTCCGATCAGGTGGCCACCGAAACCCCGGTCGCCCTGGTCTTCAACGGCATCTCGCATGCCGTGATGATGGCCACGCCGGCCGACCTCGAAGCCTTCGCGCTGGGCTTTGCGCTTTCCGAAGGCCTGCTGGCCTCACCTTCCGAATGCCGTGGCATGGAGGTGATCGTCGGCGCGCAGGGCTGCGAAGTTCAGCTCGAAGTGGCCACTGCTGCCGAAATGCGCCTGAAGGACCAGCGCCGCACGCTGGCCGGCCGCACCGGCTGCGGCCTGTGCGGCATCGACAGCCTCACGCGCCTGGACCTGCAGCCTGAAACGCTGAGTCCGCCCGCCTGGCTGTCTTCGCTTGCGCCCGCCACTGTGCTCGGCGCTTTCGGGCAAATGGCAGCCCTGCAGCCGCTCAATGCCATCAGCGGCGCGCACCATGCCGCCGGCTGGGCCACGCCCGAAGGCGAACTGGTGAAGGTGATGGAAGACGTGGGCCGCCACAACGCGCTGGACAAACTGCTGGGCTGGCGGGTGCAGAGCCGGGCACCGCTGGACGCCGGCTTCATCGTCATGTCCAGCCGCGCCAGCTACGAGCTGGTGCGCAAAAGCGCCCGCCTGGGCGTGCCGCTGCTGGCGACCATCTCGGCGCCGACCTCGCTGGCGGTCGACATCGCCCGCCAGGCCGGGCTGCAGTTGTACGGCTTTTGCCGTGGCGAGCAGGCGGTGCGCTACGTGCCGTGAACGGCCTGTCGCGCACCGGCAAGCTTGCTCAGTGGGTGCTCAGGAACACAGCGGGTGCTTGCACCACGGTGCCGCAGCGGTCCGCCAGCGTGACCGTGACCTTGTTGACACCCGGCTGGAACAGGTCGCTCAGGTCCACCGGATTCAGCGGATAGGCGTCCTGGCAGCCGCCGCTGAAGTCGTACGAATAGCTTTGCTTGGTGCCGTCCGGTCGCACGACGTTGACGGTGATCACATCGTCCACGTAGAAGGTGCCGGTACCGTCGGCAGCGCCTGAGAGCATCACCTTGCCCTGCTGGTAGCCGAAGCTGAAGGTGGTCTTGAAGAAGTTCTCGCCTTGCTTCTTCACCGGGGTGGACGGGATGCCGGCGGTGATGCCGACGCTGGTCAACGGCGTGCTGGCCTGGGCGAGGAGGGGGCTCAGCGCAATTGCGGCAAGCAGGGCGGGAATCGCAATGAATCTGGACATGGGGGTGGGTCTCTGCGTCTGAATGTTGGAAAAGCTGGGTGGCGCGAGGCAGCCGTTTTCATCCGTCACTTCGGGCGCCACTGGGCGATGCCCATGCTAGGCAGCCCGCGTAGTCAAAGCGTAGTCAGCGCGCGAGGCTCGCGCCTTGACGGCGTGCTGCGCGCTGCAGCTCGCGCACGGCTGGCAGCAAGCCGGTGGCGCCCAGCCGCACGGCCAGGGTCTCGGCCTCCATGAGCAGGCATTCGGCGGCTTGGGTCTCGCCAGACTTCAGTTGGCACAGCGCCAGCAGTCGCAGCAGCTCAGGTTCGCAGAAGTGATCCAGCCCACTGCGCGCGTCTTCCAGTGCCAATGTCAGCTCCGCCTGGGCGGCCTGGATTTCACCGGCTTGCAGCAGGGCGCTGCCAAGGATCCAGCGTGCCGTGGTCGAGCCTGCCCGGTAGGCCATGCGCATTTGCTGGGCGGCCTGCAGCCCCTCGGCCGCCACGCCGGGCGCGCCCTGGCAGGCCCGCGCCCACAGCACGAACAGCCGGTTCAAACCGCGCCAGAGCGGGAAACCGAAGCGTTCGGACAGCATGCAGGCTTCACCCGAGACGGCCAGCACCCGCTCGGTGTCGCCCAGGCACCAGTGCACGGCTGCCGCAAGGCTGAGGCTGAAGCACAGCGCGTGGGCCCGGCCGGCTTGGCGGGCCAGGCCCACGGTTGCATCGGCCAGTTGCCTGGCCTCCTCGGGCCGCCCCAGGAACCACAAATTCCAGCTTCGCACGGAGGCGCTGAGCAACGCTGCGTCGTCTTCCATGCAACGGCGGCGTTGCTCGGGTGACAACCCGCTGGCCAGCTCGGCGGCGCGCTGCAGGTGGTGCAGCGCGTCGGCCAGTTCGCCGTGCCAGAACTGGGAGTTGCCCATGGCGAAGCAGGCCATCAGCATTTCGGCTGGGTCCTGCGCCGTGTTGACCAAGCCTCGCGCGTGGGCCAGGCCCAGGCTGCGGCCCTGCGAGCCTGCGCCCATGTACAGCCCCGACAGGGCGCGAAAACGCAGCCGTCGCCTTTCGGCCGTGTCGCCATCGCTGGCCTGCAGGGCCTGCAGGACCTCGCCGTAGGTGGCGTGCGCCAGCGGGGAGCCATAGCCCTGGCACATCATGGTGGCCTGGGCATGCTGCAGGCGAAGGTGAAGCAGCAGGTCTTGCGGCGGGGCGGCGCCCGGCTGCTCGCCGAGCTGCAGGGCCCGGGCGTAGTGGCGCATGGCGTCCTGTGCGAACTCCTGTGTCAGTGCCGTATCGCCGGCCTCGGCCCAGCGGTCTCGTGCTTCGGCCCAGCGCTCGGCGCCTTCCAGGTGCGAGGCCAGTTCGGCGGGCGGGGTCGACGGTTGCATGTGCAGCAAGGCGAGTTGGCGGCCATGCAACTCGCGGCGGGTGGCGCGCGGCAGGCTGTTTTTCGCGGCTTCGTGGATCAGGCCATGCCGGAACGCATAACCCTGTTCGCCCCGCGCTTCTGCCGGTATCAGCAGCTGCAGCGCCAAGGCCTGGGCCAGGACGGGCGCCAGGTCCGGTTCGTCGGGCAGCAGTGCGGCCAGCGCCGTGGCGCTGAACTGCGGCCCGAGCACTGCGGCAGCCTGCAGCACCTGTCGGCCGCGGCCCAGCCGGTCCAGTTCGGCCTGCAGCATGTAGGGCAGGGCCACGCCTGGAGGGGCCGCGCTGCCGCCGGCGTGCTGCAGCGCCAGTCGCTCCGCGAACAGCGGGATGCCGCCGCTGCGTTGCGCCATCTCGTCGAGCTGAACGGGGTCCAGCAGGTCCGCGCCGGCGTGGCGGCGGATCAGGGCCCGGGTATCGGCCGCAGCCAGCGGCCCCAGTGGCAGCAGCTGCGGCGGCCGGCCCTCTTCTGGCAGGGGCGCTTCGGGCCTGCTGGTGCACAGCAGCATCAGGCGCTGGTTGGCGAAGGTGGCGGCGTAGCGGGCCAGGAATTCACGGGTGGCTTCGTCGGCCCAGTGCACGTCGTCGAGCAGCAGCAGGAGGGGCTCGGTGCGAGATGCCTGGTCCAGCCAGTCGAAGGCGGCGTCCAGCAGCTGTGGGCGATTCGGCGTGGCGTCGTCCTTCAGGGCCAGGTGCCGGCGCAGCGGGCCAAACGGGTGCGGCTGCAGCCGCAGCGAGCATGGCCAGCGAACCATTCGCCCGCCTTGGGCTGCGACGGTCTGTGCCAGGTGTTCGGCGAGGGTCGTCTTGCCGATGCCAGCAGGCCCCACCAGCACCAACCATTGCGGCTCGCCACCTTGCGCCCGGGCCCAGGCCTGTTGCAGCTGACGCACTTCGCGTTCGCGACCCAGGACGGAGACGGGGCGATCCGGTGCGTCGCCGGCAGCCTGCTGTGAAGGGCTGGCGGCCGAGGTGGGTGGCCGCAGGCCCAGCACGCGAGCCACGGGCCCGCATGCACCCGCCGGTGGCGGCAGCGCATGGGCTTGCAGCACGAAGCGCTGCGAGATCTGCGCTGCCACATCGGCGCACACCAGCAGGCTGCTGTCTGCCGCCTCTTCGCACAAGGCCTGGCACGCCAGCGGCAGCCGCTCGGGCAGCGCCAGGCCCTGGGGCCCGGAGGCCACCAGTGTGAAACCGGAAACGACTGCGCCGCAGCAGATCAGCGAGGGGGCACTGGCGGCCCGCACAGCCAGTGCGGCCAGCACGGCACGCTCGGCCGCATGCTCCGGATCCGGTCCCGCGCCAAAGCAGGCGGTGGCACTGCGGCCCAGAACCGCCAGCGGTTCACCACCCCACTGGCGCACCAGGCCCTGGGCCTGGCTCAGGGCCTGGACGCATGCCGCTTCGAACTCATCTGGCGGCGCGTTGGCGGCATCCTGCGCCGACGGACTGAACTGCAGTTGCAGCAGCGTGAGCCAGCGCTGCTCGGTGGCCGGGCGTGCCGGTGGCGGGGGGGACACGCCCGGCGCCGGCAATCTCGCCCGAAGCGCGGCCGGCGCGGCCAGGCCCAGTTCGGAGCGCCAGTGGTTGTCGGTCAAGGTCAGCACCTCGCGCGCGCCGCGCAGGTCCGCATGGGCAACCAGCAGATCGATCAACCCGGCAGCGAGGTCTTCGTCCAGCGGCTCCTGCTGCCAGGCGGCGCGGGCGGCAGAAATGGCCGCAGCGGTGCGCCCTTGGGCTTGCAGCCAACGGCTCAGGGTGCGAACGCTGGCCAGGCCCGTCTGCCGCCAGCGTTGACGTTCTGGCCCCAGCCAGTCGTCGCCGGAGGTCAGGGCGTCTGTGGAAAAGCCTTCGAGCAGCGGGCTCAACCAGGTCTGTGCATCCCCCAGGGCCGCAAGGCTGAGCTCTGCGTCGGCAGGGGCTTGCTGTTGCCACTCCCGCAGCAGGTGCAGGTCGACCAGCAACTGCGCGTGCGGTCGCAGCCGCACCTGCTGGCGCTCGACCTCCAGTGCCAGCCCAAGTGCCAGCGACCCCAGGCCCTGGCTCGCATCGGCCAGCAACTGGCGCAGGTTGGTCAGGGCGGCGGCTGCCGGCAGCGCCGGCCAGAGCCGCCCGGCCAGCACGCTGCGTGGCTGCCATTCGGCGGGGTGGCAGGCCAGGCAGGCCAGCAACAGCCAGGTCTTGCGATAGCGGAAACGAATGTCGCGTGTGGGCTCGCCCAGCCAGCTCAGGCGGGGCTGTCCCAGCAGGCGCAGCAGGCAATGGGTAGCTTTCAAGGTACAGCAGGGTTGGCGTGCGCGCCGCAGTATCTCTGCGCTTGGCCCTGTGGACGATCCCCAGGCTTGGGGTTGCGCGGTGCGTCAGCCGGGCTTTTGCGTTTGGCGCTCGCCCTTGGCGCTGGCTGCGGCCTCGCGCAGCTTGTCCTTCTTGCTCTTGCGCTTGCCCTTGATGCCGCCATTCGGGTCCAGCCCGGTGCCGGCGGGCAAGGGCATGTCGCCGCTGTCTTCCTCGGCCGGCGCAGCCGGCGCGGCATGGTGCACGTGCGGCTCGAAACCGGCGATCTGCTCACGTGGCACGCGTTGGCCCTGGCGGTTCTCGATCAGCCGGAAATGCGCTTCGGTGGCCGGCGTGATGAAGCTGATCGCTTCGCCTTCTGCGCCCGCGCGGCCAGTGCGGCCGATGCGGTGCACATGGTCCTCGGACGAGCGCGGCAGGTCGTAGTTGACGACCAGCGGCAGTGCGTCGATGTGCAGGCCGCGCGCGGCCATGTCGGTCGCCACCAGCACCTGCAATTTCGCCTGCTTGAAGGCATGCAGCATGTTCTGTCGCGCGCCCTGGCTGAGTCCTGCGTGGAACGGTTCCGCGGCCACGCCGGCCAGCGCCAGCTTGTGCGCCACCTTCTCTGCCGCATGCTGGCTGGCCACGAAGACCAGCGCCCGCGCGTCCTGCTTCAGTTCGATGCGCTGGGCCAGCAGGTGGCGCAGCAGCGAGGTGCGGCGGGTTTCCTCGACCACCAGCGCGCGCTGGCGGATGTCCGGCCGCGCCGTGGTCAGGTTGCTCAGGCGGATCTGTTCAGGCTCTTGCAGCCACTGCTCCGCCAGCGTGGTGACGGCCGGCGGGAAGGTCGCCGAGCTCAGCACCGTCTGCCGAGGGGTTGGCAGCAGCGCCAGCACCTCGGCCAGCTCATCCTCGAAGCCCAGCGCCAGCAGCCGGTCGGCCTCGTCCAGCACCAGCGTCTTGACCTGGCCCAGCGACAGCGCGTTGTGCCGCACCAGGTCCAGCAGCCGCCCGGGCGTGGCGACGACGATGTCCGCCCCGCCGCGCAAGCCCATCATCTGCGGGTTGATCGACACGCCGCCGAACACCACCGCGATCTTCACCAGCCCCGGCAGGCTGTGCGCCAGTTCGCGCAGCGTCTCGCCAAGCTGCAGGGCCAGCTCGCGCGTGGGCACCAGCAGCAGCGCATGCGTGGGCCGCGGGTGCTGGGCCGCACCGGCCAGCCATTGCTGCAACAGCGGCAGCGCCAGCGCGACCGACTTGCCAGCACCGGTGCGCGCCTGCATCAGCACATCGCGCCCGGCCAGCAGCGGCGGAATCGCAGCGGCCTGCACAGGGGTCGGCTCCGGCAAGCCCTGGTCGGCCAGCGCACGCAGCAGGGCGGGCGCCAGGCCCAGGGATTCAAAGGACGTCATCAAGCGCTTTTCATGGTCTGGCCGGCAGTGTAGGTGGCGCGGCGTCGAGTGCTGGCACGCAAGCCCCTGCATCGTGTGGCATGCCACGGTGGCGCCGGGTGCGTCCGCGGTTTAGCATCGCCGCTCGATTCAAATTTCAAAAGACATCGCAGAGGAAGCAGCAATGAAAACCCGTGCAGCCGTGGCCTGGCAGGCCGGCCAACCCCTGACCATCGAAGACGTGGACCTGGAAGGGCCGCGGGACGGCGAGGTGCTGGTCGAAGTGAAGGCCACCGGCATCTGCCACACCGACTACTACACGCTCTCGGGCGCGGACCCCGAAGGCCTGTTCCCGGCCATCCTCGGCCATGAAGGCGCGGGCGTGGTGCTGGAAAGCAAGGTGCCCTGGCTGAAGGCCGGTGACCACGTCATTCCGCTCTACACGCCTGAATGCCGGCAGTGCAAGTTCTGCCTCTCGCGCAAGACCAACCTGTGCCAGGCGATTCGCTCCACGCAGGGCAAGGGCCTGATGCCGGACGGTTCCAGCCGCTTCTCCATTGGCGGCAAGCCCATCCTGCACTACATGGGCACCAGCACCTTTGCCAACCACATCGTGGTTCCCGGCATCGCGCTGGCCAAGATCCGGCCGGATGCGCCGTTCGACAAGGTCTGCTACATCGGCTGCGGCGTGACCACCGGCGTTGGCGCGGTGCTGTTCAGCGCCAAGGTGGAAGCCGGTGCCAACGTGGTTGTCTTCGGCCTGGGCGGCATTGGCCTGAACGTGATCCAGGGCGCCAAGATGGTGGGGGCCGACAAGATCATCGGCGTGGACCTGAATCCGGCCCGCGAGGCGATGGCGCGCAAGTTCGGCATGACGCATTTCCTGAACCCCAAGGACCACGAGAACATTGTCGATGCGATCGTGCAGCTGACCGATGGCGGCGCCGACTACAGCTTCGAGTGCATCGGCAACACCAAGGTCATGCGCCAGGCGCTGGAGTGCACCCACAAGGGCTGGGGCCGCAGCATCATCATCGGCGTGGCCGAGGCGGGTGCAGAGATCAGCACCCGGCCGTTCCAGCTGGTCACCGGCCGGCACTGGGAAGGCTCGGCCTTCGGTGGCGCGCGTGGCCGCACGGACGTGCCCAAGATCGTCGACTGGTACATGGACGGCAAGCTCAACATCGACGACCTGATCACCCACAAGCTGCCGCTGGAGCGCATCAACGAAGGCTTCGACCTGATGAAGCGCGGCGAGTCCATCCGCGCCGTGGTGGAGTTCTGACCATGGCAGTGCAAGGCAACATGCAGCTGGACGAGCTGAAGCTGGTCAGCCATCACCTGAGCTTTGGCGGCGAGCAGCGTTTCCAGCGCCACCAATCGCGCGAGATCGGCCTGCCCATGGGCTTTGCGCTGTACCTGCCGCCGCAGGCCAAGCCGGGTGCCACGGTGCCGCTGCTGGTCTACCTGGCCGGGCTCACCTGCACCGAAGAGACCTTCACGATGAAGGCCGGTGCGCAGCGCTGGGCGGCCGAGTTCGGCATCGCGCTCTTGATGCCAGACACCAGCCCGCGCGGCGCTGGCGTGCCTGGCGAGGCCGAGGCCTGGGACTTCGGCGTTGGCGCCGGTTTCTACCTGGATGCGACCGAGGCCCCCTGGGCCACGAACTGGCGCATGGAAAGCTACCTGCTGCGCGAACTGCTGCCTGGCGTGCGCGCCGAGCTGGCCGCGCTGGGCATGAACGCTGGCCGCACCGGCATCTTCGGCCACTCGATGGGCGGCCATGGCGCCTTGACACTGGCGCTGCGCCACCCCGGCGAGTTCGCCAGCCTGTCGGCCTTCGCACCCATCTGCGCGCCCAGTCGCTGCGCCTGGGGCCGCAAGGCCTTCACCGGCTACCTCGGGGCTGACGAAAGCCGCTGGACCGAGCACGACGCCAGCGCCTTGATGGCCGCCCAGGCCAGCCCGCCGCACCCGGCCGGCATCCTGATCGACCAGGGCGAGGCCGACCGCTTCCTGCTCGAAGGCCAGCTGCAGCCCGAAGCCTTCGAAGCCGCCTGCCTGAAGTCCGGCCAGCCGCTGGCCCTGCGCCGCCAGGCCGGCTACGACCACGGCTACTACTTCATCCAGAGCTTCATCGAAGACCACATGCGCCACCATGCGGCGGCGCTGTGCGCATGAGGTCCCGCATCAGTCCGTGAGGTCAAAGCCGAGCTGCAAGGCAATCCAGGTGCGGCGATTCTGGTCGTAGGTCACACCTTGCTTGAGTTCGGCATAGTCCCGGCCCACCAGGAAGCCCATTCGAAATGGACTCTTGCTCTTGGCGACCTCGAAAGTGACGCCTACGGCTGCACTGAGCGCGTTGGCATCGGTTGTTCGAAGCTTGCCGGTGCCATCATCGACGGTGCCCTTCACTGAACCGAGCCCGATTGCGGCGATGTAGGAAACAGCGCCGCCAAACATTTCAGAGCGCCGGCCGAAGTAAGGGGCCACCGTGCTGCTGGTGCCGTTCAGCTGGTGATTGTTGGTGTAGTACTTGTAGGGAACCACCAGCGTTCCATACACCCATCCGCGTCGCAGGGCGCCGCTGGTGGTCACGTCGCTGACCTGAATTGGCGAGGGGTCTTTCTGGCTGTCCTTTTTGGGCACGCAGAGCGCCATGCCCAAAACGTTCAGAACTTCCGATGATGGAACAAGCTCTGCTTCCACGACATTCAAGGTGTCGCCGCCCGGTGGGGTTTGCGAGACGACATAGAGATGTTTGGCGTTCGGCGCCCCCTTGATTTTGCTGACCACGGTGAAGCAATCGCCCTGGTAATTGCGGCCGTCGGAGATGGGTACGCTGTCGTCATAAACACACGCGCCCTTCGCCTCTGAAAACGAGACCCGGGGGCCGCCCACGCAGCTGGGTTGCGGCGGCTTGGGAAGCAGGCATTTCTTTGAGGTCTCGCCCCATGTTGCGCCAGCATAGGCTTCGCAAGCAACTTGCGATTGATCCGCCGCCTGCTGTGCGGTGGGCGCCGTCACGCAGGTTTTGGATGTGCCGTCGTAGCTGCTGAATCCGCCGGCGCAGTCCGGTGTGACTTTGGTGGCTGCGGCGAGGGCTACCGTGTGCGGCGCGAGGGCGAGCCAGGCAATTGCCATGAAGCCGAGAATCGTGCGGTTATGCATGTTGAGACTCCTTGAGTCCGGTCGTCGATGAGTCGGGGTAAGCGGCGGGCAAAGCTGCGCTCTTGCGGTGCAGAAACCGTCGCGGCGGGGTGGAGCCGAGGGGCGTCGGGACGCGAGAGGGGCGCCGCAGCGGGCGCTGCCTTCAGCTGGGCGTGGGGCCCACGTCCGAGGCCCACGGCTTGTTGGCGGTCGCAGCGCTGCCAAAGACGCCGAAGATGTCATCCGCGATCTTGAGACCCAGCGGTACGCCGCCGGTCATCTCCCCGAGCTTCGGTGTCTTGCTGTCTTCTTCGAGCGCAAAGGCGTCAAACAGCCAGTGCACGCCCAGATAGACCCGGCTCCAACCGTTTTCCTCGATCATCTGCCGCAGCCCGCCGGGGAAGGTGCGGGCATGGCGAGGCCGGGTCACGCCGGTGTTGCTGGTGGTCTGGCCGTCCAGTTCTTCCGAGACCAAGACTTCGTTCTGGAACACGTCGTTGCCCTTGCCTTGGCCCAGCTTGACGTCGTAGAACAACTCGATCATGCGCAGCGCTGCCGCACCGAAGGTGGCGTGGCCGGACGGGTAGGCGGGGAATGTGGGGGTGCCGTTGGGCTCGCCCGCTTTGGTGCTTGGATTGAAACTGTTGCTGGCAGGCGCGCCCAGCGGCAGCCAGCCGGGGTCGCACAACACTGCCAGACCTGAACCGCCGGCAGCGCTGGGGCCCATGGCTGCCGCGTCGTGCTCCCGCACTCCCACCACAGGGCGCCAAAGGTCGTACTTGTACTTTTGCTCCCAGGCCAGGATGCCGGCGTCGGCCAGGGCGACATTGACCAGCGCGAACAGCTTGGCGTTGTCCGCCGGGCCATTGTTCTGCTGCTTCGCAATCTGACGCAGGATACGGTTGTAAAGGCGCGGCGGCGTGCCAAGCTTGCGCACGCCGTCATAGGCCCAGAACATCCCGATCATGGTTTCTTCAGCCGCGCGGCGACTTGCCGCAGGCACTGCAGCATTCAGTTCGACGGAGGCGCCCTTTTCTTGCACGCGTGCGAGTTCGGCCAGGTACGCGGGAGAACCTACAACCGGTGGTGGCAGCAGCGCGTGTCTCATGCTGACCGCAAAGCAGGCAGAGCGCGCGCCATAGAACGGGGCGTGCGGCAGTTGCCCCGGCTGGGCAGGGTCGGCCCGGTAATGACCGTATGCTTGTGAATAAGCGTAGCCTGCGGCATCGGCATTGGGGTCGTTCTGGCGCCGGGCGCGCAAGGCGCTCGCTACCTGGCGGCCCCACGCCCGGCCATCATTCCATCCTGGGCCCGCGCCAAGGGCGTCAACCAGGCTGCGATCAAAAAGTGCGACCTGTGCGGGGTAAAGCCAGCGCAGCACCTCGTAGGCCGCCTGCGCGACGGCGCCATCCGGGTCGACCGGCGGGGCCGGTGGCGCGATGCCCGGCAGGTAGGGGCTGGCAACGCCCGCGGGAAAGCCCAGCGCGCCGAAGTAAGCGTCGTACATCGCCAAGTGCACCAGCCCCAGTGCACGCGAACTCATGGTTGGCCCGGGTTGCTCCTGCGCGGCTTTGGTGCCGGGCTCGGATGTGAAATCTTGCCGGTTGGCTTCCAGGGCAACTGCGTTCCAGAACAGAATCGGATCGGCCATCGCGAGGCTCCTTGCTTGGTGCGTTAGGTGGGGAATGCGTGATGTGCATTCGATACCGCTGGCTGCGCTGCGTGAATCCGCCCAATGGCTCGCCCAATTGGCTGAGCCTTCGCCGTCGCTGGCGATGGCCGCTGGATGACACCATGCATCACATGACGGACGAGCCATGCCCATGAACGTTCTCCTGATCGACGACCATGCCCTCTTCCGAGAAGGGCTTGCGCTGCTGCTGAGGCCGCTGCAGGCAGATATCGCCGTGTTCGAGGCCGGCAGCTGCGAGGAAGCTCAGGCGCTGCTGGCGACGCACGCGGACATGCGGCTGGTACTGATGGATCTGGGTTTGCCTGGCATGTCGGGATTGGAGGGCATTGCATGGCTGCGCGTGCACTGTCCAGATGCCGCCGTGGTGGCCCTGTCCTCCGCAGACGACAGGGAGACGGTGCTGAGCGCGCTGGATGCCGGCGCGATGGGCTTCATCCCCAAGAGTTCGAACTCTTCCGTTTTGATTGGCGCACTGGGGCTGGTGCTCGCCAAAGGCATCTATTTGCCACCATCAGTCTTCCTGACGGGCCCAGCCGGTGGGCGTGCGCCGACAGGAGGGTCTGGCCAGCCAGCCACGGCGAGCGCGCCGTCCAGCGATGTCCACGTTGCGCAAGCGCCAGTGAGAACACCTGCCGACTTGGGTTTGACGCCGCGGCAAACCGACGTGCTGGACCTGATCCTCCAAGGCAAGTCGGCCAAGCTGATCGCCCGCGAACTGGGCCTGGCGCCCGGGACCGTGAAGGCCCATACCAGCGCCGTACTGCGGGCGCTGAACGCCACCACGCGGACGCAGGCGGTGGTCGCCGCAGGGCGGCTGGGGCTGCGGCTCAGCCGGTGACGATTTCCGGCCGCGTGATGCCTGTGTCCAGCAGGGACTGGATGGCATTGGCCAGCCGGTCTGCTGTGGCGGGCTTGTGCAGCACCAGCACGTCAAGCGCGTTGGCGCGCTGCTGCACGCCCGCCGTGGTTTCCGCTGTGATGAGCACTGCCGGAATGTTGCACCCGGCGGCCTGGCGCAACGCGGCCAGCATGCTCAGGCCGTCCGGGTCCGGGTCCGTGTCCCCGCCCAACCGCAGGTCCGTGAGCACCAGGTCAGGCGTGCGGAGGTGCGCGTCCAGTGCAGCCAGCGCCTGCGCTGCGGAGGCTGCCGTCGCGACCAGGCATCCCCAATGCGTGCACAGGGCTTCGAGGGCATCGCGGTTGTCCTGGTCGTCGTCCACCACCAGCACGAACAGCCCCTGCAGCGCCGCAGGGATCACCCCGGCCTGGGAAGGCAAGGCGTTCTGTGCGGATGGGTTGCGCAGGGGCACCAGCAATTCAAACATGGATCCTCGGCAGGGCGTCGAACGGACGTGCATGACGTGGCCCAGCAGTTCGGCAGTCCGTCGCACGATGGGCAAGCCCAGACCCAGGCCTTTGGTCGAACTGGCCTGTGCAGACGGCAGGCGGACGAACTCCTCGAAGATTGCATCCAGGTGCTCGGGCGCAATGCCGATCCCGGTGTCGTGGACCTGAATCGCCAACTGGTTGCCACGCAGCCTGCAGCCCACCAGCACGCGCCCATGCGGGGTGTAGCGCAGCGCGTTCGACACCAGATTGCTCAGGCAGCGCTCCAGCAGGCCCGGGTCGCTGTGAATGACAGCGTGGCTGCGGCGAAAGCGCAGGCACAGGCCCGCTTCGACCGCGCCTGGGTCGAAGCGTTGTGCGATCCGATCCAGCAGATCCTGCACTACGAAGGTTTCGGGTTGAGGTTGCACCGCGCCAGCGTCCAGCTTGGAGATGTCCAGCAGGCTGCTGAAGAGGCGCTCCATGACTTCGACGGAGATGGCGAGTTTCTGGGCGATCACCAGCAGTTCGGGTGACTCGATGCGGCTGCGCATCACGGTCACCAGCAAGCCAATCGTGTGCATGGGCTGGCGCAGATCATGGCTGGCTGCGGCCAGGAAGCGGGTCTTGGCATGGCTGGCCCGCTCCGCCACCTCCCGAGCAAGCAGCAGTTCTTGGGTGCGCAGTACCACCTGTTCTTCCAGCTCCTGGTAGAAGCGACCCAAGCGATGCGCCATGCCGTTGAGGTCTTGCGCCAGCAGTTCCAGTTCGTCACCGGTGTGCAGTTCGACCGGGGTGCTGAAGTCGCCGCTGGCGATGCGGGCGCTGGCCCGGCGCAACACGAGGATGGGCTGCGCCAGGCGCCCGCCCTGCCAGACACTGGCCAGCGCCGCGGCCAGGGCGGCGAGCAGGACCAGCAAGGTTGTTCGCTTCAAAGTGTCCAGCGCGGGTGCCATCGCAGCGGCGAGCGGCTGTTCCAGGAAAAGCAGCCAGCCGGTTTCGGGCAAGGCCACCGCCGTGGCAATGACGGCTTGGCCGTCGAGGTCGGACGTTTCCATTGCCGCCAGGTCCGAGGCACCTGAGGCCAGGGCGGCCCTGGCCGCACGCACTTCCGGTCGCTGGTGCATGTCGCGCCGACGCAGCATCTCGATCTGCGTGGGGTGGGCGATCAAACGGTCCTGGTCGTCGATCAGGTAGGCACGTCCTGTTCCGCTGAGGCGAGCCAGTGCGTCTGCCACGACGCGCAGATGCACCACGGCGACCAGACTGTCGTGTGGCAGGTGGCTTGGCGTGCCGGTTTCGCGCACGGTCATCTGCACGTAAGGCTCGGCGCCGTTCTGAAAATACGGCCTGCCGTAGGCAACCGTGCCCGTGGCCGCCTGCTGCGTTCCCGGTCTGGCCGTGAGCAAGCCAGGACCCTGCCGGCTCGGTTCGGTTCGGGAAAGAAACAGCAACTCGCGGCCCTGGTCGTCTTGGGTGTGGAGTTCGGCCAGGGCAGGAAACAGCACCATCAGGCGCAGCAGTTCCTCGCGTTGGCGAGCCAGCTTGAACCCTGCATCGCCCCACGGCAGCTTGGCCGTGTCCCGCAGCCCGGCTTCGATGTTGCGCAGGTACTGGCCGATCTCCCGCGCCACCGCGCTGGCCTGCGCCTGCTGCAGCCTTGCGACTTGCGTGCGCGCTTCCTGGTATGAGAACCACATCTCCGTGAGGCCCGACAGCAGCAGCATGCCCATGGCGATCACCGCAACCCGCATTGCCTGGCGGCGCGCCAGCAGTGGCATCAACGGCAGGTGCGGGAGCCTCATCGTGCTGACGTCTGTGCAGGAGTGAACGCAGAACAGGGCATGGACTCAGGGAACGATCAGATCGGCGCGGGCCACAACCGAAGGGGCGATCTTCGAGCCGCCCAGGTCGTACTGCGCGCGAATGCCCAGCATGAAGCGGCGCGGTCGCTCCACGGGAATGGTCTCGGCGGGCTCGCCTCTGCAGATGCGCAGGACAAGATCGGCCAATGCGTCAAACACAAAGCTGGCGTCTTGTGAATAGGCCATCAGGGCTCCCCTTTGCACTTCGCCTTGCGTGGAATGCATGGCCGGCTTGCGCAGTGCCACAGTACGGGCAATGAGCGTCGCCTCCTCAAAGTATGCGATGGCACTGGGGGGATAGTACAAAGCGCCGATGGACGGGCTCGCCGCCTTGCGGAACACTGCATCCAGGTCGGACGTTTTGTTGGCCGTCAGCAGTTCCAGGCGAACCTTGGGATGCTGCTTCCGAAACGCTGCTTCCAATGCCTTGAATTGCTCTCCCGCCCAGGAGTCATCGGAAATCACGCCGATGGCTTTGGTGCGAGGAAACGCTTCCATGAGAAGCGTCAGGCGCAAAAGCGACAACTGGTCGTTGAGCGACACGCCGGTGACGTGGCGATGGCGTGCGCCGCTGGGTTCCAGCAGGCCATGGGCAACGGGGTCGGCATAGGTCGCGAAAACCAGGTTGGCCGGGCCGAGCAGGGGCAGCGCCGATTCGGCAAAGGCCGTGGTGGGGGTCACGAAGATGCTGCGCGGGTCAGACGAGAGTTGTCTCAATTGGCGCGAGAAATCGGCATCAAGCTGGGCTTGTGTTTCGGGGCCGGAAAGGTAGGCCAAGTGGTGAGATGGGCAACCCGACGAGCGAGCCAGCCATGCCTTGGCAAAGCGCTGGTAGCTGGGGTCTTCTTTGCCTGAAGCTGCAGAGCCCAAGATTGCAATGGTAGGCGTCGTGCCTTCGTCGCTATTGAGGATCTCTGTGGCGGACGCGGGACATGGATCAAACAGGCCGACAGCAAGAGCGATGAACAGCGCCGCGGACATAGTGAATGACTCGCTTCGAGTCATTCCTGTGCTCCACCGGTTTGACATAAGTAGTTGGAACGCTGAGGGGAGCATGGACGCGGCTCCTACTTTGCCGTGAACAGGGCGGCCAGCAAGCCGCGTCTGATGACGAAAGAACAGGAGAGTCGTGATGGTTACGCGAGAAAGCAGCGCCGGAAGTTTTTTCTTCTGGGTAAAAGTATGTCCAGTACCGTCTGGAGAAGTTGAAACCTTCGAAGGTGTTGGAAGGGCGGGAGTGAATTTCCATTGGGAGTGGATCACTCGCCCTCCATGTTTGTTGGCTGGGGCAATGGATAAAGAGGTCAAAATAATTCCTTGTCTCCGGCTGGATAGCGATTATCCTGGACTTCCAAGTTCTTCGGTTCAGTATCAATACCATGCGGCGGGGGCGGACAGAAGTCGCGCTGTCAGTTGGTTGCAGCAGGTTGGGGTTGGTGGTGGCCAAGAATGGTTGTCGGGGGCTTTGGAGTACTTCCTCTTTGAAGTTGAACTCCATACTGACGTCGGCGAAGCCAATAGAGTTGTCACGGTTGCCGATGATACCCCCGAGGACTGGACCCCACCAGAGCGCGACCACAACTGTCCCGGATACGGCACGGACTGGATCAAGAGTGTTGAACCATATCCCCCTCTGTATCTGAATTTGGGAAGCGATCTTTCGATATTGAAGGGGCTCAAGGATCAGCTAGCGGCACTTTTGCCTGGCTACCACGGATCGCTCAGAGAATGTGAGGCTTTGAACTCCATTGCAAATCGTTGGAACGACTCGAAGCAGCAGATTTTGGTGCAGTCCGCTAGCTTATGGCGAGCCGTTTCGCCCGTCATCAAGGTTACCGGCGTTGATGACCTTCAGCGAGCGGGGCTGCACGCGACCTTGCACATGCTGGGCGAAGCATTGCGAGACATGGATGCATTGTTATTGCTGTTCAAGGCTTTTTTTAACCGAGGCAGACCTTGGTCCGTTGTGGGCGGGAATGTTCATCGATTGATAGAGGATCCAGGCCATCCCTCCTTCCCATCCGGTCATGCTGCGCAGGCCGCTCTAGTTGCCATCCTGCTTAAGGAGCTTTTCTCCAAGCTTTACGGTATGACATGGGATGATGGCGAGTTTGATGCGAAAGCAGGAGAAGTTGCGAAAAATAGAGAGATTGCCGGTGTTCATTTTGCTAGCGACTCCAAAGCCGGTAAAGCAGTGGCTGCATGGTGCGCAAATAGATTGCTCGGTAACTCAAAATTTACGACCCTTATGGATGGCGCGCGGGCCGAATGTAAACAATATTTCAAGTTCTGGTAGGCTCGCGCAATGCGCATGGCAGACTTACAAACTCAACCCAAGATTTGAGACTTTGTCATGTCTGCCACCTCACCATCTGCTGCGCGCGCTCGCATCGCCCTCGTCACCGGCGCCGGCAGCGGCATCGGCAAGGCCTGCGCGCTGGGCCTGCTGTCGGCCGGCTGGACGGTGATCTTCAGCGGCCGCCAGCAGGGCACGCTGGAAGCGGCGTTTGCCGGCCACCCTCAGGCCGCGAACGCGCTGGCGCTGCCGATGGACGTGACCGACGCGCTGTCGGTGCAGGCACTGTTCGACCAGATCCGCGAGCGCTTTGGCAGGCTGGACCTGCTGTTCAACAACGCCGGCGTGTTCACCGCCGGCGTGCCGCTGGAAGCGCTGCCGCTGGAGGCCTGGCAGGCCGCGGTGAACACCAACCTGACCGGCGTCTTCCTCTGCACCCGCGAGGCCTTCCGCATCATGAAGGCCCAGGTGCCGCGCGGTGGCCGCATCATCAACAACGGCTCCATCTCGGCCCACGCGCCGCGACCGAACTCCATCGCCTACACGGCGACCAAGCACGCCATCACCGGCCTCACCAAGAGCGCTGCGCTGGACGGCCGCGCCTTCGACATCGCCGTCGGCCAGATCGACATCGGCAACGCCGCCACCGACATGACAGCCGCGATGGCCCACGGCATGCCGCAGGCGGACGGCAGCGTCAAACCCGAAGCCCGCATGGACGTCCAGCACGTCGCCGAAGCCGTGGTCCAGATGGCCGCGCTGCCGCTGAACGCCAACGTGCTGAACATGACCATCATGGCGACCGGCATGCCGTTTGTGGGGCGGGGTTGAGCCGCTGTTGGCTTGCCCCAGGATGCGGCTTCACGCATCCTCCACACAGAAGACGATGACTCGCGTTCGCGCGATGGCGGCATTGTCAGCTTCCTGATAGCTTCGTGGCCGCGGATGGGCTTGCAATGCGATGCGGCACCCCATGCCTAGAAGAACCACCCGGGCCATGCCCGGTCACCAGGGAGGAATGTCATGAAATTGCGTGGCTCGCGCAGGGGTGCGAACGGTTGCGTAGGCGCGTCGGCGGCCAACCTGCGGGTTTTGTCGCTGCTGCCCTTGTTGCTTGCGATCAGCATCCAGCAGGCACACGCGGAGTACGTGAGCGAGCAAGGTGCACCGGGCAAGACTGGCCAAGCTGGTTCGGCAGGCGGTGGTGGCGGTGGCACTGGTCAGACCGGCAGGGCCGGCATGGCCAGCGCCACCGGCGGTGACGCGAGCAACACGGCGGATGCCCACGGCGGAAGCGGTGGCGCCGGCGGTTCCGGCGGGGCGGGAAGCGCATCTGTCCAGGGCGGCAAGGCGGGCAAAGGCGGTAATGGTGGCGCAGCCAATGCCACTGTAACGGCTGCGCAGGCGGAGGGTGATGCAACCGCCATGGCCCACGCCGGTGGGGGCGATGGTGGTGCCTCGGGCGCGCCTGGCAGTGATGGCGGCGCTGGCGCCGGGGCCGGGGCATCCGGCGGCCACGGCGGTGTGGCCAGCGGCGTAGCCTCTGCTATCGCCCATGGCGACGGCGCGGCCACGGCATCTACCAGCTTTCACGGAGGCGTTGGAGGCGGCGGCAACGGCCGCGGCAACATCGGTGGCAACGGCGGTGTTGCCAGCAGTGGCAGCGCACATGCCGCTTCTGATAGGGGCGTCGTGACGGTGAGCCTCGAAGCTGATGCGGGCCATGGCGGAGCGGGGGTGAATGGTGCCGGCGGTGGCAAGGGCGGCAATGCTGCGCTTGCCGATGCCGTGAGCGGTGTCACCGAGGGGGCTTTGGTTCTGACTCAGACCGCAGTGGGCGGCAACGGCGGCCACGCTGATACAGGTGTGGCCGGCGCGGGGGGCTCTGCCAACAGCATGCTGAGTTTCAGCGATAGCAGCCTCGGTAGTCGCACCGTGATGGTTACTGCCCACAGCGGCGCTGGCGGTGGTGCCAGTGCTGGTCAAGCCGCCGCCAGTGGGACCGCTAAGGCCGTGGGCGAGATCACTACCGCTGGACCATTGCTCCTCTCCGTTGGAAGCTTTGCCGACAATGGTGGTTCAGCCGAGGCTGATGGCAACGGGGGCAATGGGGGGGCGACCAAGGTCCAAGGCATTGCCCGGACGATTGGTAACAGCGCGGTCTCGGTGGGGATGGGTGCCATCGGTGGCGGCGGTGGCAATGCCATTGGGCCTGGCCATGCGGCGGGTGCCGGGGGCGCGGCTGAGCTGCTGAAGAGCAGTGGTGCGAGTGATACAGGACAGGTGGACATTGCCGCCAATTCATTCGGCGGTTCGGGTGGCAGTGGTCTTAGTGGGGCTGCTGGCGGCCAAGGTGGCAGCGCCAAGATCGAGAATGCCGTGAGTGCTTCGACCAATGGCGCAATCAGCTTCGGCCAAACGGCGCAGGCCGGAAACGGCGGCGATTCGGACACAGGTCGGGCGGGCAATGGAGGTGACGCCGGTCTCAGCCAGACTTACCAGACCAGCCAAGCCAGCGAGCTGCACACGGACGCCTACGCCTTTGGCGGCCACGGCGGCCACACGGACGCCGGTGTGGCGGGCACAGGCGGGGCGGCCAGCCTGGTCCAGACGCTGAGCAATACCCGGGTGGGCGGGACGCTGAACGCCCGAGCAACGGCGCAAGGTGGTAACTCGGCCGGTGGCGCGTCAGGCGGCGCTGCCTCGGTGAACTTGACTGGTACAACCGCGACGTATACAGCCCTGCTCGGCCAAGCATTTGCCGGCGACGGGACCTGGCAGGGCAACGCTTCTGCAACCGTTACCGCCAACACCACGGCGGCGGGCGGCAGCGCTACTGCTTCTGCCTCAGCAGTCGGCTACGTCGCCAATGCAACCGCATTGACCACCGGTCTGGGTGCCGCCAGCCTACGGTCAGATGCCTATGCCACCGGCAACAGCGGCGGCGCTGTCGCCACCAGCACCGTGACCAGCGGCGACACCAGGATCACCGCCAGCGCCAGTGCGACCGCCGAGGGCGGTGTGCACAGCCAGGCCGTCAGCACTTTCAACAGCAGGGCGGGGTTCCTGGGCAGCAGCGAAGGCCTGCAGGCCTTCGCTTACAGCAACGGCAACCCAGGCAAAGGCGCCTTGAACGCTGCACTGAGCGGCCGTCCCAATGTGACTGCGGCCTTGCGTGGCGGTAGCGTGCTGGGACTTGGTAGCTTGGGCGCGAGCTACGGCAACTATGCAAAAGGCAATTGCACCTACAGCGCCAGCGCGACCTACAGCTTCTCTCTCGCCAGCAGCAGCAACCTCACGCTGGGCCTGCTGGGCATGACAGCCCACAACGATGGCTTCACCAGCATGAGCTTCAGCGTGGTCAGTGGCGCGACCACCCTGGTCAGCACCAGCTTCACGACGCTGGCCTCGGCGCAGACCTATTTCACCGACCACCCGTTGTCGCTGGGCAGCTTCACCGCCGGCGCCAACAACCTGGTGCTCAGCTTCAGCCTCACGGCCAGCGCGGCCAAAGGCGCGGACATCGGCTACGTGCTGTCGGCCAAGGCCACCGGTGCGCTGGCGCCGGTGGCAACTACCAGCATCACCGCCGGCACCGACAGCGCGCGGCGGGCACCGCTGCTGGTGGCGCGCACGGACCGCGGCCTGGGCTTCAAGACCAGCCTGGTGACGTTGCGGCCCAGCCTGGACGGTGCCGCCTTTGTCAGTCGGCTGAGCCCGCGGGCGGAAGTGGCCGCCGCGGTAGATGGCGAAAACGGCTCCGCTCGCAAACGGCAGGTATTGCCGGTGTTTTCCGTGGGCGCGGCCTTGCACGGCGCCGACCGGCGCTAGTACGTCATCCCGGCGACCCGAGTGACAACCCGTCCCCGCAACAGGGGACGGTGCAGGGCCAATCCCCACCCTGGGGGTGACGCTTGGCGGGGGCAGGGTGGCAGCATCCCGGCCCGGGCAGGAAAGAGATGGCGGCAGCCAGTTTGGTGAGCCGCGCTGTCATGCCCACGAATCGCCTGAACGAGGATTGCGTCCGGGACCGCCCGGCCGCTTTCGTTTGTTCGCTCTCGACAAGGAATGACCATGTCACGTTGCCCCCTCAGCTCTGCCGGCGCCCCTGCCGGCGCATCTTCGTTTTCCGTCTCTTCGGCCCACCGTGCCTTGCGCCTGGGCTCGGTGCTCGCGCCGCTGGTGCCTTTGCTGCTCAGCGCGGCCATCCAGCAAGCCTATGCGGTGACGGTCAATGACAGCGGCACGGCGGGCACGCCCGGCAGCAATGGCGCCACGCCCGGGGCCGCCGGTGGGGCGGGCGGTGCTGGCGGCAACGCGTCGGCCACGGCTTCGAGCAGCGATGCCAGCAACACGGCCACTGCTTCGGGTGGCGGCGGTGGCAGCGGCGGTGCCGGTGGCGGCGGCACGGCGTCCATCCAGGGCGGCAAGGGCGGCAAGGGGGGCAACGGCGGCAGCGCCTCCGCTTCTGCCACTTCCACACCGGCAGCCGGCAATGCCACGGCAGCGGCCACTGCCTACGGTGGCAGCGGTGGCAGTTCCGGCTCGCCGGGGGCCGATGGCGGGGCCGGCGCGGGCACCGGTTCGTCCGGCGGCAACGGCGCAGGCGCCAGCGCCAGCTCAAGCGCCACGGCCGCAGGCGGCGGCAGCGCCACCGCCAACTCGCTGGCCTATGGCGGCAACGGGGGGGCGGCGATCAGCGCCGGCAACCAGGGCGGCAACGGCGCCGCGGTCACCGGCATCAGCGCGCAAGGCGTGTCCGGCACCGGCACGGTGTCGGTCGCGGCCACTGCTTCGGCGGGCTCCGGCGGCACCGGCTACGACGGCGCCAATGGCGGCAACGGCGCCGCCCAGAGCGTCAGCAATGCGGTGGGTGGCTCGACCGCCGGCACGCTTTACCTGACCCAGAACGCCACCGGCGGCAGCGGCGGCTATTCGTACTACGGCACGGCCGGCGCCTCGGGCAGCGGCAGCAGCAGCCTGACCCGCAACGACACCACCGCCAGCTACCAGAACATCTCGGTCACCGGCACAGGCGGCTCGGGTGGCAGCACCAGCACCGGCACGGCCGCCGCGGGCGCGGCCGGCCAGGGCACGGCCAGCGTCACCGGTGTGGGCACGCTGAGCCTGGCGGCCTATGGCAACGGCGGTGCGGGCGGCAGCGATGGCGCAGGCAGCGGTGCTGCGGCCGGTGCCGGCTCGGCGACCGCCAGCGGCACCGTCACCGGCGGTGGTTCCAGCAACGTCACTGCCCAGGGCATGGGCGGCACCGGCGGCAGCGCCACCGGCGTGGGCGCCAAGGGCGGCAATGGCGGCGGCGCTTCGGCGCAGGCCGGAGGCGGCTCAGGCACCGGCACGGCCAGCATCTACACCCGGGCCTATGGCGGCAATGGCGGCCAGGGCAGCGGCGGTGCGGGCGGCGGCAACGGCGCCAACGTGCAACTCGTCAATGCCACCACCGGCAGCACGGCCGGCGCGCTGACGCTGGACCAGTACGCCGTCGGCGGCACGGCCGGCAGTTCGGCTGACGCCACCGCGGGCACGGCCGGCACGGCCAAGTCCAACCTCAACGTGGTCAACAACGCCGCCAGCAGCCTGCTGGTGCAGTCCAACGCCAACGCCGGCGAAGGCGGCGGCACGACCAGCGGCACGGCCTCCGCAGGCGCGGCCGCCACGGCCACGGGCAGCGCCCAGGGCATCGGCGGGCTGACGGTGAACGTCACGGCCAGCGGCGGCGGCGGTGGCGCCGGCGGCACCACCGCCAACGGCGCCGCTGGCGGCAGCGGCGCGGCCACCGCCAGCGGCACCAGCACCGTGGCGCATGCCGTCAACATCAATGCCACCTCCTACGGCGGCAACGGCGGCTCTGCTTCGGGCAGCGGCAAGAAGGGCGGCAACGGCAGCGCCGCCACTTCCAGCGCCAGCGGCACCTCGGGCACGGGCACGGTCACGTCCACCACCTCCGCCAATGCCGGCAGCGGCGGCACCGGCTACAACGGCGCTGGCGGCGGCAATGGCGCAGCGGTCACGCTGACCGACGCCACCACCGGCAGCAGCAGCGGCACCGTCTACCTGAACCAGACGGCCAATGCCGGCTCGGGCGGCTATTCGTACACCGGCGTGGCCGGCAACGCGGGCAAGGCCACCAACAGCCTGACCACCCACAACACCACCGCCTCGCAGCTCACCACCACCGTCAACACCAACGGCGGCAATGGCGGCGGCACCAGCACCGGCACCGCCGGCAATGCCGCCGCGGCCAGCAGCACGCTGAACAGCACCACCACCGGCAGCCAGACCGCCTATGTCTATGCCACCGGTGGCACCGGCGGCGGGGCCGGCACCGGCAGCGGCACCGTGGGCGGCACGGCCACGGCCAGCGGCGCGCTGCAGGTGGGCGGTGGCAGTGGCAGTGGCGCTTCCTTGTCGCTCAACGCCCAGGGCGGCGCGGGTGGCGCCGCGGGCGGTGCCGGCCAGGTTGGCGGCGCGGGCAACAAGGGCACCGGCACGGCCAGCGCCAGCAGCGCCAACGGCACGGTCTACGTGGCCAACGCGGTGCGCGGCGGCGCGGGTGGTTCGGGAAGCGCGGGGGCCGATGGCGGCGCGGGCGGCGCCAGTACCGTGACCGACGCGACCAGCGGCGGCACCACCGGCAGCCTGACGCTGACCCAGGGTGCCTACGGCGGTGGAGGCGGCAGCAGCGATGCGGCGGCAGCCGGCGCCGGAGGCAATGCCGCCAGCGCGCTGACCATCAACGACGCTGCGGCCAGCACGCTGAACGTCACGGTCAACGCCACCGGTGGCACCGGCGGCGGTTCCAGCACCGGCAGCACCAAGGTGGGTGGCACGGCCACCGCGTCCGGCGACGTGCACTCGGTCGGCAACCTGACGCTGAACGTCTCGGGCGACGGCGGCGAAGGCGGGGCCGGTGGCAGCACCGCCAGCGGCGCAGCCGGCAAGGCGGCCAGCGCCACCGGTGCCGCCGTCACGACGGCGGGCCACAGCGCCAGCAGCCAAGTCACAGCCTATGGCGGCAGCGGCGGATCGGCCTCTGGCGCCGGCAAGACCGGCGGGGCCGGCGCCAGTGCCAGCGTGGCCTCGCAGGTGGGCAGCGGCACCGGCGCAGCCAGCGCCAGCGCGCTGGCCTATGGCGGCAACGGTGGCACCGGCTACAACGGCGCGGCCGGTGGCGCCGGCAGCGCGGTCACCGTGACCGACGCCGTCTCCGGCAGCACCGCAGGCACGCTTTCTCTGACCCAGAACGCCACCGGCGGCAGCGGCGGCTATGCCTACACCGCGGCGGCCGGCAACGCCGGCAATGCCGTCAGCAGCCTCACGCTGAGCGGCCTGGGCGCCGCGCAGACCAACGTCAACACCACCGCCAACGGCGGTGCCGGCGGCGGCACCACCTCGGGCACCACCAAGGCCGGCGGCACCGCCAGCAACACCACCGACATCACCAGCAGCGGCGCGCTGACGATCTACAGCTACGCCGCCGGCGGTGTGGGTGGCGGCGGTGGTGCCAGCGCGGCTGGCCAGCTCGGCGGCAGCGGGGGCGTGAGCACCGCCGGCCATGCCAGTGGCAGCTTCGCCGCCACCGTCAATGCCCAGGCCAGCGGCGGCAGCGGCGGCGCGGCCAATGGCAGCGGCAAGACCGGCGGTGCCGGCGCCAGCGCCACCATGGGCGCCAGTGGCAGCAGCGGCACCGGTACGGTTTACGTCAACGGCCGGGCCGATGGCGGCAACGGCGGTGCCGGCACGGCCGGCGCCAAGGGCGGCAAAGGCGCGGACGTCACGCTGGCCAATGCCGTCAGCGGCACCACTTCAGGCAGCCTGACCGTGAACCAGCTTGCGGCAGCCGGCTACGGTGGCAGTTCGGACAGCGCCGCCGGCGGCGCGGGTGGCGCGGCCAGCAGCACGCTGAGCTTCAGCAACACCAGCGCCAGCAGCCTGGCCTCCAGCGTGCAGGCCAATGGCGGCAGCGGTGGCAACAGCGCCACCGGCACGGCGGCGGCCGGTGGCGCGGCCACTGCCAATGCCACGCTCACCGGCGCTGGCGCCACCACGCTCTACACCACCAGCACCGGCGGTGTGGGCGGTGCCGGCACCAGCGCGGCCAATGGCAATGCTGGCGGCACGGCCAGCAGCCAGGGCGTGGCCACCAGCAGCGGCAGCCAGACCGTCACGCTGCAGACCACCGCCAGCGCCGGCAGCGGCGGCTCGGCCAATGGCGCCGGCAAGACCGGCGGCGTCGGCGGCGTTGCCACGCTGCTCAAGAGCACCGGCACCACCGGCACCGGCGCGGTGTCGGTCTACGCGACCGGCAGCAGCGGCAACGGCGGCACCGGCTACAACGGCGCCAACGGCGGCAATGGCGCCGCGGTCACCGTGGCCAACGCCGTGGCCGGCAACACCAACGGCACACTCACGCTGACCCAGACAGCCAACGGCGGCGCCGGTGGCTATTCGTACACCGGCACCGGTGGCAAGGGCGGCAACGCCACCTCGAACCTGAACTTCAACACCGCCAAGCCCAGCAACCTGAGCGTCACCATCAATGCCAACGGCGGCACTGGTGGCGGCACCAGCACCGGCACCGCCGCCATTGCCGGCGCGGCCACGGCCACCGGCACGCTGAGCGACACCAAGGCCGGTGCCCACCTGACCGGCTACATGGCGGCCACCGCGGGCAACTCGACCAGCAGCGCCACCGGCAGCAAGGCCACCGCCACGCTGAGCGGCAGCACTCAGGCCTACAGCCAGCTCAACGCCACCGCCACCGGAGGCACCAGCAACGGCGGCAACCGCGGCAATGCCACCACCACCGTCACGGCGACCACCACCGCCGCCAACGGCTATGCCCATGCCACCGGCACCGCCACCGGCTACACCGCCAACGCCACTGCCACCAGCGTGGGCGTGGCGGCGGCCGACGCCGGCGCCGATGCCTACGTCACCGGCGAAGCCGGCACCGGCACGGCGGTCAGCACCGTGACCAGCGGCAGCACCAGCATCAGCAACAGTGCCAGCGCTGCCGCCAAGGCCGGCGCCCACAGCCAGGCCAGCAGCACCTTCAACACCGCCACAGGCTTCACCTTCCCGAACCTGAGCAGCGGCAGCAACGGGCTGCAGGCCTTTGCGTACAGCAACGGCTCGCCCAGCGCCGGCACGCTGACCAGCGCGCTCAGCGGCCGGCCCAACGTGACCGCTGCGGTGAGCGGCGGCAGCGTGCTCGGCCTGGGTTCGCTGGGGGCCAACTACTCGGCCAGCGCCACCGGCAACCGCACCTACAGCGCCAGCTCAACCTACAACTTCTCGCTGGCCAGCAACAGCAACCTCACGTTGGGCCTGCTGGGCATGACGGCCTACAACGGCGGCTTCACCAGCATGAACTTCAGCGTCGTCAGCGGTGCCACCACGCTGGTCAGCACCAGCTTCACGACGCTGGCCTCGGCGCAGACCTACTTCACCGACCACCCACTCTCGCTGGGCACCTTCGTCGCGGGCGCCAACAACCTGGTGATCAGCTTCAGCCTGACGGCAGCCGCCGCCAAGGGTGCGGACATCGGCTACGTGCTGTCGTCCAAGCCCACCGGTTCGCTGACAGCCGAGGCGCCGGCAGCCCCCGTGGCCACCGGCACCACCAGCGCCCGCAAGGCCCCCACGCTGATCGGCCGGCTGGCCGGCCTAGCCTTCGGCCGTGGCAAGGCGGACGTCCAGGTCGACACCGACGAAGCCACCAGCCAGCGCACCGCAAGCGCCGCGGTGACCAAGCCTGCGGCACTGGCCGTGGCGCGCGCCCCGGCAGTCAGCTTCAAGGCCGGCCTGGGCTCGCTGCAGCCGACCCTGGGCGGCTCGGCTGTGGTCATGCGGCTCAACCCGCGCGCAGCTGAGGGCGTCGAGGCGGAAGGCGAGGGCGGCCGTGGCCGGAACGCTCGCGCGCTGCCCGTCTTGGGCGGCGCAAGCCTGCGCGGGGTCGAAAGGCGCTGAGTTCGTTGGTGTTTTCCCGGGGCCTGGTCGCAGGTCCTCGCCGTGACCTGGCCGTGCCGCGATGATGCACGGCCGGCGTCGCTCTTTTTTCGGGTGGCGCGATGCCGGCCCCGGGAGAACAAAGGCCTCTCCGGCCTCGCCGCAGTCAGGTGTCCCTGGCTTGCGTGCCGCCGGAAAGGACTGCGATGACTTCCTCCGTCAACCGGGCTGCTGCGCGCGTGGCGTTGCGCATCTCCCGAATTTCCTGTCTGTCACTGCTGCCGTGCCTGCTTGGCACGGCACTCGCGCCTGCCCATGCGGCCGTGGTGACCGGCACCGGCTGCGCCGGCACACCGGGCACGCCCGGCAGCGTGCCGGGTGGCAATGGCGGGGCCGGGGGCAACGGTTGTGCGGGCAGCGCCACGGCCGGCGGTAACGGCGACGCCAGCAACACGGCGCTTGCCACCGGTGGCAAGGGCGGCCAAGGTGGCGAGGGCGGTGCCGGCACCGATGCGACAGACGCTGGCCGAGGCGGGCGCGGGGGCGCCGGTGGCGCGGCCAGTGCGCTCGCGCAAGCCAGCCCTGCCCTGGGTGCGGCCCAGGCCGAAGCCCGAGCCCAAGGCGGCGCGGGTGGCGACGCAGGCACCGGGCCGGCCAGCCCCAGTGGCGAACCTCCGCGCAGCGACAGCGGTGGCGCTGGCGGCAATGCCGCTGCCAGTGCCACCGCGGTGGCCGCGGGCGCTAGCAGCGCGCAGGCCATTGCCTGGGCCCGTGGCGGTGATGGCGGCCTGGGCGGTCCGGCCAACGGCTCCGGCCTGACGGGCGGCGATGGGGGTGGGGTCACCGCCGCCACGGCCAGCGCGTCCTCTACCACCGGCGCGGTCACGGTGAGCAGCACGGCCACCGGTGGCGCCGGTGGCTTTGGCCATGGCGAGGCCGACGCTGGCCGCGGGGCCGACCAGGTGCTGGCGAATGCCGTGAGCGGCAGCACGGCAGGCAGCCTGTCGTTGACGCAGGTTGCCATCGGCGGCCAGGGGGGCGCCAGCGACGGCTCGTTTGGCAGTGCCGGCCAGGGCGGCGCGGCCAGCAGCGGCCTGAGCCGCAGCGACTCGCTGGCGGCCTCGCAAACCATCACGGTTGCCGCCACTGGCGGTCGCAGCGGTGACGCGCTGGCCGGCCTGACCCGGCCCGGCGGCGCGGCCACGGCCAGCGCGGACGTCAGCGGCGTCGGCACGCTGTGGCTGTCCACCACGGCCACTGGCGGTGACGGCGGCAACAACAGCCAGACCAACAGCCACGCGCCGGAAAACGGCAACATTGGCGGTGCGGCATCGGCCATCGTCCACGGCCGCGTGGCAGGCGCTGGCGCGGTGACGGTGCTGGCCGAAGCACAGGGAGGCAAGGGGGGCGCCGTGGTGGGCAGCCAGTCGAGCGTGGCTGGCGGCGCGGCCGGCGTACTGGCCAGCGGCGAGTCGGGCAGCGGCGCGGTCAGTGTGAGCGGCCAGGCCCATGGCGGCGCGGGTGGTGCCGGGTTGAACGGCGCTTTTGGCGGCTCGGGTGCCAGTGTGTTCCTCGCCAATGCTGTGAGCGGCAGCACGGCCGGTGCGCTGAGCTTGTCGCAGCTGGCAACGGGCGGCGCTGGTGGTGATGCGCCCCAGGGTTGGGCCGGCGGTGGCGGCAGTTCCAGCAACCGGCTGGTGTGGGCCGACCCTCAGGCCTCGGCGCTGAACATCACGCTGGCCGCGCGGGGCGGTGCCGGCGGCCGCAGCGCCCTGCAGGCCCGCAGTGGTGCTGGCGGCGTGGCTTCGGTCGAGGCCGAACTCAGCACCGGCCTTGCCAGCGCGCCGCTGGTGGCCAGCTTCGAAGCCACTGGCGGCCAGTCGCCAGGCGGTTTGGAGGGCGGTGCGGCAACGTTGAGCGCCAGCGGCAGCAGCGGCAGCCACACCGTGCTCAGCGGCGTGGCCCAGGCTGGCAAGGGTGGCGCAGGCCGCGGTGCCGCCAGTGCCACGCTGAACGCAGTGACCACGCTGGCAGGCGGCCATGCCCGCGCAAGCAGCAGCGCCGTTGGCAGCGAGGCGCAGGCATTGGCGCAGACGCTGGGCGTGGGTGCGGCGGACCTGCGCTCCGATGCGCAGGCGCAAGGTCAAAGCGGTGCGGCCACGGCCGTCAGTCGGGTTGACAGCACAGCGGGCGGCGCGGCGCAGATCGAGACCCGTGCGGTGGCCGTGGCCGGCGGCGCGGCGCACAGCCAGGCCAGCAGCACCTTCAGCAAGGCCGCCGGTTTCAGCTTCCCGAACCTTGGCAGTGGCAGCAACGGCTTGCAGGCCTTCGCGTTCAGCAATGGCGCGCCCAGTGCCACGACGCTGAATGCCGCGCTGGTGGGCAAGCCGAACGTGGCTGCGGCGGTGGCTGGCGGCAGCGTGCTGGGCCTGGGCAGCCTGGGCGCGAACTACGGCAACCTGCCCACCGGCAGCCGCACCCACAGCGCCAGCACCACCTACGGCTTCTCGCTGGCCAGCACCAGCAACCTGACGCTGGGCCTGCTGGGCATGACGGCCTACAACGGCGGCTTCACCAGCATGAACTTCAGCGTCATCAGTGGCGCCACCACCTTGGTCAACACCAGCTTCACAAGCCTGGCTTCGGCGCAGGCCTACTTCAGCGACCACCCGCTGTCACTGGGCACCTTCAGCGCCGGGGCCAACCAACTGGTGATCAGCTTCAGCCTGACGGCAGCGGCCGCCAAGGGCGCGGACATTGGCTACGTGCTGGCAGCCAAGCCGGCTGGCCTCAGCCGCGCGCCAGGTGCCAGCTTCAAGGCCGGATTGGGTGCGCTGCAGCCGACGCTGGGCGGGGCAGCGCTGCTCAGCCGAACGGCACGCGCTTTGCCCATTTCCGGCGCGGCCAGCCTGCGCCGGGCCGGCCCGCGATGAGCGCATTCCCCTTTCCCCAAGATCGTGGGGAAGGCAGTGCCGCGGGCCGATGGCAGGATGCCGCCGGATGGCGAACAGCGCGCCCCCAAACCTGCCGCTTCGCGTCGGGCCCCCCGCGGGGGATGAGAAAACTTGGGACTGCCCTGCGGTTCCTCACGAAAGCGGCTGCCGGCGCAGGCGCAAACCCTGAAGGCGCACCCGTTCCCTACCTTCAAGGAGAGCCCTTCATGATCTTTCGTTTTCGCGCTGTACGCCCGTTGCTGCCGCTGGTGCCGCTGCTGCTGTCCGCGGCCATCCAGTCGGCCTGGGCCACCACGGTGAATGACAGCGCCACCACCGGCAGCACCGGCACCGCGGGCAGTGCGCCGGGCGGCGCTGGCGGGACCGGCGGTGCGGGGGGCGTGGCCAATGCCAATGCCAGCGCACCGACCGATGGCAGCAACAGCGCCCAGGCCGTGGGCGGCAATGGTGGCAGCGGTGGCAACGGTGGTGCGGGCAGTGGCAATGTCGCCGGTGGCAATGCCGGCAAGGGCGGCAACGGTGGCACGGCCACGGCCAAGGCCACCAGCCAGGCCAGTGTGGGTGACCTGTCCGGCAGCGCGCAGGCCAATGGCGGCGTGGGTGGCGGTGCGGGTCTGCCCGGTGGTGACGCGGGCGCGGGCGCGGGCAGCGGTGCGGCCGGTGGTGCTGGGGGCGCGGCCAGCGCCAGCGCCGTGGCGAGAGGCAGCGCCGGCCAGAACACGACGGCCCAGGCGAATGCCGTGGGCGGGGGCGGTGGTGCGGCCAACGGCGCTGGTTTCCAGGGCGGCGCAGGCGCCAGCGCGAGTGCGCTGAGCAGCGCCGTCAGCGGCAACGGCGCGGCCATGGCCACCTCTTTTGCGATGGGCGGCCAGGGTGGTGCCGGCAATGCCGGTGCCAACGGGGGCGACGGCGGCAGCGTCAAGCTGGTCAACGCGACCAGCGGCAGCAGCGCCGGTTCGCTGACCTTGACGCAGCAAGCCTTTGGCGGTGCCGGTGGCAACAGCGACAGCGGCAGCGCAGGCGCCGGGGACAAGGGGGCCAGCAAACTGAAGCTGACGGACGCGCAGGCCGCATCGGTGCAGGTCTTCCTCAGCGCCGGTGGCGGCACGGGCGGCGGCACAGTCAGCGGCGTGGCCAGGATGGGTGGCGCGGCGAATGCCAGCGGCAAGCTGCGGGCGGCGGGCGATGCCTTGCTGAACGTCAGCGCGTCCGGCGGCTCGGGTGGCAGCGGCAGCCAGGGCGCGAGTGGTGCCGCGGGCCAGGCCGGCACCGCCAGCGGGGACGTGACAAGCGCCGGCGAGCACATGGCCACCGTCAGCGTGGAGGCGCGAGGCGGCAGTGGTGGCGACGCCGCGGGCAGCGGCCACACCGCTGGCGCCGGCGCGGCCGGCACGGTGACGGCGCATGGCGCCAGCGACAGCGGCACGGTCAGCGTCTACGCGGCGGCGGCGGGTGGCATGGGCGGCTCCGGTTATGACGGCGCGGCCGGCGGTGCGGGTGCGGCAGAAAGCGTCAGCAATGCGGTTGCCGGCAGCAGCAGCGGCTCGCTGACGCTGACGCAAAACGCCAATGGCGGCAGCGGCGGCTTCTCCGCCAGCGCCCAGGGTGGCGCGGGGGGGGCGGCGAGCAACAGCCTGAGCCTGTCGCTGGCCGGCAGCGGCCCGGCCACGGTGCAACTCGCCACCTACGGTGGCACCGGCGGCGGCACGATCAACGGCCAGGCCCAGGCCGGTGGCGCGGCCGGCACCACGCTGTCGCTCAAAAGCGCAGCCGACCTGAGCTTGTATGGCGACGCGACCGGCGGCACCGGCGGCAGCGCGGGCGGTGACGGCAACGGCGCCATCGGCGGTGCGGCCACGGTCCAGGCGAGCGGCAAGACCAGCGGCGCGGCCGGGCTGTACATGCAGCACATGGCCGTGGGCGGCGACGGTGGCAACGCGACCGGCCAGGGCCGCGTGGCGGGCACCGGCGGCGCTGCGTCTCTGGCCGTCTCAGGCAAGGCGGACAGCGGCTCGCTGAGCCTCACCGGCGAGGCGCGCGGTGGCAACGGGGGCACCGGTTCCGAAGGCGCACAGGGCGGCAGCGGCGCCAGCGTGGACCTGAAAAACAGCGTGAGCGGCAGCACCCACGGCCTGCTCTCGCTCTCGCAGAGCGCGGTGGCCGGCAGCGGCGGTTCGTCCGACTTCGGGCAGAACGGGGTGGGCGGCGCGGCGAGCTCGAAGCTGAAGCTCACGCAGCACCAGGCGAGCGCGCTGAACGTGGCCGTCAACGCCTACGGCGGCAGCGGCGACATCGGCGGCGAGGCGAGCGCGGGCGCCCAGCTGTCCGACGATGCCACCGGCGCGCAGCTGAACGCCACACTGCTGGCCAGCGGCGGCACCTCGTTTGGCAGTGACCGCGGCGGCAAGGCCACGGCCAGGCTGACCGGCAGTTCGCTGGCCCACACGGTGCTGAGCGCCGAAGCCACCGGCGGCAGCAGCTTTGGCGGCCTGGCGGGCAACGCCAAGGCTGAGGTCACGGCCATCGCCACGGCCGATGGCGGCCTGGCGCAAGCCGTGGCCAATGCCACTGGCGACGGCGCCAATGCCACTGCGACCACGCAAGGGCTGGGCGCGGCGGACCTGTCGTCAGAGGCGAATGCCAACGGCCGAAATGGCAGCGCCACGGCCATCAGCATGGCCGCCATGGGCGGCGCGAGCGTCACCAACACCGCCACTGCAGCGACCAGCGGCGGCGCGCGCAGCACGGCAGCCGGCACCTACAACACGGCCCAGGGCTTCACGCTGCCCAACCTCTCAGGTGGCAGCAACGGTTTGCAGGCCTTTGCCAGCAGCAATGGCCGGCCCAGTGCCGCCACGCTGAACAGCGTGCTCGCGACCCGGCCCAACGTGGCCGCGGCGCTGGGCAGCGGCAGCAGCGTGCTGGGCCTGGGCGTGATGGGGGCCAACTACGGCGCGGCGGCGGTCGGCAGCAAGACCTACGGTGCGAGCGCCAGCTACAGCTTTTCGCTGTCCAGCAACAGCAACCTGACGCTGGGCCTGCTGGGCCTGACCGGCTACAACGGCGGTTTCAGCTCGATGAGCTTCACCGTCGTCAGCGGCACGACGACCCTGGCCAGCAGCAGCTTCACCAGCTTCGCCGCGGCGCAGAGCTATTTCACCGACCATCCGCTGGCGCTGGGCAGTTTCCAGGCCGGCGCCAACAGCCTGGTCGTCAGCTTCAGCCTGACGGCCAGCACGGCCAAGGGCGCCGATTTTGCTTACCTGCTGGCGGCCAAGCCGGTATCGTCGGCGCTGGGCGTGGTGGGCAACACCGGCACCAGCAGCACGCACCGTTCGCCGTTGTTGGCCGAGCGCATGCCGGGCTTCAAGGCGGGCCTGGCCGGCCTGCGGCCGACACTGGGGGGCGCGGCATTGACGGGCCGGCTGGCGCCGCCGATAGAAACCGAAGCCAGCGCCGGCGGCCGCAGCGTGCGCGCGCTGCCTGTGATGGGCGGACCACGCATGGGAGATCGACACTGAGCACGCATCGCATCCGCATCGGCAGTCGCGTCGGCATTCGCATCCTTTGGCGGCCACTGGCCCTGGTGGCCTGCCTGGCCGGCCCGCTGGTCGCCTGGGGCCAGGGCGCCCCCGAAGCTCCCGCGCCCGAAGGCCTGGCGCCCGCGCCTGAGGCCAACCCGCCGGGCCTGGCGCCACCGCTGTACCAGCCGCAGGCCTGGACGGCCGGGCCGTTCCAGATCACGCCGCAGCTGGGCCTGGCCTACGGCACCAACAGCAACCTGCGGCTGCAGCCGACGAAGCCGCTGTTCAGCCATTTCCACGCGTGGATGCCGGGGCTCAGCATCGTGCTGCCCGATGGCGACCAGCGCTACGAGTTCAGCACCCGCGCCGAGCTGACGCGCCAGCTCGACAGCCCGCAGGACAACACCGACAACGCCGAGCTGGCGCTGGATGGCCTGAACCTGCTGGACGAGCGCACCGCGCTGGCCTGGCGCGCGGTGCTGCAGGACTGGCACGACGTGGTCGGTGCCGGCAGTGACGACACCGCCGACCACTTCCGGGCCCACGCGTTGGCCGGCGTGCTGCGCCACGACAGCGAAGACGGGCTGCTGCGCCTGGAAGCCGAGTTCACCCGCTCGGCAAAGCGCTACCTCAATCACCGCGAGCAGACCGCGCAGGCCGACATGCACACCCGCCAGGTGGTGCTGCGCGCCCAGCACCTGGTGGCACCCGGCGTGCGCGTGGGCGCCGAGCTTCGCGACACCCACACCCGCTATCCGCTGGAGGCCTACGCGGCCGACAACGGCGACCGGCGCTGGTATGCCACCGTCAGCTTCGAGCCCAGCCAGGCCGGCATGCCGTGGCCGCTGCCGCCGCTGGAGGGGGCACCCGCGCCGGCGAACCCGGCGGATGCCAGCGACCCGGCCGACCCCGCGCAGGCGGACCCGCAACCGCCACAGCCGCCAGCCCCCCCGCCGTCAGACTGGCCCGGCCTGCCACTGGCCGGCACGCTGAAACTGGGCAGCGAGCACAAGGGCTTCGAGGCCTACGCGCCTTACCAAGGCTACAAGCGCCGCGGTTGGAAAGGCCTGAGCTGGGAGGGCGAGCTGCACTGGCTGTTCGAGGGCGGCCACCAGTTGGACCTCGGCCTGTCGCGCGGCGCCAGTGACGCGCCGGGGGATGCGGTGGATTACCAGGTCGCCAAGCGTGCGCAATTCGGCGGTTCGCTGCGCCTGTCCGAGCGCCAGCGCATGTCGCTGTCGTTCAGCCGGACCGATGCGCGCTACCGCGGCACCGAGTTCCCGCTCGGCTTTGTGCTGAACCGCGACGACCGGCTCGATTCCGCCGACCTCGGCTGGCGCTACGACCTGGCGCGCAACTGGCAGCTGGGCGTCAACCTCGGCTGGGCCCGCCGCCAGTCCACGCTGCCGTTTGCCGCATTCACGCGGCGCATGAACTCGCTGACGCTGACGGCAACCCTGTAGCGCCGCTTTCCGTCAGACCGCGCCGCGCGACGCCAGGTCTGCATCGCTCGTGTCGTCCGCGTCCAACTGCGCCAGCGCCTGCCAGTGCTCGCGGGCCAACTGCAGCAACAACACGGCGGCCAGCACCGGCACGGCGTAGAAGAAGGGCGCGCTCGATGACTGCAGCGTCGCCTCGGTCTGGCCCAGCCAGCCGGCCAGCGTGTCCAGGTGGTTGCGTGCCACCATCAGCAGCAGCAAGGGCGCAAACCACTTGCCCCAGCGCGCCAGCACCGGATGCGACTCGCGCAGCACCATGCCGCCGGCCAGCAGGAACAGCGCCGAGCCAATGAAGATCAGCGAGTAGAAGATCTGCGCGATTGGGAGTGCCGCGCCCAGCAGCGCCTGGTTGGCGAACAGCGGCACCCACAGCAGGTTCATCGCCGCCAGGCCCAGCGCCAGCTTGCGAGCGCGGCCGGAGGCATGGTGGTCGGAGAAGCCGGCCGGGTCGCTGGCGCGGCGCTGCGTGAAGGGCAGCAGCGAGATGAAGACCAGGCCGAAGAAGGCGTCGATCAGCATGGTCTTGGGATAGCCCACGCTTTCGATGGCAATGCCCTGCCAGGTCGCGCTGTACGAGATGGTCAGGTTGAACATCGCCATGTAGGCGGTGAACTGGGTGCCGGCCACGCGCGGGTTGGTCACGTCCATGTAGAGCGCGGTGGAGGCGCTGTACATCAGGCCCTGGAACAGGTTGTAGACCAGCACCGCGGCCCAGTAGGCGCCGATCAGGAAGGGCGTGACCGTGGGATGGGTGGCGGCACCGGCCGTGGCCGGCATGATCCAGCCATGCTGCTGCAGGATGGCCGCCATGATCAGCACCGGTACGCTCATCAGCGCGACGTAGCTGCCCAGCGAGCGGCGGCGGCCCCAGCGGTCGGAGATGTAGCCGCCCAGCAGGTTGCCGCTGGCACCACAGATCATGGAGCTGAGGTTGAGCCAGGCGATCTGGTCGTCGTTCATGCCCAGCTCGACGGCCAGGTTGCTCTGCAGCGCCAGGCCCAGGCACATCGCGCCGGGCGGCAGCAGCGACATCGCCAGCCCGGCGAATGCCCCGCGCGTGCCGAGGAAGGAGCGGAAGGCAGTGACAGAGAAGTCGCGCATCTCGGCGAACGCCGCGGCCATGGCCGAGCCTGCGGCCTTGATGCGGGCCGGGCTGGCGGCTTCCTTCAGCGGCAGCACGACCAGCGCGGTGACGGCCAGGATGCAGGCCGATACGAAGAAGAAGGTGGACTGGAAGCCGAAGTAGCCGGCCAGGAACAGCGAGCCGCTGCCGCCGATCATCTGGCCCACGTTGGCGCCGGCGAACATCATGCCGTTGGCCGTGCCGCGCTCGTTTTCCTTCAGCGTGTTGACGGCAAGCGCGTCAATGGCCACGTCCTGCATCGCCGCGAAGGTGTTGTGCACCAGCAGGATGATGGTGAACAGCGCCAGCTGGTCCGGCAGCTTCAGCGCCAGCAGCGACAGCAGCGTGCCCACCATGATCAGCTGCGTGCCCAGGATCCAGCCGCGCCGCCGTCCCAGGCGCTCGGACGCGAACACGTCGATGATGGGACCGAAGGCCCACTTGAAGGCCCAGGGCAGGTAGAACGAGCCAACGAAGGCGCCGATCTCGGCCGGCCCCACGCCTTGCCGCCGCAACTGCGTGGCCACCGCGGTGGCCGCGAAACCGAGCGGAATGCCCTCGGTCATGTAGAGGAAGAAAAACGCGGCCAGGCGGCCGCGGGAGGTGGCGAAGAGATTGGGCAGGCGCATGGGGGAGCCGGGGTGAGCAACGGGCGACGCGACTCTACCCGCAATCGCCGTGCCGGCAGGCCAGGGTCGGCCCGTGGTGGACAGGCCGCGGACAGCCCCGTCCAGCGGCGATCAGCGTTCGGTGAACTCGCGCATGAACCACTCCTTGAGCATCTGCTTCTCATAGCGCAGCGGGTCGGTGGCGCCGGCCAGGCGGGCGTTGGACAGGTAGTCGGTGTCGATCAGCCGAACTTCGCCGCTGCGCAGGCCCACGCCGTTGGCGTCGCTCAGCTGGTAGCGCAGCTCGATGCGCGGCCAGGTGTGCGAACGCAGCACGCGGATCATTTCCTGCCGCGGGCCGACCGGCTCCAACTGACCGGCCAGGTCCACGTCGATCACGTTGATGACCAGCCGGCGGTCGCCCAGCAGCTTGTCTCCCAATGTGCGCAGGTAGTCGCCCAGCGGCTTTTCGACATCGGCATTGAAGCCATTGGCATCGCGCACGTCGCTCATCGCGCGCGGGTCCGGGAAATAGGCCTCGACCACGCCGGCCTGGGCCAGTGTGAACCAGGCACCGCAGGCCAGGCCGAGCAGGGCGGCGCGAACGGGCCGGGCGGGGGAGCGGGAGTGCGCAGGCGACATGGCGAATCCTTTGTACAGCGGCGAGGTCTGGGAGCAAGGCGCGGGCCGGCTGTTGGGGGCATGGCGCGGCCAGTGTTGGCAACGCGCGAGCATCATGCGGGGTTGTCTTCGTCCGGCACTTCATCGACCCATGCGCCCATCAGGGTGTAGGTGATGGCCAGCACCACCGGGCCGAGGAAGATGCCGATCAGGCCGAAGGCGATCAGGCCGCCGACCACGCCGGTGAAGATCAGCAGCAGCGGCAGGTCTGCGCCCTTGCGGATCAGCCAGGGCCGCAGCACGTTGTCCAGCGTGCCGACCAGCAGCGACCAGACGAACAGCGCAATGGCCCAGCCGGTGTAGCCCTTCCAGAACAGCCAGCCGCAGGCCAGCAGCAGCACCGGGAACGGGCCGATCTGGGCAATGGTCAGCACGAACATGATGGTCGTCAGCAGCGACACGCCTGGCACGCCGGCCACCAGCAGCCCCAGCCCGCCCAGCAGCGCCTGCGCCACCGCGGTGATGACAACGCCCAGCGCCACGCCGCGCACCGACATCGCGGCCAGCTGCACCATTTCCACGCCGCGCGGCCCGGCCAGCCGGCGTGCGAAGCGGCGGCACAGGTCGGCGGCCGATTCGGCATGTGCGTACAGCACGCCGCAGATCAGCATGGTCATCAGGAACTGCAGGCCGATCATGCCCAGTGCACCGGCCTCGGACAGGATGTTGCGCGCCATGCTGCCGGCATACGGGCTGAGCTTGGCCAGCAGCGCACTGGCGCCGGCCTCGGCGGATTCGCGCCACAGCTGGGCCAGCCGGGCGCCCACCACCGGCAGCTCGGCCACCCAGTCCGGCGGCGCGGCCAGCTTGTCCAGCGGCAGTGAGCGCACCCACTCTACCGCCTCGTCCGCGTGGTCCACCAGCGTGACCAGTGCCGCGGTGATGGGCACGAAAAACAACAGCAGCAGGGCGACCAGCATCAGCGCGACCGCGAGGGTGCGCCGGCCCTTGAGCCGCGCTTCAAGCCGCACCATCAGCGGCCAGGTCGAGACGACGATCATCGTGGCCCAGATCAGCGGCGCGATGAAGGGCCGCAGCACCCAGACCCCGGTGGCGATCAAGGCCAGCAGCGCCAGGATGGACAGCAGTTGGCGCGGCAGATCCGAAGAGCGGTGAGCAGGCATGGCGGCGGCAGTCGTTGCAGACGCCGCAGTATCGGCCAAGCGCCAGCCCCCGCATCTCCCGGTGGCAACGGAAGGCCACCATGAAGGCGGCCTCGGGTTCAGGCTGCGCGACAGCGCGCGGTCAGAAGCTCTCCCAATCGTCGCTGGGGCCCGAAGGTGCGGCCGGCGGCGGTGCGGCAGGGCGCGGCGCGGCGGGTCTGGTCACTTCTGCCTTGGCCGGTGCAGCAGGTGCAGTCGGGGAGGCCGTGGTGACCTGCGTCGCAGCCGGCGCCGGGCGCGGCGCGGCGGCGCTGCGGATGGCCTGTGCCGCGGCCACGTGATGGGCCGGCGGCGCGGCTGGCGGCAGGCCGGCGTCACCGCCCAGCCGGAAGGTGCTGACCAGGGTCACCAGCTTGGCGGCCTGCTGCTTCAGGCTGTCGGCCGCGGCGGCGCTCTGCTCAACCAGCGCGGCGTTCTGCTGCGTCACCTGGTCCAGCTGCGTGACGGCGGTGTTGACCTGGCCGATGCCATCGTTCTGCTCGCGGGCGGCGGCGCTGATCTCGCCGATCAGGTCGGCCACGCGGCGCACCTGGGCGACGATGTCGTCCATCTGCGTGCCGGCGCTGCCCACCAGGCGTGAACCGGTCTCGACCTTCTCGACGCTGGCGCCGATCAGGCTCTTGATCTCCTTGGCCGCCTCGGCGCTGCGCTGCGCCAAGCTGCGCACTTCGCCGGCCACGACCGCAAAGCCGCGGCCTTGCTCGCCGGCCCGCGCCGCTTCCACCGCGGCGTTCAGCGCGAGGATGTTGGTCTGGAAGGCAATGCCGTCGATGGTGCCGATGATCTCGCCGATCTTGCGGCTGCTGCTGGTGATCTCGTTCATCGTGCTGACGACCTGGCCCACCACTTCGCCGCCGCGTGTCGCCGAAGCGCAGGCCGCGGTGGCCAGCTGCGAGGCTTGCTGGGCGGTGTCGCTGCTGGCCTTGACGGTCGAGGTCAGCTCTTCCATCGAAGAAGCGGTTTCTTCGAGATTGGCGGCCTGCTGCTCGGTGCGCTGGCTCAGGTCGGCGTTGCCGGTGGCAATTTCGCTGGAGCCGGTGGCAATGCTTTCGCTGCTCTGGCGCACCTGCCTGACCAGTTCGGCCAGGCGTTCGGCCATCGCATTGAGTGCCTGGTTCAGTGCGCTGACTTCGTCGCGGCCATCGGCCGGCAGGCGCATCGTCAGGTCGCCTTCGGCCACGCGGGTGGCCAGGCTCAGCGAGGCCTGCAGCGGCATGGTGATCGAGCGGGTGATCAGCCAGGCCAGCACGCCGGCAATCGCCAGTGCAGCAACGGCAAACGAGATGGTCGCGACGCGCGCAGCCTCGTAGCCCTGCACCGACTCGGCCCGCGCATCGGCTGCGCCCTTGCGGTTGAGTTCCATCATGGCCTTGTGGGTCGCGAGCAAGGCCATCAGCTTGTCGTTCGAGTCGCCGGTGGCGATCACGGCGCTCAGCACCCGGCTGGTTTCGCCGCGCTCGGACGAGGCCAGCAGCTTGTTGTCAGCCGCCACGTAGGCCTTCCACTGCTCGTCGAGCTGCTTCTTCAGCTCGCCTTCTTCGGGCGAAGAGACCAGCTTGTCGTAGGCCGCCAGCAACTCCGGCACTTCCTTTTCGACGGCCGAGTCGCGCATCGCGCGGGCCTTCTTCTTGTTCTCGACGTCGACCACCAGCACATGGCGCAGGCTGGCGGTTCTGGCCTTGGAAATGAGCGCGTCCAGCTCGCTCAGCGTGGTCACGCTGGGCAGCCAGTTGTCAGTCACCTGCAGCACGTTTTCCTGCATGGTGCTGAGCTTGGCCAGCGCCATGCCGCCGGACAGCAGCAGCATCGCTGCCATCAGGCCGAAGGCCAGCCGCAGCCGGGTCCCGATCTTCCAATGTCGCATCTTGTTCACTTCGTGGAACCTCCAAAAAAAGCCGGATGTCTCCATTCGCGTGCATTGCAGGCACGCGCCCCGCCCGGGTGTTGCGGATTCGACCCTGTTTATCGACGCTTTCAATGCGAGGCTGAAGCCGGATCAGTGGCGCAAATCCGGACCTATCTGGCGGCCGCCGCTAAAACCCTCGGGTGCATGCAGACAGGCCCCACGGCAGGCCGCTTTGGTTCATCATGGAGGCTGTGGATTTCCACAGCCTCCGCAGCGCCATTGCCCGCCATGAACAAGACCTCCAGCACCACTGGCCGCCGCCCGCCGGCCGCCCCCAGCCTCGCCAACCTGCCGCCGCAGGCCATCAGCGAAGAGGTGCTGGTCGAGAAGTACGCCAAGGGCAAAGAACGCAGCGTCGACGAAGTGCGTGCTCGCATTGCGAACGCGCTTGCCGCCGCGGAACCCGCTGCACAGCAAGCCCACTGGGCCGCGCGTTTCCTGGACGCCCAGCGCCGCGGTTTCGTGCCGGCCGGCCGCATCAATTCCGCTGCCGGCACCGCGCTCAGCGCCACCTTGATCAACTGCTTCGTGCAGCCGGTGGGCGACTCCATCGCCAGCGAAGAAGACGGCGTGCCCGGCATCTACACCGCGCTGACCGAGGCGGCCGAAACCATGCGCCGCGGTGGCGGCGTGGGCTATGACTTCTCGCGCATCCGCCCGCGCGGTGCCTGGGTCGGCTCCACCCAGTCCAGCGCCTCCGGACCGATCAGCTACATGCGCGTGTTCGACCGCTCCTGCGAAACGGTCGAGTCCGCCGGCTCGCGCCGCGGCGCGCAAATGGGCGTGCTGCGCTGCGACCACCCGGACATTGAAGAGTTCATCCATGCCAAGGACCAGGGCGACCTGAAGAACTTCAACATCTCGATTGCCGTGACCGACGTCTTCATGGAAGCCGTGCAGGCCGGCGGCGAGGTCGAGCTGCTGCACCGCGCCGAGCCCGGCGCCAAGCAGAAAGCTGCCGGCGCCTACCAGCGCGGCGACGGCCTGTGGGTCTACCGCCGGGTGCCGGCCCGCGCGCTGTGGGACCAGGTCATGCGCGCCACCTACGACCACGCCGAACCGGGCGTGCTGTTCCTGGACCGCATCAACCAGGACAACAACCTGAGCTATTGCGAGACGATTGCGGCAACGAATCCTTGCGCCGAACAGCCACTTCCACCTTATGGTTGTTGCTGCCTCGGCTCCATTGACCTGACTCACTTCGTGGTGGAGCCGTTCGAACCCGGTGCGCGGTTTGACGCCGCCGGTTTCACCGAGGTGGTGAAGGTGGCCACGCGCATGCTGGACAACGTGCTGGACGTGACCGTCTGGCCGTTGCCGCGCCAGCAGGAGGAGGCGGCCAACAAGCGGCGCGTGGGGCTGGGCTTCACCGGCCTCGGCAATGCGCTGGCTATGCTGAACCTGCGCTACGACACGCCGGCCGCGCGCGACATGGCGCGGCAGATCAGCGAGATCATGCGCGACGGTGCCTATGACGCCAGCGTGGACCTGGCCCAGGAGCGAGGGGCCTTCCCGCTGTTCAATGCGGACCTGTACCTCTCGCGTGGCACTTTCGCCTCGCGTCTGCCGCAGGCGGTGAAGGACCGCATCCGCAAGCACGGGCTGCGCAACTCGCACCTGCTGTCCATTGCACCTACCGGCACCATCAGCCTGGCTTTTGCCGACAACGCCAGCAACGGCATAGAGCCGGCCTTCAGCTGGACCTACACCCGCAAGAAGCGCATGCCCGACAGCAGCTTCAAGGAATATGCGGTGGAGGACCATGCCTGGCGCCTGTTCCGCCACCTGAAGGGCGCCGACACGCCGCTGCCGGAGGCCTTCGTCACCGCGCTGGAGATGAGCGCCGAGGCGCACGCGCTGATGGTCGCGGCGGTCGCGCCCTGCATCGACACGTCCATCAGCAAGACCGTCAACGTGCCGGCGGACTACCCCTACGTCGATTTCCAGGACCTCTACATGACGGCGTGGAAAAGCGGGCTGAAGGGCCTGGCGACCTACCGGCCGAATGCGATCCTGGGCTCTGTGCTCAGCGTCGAGCCCACGCCCAGCGCCACGCCTGCACCGCTCACGACCCTCACCACCGACGGCGCGAACCAGCGCCTGAAACTGGAAAAGCTGCCAAAGCCGGTGCTCACTTCCTTGCGCTGGCCGGGCCGACCGGAACTGCGCGGTGGCAATCCGGCCTGGAGCTACATGATCCAGCACCCGCACGGCGACTTCGCGCTGTTCGTCGGCGAACTGCCGGCCGAAGCCGGGCCGGACGGCGGGCTGTTCGGCCGCACGCTGCCGTTTGAAGTCTGGGTCAACGGTGCAGAGCAGCCGCGTGGCCTGGGTGCGCTGGCCAAGACGCTGTCGATGGACATGCGCGTCAACGACCCGCAATGGCTCAAGCTCAAGCTCGACGCGCTGGCGACCGTCGCCGAGGAGCGCGCGTTCGAGATGGCCTTCCCGCCCAGCGGGGAGAAGCGGTTGTTTCCTGGCGTGGTCGCCGCGACGGCCAGCGTGATCCGCTGGCGCTGCGAGCAGCTGGGCGCGCTGCAGGACGGGCCGACGCCGGTGCTTGACGCGATGTTCAGCCGCGACGAGCCGCGCACCACCACGGCGGGCACGCTGGCCTGGGCGGTCGACGTGGACAACCCGGCCACCGGCGAAGCCTTCACACTGACCTTGAAGGAAGTGGCGCTGGCCAGCCCGGACGCGCCGGCCGGCTACGTCACCCGGCCGTGTGCGCTCGGCTTCTCCGGCAACTACCCACGCGCGTTCGACGGGCTGGCGCGGCTGCTGTCGCTGGACATGCGGGTCATCGACCCGGCCTGGATCGGCATGAAGCTGCGCAAGCTGCTGAATGTCGGCGAGCCGCTGGGTCACTTCATGGCACCCATCCCTGGGCAGAAACGCCAGCAGGTCTGGCCGAGCACGGTGGCCTATGTCGCCAGGCTGGTGATCCACCGCTACGCGATGCTGGGCGTGCTGGACGAAGAGGGCTTCCCGCTGCGCGAGATGGGCATCCTGGCCTCGCCAGCGCCCCGCACTTCGGTGGCCGACAAGGTCGTGCCGATGGCCGGCAAGCCCTGCCCGGAATGCGGCAACGCGACCATGATCCACAAGGACGGTTGCGACTTTTGCACTGCCTGTGGCTACGTGGGGCAGTGCGGTTGAGGGCAGCGGCTTTGGTCATGAGACGTCATACAACTATCGGCATGCGGGAAACTTCGTAGGGAATCTGGTGGGGCTCTGAAACCATCGCGGCCTGCCGATTTGGCAGGTCACCTGCGTTGCGTTGATGTTGCCCACCTTCCCTTCCTTGTTCTCCTCCGGCGCCCGTGGATTCGCGCCTCGTGTCCTGGCCGGCGCCAGCCTGCTGGCCGTGGCCTTGCTGCAAGGCTGCGGTGGCAGCGACGACGACAAGGTACTGGCCCGCGACGACTTCGCCCACGGCACCAGCCAGTGGCAGGTCGAGCAGCAGGACGCCGCCGGCACCGTGGTGGCCAAGGACGGCGTGCTGGACATCGTGCAGCCCGCGGGCGCGACGATCTGGTTCAAGCAGCAGTTCAGCGGCAATCACGAGATCCGCTTCACCGCCACGCCGATCCCGGTGACCTTCCCCGGCACTGCCTACGTGGACCGCATTTCCGACCTGAACGTGTTTTGGGACGCCACCGTCCCCACCGGCACGAACCCCGACCCGACCGCCGCCGGCCTGGACGGCGTGCTGGCCTCGTACAACGCGCTGCACCTGTACTACGTGGGCTTCGGCGCCAACGGCAACACCAGCACCCGCCTGCGCCGCTACGACGGCACGTCCGCCCGCCCGCAGATCACCGGCTACGCCACGCCAGCGTCGGCCACGGTCGACGACAAGGCTGGCGACATGACGGCCGCGACTAGCCTGACTGCCAACACGCCGGTGGCCGTGCGCATCGTCTCGCGCCAGCCCACTGCGGCGGACCCAGCCAACCTCAAGTGGTACGCCAATGGCCAGCTGATCTTCAGCTACAGCGACGCTTCGCCCTACCTGTCCGGCTGGTTCGCCTTCCGCACCACCACCAGTCACTGGCAACTTCGCGATTTCTCGGTCGTGGCGCTGCCGGCCGATTGAGTCGGCACCGGGCTGTGGCAGCACCGGGCTGTGCGGCCGGCATTCACTCTCTGCCGTCTGCCGGCTCCTGCAATTCAGAAGGAATGTCGCGCAGGCCGTGCAGCACACGCCAGACGTCGATGTGGTCCTCGCGTTCGATGTAGAATACCAGGTGCGGGTAGGCGGTCAGGATCCAGGTTCGCAGACCGGGCAGGCCCAGTTCGTGGGCATAAAGCGGCGAACCTGTCGCTGGATGCAGGCCAATGTGGGTGTACGCGTCTTCCAGCGCATCGATGAAGCCCAGTGCCGCCGATTCAGCGTCTTCGCTGAGATAGTGGGCCAGGGCTTCGTCAACATCCCGATTTGCCTGTTCGCGTGGGATGACCGGTCTGGGCGTCACGCCTGCGGCGCAGGCTTGTCTGCCTGGCGAGCCCGCTTTCGCAGGCTGTCGAAGTAGGCTTGGGTGACCGGTACCGTGGGGGCAGATGCTGCGCCAGCGAGCAGCAGCTCGCGCAACTGCTGGCGGTCCTGGTCGCGGCGAATCAGCTCCCGCATGTATTCACTGCTCGTGCTGTAGCCGTGTTGGCTGACCTGCGCGTCGACAAAAGCCTTGAGGCTGTCCGGCAGCGAGATGTTCATCGTGCCCATGGCGAAAGCTTAAGTGCTTTGGCAAGAAATGGCAAAGTTGGTGCTTCGCAATAGCCTCACTCAATCAGCCACATTCGATCAATCAATCCAAAACATCGCTCGACCGGCCTAATATTCGTCCTGTCGATTGACTGACTTCCACCACCAACTGCCAGAGGAGCTCCAAAGCATGTCCCTGATCAACACCCAAGTCCAACCGTTCAAGACCGAAGCCTTCCACAATGGCAAGTTCATCACCGTCACCGAGGAATCGCTGCTGGGCAAGTGGTCCGTGCTGATCTTCATGCCGGCCGCGTTCACCTTCAACTGCCCGACCGAGATCGAAGACGCGGCTGACAACTACGCCGCCTTCCAGGCAGCGGGCACTGAGGTCTACATCGTGACCACCGACACCCACTTCTCGCACAAGGTCTGGCACGAAACCTCGCCGGCCGTCGGCAAGGCCAAGTTCCCGCTGGTGGGTGACCCGACCCACAAGCTGACCAACGCCTTTGGCGTGCACATCCCGGAAGAAGGCCTGGCGCTGCGCGGCACCTTCGTGATCAACCCGGAAGGCATCATCAAGACGGCCGAGATCCACTCGAACGAAATCGCCCGTGACGTGTCGGAAACCCTGCGCAAGCTGAAGGCCGCCCAGTACACCGCCGCCAACCCGGGCCAGGTCTGCCCCGCCAAGTGGAAGGAAGGCGCCAAGACCTTGGCACCGTCCATCGACCTGGTCGGAAAAATCTAACCACCCCCGAGGCGGCAAGCCGCCTCCCCCTTCGAGGGGGCGCCACCAGCGGACCGGCAGAGCCGGATCCGCGGCGGCTGCTGGACTCGGTTGAGTGTGATGACGGGCTTCGTGTTTGCCCACCTTCTCGCTGAATTCAGGCACTGTTGAAAACCCGTTCCAGCGGTCCGCTGTGGTGGGTTTTCAAGAGGGCCGGGACCAACTCGCCCTGATGAAACAAGTGCCACGAAAGGATCACGCCATGCTGGACAGCAACACCCAAGCGCAACTCGCCACCTACTTCGAACGCATCAGCCAGCCCATCGAGCTGATTGCCAGCCTGGACGATTCCGCTGGTGCCGCCGACATCCGCGAGCTGGTCACCGAGATCGCCGCGATCGCGCCGGACAAGATCAGCGCCCGCTTCGACGGCACCTTCGAGCGTCGCCCTTCGTTCCAGATCACCCGCGTCGGCCACAACATGGGCGTGCACTTTGCCGCCCTGCCCATGGGTCACGAGTTCACCTCGCTGCTGCTGGCGCTGCTGTGGGCCGGCGGCCATCCGCCAAAGGTCGAGCCTGAAGTGTTGGAGCAGATCAAGGCCATCGATGGCGATTTCGCCTTCGACACCTTCATGAGCCTGACCTGCCACAACTGCCCGGATGTCGTGCAGGCGATGAACCTGATGGCGGTCTTCAACCCGCGCATCCGTGCCGTGGCCATTGATGGCGGCCTGTTCCAGAAGGAAGTCGAAGACCGCCAGATCATGGCCGTGCCCAGCGTCTTCCTGAACCAACAGCCGTTTGGCAACGGCCGCATGGAAGTGGGCGAGATCCTGGCCAAGATCGACACCGGCGCGGCCAAGCGCGAAGCCGCCAAGCTCAACGAGAAGGCCCCGTACGAGGTGCTGATCATCGGTGGCGGCCCGGCCGGCGCGGCTGCTGCTGTCTACGCAGCGCGCAAGGGCATCCGCACCGGCATCGTCGCCGAGCGTTTTGGTGGTCAGACCATGGACACCCTGGGCATCGAGAACTTCATTTCGGTGCTGGAGACCGAGGGGCCGAAATTTGCGGCGGCGCTCGAGGCCCATGTGCGCCACTACGGTGTGGACATCATCACGCTGCAGCGAGTGGCCAAGCTGGAGGCTGCGGCGCAGCCCGGTGGCTACGCCAGCGTGGTGCTGGACAACGGCGCCGTGCTCAAGGCCCGCAGCGTGATCCTGGCCACCGGCGCGCGCTGGCGCAACATCAACGTGCCTGGCGAGCACGAGTACAAGACCAAGGGTGTGGCTTACTGCCCGCACTGCGACGGCCCGCTGTTCAAGGGCAAGGACGTGGCGGTGATCGGCGGCGGCAACTCCGGTGTCGAGGCCGCCATCGACCTGGCGGGCGTGGTCAAGAGCGTCACGCTGCTGGAGTTTGCCGACCAGCTGCGCGCCGATGCCGTGCTCGTGGACAAGCTCAAGAGCATGCCCAACGTCACCATCCACACCAACGCGCAGACGCTGGAGGTCACCGGTGACGGCCAGAAGATGAACGGCCTGCGCTACAAGGATCGCGTGGGCGGTGCGGAGCATCACCTGGATCTGTCGGGTGTGTTCGTGCAGATCGGCCTGGTGCCCAACACCGAGTTCCTCAAGGGCACGCTGGAGCTGAGCAAGTTCGGCGAGATCATCATCGACGCCAAGTGCCACACCAGCCTGGCCGGCGTTTTCGCAGCGGGCGACGTGACGACGGTGCCGTACAAGCAGATCATCATCGCCGCCGGCGAAGGCTCGAAGGCGGCACTGTCGGCCTTCGACTACCTGATCCGCACGCCGGCACCGGCAGCTGCCTGACCCCCGGCGCGCCCCACAAAAAATGGCTTCCTTCGGGAAGCCATTTTTGTATCAGGCGCCTGGCAGTGGCTCGATGTCCGCGCCAGCTGCCACGGCCTGCAGGCAGCGCAGGCACAGGCAGCTGCCGTAGCGCTGGCGCAGCGCGGCCAGGGTGCTGTCGCTCAATTTCAGGGTGCTGCAGGCGCATGGGCCTGCGTCGTTCACGCCGCAGTGAAAACCGCCGCCACAGCGCGGGCAGCGGTCGCTGAATCGATTGACAAGGGGCTGGGCGGTGGGCGTCGTCGCCGGGTCAAGCGCTGGCATGCCGGCAGTGTGGCATGGCCTGGGCTTTGCCAAAGATGCACGGTACTTCCCCTGTACTTGGCCGGTTCTGCTCTCCGGGCGCTGGCTAGCATGCAGCAATGCCTCACTGTGAACGGTAAACCCATGACTTGTCCTGAGGACCTCGTCGCGCACATGCGCCGGGTGTTGGTGGCGGAGCGCGACCTGCACGATCTCGGCATGGTCTGGCGCCTGATCGAATCCAGCGCCGCCATCAGCTGCCCGGCCGAAGCCGCCACCATCCTGCCGACCCTGATCGACACGCGAGAACGTTTCGACCAGCTGCAGCGGCGCCTGACCGAGCAGATGGCCGACGAGACCCAGGCCGAGCTGGCCGACGAACTCGCCGCCAAGGCCCAGTGCGCCATCGACATCCTGGTGCGCAACCTGTTCGAGCGCACGGCCGACGTTGGCTTTCTCGCGACCGACGAGGTTGTCGCCCGCTTCTGCGCTGCCGATGCTGCGCAGCGCGCGGCCGACGCGCCCGCGATGCGTGAGCGCCTGGCCGAATACCAGCGCAAGTACAGCGTCTACGACGACGTGCTGCTCTGCGCACCCGACGGCACGTTGCTGATTCGCCTGGACGACGGCAGCACCGACGCCGAACCTGCCGCCCGCCCGGCGCTGCAGCGCAGCCGCGAGCCACTGGTCGCCCAGGCCCTGGCAGCTGCCGGTTTCTGCGAACGTTTTGGCGCCAGCGACCTGGCTGCGACCGGCCAGTCCGCCGCATTGCTGTACGGCCACCGCATTGCCGACGCCGTCGGCCGGCCGGTGGGCGTGCTGCTGCTGCGCTTCCGTTTTGATGACGAGATGAGCCGGATCTTTGCCGACGTGGGCGGTGAGCGCCCACAGATCGCACTGATGCTGGTCGACGGGCAACAGCGTGTCATTGCCAGCAGCGACGTGACCCACGTGCCGCTGGGTGTGCGCCTTGCGCTGGCGGCGCCTGGCGCCACCGCCGGCATGCAGCTGACCCAGTTCGCCGGCCGCGATTACCTGGGCCTGCAATGCCTAGGCACGCCGTACCAGGGCTACCCCGGCCCGACCGGCTGGCGCGCGGTGGCCATGGTTTCGCTGCTGACGGCCTTCGCCAGCCGCCGCGACGCGACCGAAGGCAACCCGGCGACCGACGCGGTGGCTGCCAGCGGCAGCGCACTGGCCGGCATCCGCGACGATGCCGATGCGATCAACCGCGAGTTGCGCCGCGTGGTCTGGAACGGCCGGCTGCTGGCCCGCACGCAGGAAGGCGACCGGCTGCGGCTGACCGCCGTGCTGCGCCAGGTCAGCGCCGCCGGCATCCGCACCCAGGCGCGCGTGGACCAGGCCATTCACGAGATTGGCGGCACCGGCCTCGCGCGCGGACGCCAACGGGCGCACGACATGGCGCGCCTGGCGGCCGACATCCTGGACCGTAACCTCTACGAGCGTGCCAACGATTGCCGCTGGTGGGCCTTGTCGCCGCTGTTGCGTGCCGCGTTGGCCGACGAAGCTGCGTCTGCCAACCCCGCGCCGCTGAACGCGCTGCTGCGCCACATCAACGGCCTCTACACCGTCTACAGCCGGCTGGTCGTGTTCGACCGCCACGGCCGCATCTGCGGCGCGTCGGCCGGGCCGCAGGGCGACGACCCGGGCGATGCGCTGATCGGCACGTCGGTGCCGGCGGCGATGCAAAGCGCGGTCGAAGCCCTCTCCGGCAGCGAGCTGTACGCCGTCACCGGTTTCGACGACAGCGACTGGCATGCTGGCGGCCCGACCTACACCTACCTCGCCGCGGTGCGCGACCCGGTCGACAGCCACCGTGTGGTGGGCGGCATCGCCATCGTCTTCAACGCCGTGCGCGAACTGCAGGCCATGCTGAGCGACATCCTTGCTGGCCGCGACGGCTTTGCCGCCTTTGTCGACCCGCACGGCCGCGTGCTGAGCGTGGCCGGCGACGCGCCGCCCGAGCTGATCGCGCAAGCCGGCAGCGCCACCGCGCCGGTCGACCACGATGGCCAGCGCTACTTGCTGGCGCGCATGGCCGCCGGCGGCTACCGTGAATTCCGAACCAGCGACGGTCATGACGACGGCGTTGCCGCGGTCGTCGGCCTGCGCCTGGGCGCGGCCGAGCGCCGCGACGGCGGCATCGGCCAGGCCGAACTGCGCGCCAGCCACCCGGTGGCAAGCGCGCAGGCCGAGGAGCTGGCCATGTTCCGGGTCGGCAGCGCCTGCTATGCACTGCCGGCGCAGCATGTGCTGGAAGCCGCGACCTCGCGTGGCTTGGTGCGCACGCCCGGTGCGGGTGCTGCCGGGCTGGGTTTGCTCGAAGTGGCGCTGCCGGGTGGCTCGGCGCTGGTGCAGGTCTTGTGCGCGCGCCAGCTGCTGGGCGTGCCCGGCCCGGCGCGGGCGGTGGACGGCACGGTGCTGGTCTTGCGCGCCCAACATGCCAACGGCGCGCCGCTGCACGTGGGCCTGCGGGTCGACGAAGTGGTTTCGGTGCTGGAGCTGGACCCCGCGCGTTACCACCCGGCGCCCGATGGCTTCCAGGGCTTCGCGCCGTGGATCACCGGCCTGGCCGAATGCCAGCGCGACGGCGACGGCGAGCCGCAGCTGGTGCAGCGGCTGGACCTGGCCGCGCTGCTGCAGGCGGGCGGCATGCGCATTGCGGCGACCGAGCCGCAGGTCGCTGTGGCCGAGCCGTTCATCGCCGAGGCCGCCTGATTCAGGACGGCTCGTACATCGCGTCGTAGCGGCGCTGCATTTCGGTGGGTGCCACGGCCTCGATCTCGTGGCCGATCAGCCACTCGTAGCCAAACGGGTCGCGGATGCGGCCACCGCGCTCGCCGTAGAACTGGTCCTGCGGCGCCATCACCAGCGTCGCGCCAGCGGCCACTGCACGCTCGATCATCGCGTCGGCGTTGTCCACGTGCAGGTGCAGCCGCGCGCCGCTGCCTGGTGCGCCAGCGGGTGCATGGATGTCGAACTCAGGGAACTCGTCGGCCAGCATCAACACACGCGGCCCCAGCTGCAGCTCGGCATGGCCGATGCGCCCGGTGCCCGGCTCGGTCAGCCGGAACAGCTCCTCGGCGCCAAAGGCCTCGACGTAGAACTCGATGGCCTTGGCGGCTTCGCGCATCGACAAATAGGCAAACAGGTCATGGACCTTGCTCATGGCGGTCTCCTGATGATGGACTGGCGCCCAGCGTAGGTCCGCGGCGCGGGGCCGTCTTGTGAAAATTTTCAGTGCGCCGGTGCCGGCTCGGCCAGCGAGACCGTGTTCGGGTAACGTTGCGCGCGCAGGTAGTCGCCTGGCGTGAGGCCGGCCATGGCCTTGAACTCGGCGTTGAAGTGCGGCTGGTCGGCATAACCAGCGTCCAGCGCCAGCTCGCTCAGCGGCGAGGCCGCGTCCCGTGCCAGGAGCGCCAGCGCGGCTTGCAAGCGCATCACCCGCGCGTACTGCTTGGGCGTGAGGCCGGTGAGGGCGCGAAAGCGTGCCGGCAGCCGCGTGGTCGACAGGCCGGCCTGCTCGCACAGCGCCCGGATGCCGGCTTGGCCGCCCGTCTCGCGCAGCCGCTGGCAGACCCAGGCGACGCTTGCATCCGGCGGTGCCGCGTTGCGCAACTCGCGCTGCAGCCAGCGTGCGGCGGCCTGCAATTGCGCGGCAGGATGGGGGGCATCCGCCAGCGCGTCGCCCAGCGCGCGGGCCGCTGCGCCCAGCGCCAGTTCCAGGTCCACGGTGCGGTCCAGCGCTTCGGTGTGGGCACCCCTCAGCAGTGCCTGGGCGCCCAGCGGCGTGAGCCGCAGGCCCACGACCTGCACCCGCGCGGCCGGCGCCTCCACAACCTCGGCGCGCAGGCGCTGACCGTTGAAGCACAGGCGCGGAAACCCGTCGCGGTGTTCGCCGCCCTCGGTGCTGCGGTGGCAGGGGCCGAGCTGCACGATCAGCTCGATGCTGCCGTCCGGGAACACACGTTCCCGCGCATGGTTCAGCACGCCGTCAAAGGCCCAGATTTTTTCGACTTGGGCGGCCAGCGCCGGTGGACGCCAGTCAGCACCGATCCAAGTGCCGAGCGGGCCGTCAACTTGCCAGGTTTGGGGCGTGTCTTGCGTCTGCATGTCCACGCCCCTGCAAGGTCACTGAAGTTGGGGTTCCGTGACGCGCTTTGCGAGGTGCGCCAATGATTCTTCGACCTGGTCCACCAGGATCAGGCACAGGTCGCCCGGCTGCAGCTTGGACAAGGCCTTGTCGATGGCGATGAACTCGCCATGGATCTCTTCGACATGCGAGGTGCGCGGGGCGTCCTGCAGGCCCTGGCGCAGCAGCGCCAGCACCTCGCCGTCCTCGCGGCCACGTTGGCAGGCGTCCTGGAACAGGATCACGTCGTCGAAGGCCTTGCCCAGGATTTGCGTCTGCTCGCGGATGTCCTCGTCGCGCCGGTCGCCAGCGCCGGAGATGACCACCGAGCGGCGCTTGCCTGGCATCGCGTTGACGGCGTCGACCAGCGCGCGCATCGCGTCGGGGTTGTGGCCGTAGTCGGCGATCAAGGTGGCGCCGTGGTAGTCCAGCACATTGAAGCGGCCGGGTGCGTTGTCGGCGTCGTTCAGGAAGCTGGCGAGGCCGGCGCGCATCGCGTCCCAGCCCAGGCCGACGGCCCAGCCGGCGGCAATGGACGCCATCGCGTTTTCAACCTGGAAGCCGATGCTGCCGTTGCGCGTCAGCGGGATGTCGCGCAGGCTCACGCTCTCGCGCCAGTTGCCTTCGGCGGCGACGATGTGGCCGTCATCCACGAAGACGCAGCGCTGGCCTTGCGCGCGGTGCGTGGCCAGCACCGGGTGGTGCCGGTCGGCAGCGAAGAAGATGATGCCGCCGGGGCTGGTCGGCGCCATCGCCGCGCAGTGCGGATCGGTCGCGTTCAGGACCGCGAAGCCTGTGGGCGCGACGTTCTGCACGATCACGCGCTTGAGCACCGCCAGGTCCTCGACCGTGGTGATGTAGTTCAGGCCCAGGTGGTCGCCCGCGCCGATGTTGGTGACGACTGCCACCTGGCAGCGGTCATAGCCCAGGCCTTCGCGCAGGATGCCGCCGCGTGCGGTCTCGAACACGGCCACGTCCACGTCGGGGTTCATCAGCACGTTGCGCGCGCTGCGCGGGCCGGCGCAGTCGCCCGAATCGATCTGGCGACCGTTGACGTGCACGCCATCGGTGTTGGTCATGCCCACGCGCAGGCCGGCGGCAGTGAACAGGTGGGCGATCAGCCGCGTGGTGGTCGTCTTGCCATTGGTGCCGGTGACGGCAACCACCGGGATGCGGCCGTCGTCGCCCGGGCCGTAGAGGTGGTTGATGATGGCTTCGCCGACCGGCCGGCCCTTGCCGAACGAAGGCGACAGGTGCATGCGCAGCCCCGGCGCGGCGTTGACCTCGACGATGCCGCCGCTCTGCTCTTCGAGCGGGCGGATCACGTTGTCGCAGACCACGTCCACGCCGCAGATGTCCAGGCCGATCATCTGCGCCGCGGCCACCGCACGCGCGGCGACCTCGGGGTGCACGTCGTCGGTCACGTCGGTCGCGGTGCCGCCGGTCGAGAGGTTGGCGTTGTTGCGCAGGATCACGCGCTGGCCCTTGTCCGGCACCGACTCGGGCGTCATGCCCTGGATCTCCAGCCGTGCCACGGCAATCTCGTCGAAGCGGATCTTGGTCAGCGAGGTCGCGTGGCCGTCGCCGCGTTTCGGGTCGGCATTCACCAGGGTCACCAGCTCGCGCACCGTGTGCTCGCCGTCGCCAATGACCAGCGGGGGGTCGCGCCGCGCGGCGGCGATCAGCTTGTTGCCCACCACCAGCAGCCGGTAGTCGCTGCCGGGCAGGAATTTCTCGACCATGACCTGGCCGATTTCCTCGGCCGCCTTGTAGGCGATCTCCAGGTGCTCGCGGGTCACGATGTTGACGGTGACACCCTTGCCCTGGTTGCCGTCCTGCGGCTTGAGCACGACAGGCAGGCCGATCTCCAGCGCCACCTCCCAGGCTTCGTCCACCGAGTCCACCGGCCGGCCCAGCGGCACCGGCACGCCAGCGGCGCGCAGCAAGGTCTTGGTCAGGTCCTTGTCCTGGGCGATGGATTCGGAAACCGCGCTGGTCGAGTCGACCTCGGCCGCCCAGATGCGGCGCTGCTTGGCGCCCCAGCCGAACTGCACCAGGCTGCCCTGCGTGAGCCGGCGGTACGGCACGCCGCGTGCCACGCCGGCCAGCACGATGGAACCGGTGGATGGGCCGAGGCGCACGTCTTCGTCGATCTCGCGCAACGCGGCGACGGTGCCGGTCAGGTCGAAGCTGCCGCCAGCCAGCGCGGCCTGGATCAGGCCTTCGGCTGCGATCAAAGCCTTGCGGCCCACGTCTTCCTCGCTGTATTCCACGACCACCTGGTAGACCCCGGGTTCCAGCGTCGCGGTCGTGCGGCTGAAGGTCACCGGGCAACCGGCCTGGCTTTGCAGCGCAAGCGTCGCGGTTTCCAGCACATGGGCCAGCGAGGCCTGGTCCGGCTGGCGGCGCAGCGGGCCCAGGTTGGGGAACAGCGCGCGCAGCCGGGCCTCGAACTCGGGAAGCGAAGTCAGTGCGCGTTCTTGTTCTCCGCAGGTGACGATGGCCTCGATGGCGGTGTGGCGGCTCCAGAGGTTGGGGCCACGCAAGGCGCGAATGCGGGAAATGTCCATGGTGCTTTTGTTTTACAGCGAGAGCGGGACGGTGGGTCGGGAAAGGAGACAGGCAGCTGGCCCGCTCAGGCGGCGGTTTGCAGCGCGAAGGTTTCGATGCCGGCGGCGATGAGGTCGGGCGAGATGCCGAAGGCCCAGGCTGCGGCCACTGCAGCCAGCAGCAGTTCCATCAGCTCGGGCGTGGGGGCGTGGCCGCGGCGCTGCACGATGCCGGCCAGGTCCACGCCCGGCAGCTCGACAGCGCCTTGCGCCAGGTGCACCCGGCCGCCCCGCAGGAAAGCCACGCGCTTGCCGGCGGCCTGGTGCTCGACCAGCGGCTCGGGCAGCGTGCCGCCTTCGTCCACGCCGTACATCAGCACCTCGCCGTCGCACAGTTCGGCCATCTCGGCGATGCGCGCGTCGCCCGCGTTCAGCACGCCCACGCCGTCGCCCAGTACCACGTCGATCTGGGTGCGCAGCACCTTGTAGAGCTGGTCGGCCTCGGTGATGTCGTGTCGGCCCAGCGCTTCTGCGCCACCGAAATCGGTGATCAGGCCGACGTGGCAGCGGTCGTAGGGCAGCCCCTCGTCCAGCACCAGCGCGGCGCTGTTCTCGAACACGGCGGCCTGGGCCTCGCGGTTCATCAGCAGCCGGTGGCTGGCTTCCCAGAAGCGAGCGGCCTGGGGGCTGGCCTTTTCGGTGCGGCGGCTGCCGATGAACAGACCGTCCTGGCAGGCGAGCGCGGTCGGCTTGCCGCTGAGGTGGATCAGCCAGGCGACCGCGCGGGCAATGGTGGCCGTGCCGTGCGTGCCCATCACGCCGACGATGGGGATGCGGCCGGCGTGGCCTTCATGTTCTTCCGCCGGGAACAGGTGCTCGACGATGGCCTGGCCCACCGGCCGCGGCGTGCCTTCGGCCGGCTTCAGGTGCATCAGCAGCCCGGGGCCGGCATTGACTTCGACGATGGCGCCGCCCTGCGCTTCCAGCGGGCGCGAGATGTCCTCGCACACCAGGTCCACGCCGGCAATGTCCAGGCCCACGGCGCGCACCGCCAGCGACACGACATGCGCCACCTCGGGATGGACCGCGTCGGTGCAGTCGATCGCCACGTTGCCGTTGCGCTGCACCAGCACGCGCTTGCCCACTGGCGGCACGGTGTCAGGCGTCAGGCCCTGGCGCTGCAGGTCGAGCTGGATCACGCCGTCCGAGCGCACGTTCAGGCGGTTCAGCGGGTGGTCTTCGGTGGTGCCGCGGCGCGGGTCGCTGTTGATCTGCTGGTCGACCAGCGTGGCCACGTCGTGCTGGCCGTCGCCGGTGACCCAGGCGGTTTCGCCGCGCGCTGCGGCCACGACCTTGCCGCCGACCACCAGCAGTCGGTGCTCTTCGCCGCGGATGAAGGGTTCGACCAGCACCTCGCTGCCGTGGCGCGCGGCCACTTCATAGGCGGCTTCGATGTCGGCCTGATTGTTCAGGTCCAGCGTCACGCCGCGGCCATGGTTGCCGTCGCTGGGCTTGACGACCACCGGCAGGCCGATGTCCTCGGCGGCAGACCAGGCCTCGGCCGGGCTGTGCACCACCTCGCCTTCGGGCACCGGCACGCCGCAGGCCTTCAGCAGGGTCTTGGTCAGGTCCTTGTCGCTGGCGATGTTCTCGGCAATCGCGCAGGTCAGGTCGGTCTCGGCCGTCCAGATGCGGCGCTGGCGCGCACCGTAGCCCAGCTGCACCAGGTTGCCGTCGTTCAGGCGGATGTGCGGGATGCGCCGGTCGGTCGCCGCGGCGACGATGCAGGCGGTGGATGGGCCCAGGTAGCAATCGTCGATGGCCTCGCGCACGACGGCCACGGCGGCAGAGGTGTCGAACGGCCGGTCGTTGATCGCGGCCATCAGCAGCGCATGGCCTTGCTGCAGCGCAGCCCGGCCGACCTGCTCGTTGCGGGCGCGGAAGACCATGCGGTAGACGCCGCGCTGGGAGGTGCTGCGGGTCTGGCCGAAGCCCGTCGGCATGCCGGCCAGGTTCAGCAACTCGATCACGCAGTGCTCGAGGATGTGCCCAGCCCAGGTGCCTTCGGTGAGTCGCTGCAGAAAGCCGCCGCGCTCGCCCACGCCGCAGTGGTGTTCCTCCAGCGCCGGCAGCAGCTTGAGCAGCCGCTCGGTGAAACCGGGCAAGGTTTGCGAAGGAGAGTCTTCCAGCTCGCCGAGGTCCAGCCAGACCTCCATCACCGGCCGGTAGGTCCAGATGTTGGGGCCGCGCAGGTAGGTGATGCGCAGCAGCTGGATGTCGTTCTTCGGTTCGCTCATGGGCAGGCAGGCAAGGAAAAGTGTGACCCGTTGCCGGCCGTGGTGGCCGTTTTCGTCGGCCCACCGGCCGCGCGGGCAGTGCTGCTTATTGTGTCGGCAGCTGGCAGCTGCCAGCACGTCGCAATCCCGCGATTTTGCGCTCCTCGCCTTGGCCGGCGGCCGGCGGGGCTGTTGATGCCCGACAGTCCCCGCATCGACCCGCACGCCGTGGGGGCCGGATTCGCGGAAAATCCGCCGCTTCAGCGGCCGGCGGCCGCCTGGCGCGTCCGCCGGGCGGCTGCGCCGGCCGAATGCCTGCCTCATGCCACACCCACATCCGCATTCCGCTGCCACCCCCGCCCTGGCCGCGCCGCTGGCCGCTGGCGAAACCCAGCTGGCCAGCCTCGCGCTGGACCTGGGCGACGACCTGGTCTTTGGCAACGGCCAGCTGGTGCTCACCGAACTCGGCCTGCTGGCCCGTGCGCCGGGCGCGGCCGACTGGACCCGCATCCCGCTGACGCCCGCGCTGCAGCTGCGCCATCAAGATCACGCCGGTGTCGGCACGCTGGAGCTGTCGGACGCCACGGCGCTGCTGGCGCGCTGGCGCTTCACGCTGGGTGCCAACGTGCTGGCGCTGCGCTTCCTCAAGCGCTTCGAGCAGGTGCAGGCCGCGCGCGCCGCCGGCATGGCCGCCGAGGGCGACGACCCGACGCGCTGCCCGTCCTGCCAGGCGCTGCTGCCGCCCGACAGCGACGAATGCCCCGTCTGCGACCGCGAACTGCACACACCGCCGTCCACCTGGGTGCTGCTGCGCCTGTCGCGTTTCGCCAGGCCATACGCAGGCCAGCTGCTGATCGGCTTCATGCTGACGCTGGCGGCCACCGCCGCCACGCTGGTGCCGCCGTACCTGACCATTCCGCTGATGGACAAGGTGCTGATCCCGTTCCAGAACGGCCAGCGCATCGACCCCAGCTACGTGATGCTGCTGCTCTCGGGCCTGTTGGGCGCGGCGCTGCTGGCCTGGAGCCTGGGCTGGGCCCGCACCTACCTGCTGGCGCTGGTCTCCGAGCGCATCGCCGCGGACCTGCGCACCACCGCCTTCGAGCACCTCTTGCAGCTGTCACTGGACTATTTCGGCGCCAAGCGCACCGGCGACCTGATGGCTCGCATCGGCTCCGAGACGGACCGCATCTCGGTCTTCCTGTCATTGCACGCGCTGGACTTCGCGACCGACGTGCTGATGATTGGCATGACCGCGGTGATCCTCACGTCCATCAACCCCTGGCTGGCGCTGGTCACGCTGCTGCCGCTGCCCTTCATCGCCTGGATGATCCACCTGGTGCGCGACCGGCTGCGCACCGGCTTCGAGAAGATCGACCGGGTCTGGGGCGACGTGACCAACGTGCTGGCCGACACGATTCCCGGCATCCGCGTGGTCAAGGCCTTTGCGCAGGAGAGCCGCGAGGCCGGCCGCTTCCGCGAGGCCAACAAGGCCAACCTGGCGGTCAACGACAAGCTCAACAAGACCTGGAGCCTGTTCACCCCCACCGTCTCGCTGCTGACCGACGTGGGCCTGCTGGTGGTCTGGGCCTTTGGCATCTGGCAGGTCAGCAAGGGCGAGATCACGGTCGGCGTGCTGACCGCCTTCATCGCCTACATCGGCCGCTTCTACGGCCGGCTGGATTCGATGAGCCGCATCGTCTCGGTGACGCAGAAGGCCGCGGCCGGCGCCAAGCGCATCTTCGACATCCTGGACCATGTGTCCAACGTGCCCGAACCCTCGAACCCGGTGCCCACCGGCGAGGTGCGTGGCGGCGTGACGATGGAAAGCATCGGCTTTCGCTACGGCAACCGTTCGGTGATCCGCGGTCTGAACCTGGAGATCAAGCCCGGCGAGATGGTTGGCTTGGTGGGCCACAGCGGCTCGGGCAAGAGCACGCTGGTCAACCTGCTGTGCCGCTTCTACGACGTGACCGACGGCGCGATCAAGGTCGACGGCGTGGACATCCGGCGCTTCGCCGTTTCCGACTACCGGCGCCACATCGGCCTGGTGCTGCAGGAGCCGTTCCTGTTCTTCGGCACCATCGCCGAGAACATCGCCTACGGCCGCCAGGATGCGACGCGCGAACAAATTGTTGCCGCGGCGCGCGCCGCGCATGCGCACGACTTCATCCTGCGCCTGCCGCAGGGCTACGACTCATTGGTCGGCGAGCGCGGCCAGGGCCTGTCGGGCGGCGAGCGCCAGCGCATCAGCATTGCCCGCGCGCTGCTGATCGACCCGCGCATCCTGATCCTCGACGAGGCCACCTCCAGCGTGGACACCGAGACCGAGAAGGAGATCCAGAAGGCGCTGGACAACCTGGTCCAGGGCCGCACAACGATTGCGATCGCGCACCGCCTGTCCACGCTGCGCAAGGCCGACCGGCTGGTGGTGATGGACCGCGGCGTGGTGGTCGAGGTCGGCCCGCACGACGAGCTGATGGCCAAGCAGGGCGCCTACTGGCGGCTCTACGAAGCCCAGGCCCGCCGGGCCGATGCCGACGAGGACGGCGAGACCGACCACGAAGCGGCGCTGCTCTCCAGCGCGCTGCCGCAACCCTCGGCGCATGGCGCCCAGGTGTCATGAAGCCAGTCCAATGAAAGCCGCGTCGATGAACCCGTCCGAACCCACTTTCACGCTTGGCCGCAACGCGCTGGGCCGGCTGATGCTGACGACCGCGCAGGGCGTGGTGCACGAGGCCGTCACGCCCGTGCGCGCGTTCCCCATCACCGCGCCGGACGACGGCCTGTCGCTGGTCAGCGCCGAGGGCCGCGAGCTGGCCTGGGTGCCACGGCTCTCGGCCTTGCCGGAGGCGCCGCGCCGGATGCTGGAAGACGAGCTTCGCGGCCGAGAGTTCGTGCCGGAGATCCGCCGCATCGTCTCGGTCTCCACGTTTTCGACGCCCAGCACCTGGGTGGTGGAGACCGACCGCGGCGCCACCGAGCTGGTGTTGAAGGTCGAGGAAGACATCCGCCGCCTGGCCGAGCGTGGCCGGCTGCTGATCACCAGCGGCCACGGCATCGTCTTCCTGGTGCCGGACCTGACACTGCTGGACCGGCATTCGAAGAAGCTGCTCGAACGCTTCCTGTGATCGCCGGCCGCCCATGAAAAACGGCGCCTGAGCGCCGTTTCACCTCGCGATCAGGCCGCGTTGCCGCCGCCTTCGCTGCCGGGCGGCTTGCCGCCGGCCGGGCCGCGCGGACCTTGCGGCCTGTCGTCATGGCGGCGCGGGCCGCTGTTGCGCGGGCCACGTGCGCCGGCGCCATCGCGGCGCGGGCCACCGCCTTCGCGGCGCGGCGGCGGGCCGTCGCCACGTGGACCATCCGTGCGCGGACCGTCTGCACGTGGGCCATCACCGCGGCCCGGGCCGCGGCCTTCGCCACGCGGGCCGGCGCCACCAGGGCCGCCAGGACCGCGCGGACCGCCGCCGCCACCGGGCCGGCGGTCGTCGCGGAACTGGCCGTCGCGCGGTGGGCGGCGGTCGAACTCGCGCTGCGGCGGGGCTTCGGTCAGCTCCTGCCGGGCTTGGGCCAGCGTGGCATGCAATTGCTCGGGCGTCAGGCCCTTGAGCGCGCAGAAGTTCGGCTCGGTCAGCGTGGTGTGCTCGAAGTCGCGCAGCAGGTTGAAGCGATCGCGGCGCTGCTGGTCTTCGGCCTCGCGGCGCTGCTGCGTGACACCGCGGCGGCGCGTCAGTTCATCCACCGCCGCTTGGCGGTGCTCGTCGCTCAACTCGTCGGCCGGCTGGCCGTCAAGGTCGAAGCGGGTCTTGGCCCGGCTCAGCGCGATCAGGTAGCTGGTGCTGCCGGTGTGGCGGCGCAGGAAGGCCGACAGCGACTGGCGCGTGAACACGCCGGGCGCGCGGGCCTGGATGTCGGCCTGGATGCGCAGCTTCAGCGGCTTGGGCGCGCCAGCGAACAGCGCCGGGAAGCGCGACTTCAGCGCCTGGGCGCATTCGGCTGGCGACATGGCCACCGGCGCTGGCTTGGCGCCAGCGGCGGCCGGTGCAGCGTCTTCGGCCGGGGCTTCTTCGCCTTTGGTGGCGTCAGCGTCCACGGCCTCGGTTGCTGCGGCTGCGGGGGTTTCTGCCGCCTCGTCGCCACTGGCTTGCACGGCCTCGGGTTCAACGACGGCAGCGGCCTCAGGCGAGTCGCCCGCCTCCGGGCTGGTGGATTCGATGCCGGGCGCGGCGGCGGCCTCTGGCGTCTCGGCCGAAGGGTCCAGGGGCGCCGGGTTCGGCAGCGAAGGGGTCGATGACATGAAGATTCAGAAAGCGCGAGAAAGGCGCGATTGTGCCCATGCTGAGCGGCTTTGCGCGCACAGCCCTTTCAAGCGCTTTGTTACGTGGGGTCGAAGCTTCTCTCATGCGCCCGGTTCAGCGGCTGGCGGCGACCTGCGACACCGCACGCAGATGCTCCAGCTTGGCTGCGTACAGCGCACGGTTGCCAGGTGTGCTGCCATTTTTCGCGGCCAGCGCGAGGTGGCTGCGCGCATTGGGCAAATCACCCAGTTCGAGGTAGACCTGGGCCAGCCAGGCCTGGGCGTCCTGGAAGGTCGGGTCACGTTCGAGTTCGCGGGTCAGTTCATCGCGGGCTTGCAGCCAATCATGCCGCTGCGCCGCGGCCAGGCCGAGGCGGAAGTGGTGGAAGGGCTGCTGCGGCATCAACTTGGCAATCCGCTGGTCCAGCGGGGTGGCTTCGCTGTCTCGGCCCTCGCTTCGCATCAGGCCGGCCAAATTGGCCAGCGAGCGCAGGTCGGCGGGTTCGAGTGCGAGCGCTTGCCGATAGGCCTGCTCGGCCATGGCGGGAAGTTGGCGGCGTTGGTAGATCACGCCCAGTGTGTTGACGGCCGAGGCGGCGGGTTTTTCATGCGACACCGCGGCTCTGGCCCACCAGTAGGCAGTGTCGAGGTCGCCCTGGGCCATGGACTCGACGGCGCGGTTGTTCTCGAACATCGCGATCACCACGTCTTCGCTGACCAGGCGGGCGCGCCGGCCTCTGACTGCTTCGGTTGGCAGGAAGTCGACGACCAGCGACTGGCTGTCGTCGCCCCAGGCCATCGAGTTGCGCTGGCCCAGCACCACGTTGACGTGGCCGCTGGCAACCACCAAGTCGCCACTCAGACCCCAGCTGTCCTCGTTCAGCACCTGCTGGAAACTCACCTGCAAGCCGAGCTTGCGGCCCAGCGAGGCGGTCAGGATGACAAGAGAGAGGCAGTTGCCTGAACGCGCCTGGAAAGCCTGGGCGGCCGTGCGGGTCCGGGCGGTGTCGTAGTCCAGCTTCAGGTATTGGTTGCTCTGCAGTGCTTCGTAGAGGCCGCGCTGTTTGCCCTGGGCGCGGATCAACGGCTCCAGGTCGCTGCGCAGGAAGTGCAGCATGTCGCTGTTCACGGCGAACAGGTCTCTGGTGTCGATGGTTTCCCGCGGCGCGGCGAACAAGCCATCGGCCAGCAAAGTCTGGATGGCCGGTGTGGCCGCGCCCATGCCGTCGACCGCTGGGATGGACGGGGCTGCAGGTTGTGAAAGCGACCGCGCAGGATCTTGCGCACAGCCGGCCAGCATGGCGGTCAACGCCATTGCAGCCGTGCATGCGGCGACGAAACGGGCTTGACCTTGCGTGTGCATGAAACCTCCTGCTGCGCATGGAAGCTGCGGGCCAATGGCCGGCAGCGATGCTTCATCGTAGAGCGGAACCGCTGGCGTGGGAATGGCGCCTTGCCGCATGGGCAGACGTTTTGGTGTGATGTGCCGCAGCGACTTCTTGCATGCCCTTTTTGTAACTCGGCGGCCCCAATGGGAATGGTTACGCTTGCTGCGCCGGGTGGCTGGCCCGAATCATGCTGAAGCAGCGGGCATGAACGGGGATATGACAAGACAAAACCGGCCGACCGACACGGCGGCCGTGCTGGGTGCGATTCAACAGGCAGGCGAAGCGGTACTGGGCTTGACCCACGGGCTGGCCGAGGTCGAATTGCTGGCTTCGGGTACCAAGCGGGGAGAGGTGGCGCGGCAGTTGGGGCTGCTGGCCACGGCCTTGCGCCATTTGCCGCGGGATGCCATGCGCAGCATGCCGGAGATTGACTGGGCAGGCTGGCGCGGCATGGCCAGTTCGCTGGATCAGCTCGGCGGCCTGGCGCGGGACGAGGCCTTGTGGTTTGGCGCGCATTCGCTGGTGCCGGCCACGCTGAGCACCTTGCAGCAATACCGGGCCACTCGGCCGGAGCTGTTCAACTACTGGAACTGAGGCGGGGCAGCCGCGAGCGTGCGCCGGTTTGGTGAATGCCGCGCGGCCGCAGCGGCCAGCTCAGCCGCCCGGCAGGCTGCGCAGACGACCCAGGTCGTCAGGCGTGTTGACGTTGAAGAAGGCGTCGCTGTCTTCAAAACCGACGAAGGCGCAAGTGTGCTGGCGTGCCCAGTGTTCGACCTGGCGCTGGCCTTGCGCCAGATAAGCCTGCAACGAAGCACGCAGATGGCAGCGCAGGAGGCAGAACACCGGTTCGGGGCGCAGTGCCTCGGCGTGATCGGGGGATCGCGTGGCGGCCATCGCGATCTCGCAGTCTTGCGTGATCGCGGCATTCGCCAGTCGGGCGACCAGGTCCAGCGGGAAATTTGGCGTGTCGCAGGGCACTGTGACCAGCCATGGCGTGGTCGCGGCCGACAGGCCGGCCAGGAAGCCGGCCAGCGGGCCGGGGAAGCCGCCCTCGGCGTCGGCCAGCACGGGCATGCCCAGCGCCGCGTAGTCAGCCAGATGGCGGTTGGCGCTGATCAGGCAGGTGCTGACCTGGGGTGCCAGGCGCTGCAAGGCCCATTCGGCCATCGGCCGGCCGTGCCAGGTCTGCAAGCCCTTGTCGACCCCCCCCAGTCGCCGGCCGCGACCGCCGGCCAGCAGAAGGCCGGTGACCTGCTCGCGCGGGATGCTGGCGGTCATGTTCAGGACCCTTTTGCCCAGAGGATCAGGTGCTCTTCGAGATGCTGATGCTGGGGAACTTTGACGAGAAGTCCTTGGCGCGCTGCGCGACCTGCACCGCGACCTGGCGGGCGATGGCGCGGTAGAGGCCGGCTTCTTCGCTGTCGGGCCGACTCACCACGGTGGGTGCACCAGCATCGGCCTGTTCGCGGATGGCCAAGCTGAGCGGCAATGCGCCCAGATAGTGCACGCCGTGGGTCTCGGCCATGCGCTTGCCGCCCTCGGCACCGAAGATGTGGGCCGTGTGGCCGCAGTTCGGGCAGCAGTAGACGGCCATGTTCTCGACCAGGCCGAGGATCGGCACGCTGACCTTCTCGAACATCTTCAGGCCCTTGCGCGCGTCGATCAGCGCCACGTCCTGCGGCGTGGTGACGATGACGGCACCGGTCAGCGGCACGCGCTGCGAGAGGGTCAGCTGGATGTCGCCGGTGCCGGGCGGCAGGTCGACGATCAGGTAGTCGAGCTCGCCCCAATTGGTCTGGCGCAGCAACTGTTCCAGCGCCTGCGTGGCCATCGGGCCGCGCCAGATCATCGCGTCGCCCGGGTCGACCAGGAAGCCGATAGAGTTGACCTTGATGCCGTGGCCCTGCATCGGCTCCATGCTCTTGCCGTCCAGGGTTTCCGGACGGCCGGAGATGCCCAGCATCGTGGGTTGGCTGGGGCCGTAGATGTCGGCGTCCAGCAGGCCGACCGATGCACCTTCTGCCGCCAGCGCCAGCGCCAGGTTCACTGCAGTGGTGCTCTTGCCGACGCCGCCCTTGCCCGAAGCGACCGCGACGATGTTCTTCACACCCGGCAGCAAGGCCACGCCGCGCTGCACCTGGTGCGCCACGATGTGGCTGTTGACCTGCACGTCGACCTGTGTAACTTCGTGCAAGGTCCGAGCAGCCGCTTCTAGGGCTGACTGCAGCAGTGCGACCTGGCTGCGCGCCGGGTAGCCGAGCTCGACCTCGAAGCTGACCTTGCCGCCATCGAGGCGCAGGGCTTTCAGCTGGCGGGTGGAGACAAAGTCCTTGCCGGTGTTGGGGTCGACGACGGTTTGCAGTGCCGCGAGAACGGCTTGTTCGGTGAGGGCCATGGGCGTGGAGAGCAGGGAAGGGCGGGGCCGGCGCGGAAGGCGCCAGGAGGCAGCCGGGCGCGCAGTGTCGGTCAGCGGCGGCGCTGCGCGTGGATGGAGAATGCGCTGCAGTCTACCGGCTGCGCCCTTGGTGCATGGGCGCAGCCCACAGGAGCCCTGGTTCGCAGTGGTCCATCTGACGACGCTTTGCGAACTTTTCACCGGGGCTTGGCAAACCGGAGCCGTTGAATGATGAACGCAAACCATGGTTTTCTTCGCCGCAGGCTGTGCGGGTTCTCGCTGGCATGGGTGCTGGCTGGTTGTGCCGGTACGGCCGGGGCCGCCACCGCGCCGCCAACCCCGGCGGCCACTGCACCCACACCGCCGGTGCAGGTCCGCTTGGTGACCGAGCAGGGCACCATCGTGGTGGCTGTTGACCTGGCGCACGCTCCTGTGTCCGCTGGCGATTTCCTGCGCTACGTGGACCGTGGGCTGTACGCGGGCGCCAGCTTCTACCGCACGGTGCGGCGAGACAACGATCACGGCACGCCGCAGATCGAAGTCATTCAGGGTGGCGTGGCGGGCGACGACACGCCAGCGCCGCCGGTGGCCCACGAGACCACGCAGGCCAGCGGGCTGCGGCACCATGACGGCACGCTGTCGCTGGCGCGTGGTGCGGTGGGCACTGGCTCGGCCGCGGCATTTTTCATCTGCATCGGTGAGCAGCCGGGGCTGGATTTCGGCGGCCAGCGCAACCCGGATCGCCAGGGCTTTGCCGCCTTTGGGCAGGTGCTGGAAGGCATGGACGTGGTGCGCCTCATCCACGGCGCGGCGACCGATCCGGCCCAGGGCGAGGACTATGTGCGTGGGCAGTTGCTGGCCAAGCCGGTGCGCATCCTGCGGGCCGAGCGAGTCGAGCCCGCGCCGCAGGCCGTACCGCCCGGTGTGGCGCTGCGCTGAAGCTGCTCAGCGCAGGAACAACTGATAGACCGGGTTGTCGGTCTCGTCCACGCAGGGGTAGGCCAGGCCGGCAATGAAGTCCTTGAAGGCCTGCTTGTTGCCCTTGGGCACCTGCATGCCAACGAGGATGCGACCGTAGTCTGCGCCCTGGTTGCGGTAGTGGAACAGGCTGATGTTCCAGTCCGGATGCATGGCCGACAGGAAGCGCATCAGTGCGCCCGGGCGCTCGGGGAACTGGAAGCGGTAAAGCCGCTCGTCGCGCGCCAGCTCGCTGCGGCCACCCACCATGTGCCGCACATGCTCCTTGGCCAGCTCGTCGTCGGTCAGGTTGACGGTGGCGAAGCCGTGGCGGGTGAAGCTGCGGGCGATTTTGTCGGCCTCGTCGCGCTTGCTGATGGACACGCCGACGAAGACGTGGGCGATCTTGGCGTCCGAGATGCGGTAGTTGAACTCGGTGACGCTGCGCGAGCCAATCAGTTCGCAGAAGCGCTTGAAGCTGCCGCGCTCCTCGGGGATCGTCACCGCGAACAAGGCTTCGCGTTGTTCGCCAAGCTCGGCCCGCTCGGCGACAAAGCGCAGGCGGTCGAAGTTCATGTTGGCGCCGCAGGTCACGGCCACCAGCGTCTGGCCCTTGAGCTTGTGCTCGGCGGCGTACTGCTTCAGGCCGGCCACGCCCATCGCGCCGGAAGGCTCGACGATGCTGCGGGTGTCCTGGAACACGTCTTTCATCGCGGCGCAGACGGCGTCGGTGTCGACGACCACGAAGTCGTCGACCAGCTCTCGCACCAGGCGGAAAGTCTCTTCACCGACCAGCTTGACGGCAGTGCCGTCGGCGAACAGGCCGACATCGGGCAGCGTCACGCGCTTGCCCGCCTTGACCGAGCGCAGCATCGCGTCGGAGTCGACCGTCTGCACGCCAATGACCTTGATCTCGGGCCGCACTGCCTTGATGTAGGCCGCGACACCGGAGATCAGCCCGCCGCCGCCGATGGCGCAGAACACCGCGTGGATGGGGCCCTGGTGCTGGCGCAGGATTTCCATCGCGATCGTGCCCTGGCCGGCGATGACGTCCGGGTCGTCGAACGGATGCACGAAGGTTAGGCCCTGGGCATTTCCCAGTTCGACGGCGTGTCCGTAGGCGTCGGAATAGCTTTCACCATGCAGCACGACCTCGCCGCCCCAGCCGGCCACGGCGTCGATCTTGACCTTGGGTGTGGTGACAGGCATCACGATGACGGCACGGCAGCCCATGCGCTTGGCGCTCATGGCCACGCCCTGGGCATGGTTGCCTGCCGAGGCGCAGATGACGCCGCGCTGCAGCTTTTCCGGCGACAGGTGCGCCATCTTGTTGTAGGCGCCGCGCAGCTTGAAGCTGAACACCGGCTGCAGGTCTTCACGCTTGAGCAGCACCTGGTTGCCCAGGCGCTTGCTCAGCGTGCGGGCCGGGTCCAGCGCGGTTTCTTCTGCAACGTCATAGACCTTGGCGTTCAGGATCTTGCGCAGGTAGTCGTTGGCGCTCGGCGGCGTGGCCGCTTGGATCGCCATGCTGGTGCCGGACATGGAACGACTGGATGCCGGGCGCGCCGCAGGGCGGGCCGGACGGGCGGCGCCTGCCATGGCGTCTCTCCTCGGTGCAATGCTGGTTGAAATGACTTCGCACGCATCGCCCGGAGGGTCTGCCACGCAGAAGCGCTGCATGGTAAAGCAGCGCGCTGTGACCTACGCCAGATGTCGCCAGACAGAAAAAAGCCCGGAGCTTTGCAGCTCCGGGCTGAATCCACCAATGGAGGAGGTGGAGGAGACAACCGGGGCATTGATCGATAGATCCATCAATGCGATGAATAGAGTTTAACCGCACTTGTGTTGCGCCGCAATATGCTGCTAGCCGTTCGTTACCGGTGACTGGCGCGAGATAATTCACAGTGGCGGCCCAGCGAGGCCGCAAAGCCGCTTTCAAACGAGGAAGAAGTCGATGGAATGCACGATCCACTGGGTGCCGGAAACCGGCATGTCGATGCTGGCGGAGACTGGCAGCGGCCATTTGCTGAACATGGACGGCGCACCGGAGGGTGGTGGCCGCAATCTGGCCCCGCGTCCGATGGAGACGCTGTTGGCCGGTGCGGGTGGCTGCACGGCCTATGACGTGGTGCTGATCCTGCAGCGCGGGCGACACGAGGTGAGCGGCTGCACCGTGTCCCTCAAGGCCGAGCGTGCGTCGGTCGACCCGAAAGTCTTCACCAAGCTGCACATGCATTTCGTGGTGACCGGCAAGCAGCTTCCGGAGGCCGCGGTGGCGCGGGCCGTGGCGCTGTCGCACGAAAAGTATTGCTCGGCGACAGCGATGTTGGGCCGCACGGCGGAGATCAGCACCAGCATCGAAGTGCGCGAGGCTGGGGCCTGAGGCCGCGCGGCATTGTCAGATGTAGTGTGCGGTGGTCGTCATGACCTTGGCTGCCACCCGCATCAGGCCGCGAACGGGGGCCGGCAGCCGATGGGCCCCGGCGGCCTCAGCCTGTTCCGCATGCCGGACTTCGTCTGCATGCATCTGCGCCACGATGGCGCGTGACGCATGGTCCTCGGTGGGCAGGCGCGCGAGGTGGCTGGCCAGATGCCGGGCCACCTGCCTCTCCGTCTCCGCGACAAAGCCCAGGCTCCAGCGGTCTCCGGCGCGGCCGGCCAGCAGGCCCAGCGAGAAAGCGCCGGCGTACCAGAGCGGATTCAGCCAGCTGGCGTGGCTGTTCAAGGCCTTCAGGCGTTCCGCTGTCCAGGCCAGGTGATCAATCTCCTCGTCGGCGGCTTGTTGCAGATCCCGCCGCAGCGCGGGATCACGTGTGCCCAGCGCCTGTGACTGATAAAGCGCCTGCGCACAAACTTCGCCCACATGGTTCACACGCATCAGTGCGCCGGAAAGTCGCTTCTGCGACGCGCTGAGTGCCGTCGCGCCAAGCTCGGGCTGCGCAGGGCTGGCGCGGTTGGCTCTCGCGCCGCCTGAGAGCGTGCGCAGCGCTTGATCTGCGTTGATCAACAAGGTGTCGAGCATCCTGGGTTTCTCCCGATTGCTGGCGTTATGTGAATTTCGCAAGACGCCATTGTGACGCGCTCGTTTTTTGGCCACCCGTTGTCCATAGGCAACGACCCTGGGCCGGATGTGCCTGAAAGTTTGCCTCCTTGGCGGGGCTCTGGTGCAATCACGCTCAGCTTCCGCATCAGGGTTTGCCTTTAGTGCGCTCCGGACCAGCCGCTCAATGAAGCGGCCAGGCCAACCCTCCGGATCTCTCGTACCAATCTTGGAGATAGTTGCAATGAAAAAAACTCTGCTCGCTCTGGCAGTTCTGGGTGCTTTCGCCGGCGCCGCTTCCGCTCAATCGTCGGTGACCGTGTACGGCAAGCTGGACCTGGCGCTGGCCAAGACCGTGGCCTCCAACGACAAGCAAGTCGCTGACAACAACGGTAGCCGCATCGGCTTCAAGGGCAGCGAAGACCTGGGCAATGGCATGTCGGCCATCTTCCGGATCGAAAGCCAAATTTCGGCTGACACCGGCGCTGCACAAGGCGGAACCACTTTCTGGAATCGCTGGTCCTCCGTGGGCCTGAACACCAAGTTCGGTTCCCTGCAACTCGGCCGCATGGAAAACGGCGCTTGGGATGTGGTGAGTGCCAGCGATCCGTTCGGTGGCGACACCATCGCTAACCTGCGTGACATTGGCGCGACCCTGCGCACCAACAATTTTGTGGGCGGCCCTGTCGGCTCCTTCATCGACGTGCGTCGCCTGGACAATTCGGTTCGTTACGATGGCGCTTTTGGCGGCTTGAAGCTGTCGGCTTCCGTTGCTGAAACCTACGGTGCCGGCACCAAGAAGCCTTTCGCGGTGGGCGCGTCCTACACCTGGAACTCGCTGGTGGTTGGTGCTGCATACGAAGCCACCACGTTTGAGAACCAGAAGCTGACGACCGTGATGGGTTCGTATGACTTCGGTCTGGCCAAGGTGTCTGGTTCGTACTCTGACGGCAAGACCGCGCTGGACCAGGACGCCAAGGGCTTCCTCGTTGGCGTAGTGGTCCCTTACGGCGCGCTGAACCTGAAGGCGGGTTACGCCCAGTCCAAGGTTGATTTGGCAGCTGGCGACCAGACCCTGAAGAAGGCTGGCCTGGGCATTGAGTACAAGCTGTCCAAGCGTACCAAGATCTACGCCGACTACGCCCGCATTGGTGGTGACGTTGGCCCGGATGGTAGCCTGGGCGAAAAGAACAAGAATGGCTACGATTTCGGTCTCAGCCACTCGTTCTAAGTCTCTCCAGGCATTCGCGCAGTTCTTCTGCGCGAATGCCGTGTGAGCAAAAGCCCGACAGGCCATGCCTCTCGGGCTTTTTTTTATTGGCGCTTTGCGCGTTAGGTAGTGACGCTGGCTCGCGCTGTGAGCCAGCGGACTGCCAGACTGCCTCGAACGGCCCCAAGTGGGGCGTCGAGGATGAGCATGAGGAAGAAGGACATGCAGCGCCTGTGGGCGCTGGTTGACCGGCTGAGCCGGGCTCAGCGGCAGGAAGTTATCAAGAGGCTGAAGGCGCAGGCAACGGCAGTCGAGTCGATTGAGTTGGTCGAGTCGGCTCGCCATCAATCTAGAAGCTGCCCACACTGCGGCGAGCACCGCATCGTGCGCAATGGCGTGGCAGACGGGCTGCAGCGGTACAAGTGCCGCGCCTGCGGCAAGACCTTCAACGCATTGACCGGCACGCCCTTGGCCAGGCTGCGCCACAAGGGCAAGTGGCTCGACCAAGCCCAGGCGCTGGCCGATGGACTGACGGTCATGCGTGCCGCCGAGCACTTGAACGTGGCCCCGAGTACGGCGTTCCGCTGGCGACACCGGTTCCTCGCGGTGCCTCGGAGCGTCAAACCCAACGCCCTGGCCGGCGTCGCCGAGATTGACGAGACCTACGTGCTGGAGTCATTCAAGGGGCAGAACGTCGTGGGGCGCAAGGTCCGAAAGCGCGGCGGCAGCGCGGCCAAGCGAGGCCTGTCCCGCGAGCAGATTCCCGTCTTGGTGGCTCGGGACCGCTCCGGCACCACGACGGATTACGTGCTGTCGGACAGTCGCAAAGCCGCCGTCATGGCCGTTCTCAAGCCGCTACTGCCGTCCGATGCCGTGGTCTGCACGGATGGTGGCGGCTCAATCGGCCAGGCCGTCAAAGACTTGGGGCTTGAGCATCACCGGGTCGTGACCTCCTCGGGCACTCACGCCATCGGTGCTTGGCACATCCAGAACGTCAACTCGTACCACGGGCGGCTCAAAGGCTGGATGCGCCGATTCAACGGCGTCGCCACGGCCTACCTGGAGAACTACCTCGGCTGGTTCCGCGCGTTGGACCGGACGCCGCGAGGTCCTCGGCAACCCGCGCAGTTACTCAACTTGGCTATCGGCGCGTAGCCCCATCACCAGCTAACGCGCAAAGCGCCTTTTTATTTCTGTCACATCGGCTCTTGCCAAGGCGCGACTCACGTTGTTGAGTCGGCCTGCGTCACTCAGGGCTGGCTTGCGCTCGCTGCCGGCGCCGCGGTGGAGGCCGGAGAAGTTGCTGAGGCGCGAGACGGCTTGGTTGATGCCTGATCGGGTAGCACCAAATTGGCCCGTTGGCCGCAGCCAGCGCACAGCAGTGCCAGGGCCAGCCCTGCAGCCAGCGTTGCAGTTCGCGGCAGGCCACAGAAGGCATGCGACGAAGAGGTCTTCAAAGGTGCTCGCTTTTGCGGCGCCACTACACTGAACATCACGCAATGCGGCATGACTGAATTTTAGCGATGACCACGACAGCTCCGACCCTGACCGACGCGCAATACCACGAACTGGCTCACTTGGCGCTCGCCAGCGTCGAAGCTCAGATCGACCAGTGGCTGGACCGGGATGTGATCGACATCGACACCCACCGTACCGGCGGCCTGCTGGAGTTGTCGTTCCCCAACGGCAGCAAGATCATCCTGAACACCCAGCCGCCGCTGCACGAGATCTGGCTGGCGGCGCGAGGTGGCGGTTTTCACTACCGACGTGACGTGGCGGCTGGCCGGTGGGTCGATACGCGCGATGGCAGTGAACTGTTCCACAGTCTTTCGCATCACGCCAGCGCGCAGGCTGGCGTGGCACTGCTGTTCACTGGCGCCTGACTGACGGCGGCGCGGTGCCTCGGGCGCTCGCTTGACGCCAGTTCACACGGTGGCAAGCGAGCTAGGTCGGGATGGGGGCTACCTACCGGAACAGGTCCAGGATGCCTTTCTTCTCGTCCTCATTTGGCGGCGTGGGCAGGTGTTCTTCCGTGTTCAGGCTGCTGACGCCCTGGCTACCACTGAACTCGTCGTAGTACCACTCGCCCGCCACGTTGACCACACCTGGCGTGGGCTGCACTTCGGCCACCGGCACACCTTTGAGCGCCTGGCCCATGAACTCGATCCAGACGGGCAATGACAGTCCACCGCCGGTTTCGCGGTCCCCCAGCTTGCGTGGATTGTCGTAGCCGATCCAGACGACGGCTGCCAGCGAAGGCTGGAAGCCGGCGAACCAGGCGTCCATGGAGTCATTGGTGGTGCCGGTCTTGCCGTAGATGTCCGGCCGCTTCAGTGTGGCCTGCGCGCGAGCCGCCGTACCGGAGCGTGCGACTTCCTGCAGCAGGCTGCTCATGATGAAGGCGTTGCGTGGTTCGATGACGCGCAGCGATTCATCAGGCGGTGCAAGCCGGGTTTCATGCAGCACGCGGCCGCGGGTGTCGGTCACCCGCGCGATCAAGACCGGGTTGACGCGGTAGCCGCCGTTCGCAAACACGCTGTAGCCGGTCACCATCTGCATTGGCGTGACCGAGCCCGCCCCCAGTGCCATCGTCAGGTAAGGATCGTGGCGCTCCTTCTCGAAGCCGAATCGGGTGATCCATTCGCGCGCATAGGGCACGCCAATGGCCTGCAGCACGCGGATCGACACCATGTTCTTGGACTTCGCCAGTGCACGCCGCAGCGACATGGGGCCGTCGAAGGTGCCGTCGTAGTTCTTCGGCTCCCACGGTTGGCTGCCGGTGCTGCCGGCGTCGAAGAACAGCGGTGCGTCATTAACCACCGTGGCTGGCGTGAAGCCTTTTTCGAGTGCCGCCGAATAGATGAAGGGCTTGAAGCTGGAACCCGGTTGCCGCCACGCCTGTGTCACGTGATTGAACTTGTTCTTGCCGAAATCAAAGCCGCCGACCAGGGCGCGGATGGCGCCGGTTTGCGGCTCCATCGATACGAACGCCCCTTCGACCTCCGGCTGCTGGGTCAGTGTCCAGTCACCCTTGACCGTCTTCAGTACCCGCACGATGGCGCCGCGTCGCACTTGCACCTTCGGGTCTGCGCGGTCTGACAGGCCGGAGGTCGCCGGCTTCAGGCCTTCTCCAGTGATCGTCAGCGCCTCGCCGGATTGCAGTGCTGCAATGACCTTCTTTGGCGACGCCTCCAGCACCACGGCGGCCTTCAATTCGTCGTTATCCGGATGGTCTGCCAGCGCTTCCGCAATGCGTGCGTCCAGCGCCTTGGGGTCTGCCGGCAGGTCCACATAGGCTTCCGGGCCGCGGTAGACCTGCCGCCGCTCGAAGTCCATCAGACCCTTGCGCAGCGCGTGGTATGCGGCGGCCTGATCGGCGGCTTGCACCGTCAACTGCACGTTCAGCCCGCGGGTGTAGGTATCAGCGCCGTATTGGGCAAACATCAATTGCCGCGCTGCTTCCGCGAGGTATTCCGCATGCACTGGCACCTCGGTTGGCGTGCGGTATTTCAAGGTTTGTGCGAGGGCGGTCTCGCGCTGCTCGGCGGTGATGAAGCCGTTATCCAGCATGCGGTCCACGATGTAGCGCTGCCGCACTGTTGCCCGGCGCGGGTTGGCGATCGGGTTGTAAGCTGACGGCGCCTTCGGTAGCCCGGCGAGCATCGCCGCCTCCGCCACGGTCAGCTCCCGCAATGGCTTGCCAAAGTAAATCTCGCTGGCGGCCGCGAAGCCGTGCGCGCGCTGCCCCAGGTAGATCTGATTCATGTAGATCTCAAGGATCTGGTCCTTGCTCAGAGCGCTCTCGATCTTCAGCGCCAGAAGCACCTCGTAAAGCTTGCGAGTGATCGTCTTCTCGGTCGACAAGTAAAAATTACGCGCAACCTGCATCGTGATCGTCGATGCGCCCTGGCTGCCTGCGGCACCGAACTGCGCAACGCCAGCTCTCAGCACGCCCAGGTAGTCCACGCCACTGTGTTGATAGAAGCGGGCGTCTTCGATCGCCAGCACCGCGTGTTTCATCACGTCTGGAATCTCGGCAATGGGTGTGAACTGCCGCCGTTCGTCGCCATATTCGCCCAACAGGACGCCATCCGCGGAGAAGATTCGCAGCGGCAGCTTTGGGCGGTAGTCCGTGATCGCGTCCAGCTCCGGCAGATTCGGGTAGGCGACCGCCAACGCAATGCCGCCGCAAATCAGGCCGGCCGCTCCCAGTGCCAAGGCCGTGCCAAACAGCGCCGCCAACACTCGCAACAGTGCAGCCACCGCCCGCGAAGCGGGGGCGACGGCCGGGTTCGAACTGGAGTGCTTGCCGGGACCTTTGGATGAGGAAGAGGCGGGATCGTTGGGGTCGGCGTCGCTCATGGTTCTCCCGTTGGGCTGCCGATTATAGGAAGTGGAAGTTGCTTCAACTGCCGTTGGCCCAGGCCACCAGCGCAGGGGCGAGCACAGCTTTTGGGGCGGAAGCGCAAAGGTTCCGCACTGGTATCGTTTGCTTACCAATCAGTCGGTCTGGCGCAACGGACACGCGGATTCGTTCCGGGGAAATCCTTGGTTCGTCAACAAGCTTGCTGCTAGCATTGAAGTGCTTTGTTAACTTTGCGCCCGTTCACGGTGTCGCTGGAGCCATCTCCCGTGGGTTTTCTTGATCGCTTTCTGGGCCAGAAACATCCCCAGATGATGGGTCTCGACATCAGTTCATCCAGCGTCAAGCTGGTTGAACTGGGTCAGTCATCGTCCGGCGAATTGGTGCTCGAACGACTGTCCAGCGAGCCTTTTGAAAAAGGCTGGATCGTGGATGGGCAAATCGAGAAATTTGACGAAGTGGCCGATGCGGTGCGGCGCGTCGTGGCCCGTAGCGGCACGCGCACTCGGCACGTCGTGATGGCCATGCCGGCCGCAGCGGTCATCACCAAGCGCATCGTGCTGCCTGCCGGTCTTCGCGAAGAAGAGATGGAACTTCAGGTCGAAACCGAAGCGCATCAATACATCCCGTTCTCGCTGGACGAAGTCAGCCTGGACTTCTGTGTGATTGGCCCGAATTCGAATTCGGCCGGTGATGTGGATGTGTTGATCGCTGCTTCGCGAAAAGACCGCGTGCAGGACCGGCAAGGCCTGGCCGAGGCGGCTGGGTTGACGCCGGTTGTGCTGGACATTGAATCGCATGCCTCCCGTCTGGCCATGACGCGGCTGGTGGCCGCTTTGCCTGACCAAGGCAAGGACGCTTTGGTCGCGCTGTTTGAAATTGGCGCGGATACCACCAGTCTCAAGGTCCTGCGGGAAGACGAGTTGCTGTACGACCGCGACCAATCTTTCGGGGGTGCCCAACTCACGCAGTTGATCTCGCGGCAATACGGTTTTTCGTATGAAGAGGCGGAGCAGAAAAAGCTCAGTGGCGATCTGCCCGAAGACTATGGCCCCACATTGCTGACGCCGTTTGTGGACAGCTTGGCACATGAAATTGGCCGTGCTTTGCAATATTTCTTCACCAGCACACCGCATCACAAGGTGCATTACGTGATGCTGGCGGGTGGCGCGGCATCCATGACCGGGCTGCGCGAACGCGTCAAGGACGTCACCGGTTTCGCCTCGCGCGTGGTGAATCCTTTCGAGAACATGAAATTAGGGCCGGCGGTGCGGGAGGCCAAGCTCAAGCGTGAGGCGCCGTCGTACCTCACGGCCTGCGGCTTGGCCATGCGGAGATTTGTGCAGTGATCCTGATCAACCTGTTGCCCCACCGGGAGGCGCGCCGGCAGGAACGCAAACGGGCATTTTTCGCGGCCCTGGGACTGGCAGCCATTGTGGGTGCCGGTATCGTCCTGCTTTGGTATCTCGTGTTGCAGCAATTGACTGCCGCGCAGAACTCCCGAAACAGCTTTCTGAAGACGGAAATCACCAAGCTCGAAGTCAAGATCAAGGACATCGCGGACTTGAAGGCTGAAATCGAAGCCTTGAAGGCGCGACAAAACGCTGTGGAAAACCTCCAGACGGATCGGAATGTGCCGGTCTATCTGTTGAACGAGCTTGTCAAGCAGACGCCCGAGGGTGTCTATCTGACTGCCGTCCGTCAAAGTGGGAATCAGGTCACTGTCAGTGGCGTTGCCCAGACCAATGAGCGTGTTTCCGAGTTGCTGCGCAACACCGCCTACAACTCCACGTGGTTGGAGCGTCCTGAGTTGGTGGAAAGCAAGTCCGCCAACGTTCTGATTGGCAAGGATCAACGCAAGTTGTTTGATTTTTCCATCAAAGTGTCGATCAAGCGGCCCGCTCCGCCTGCGGGGGCCGCCAGCGGCGCAGCACCGGGCAAGCCTGCGACCCCCAAAGTGTCCTGAGTATTGGCCATGGCGACACAGAAAAAAACCTCTCAAATCGACGTCGGGGCATCGCTGCGTGCGGCGGGCGGTCAGTTCCAGGGTTTGGATCCGAAGGAGCCCGGACAGTGGCCGATACTGCCAAAGGCTGTGGTCTGGCTATTGGCTGCCATCGTGGCTGTGGTGGTGGGCTGGCTGTTATTGATCAGTGATGAAACAGATCGTTTGGCGCAATCCCGAGACCTTGAGCCAAAACTGAAGACAGAATATCGGCAGAAGCTCACCCAGGCTGTCAATCTGGAAGAGTTACGCAAGCAAAAAGAACAGGTTCAGGAGTATGTGACTCAGTTGGAAAAGCAATTGCCAGGCAAGGCTGAGATGGATGCGCTGCTGTCGGACATCAATCAGGCCGGTGTTGGGCGGGGCATGCAATTTGAGCTCTTCCGGCCGGGGCAGGTGGTGGTGAAGGACTATTACGCCGAGTTGCCGATCGCCATTCGGGTGTCCGGTCGCTTCCACGACATTGGTTCATTCGCTGGGGATGTCGCCAATCTTTCGCGCATCGTCACCTTACACAATTTGGTTATCACGCCCACTACAGCCAAGGACAACTCGGGTGCCTTGGTCATGGAAGCCACAGCGCGGACCTACCGCTATCTGGACCCAGCCGAAGTGGCTGAGGTCAAGCGAGAGGCTGCTGCAAAGGTGAGCGCAAAGAAGAAGGGCAAGTCATGAGTCGGCAGTTTTTGACTTGGCTTGGGTTGGGACTGATCCTGTTGATGGCTGGCTGTTCTGGTGACAACCAGGAGATTCAGGCCTGGATGGATCAACAGGCGAAAGAGGTTAAGCCGAATGTGCAACCGATTTTACCGCCGCGGAAATTCGAGCCGGAGCCTTATGTTGGCAGTGCTGCGCCGGAGCCGTTTGGTGCGGGCAAGATGGTGGCGGGGACACGACTTGATGCGAGAGGCTCAAATGCGATCCTCACGGCTGAAATGCGCCGCCGGAAGCAACCGTTGGAGTCGTTTCCTCTGGATGGCATGAAGATGGTCGGCAGCGTGAATCGAGGGGGCCAGCCTCATGCATTGCTGAAGGTTCAGGGGCTGCTGCACTACGTGAAGGCGGGCGATTATCTGGGTCAGAATTTCGGCAAGATCACCAAGATTTCCGAAACCGAGCTTGAGTTGCGTGAAATCGTGCAAGACGCCTCTGGCGAGTGGATTGAACGCACCAGTACCCTCCAGCTTCAGGAGTCGGGGCAATGAACAACAGGTTGGAGTCACGCAAGATGCGCAGTTGGTACGCGGCAGCCCTGGCGCTGTCGATCGGGATGATGGCGCCGGGCCTGGCTGTGGCGCAAAACGTCATTCGCTCGGTCACCGGTTCGCAACAGGCCAATGGCGAAGTGATTCGGGTTGAACTCAGCCAGCCTTTGGCGTCTGCACCCACCGGGTTCGTGGTCCAGGCGCCGCCTCGGGTGGCCATCGATCTGCCGGGTGTCACCAATGGCTTGGGGACATCTAGCGTCGAGGTGAACCAGGGTAATGTTCGGTCTGTCAACGTTGCCAATTCTGGTGATCGCACCCGGCTGGTAGTGAGCCTGAAACAGGCAACTTCCTACAAGACAGAGATTCAAGGCAAAACGCTCTTGATCCTGTTGGATTCGCAGGCTTCAGCAGGTGCTGCCCAGGATGCGGTGCATTTCGCCACCAACCAGAATTCCGAACAGCTGGCGCTTCGGGACATTGATTTCCGGCGTGGCCCAGATGGCGCTGGGCGCGTCGTAGTGGGGCTGGCCAACACCCAAGTCGGCGTAGATTTGCGGCAGCAGGGCCAGAATTTGGTGGTGGAGTTCCTGCATTCCACCCTGCCAGAGAGTCTGCGTCGCAAGTTGGATGTTTCCGACTTCGGCACGCCTGTGCAAGGCATTTCGGCTGTGCAAAATGGTGACCGAGTTCGTCTGTTGATCGAGCCTCGCGGTGCCTGGGAGCACAGTGCCTATCAGACCGATACGCAATTCGTGTTGGAAGTTCGTCCGGTGCGCATGGATCCGAACAAACTGGTGCAGGGTCCCGGCTTCCAGGGTGAGAAGCTGTCGTTGAACTTCCAGAACATCGAAGTCCGCGCGCTGCTGCAAGTCATCGCCGACTTCACCAATTTCAACGTGGTTACCAGTGACACTGTCACCGGCAGCGTTACGCTGCGCCTGAAGGATGTGCCCTGGGATCATGCGCTGGATATCATCTTGCAGGCCAAGGGTCTGGGCATGCGCAAGTCTGGCAACGTGCTTTGGATTGCGCCCAAGGAGGAGTTGGCGGCCAAGGAGCAGGTTGACCTTGAGGCGAAAAAGAAGATCACCGAACTTGAGGCGGTGCGTACCCAGTCGTATCAACTCAACTACACCAAGGCGGAGGAGATTGCCAAAGCGTTGATCGGCCAGACCAGCGGCTCAGGTGGAGGTTCTGCCGGTGGGACAGGTTCCAACGCGACGCGAATTCTTTCGCCTAGGGGTTCCGTGCTCGCTGAATCGCGAACCAACCAACTATTTGTGTCGGACATCGCTTCCAAATTGGAAGAGGTTACGACGATGATTTCGAAGATTGACATCCCGGTGAGACAGGTGCTGATCGAGGCTAGGATTGTGGAGGCCGATGACAAATTCGGTCGTGCCCTTGGTGTCAAGCTGGGTGCGACTGACCTTCGTGGCGTCAATGGCGGTGTGCCTGGGTATTCGGTCGGGGGCAGTAACTATGTGACTGTGGGCGGTAATTACAATCAGGTCGGGTATCAGACCAATCAACAGAGTACCGACACCGCTTACTCCAACAGCCAATTCGTAAGTCTGCCGGCCAATACCAGTGCCATCAGCACTGCGTCTGCAGCCACCATGGCACTCTCACTTTTCAGCGCCTCGGCCAATCGATTCCTGAACTTGGAACTGAGCGCATTGGAGGCGGAAGGCAAGGGCAAGATCGTGTCCAGCCCGCGGGTGATCACCACCGACCAAGGCAAGGCCGAAGTCGAGCAAGGCGTCGAGATTCCTTACCAGATCGCTTCGTCAAGCGGCGCCACCGCGGTGTCCTTCAAGAAGGCGAGTCTGCGTCTGGAAGTGACGCCGCAAATCACGCCTGAAGGTAATGTGATTCTGGCTCTGGAAGTCAATAAAGACAGTCGAGGCGACAACACAACCGCAGGCCCGGCGATCAACACCAAGCACGTGAAAACCCAGGTGTTGGTAGAGAACGGCGGTACAGTTGTGATCGGTGGCATCTTTACGCAAGAAGAGCGTGATGAGGTCAACAAGGTCCCGCTGCTTGGTGACATTCCCTATCTTGGCGTGCTGTTCAGAGACACTGTGCGCTACAACAACAAGACGGAATTGCTGATGTTCATCACGCCAAAGATCATTACGGACAGATCGGCCGCGCGCTGAAGTTTTCGAAACTCGGCTCACGGTCTAGAGGAATTGAGGGGAAATGATGGTTCGGAGAAAACTCGCTGCAGCCTGGATGCTTGCGGTTGTGGCGTCATTGCAAGCTTGCGGTGGCGGCGGGAGTGGTAGCGCCGGAACGCCAGTCGTTGGCGGTGGCGATGGAACAAGCGGTGGATCTGGGTCGAGCGGCGATGCCGGTTCGCCGATCTCAGTTTCCGTTGGCGCGAGTGACCTGATCGTTGACGGCGATACTTCCGAGACCTATGTTCAGGAATTCACTGTTCAAGTGGTCGACAGCGCTGGTTATCCAGTGAAGGGCGCCAGTATCACCCCGACGGTGACGCTGCCTTATTTTCTGAAGGGCGCTTGGGGCCTGGATGCGGATAATGCTTGGCAGCAATATCTGTCCTCTGGTGCTAGTCCCTGCGCCAATGAAGATGCGAATGCCAATGGAACCCTCGACGCTGGCGAAGACTTGGACCTCGACGGGCAGTTGGCGCCTCGTGCGGCCGATGTGTCGGTCAGCTACATTGATTCGAAGGTCACCGATGTCAATGGGCAGATGAAAGTGCGAATCCAGTATTTGCAAAGCTCTGCTTCATGGGTTGCCTATACGCTGAAGGTCGCGGCTAAGGTTTCGACCAGCGAGGGGGTCGGCACGTACAGTAGCTGGTTGAGTTGGCCAGCCGAGCAAACGGCGGATACATCTACTGATCTTCCATTCACCGTGAGTCCTTACGGAACAGGCGCGTGCGTGGCGACTTCGAATTAATTGCCGAGTCTTGCCTTCCATGATGGTAGGCTTGGTTGGCCTGCCGGGTAGCGGAAAGTCCACCATCGGCCGGCAATTGGCACGTCACCTTGGTTGGCGTTTCGCTGACGCCGACCATGAGATAGAGCAGCAAATCGGTTGCTCCATCTCTGCGTATTTCGAACTGCATGGCGAGGTAGCGTTTCGGGATGTCGAAGAGGCGGTGATTACGCGCCTTAGCTTGGAACAGGACGTGATTGTGGCCACCGGAGGGGGGGCCGTTCTGCGCGTGGCCAACCGTCAGGCGCTCAAAGGTGGAGGCAACCTTGTCGTTTACCTGCGAGCACAGGTGGAAGATCTTGCCCGGCGACTGCAGCACGATACACAACGCCCTTTGCTGAAGGGTGTGCCCCCTTTGGTTCGCCTGCGCGAACTCTTCGCCCAGCGGGACCCGCTCTACCGAGAGATTGCTGACTTCTCTGTCGACACCGGCCGCAGTTCTGTTGTGACCTTGGCCCATCTGGTGGCCATGCAACTTGAACTGGCCCGGCCGGATCTGTTCAGGGGAAGATCGGGCGGCTGATGCGGCCGCATACACTGGCGGCATGCCAACGAATTTGACTTTGAGTTCGCCAACGGTGCGTGTGCCCGTTAGCTTGGGCGAGCGCGCCTATGAGGTGGTGATCGGGTCGGATCTGCTTCGGAGCGACGAGTTTTGGGCGGACCTGCCCCGGGCTGCAGTTGCCGTGTTGGTCACCAACGTCACTGTGGCGCCGCTCTACGCGGCAGCAGTGCAGGCCCGACTGCAAGGCCGATTTGCAAAGGTTCACCTTGTGACCTTGCCGGAGGGCGAGCATCACAAGACGTGGCAGACGCTGAACCTGATCTTCGATCAATTGCTGGGCCACGAATGTGACCGCAAGACCGTGCTTGTTGCGCTCGGCGGCGGCGTGATCGGGGACATGACCGGCTTTGCAGCTGCGTGCTACATGCGTGGCGTGCCGTTCGTGCAGGTGCCGACCACGCTGCTGGCACAGGTGGACTCTTCCGTCGGGGGCAAGACCGCCATCAATCACCCGCTTGGCAAGAACATGATCGGCGCGTTTTATCAACCGCTGCGTGTCTTCTGCGATGTGGACACCTTGCAGACACTCCCGCCTCGCGAGGTGGCTGCCGGGTTGGCGGAAGTCATCAAGTACGGGCCGATTGCCGATGCGGCTTTCCTGGGGTGGCTCGAAGATCACATCGACGATCTGGTTGCCCTCAAGCCGGATGCGCTGATGCATGCGGTGCGTCGCAGCTGCGAAATCAAGGCGGCTGTGGTGGCGGCCGACGAGCGGGAAGGCGGGCTGCGTGCCATTCTCAACTTTGGCCATACCTTTGGCCACGCCATCGAGGCCGGTCTCGGCTTTGGTGTCTGGCTGCACGGCGAAGCTGTTGCCGCGGGCATGGTGATGGCCGCGGACTTGTCCGAGCGACTGGGGTTGATGCCGGTAGGATTTCGGGTCCGGTTGTCGGCGCTGTTGCAACGAGCCGGCTTGCCCGTGCTTGGCCCCAAGCTGCCGGTGGACGAATACATGCGGCACATGCGCGTGGACAAAAAGGCCGAAGACGGCGACATCCGTTTCGTGTTGATCGACCGCATCGGCTCGGCCGTCGTGCGGCCAGCGCCGGAGGCATTGGTGCGCCAGACCTTGGAGGCTTGCTCCGCGTGAGCGTTCCGGACAGCCGGGGTTCGCCGCTGTGGGTGGTTTACGCGGTGCCTCCGACCAGTCCGGGTGGTCGGCGCGTCGCCGAGCCACCCGCGCCGACACGCAGCGACTTCCAGCGTGACCGGGATCGCATCGTGCATTGCACCGCGTTTCGTCGGCTGGTCTACAAGACGCAGGTGTTCCTCAACCACGAGGGCGACCTGTTCCGCACGCGCCTGACGCATTCGCTGGAGGTTGCCCAGCTCGGGCGCTCCATTTCGCGCAGCCTCGGGCTGAACGAAGACCTGGTGGAGGCCATTTCGTTGGCGCATGACCTGGGCCACACGCCGTTCGGTCATGCAGGGCAGGACGCCTTGAACGATTGCATGGCCGAGCACGGTGGCTTCGAGCACAACCTGCAGAGCTTGCGGGTGGTGGACGCGCTGGAACAGCGCTACCCCGGATGGGATGGTCTGAACCTGTGCCTGGAGACGCGCGAGGGCATCCTGAAGCGCTGCCCGTTGCCATTGGCCCAGCAGATCGAAGCCCGCGAACCATCGGGTGTCGCGCGCCGGTTCCTGGACGGCACGCAACCCAGCCTGGAGGCGCAGCTGTGCAACCTGGCCGACGAGATTGCCTACAACGCGCACGACATTGACGATGGCGTGCGCTCGGGTTTGCTGAGCCTGGCCGCCTTGCGAGAGGTTCCGTTGTTCGCCCGTTTCGACGAGGAAGTCCAGCGTGACCATCCTGGTCTGGCAGGCAAGGCGCCACGCCGCCTGCTTGCGGAAATCATCCGACGCATGCTCTCGGCCCAGGTCTATGACGTGATTGCCAGTGCGTCGGCATCGCTCGCAACCGCGGCGCCTGCTTCCTGCGACGAGGTGCGCCGGCATCCTGCCCTGATCCGCTTCACGACCGACATGCGCCATGCCAGCGCCGAGCTCAAGCGCTTCCTCTTTCGTGAGCTGTACCGCCACCCGCAGGTCATGGACACCACCGAGCGGGGTCGCCGCATCATTGCCGAGCTGTTCGCCGCCTACCTCGACGACCCCCGCCAGTTACCGGAAGAGTACCGCGAGCCTGAGACCACGGAGGGCATCAGCCCCCGGCGCGTTGCCGACTACATCGCCGGCATGACCGACCGCTTCGCCACCCGGGAGCACCAACGCCTCACCGGCAGGCAAGTGTTCCTGGAGCGCTGACACCAGCTTGTGCCGCAGACACTCCGACCCCAAAAATGGGGTCGGAGTCGATTTGTTTACACTGCCGGCATGGCTCGCCAACCTCGAATGTCGGTCGCGGGATACCCGCATCACCTGATCCAGCGCGGGCACAACCGCGCTGACGTCTTCATCGACAGCGCTGACCGTCAGCGCTATCTGGACATCCTGCGAGACGTGGCACATGAGCACAAAGTGGCCGTGCATGCCTACGTGTTGATGAGCAACCACGTGCACCTGCTGGCCACGCCCGAGACAGTCGAGGGCCTCAGCCGCATGATGCAAAGCCTTGGCCGTCGCTATGTGGGCTGGTTCAACCACAAGCATCAGCGCTCAGGCACGCTCTGGGAAGGCCGCTTTCGCTCCCAACTGGTCGACGCGGACACCCACTTGCTGAGCTGCCTGCGCTACATCGAGCTCAACCCGCATCGTGCCGGGTTGGTCTCCGGCTTGCTTGACTATCCGTGGTCCAGCATGGCGCACCACCTTGGGCAGCGCCGCGATCCGCTGGTGACTGACCATCCCGCGTTTTGGCAGCTCGGCAACACGCCTTTCGAGCGAGAAGCGGCTTACAGGCGATGGCTGGAAGAGGGGGTTTCCGAATCCGAGCGGCAACGCCTGACGAGCAGCCTTTTGAAGGCGCAGCCGCTCGGCAGCCCACGTTTCATGCAGCAGTTGGCACAGGATCTGGCGCGGCCTTTGGTCCCCAAGTCGCGTGGTCGGCCACGAAAGCCAGCTGTCACAGATGACTCTGTCCCCATTTAAATGCTTGCATCGGGTTTGTGGCTCATTTAATTGACTCTGACCCCAATTTATAGAACTTGAAGGGCGAGGCGTTATTGCGCACACTAGGGGCATTCCCCAGCTACCGTCGAGGATTGCGCCATGACCCAGGCCGCCACGGGACCTACCCGCCAAGAAATCGAAGCGCTCGCCGAAGGCGGCTTGTATGACCCGGCGCAGGAGCATGACGCTTGCGGTGTCGGCTTTGTGGCCCACATCCAAGGGTTGAAAGCGCACCACATCGTCGAGCAGGGCCTGAAGATCCTGGAGAACCTGGACCACCGCGGCGCGGTGGGTGCGGACAAGCTGATGGGCGACGGCGCCGGCATCCTGATCCAGATCCCGGACGAGTTCTTCCGCGCAGAAATGGCGGCGCAAGGCGTGGCGTTGCCACCGCTGGGCGAATACGGCGTTGGCATGATCTTCCTGCCGAAGGAGCATGCTTCGCGCTTGGCCTGCGAGCAGGAACTGGAGCGCGCCATCAAGGCCGAAGGCCAAGTGCTGCTGGGCTGGCGCGACGTGCCGGTGGACCGCGACATGCCGATGTCGCCCACCGTGCGCACCACCGAGCCGGTGATCCGCCAGGTCTTCATCGGCCGCGGGCAGGACGTGATCGTGCCGGACGCGCTGGAACGCAAGCTCTACGTCATCCGCAAGACGGCATCGGCCGCCATCCAGCGCCTGAAGCTCACGCACAGCCGCGAGTACTACGTGCCCAGCATGAGCTGCCGCACCATCATCTACAAGGGCCTGCTGCTGGCCGACCAGGTCGGCAAATACTACAAGGACCTGGCCGATCCGCGCACCGTCTCGGCCCTGGCGCTGGTGCACCAGCGTTTCTCGACCAACACCTTCCCGGAATGGCCGCTGGCGCACCCGTACCGCATGGTGGCGCACAACGGCGAGATCAACACCGTCAAGGGCAACTTCAACTGGATGCGGGCCCGCGAAGGCGTGATGAAGTCGCCGGTGCTCGGCGACGACCTGCAGAAGCTCTACCCGATCAGCTTTGAAGGCCAGTCCGACACCGCCACCTTCGACAACGCGCTGGAACTGCTGACCATGAGCGGCTACCCGCTCGCCCAGGCCGCGATGATGATGATCCCCGAGGCCTGGGAACAGCACGAGAAGATGGACCCGCGCCGCCGCGCGTTCTACGAGTACCACGCCTCGATGATCGAGCCCTGGGACGGCCCGGCCGCCATGGTGTTCACCGACGGCAAGCAGATCGGCGCAACGCTGGACCGCAACGGCCTGCGCCCGGCGCGCTACATCGTCACCGACGACGACCTGGTGGTCATGGCTTCCGAGAGCGGCGTGCTGCCCATTCCCGAAAACCGCATCGTCAAGAAGTGGCGCCTGCAACCGGGCAAGATGTTCCTGATCGACCTGGAGCAGGGCCGCATCGTCGACGACGCTGAACTGAAGAACCAGTTCGCCAGCGCCCGCCCGTACCGGCAGTGGATCGACAACGTGCGAGTCAAGCTGGACGACGTGCCGGCCAGCGCTGCGGCCCCCACCAGCTTCGCCGAGGCGCTGCTGGACCGCCAGCAGGCTTTTGGCTACACCCAGGAAGACATCAAGTTCCTGATGGCGCCGATGGCCATTGCCGGCGAAGAAGGCATCGGCTCGATGGGCAACGACTCGCCGCTCGCCGTGCTGTCGGACAAGAACAAGCCGCTCTACAGCTACTTCAAGCAGCTGTTCGCCCAGGTCACGAACCCGCCGATCGACCCGATCCGCGAAGCCATCGTGATGTCGCTGAACAGCTTCATCGGCCCCAAGCCCAACCTGCTGGACATCAACGCGGTGAACCCGCCGATGCGCCTCGAAGTGGCCCAGCCCATCCTGGACTTCCAGGACATGGCGCGGCTGCGCGCGATCGAGGCGCACACCAGCGGCAAGTTCAAGCCCTACGAGCTGAAGATCACCTACCCGCTGGCCTGGGGCAAGGCCGGCGTCGAGGCCAAGCTGGCTTCGCTGTGCGCCGAAGCGGTGGACGCGCTGAAGAGCGGCCACAACATCCTGATCATCACCGACCGGGCGATGGACCGCGAACACGTGGCCATCCCCGCGCTGCTCGCGCTCTCGGCCGTGCACCACCACCTGGTGCGCGAGGGGCTGCGCACGACGGCCGGCCTGGTCGTCGAGACCGGTTCGGCGCGCGAGGTGCATCACTTCGCGGTGCTGGCGGGCTACGGCGCGGAAGCCGTGCACCCGTACCTGGCGCTGGAGACGCTGACGGCGATGCACGCCGACCTGCCGGCTGATCTTTCGACCGACAAGGCGATCTACAACTACGTCAAGGCCATCGGCAAGGGCCTGTCGAAGATCATGTCCAAGATGGGCGTGTCGACCTACATGTCCTACTGTGGCGCCCAGCTATTCGAGGCCATCGGCCTGAACCGCGACATGGTCGCCAAGTACTTCCGCGGTACGGCCACGCAGGTCGAAGGCATCGGTGTGTTCGAAGTGGCTGAAGAAGCGCTGCGCAATCACCGCGCCGCGTTCGGCGAAGACCCGCTGCTCGAAGGCATGCTGGAGACCGGCGGCGAATACGCCTGGCGCACCCGCGGCGAAGACCACATGTGGTCGCCCGACGCGATTGCCAAGCTGCAGCACAGCACCCGCTCGGGCAAGTTCGACACCTACAAGGAATACGCCCAGCTGATCAACGACCAGAGTCGCCGCCACCTGACGCTGCGTGGCCTGTTCGAGTTCAAGTTTGACCCGAGCAAGGCCATTCCGCTGGAAGAGGTCGAATCGGCGGCCGACATCGTCAAGCGCTTCGCGACCGGCGCGATGTCGCTGGGCTCCATCTCCACCGAGGCCCATTCGACGCTGGCCATCGCGATGAACCGCATCGGCGGCAAGAGCAACACCGGCGAAGGCGGTGAAGACCCTGCGCGTTATCGCAACGAGTTGAAGGGCATCCCCATCAACGCTGGCACCAAGGTGTCCGACGTGGTGGGCGCCGACGTGATCGAGTCCGACTACACGCTGAAGGACGGCGACAGCCTGCGCTCGCGCATCAAGCAGGTTGCTTCCGGCCGCTTCGGCGTCACGACCGAATACCTGGTCTCTGCCGACCAGATCCAAATCAAGATGGCCCAGGGCGCCAAGCCCGGCGAAGGCGGCCAGCTGCCGGGTGGCAAGGTGACCGAGTACATCGGCCGGCTGCGCCACTCGGTGCCAGGCGTCGGCCTCATTTCGCCTCCGCCGCACCATGACATCTATTCGATCGAGGACCTGGCGCAGCTGATCCATGACCTGAAGAACGTGAACCCGCGCGCCAGCATCAGCGTCAAGCTGGTGTCGGAAGTCGGCGTGGGCACGATTGCCGCGGGCGTCACCAAGTGCAAGGCCGATCACATCGTGATCGCCGGGCATGACGGCGGCACCGGTGCATCGCCCTGGTCGTCCATCAAGCATGCCGGCTCGCCGTGGGAACTGGGTCTGGCCGAGACGCAACAGACCCTGGTGCTGAACCGGCTGCGCGGCCGCGTGCGCGTGCAGGCAGACGGCCAGATGAAGACCGGTCGCGACGTCATCATCGGCGCACTGCTGGGTGCCGACGAATTCGGCTTCGCCACCGCGCCGCTGGTGGTCGAAGGCTGCATCATGATGCGCAAGTGCCACCTGAACACCTGCCCGGTGGGCGTGGCCACGCAGGACCCGGTGCTGCGCAAGAAGTTCGCTGGCAAGCCTGAGCACGTGGTGAACTTCTTCTTCTTCGTTGCCGAAGAAGCGCGCAGCATCATGGCGCAGCTGGGCATCCGCAAGTTCGACGAGCTGATCGGCCGCGCGGACCTGCTGGACACCAAGAAGGCCATCGGCCACTGGAAGGCCAGGGGCCTGGACTTCAGCCGCGTGTTCCACCAGCCCAAAGTGCCGGCCGATGTGCCGCGCTTCCATGTCGAGTCGCAGGACCATGGCCTGGACCGCGCGCTGGACCGCAAGCTGATCGAGAAGTGCCGTGCTGCCATCGAGAAGGGCGAAAAGGTCCAGTTCATGGAGGACACGCGCAACGTCAACCGCACGGTCGGCGCCATGCTCTCTGGTGAGCTGATCCGCCACCGCCCCGAAGGCCTGCCGGACCACACCGTCTTCATCCAGATGGAAGGTACCGGCGGCCAGAGCTTTGCTTCTTTCCTGGCGCCCGGCATCACGCTGTACCTGATCGGCGAGGCCAATGACTACACCGGCAAGGGCCTGTCTGGCGGCCGGGTCGTGGTGCGCCCCAGCATCGATTTCCGCGGCGACGCCAGCCGCAACATCATCGTCGGCAACACCGCGCTGATCGGTGCCACCAGCGGCGAGGCCTTCTTCCGCGGCGTGGCCGGCGAGCGCTTCGCGGTTCGCCTGTCGGGCGCCACAGCAGTGGTCGAAGGCACGGGTGACCACGGTTGCGAGTACATGACGGGCGGCACCGTCGCGGTGCTCGGCGTGACCGGACGCAACTTCGCGGCCGGCATGTCCGGTGGCGTGGCCTACGTCTACGACGAAGATGGCAAGTTCGCCGAACGCTGCAACACCGCGATGGTGGCGCTGGACAAGGTGCTGCCTGCTGCCGAGCAGGAGGCCGGCACCGACAAGGCGCTGTTCCACCGCGGCAAGACCGACGAAGCCACGCTGAAGAAACTGATCGAGGACCACCACCGCTGGACCGGCAGCCTGCGCGCCCGCGACATCCTGGACCACTGGGCCGAATCGCGCGCCAAGTTCGTCAAGGTCTTCCCGCACGAGTACAAGCGCGCGCTGGGCGAGATGCATGCTAAGCAACAAGCCAGCGAAGTGGTGACCAAGGCAAAGGCTGTTGAAGCCTCCAAGTCTGTCCCCGCCAAATAAGCCAGCCGCAGCAAGCTAGGAATCAAACATCATGGGAAAAGTCACTGGCTTCATGGAGTACGACCGGCTCGAAGAGGGCTACCTGCCGGTCGAGTCACGCCTGAAGAACTACAAGGAATTTGTCATCGGCTTGAAGAGCGATGACGCCAAGGTCCAGAGCGCACGCTGCATGGACTGCGGCACGCCGTTCTGCAACAACGGCTGCCCGGTCAACAACATCATCCCGGACTTCAACGACCTGGTCTTCCGCAACGACTGGCGCAATGCGATCCGGGTGCTGCACAGCACCAACAACTTTCCCGAGTTCACCGGCCGCATCTGCCCGGCGCCCTGCGAAGCCGCCTGCACGCTGAACGTGAATGACGACGCGGTGGGCATCAAGTCCATCGAGCACGCCATCATCGACCGGGCCTGGGCCGAAGGCTGGGTGGCGCCGCAGCCAGCCAAGCACAAGACCGGCAAGCGCGTGGCGGTGGTCGGCTCCGGCCCGGCTGGCCTGGCCGCGGCGCAGCAGCTCGCGCGTGCCGGGCATGACGTGGTGGTGTTCGAGAAGAACGACCGCGTGGGCGGCCTGCTGCGCTACGGCATTCCCGACTTCAAGATGGAGAAGACGCACATCGACCGCCGCGTCAAGCAGATGGAAGCCGAGGGCGTGGTCTTCCGCACCGGCGTGATGGTCGGCGCGCTGCCCAAGGGTAGCAAGGTCACCAACTGGGCCAAGGAGACCGTCAGCGCCGAGCAGCTGAAGGCCGAGTTCGACGCGGTGCTGCTGGCCGGCGGCGCCGAGCAGAGCCGCGACCTGCCGGTGCCCGGCCGCGACCTCGAAGGTGTGTACTTCGCGATGGAGTTCCTGCCTCAGCAGAACAAGGTCAACGCCGGTGACAAGCTCAAGGGTCAACTGCGCGCCGAAGGCAAGCACGTCATCGTGATCGGTGGCGGCGACACCGGCTCCGACTGCGTGGGCACCAGCAACCGCCATGGCGCGGCCAGCGTCACCCAGTTCGAGCTGATGCCCACGCCGCCGGAGCAGGAAGACCGGCCCCTGACCTGGCCGTATTGGCCGTACAAGCTGCGCACCTCGTCCAGCCACGAGGAAGGCTGCCAGCGCGAGTTCGCCATTGCCACCAAGGAGTTTGTCGGCGAGAAGGGCAAGCTGACCGGCCTGAAGACGGTTCGTGTCGAATGGCAGGGCGGCAAGATGGTCGAAGTGCCGGGCAGCGAGCAGTTGCTGAAGGCTGACATGGCGCTGCTGGCCATGGGTTTCGTGAACCCGGTCGGCACCATCCTCGAAGCCTTTGGCGTGGACAAGGACAACCGTGGCAATGCCAAGGCCACCACTGAGGCGCACCACGGCTACCGCACCTCGGTTGAGAAGGTGTTCGCCGCAGGCGACATGCGCCGCGGCCAGTCGCTCGTGGTCTGGGCCATTCGCGAAGGCCGGCAGGCCGCGCGCTCGGTGGACGAATTCCTGATGGGCCACAGCGAACTGCCGCGCTGACCAGAGTCGCTTTTCCCACTGAGAAGACCCTGCCGACCGATGGTTGGCGGGGTCTTCGCGCTTTCAGCGCCGCCGAGGTATTGCATTGGCAACGGGACTTGCGTGCGACGCCAACGACAGAGGCTCAGCAGCCGGGCATTTCAGGTTGAACCCGGTATCACACGCCGGAAACCCCCGCGCCACAGGCGAAACGCCAAGATCCGGTATCCTACGCATTGACTTTCCGGTCCCCAGCCATTGGCTGCGCGTGGCCCCTCTTGTCTTCAACCCCTTTGAGTCCGGTCCTGGTGGCCGCGCTTGCCTTTGTCCCAAGCATTGATCGAGATCGACCACGTCACGTTTGGCTACGACCCGAGCCGGCGCATCCTGAACGACGTGTCGCTGAATTTCCAGCGTGGCCAGGTCACCGCCATCCTGGGCGGCTCGGGCTGCGGCAAGACCACGCTGCTGCGCCTGATTGGCGGCGTGCATGCCGTCGACAGCGGCCGGGTGGTGTTCGACGGCGAAGAAGTCAACGTGCGCGACAAGGCCCAGCTGTACCGGCTGCGCCGCAGGCTGGGCATGTTGTTCCAGTTCGGCGCCTTGTTCACCGACCTCAGCGTGTTCGAGAACGTGGCCTTCCCGCTGCGCGAGCATGGCGGTTTGAGCGAAGAAATGATCCGCGACATCGTGCTGATGAAGCTCAACGCGGTGGGCCTGCGCGGCGCTGCGGCGCTGCGCATCAGCGAGGTGTCGGGCGGCATGGCGCGGCGCATCGCGCTGGCCCGCGCGGTGGCGCTGGACCCGGAAGTCATCATGTACGACGAGCCGTTCGCCGGGCTGGACCCGATCTCGATGAGCGTGACGGCCAACCTGATTCGCAAGCTCAACGACGCCACCGGCGCGACCACGCTGATGGTCTCGCATGACGTGCAGGAGTGTTTCCTGATCGCCGACTACGCTTACCTGATGGCCGCTGGCGGCCGGGTCGTGGCACATGGCACGCCGGCCGAGCTGAGTCAGTCCGAAGAGCCGGAAGTGCGCCAGTTCATCCGCGGCGAGCCCGACGGGCCGGTGCGCTTCCACTACCCGGCTGCGCCCTTGGCCGAGCAGCTGGGCCTGGCAGCACCGGCCGCCGACACGCAGGGGGCCACGCTGTGATGGACCTCGTTGCGCGCCTGGGCGCCGCCACGTTGCGCGTGCTGCAGTCGCTGGGTCATGCGACCTTCTTCCTGTTCGACCTGATCCGCTTCCTGCCGGCGGCGCTGCGACGCTTCGGGCTGGTCGTCACGCAGTTGCACGCCATCGGCAACCGTTCGCTGGTCATCATCCTGGCCTCGGGCATGGCGGTCGGCTTCGTGCTGGCGCTGCAGATGTACTACGCGCTGGTGACCTACGGGGCGGCCGAGTCGCTGGGCCTGATCGTCAACCTGGCACTGGTTCGCGAGCTGGGGCCGGTGGTCGCCGCGCTGCTGTTCGCTGGCCGGGCCGGCACTTCGCTGACGGCCGAGATCGGCCTGATGAAGGCCGGCGAGCAACTGGCGGCGATGGAGATGATGGCGATCGACCCGCGTGCTCGCGTGCTGGCGCCGCGTTTCCTTGGCGGCATCATCTCGATGCCGCTGCTGGCCGCGCTGTTCTCGGCCATCGGCATCCTCGGCGCCTATGTCGTTGCGGTGTTGCTGATCGGCGTGGACGCTGGCAACTTCTGGTCCATCATGCAGTCGCGGGTGGACGTGTTTCGCGACGTGGGCAACGGCGTCGTCAAGTCCTGCGTGTTCGGCTTGATCTGCACTTCGGTGGCGCTGTACCAGGGCTATGAAAGCCAGGCCACGCCTGAAGGCGTGGCCCATGCGACCACGCGCACCGTCGTGATTGCTTCCCTGGGTGTGTTGGCGATGGACTTCCTGCTGACCGCCCTGATGTTCTCCACCCCTTGAGCTGCATGTCGAATCCCATGCCCAAGGCGGGAGCACGAAAGAACTGTTTATGAACAAGAAAAGCATCGAAATCCTGGTTGGCCTGTTTGTGCTGCTTGGCGCCGCCGCCATCGTTTTCCTGGCCCTGAAGGCGGCCAACCTGGCCAGCTTCTCCAGCACCGAGGGCTACCAGGTCAAGGCCCGCTTTGACAACATCGGCGGCCTCAAGCCACGCGCGCCTGTGCGTTCGGCCGGCGTCAACGTCGGACGGGTCAAGTCCATCACACTGGACCCGGCCACCTACCAGGGCCTGGTGACGCTGGAAATCAACAAGGGCGTGCAGTTCCCCAAGGACTCATCGGCCAAGATCCTGACGGCCGGCCTGCTGGGTGACCAGTACGTGGGCATCGAGCCGGGGGCAGATGACAAGAACCTGGCCGCGGGTGACGTGATCAAGCAGACCCAGTCAGCCGTGGTGCTGGAAAACCTGATCGGACAGTTCTTGTTCAACAAGGCGGCCGATGCGGGCGCCGACAGTGCAGGGGATTCCAAATGAGCATGACGACACGCCGCAGTGGCCTTGCCGCCGCGCTGCTGGTGTTGAGCCTGGCCGCGCATGCGGGCGAGGACGACATCGCGGTTGCCGCCGAGCCCTCCGAAAGCCAGCAGTCGCAGGACATTCAGGCCACGCCCGCAACGGACACGCAGCAGGTCGCGCCAGCCGAGGCGGACGCACAGCAGACCGCACCGGCGCCAGCACCAGCTGCATCCGACGCCGCGGCGGCGCCCGCTGCGGAGCCGGCGAGTGCGGTTCCCGCGGAGGCCCAGGCTGACCGTGACACCGAGCCCGGTGACAAGCCCTCGGCACCGACCCCGAACAAGCGCGACCCGTTCGAGTCCTTCAACCGCGGCGTGTTCTCGTTCAACGAAAGCCTGGACGCGCACCTGCTCAAGCCGGTGGCCGAGGGCTACAAGAAAGTCGTGCCGGAGCTGGTGCGTACCGGCGTCGAGAACGTGCTGGGCAACCTGGGCGATGTCTGGTCCACGGTCAACAACCTGCTACAGGGCAAGATCGAGGGCACGGCGCGCATGACGATGCGGGTGCTGAGCAACTCCATCATCGGCATGGGCGGCATCTTTGATCCGGCCACTGACATGGGCCTGGAGCGGCAGAGTGAAGACTTCGGCCAGACGCTGGGCCGCTGGGGCGTGCCGCCGGGGCCGTACCTGGTGCTGCCGCTGCTCGGCCCGTCGACCGTGCGCGACGCGGCCGCGACGCCGGCCAACATCTACTTCGGCCCGACCTATTTCATCGACGACTCGAACGTGTCGCTGGGCGTCGGCGTGTTGAACGTGATCAGCACCCGCGCGTCGCTGCTGGACGCGGGCCAGATGCTGGACTCGATCGCGCTCGACAAGTACAGCTTCCTGCGCGACGCCTACCTGGCTCGCCGTCGCAACCAGGTCTACGACGGCAACCCGCCGGAAGAGCCGGACGACAGCGACGCCGATGGCGCACCTGTGCCGGCCAAGCCCTGAGGCACACACAACTCGTCACGTCTCTCGCGTCGGCTGGAAGCCGGGCCCGGGCGTTGACTGCAAGCACTGACCGGGCTGTCCGCCCGCTGAAAGGAAATCCAGGCATGTCGTTCGCTCTGTTCCCGCGCGCCGCAATCGTGATCACCGTGGCCGTCTCGGCCCTCGTCTCCACCGCCGTGTTCGCTCAAGCCACCGCGCCCGATGCGCTGATCAAGGATTTGTCCACCGAGGTCATCGACACGGTGAAGTCAGACAAGGCGATCCAGGCTGGCGACGTCAGCAAGATCGTTGCCCTGGTCGACGCGAAAGTGATGCCCAACGTCAACTTCCAGCGCATGACCGCCTCGGCCGTGGGCCGCCACTGGCGCACCGCCACGCCGGAACAGCAAAAGCGCCTGCAGGACGAGTTCAAGATCCTGCTGGTGCGCACCTATGCTGGCGCGCTGACCCAGGTCAGGGACCAGACCGTGGGCCTGAAGCCTTATCGCGCTGCGGCCGAAGACACCGAAGTCGTCGTGCGCACCGAGATCAAGGGCAAGGGCGAGCCGATCCAGCTGGACTACCGGCTGGAGAAGACGGCTGCAGGCTGGAAGATCTATGACGTCAACGTGCTGGGCGTCTGGCTGGTCGAGCAGTACAAGAGCAGCTTCGCGCAGGAAATCGGCACCAGCGGCGTCGATGGCCTGATCGCCAAGCTGGCCGAGAAGAACAAGGCGGCAGCCGGTTCCAAGGGCTGATCTCGCATGATTGCCTTGCCCGCCCACCTGACGCTGCGTGAAGCGCGCGCCACGCTGGCCTCGCTGACGCCCGCGATCGCAGCCAGCACCGAGCCGGTGATCGAGGTGGACGCCGCTGCGCTGACGCACATCGATTCAGCCACGCTGGCGGTGCTGCTGGCCTGCCGGCGCAGTGCCGAGGCCCAGCAGCGGCGCTTCGCGGTGCTGAACGCGCCGGCCCGGCTGGTCGAGCTGGCCACCTTGTACGGCGTGCAGGACCTGCTGGGGCTGCAGGCGCACTGAGTTTGCTGTTCCAAACGGCCAACGGCCGCGCGAACCTCAGGTTCGTGCGGCCGTTGTGCCTTTCGGGCCTGGGCTATTCCGGCTGCGCGTAGCGCCGCATGCGCAGGTTACGCTTGATCTCCTGCAGCACCGGCCGCTGGGCCTGGCCCAGGCGCAGGGCCACGCCAGTGGTCAGGATGTCGATGATCATCAGGTGCAGCATGCGCGAGACCATCGGGCTGTAGCGGTCGTAATCTTCCGGATGGTCGGCCGCCAGCAGGATCTGGTTCTGGTTCTGCGCCAGCTGGGCCAGCGGCGAACTGCTGGCGGTGATGACGATCAGCGTCGCACCCTTGCGCAGCGCGATCTCGGCCACGTCGATCAGGTCCTTGCTGCGGCCCGAGTTGCTGATGATGACGGCGCAGTCCTCGGCCTTCAGCATCGTCGCGCTCATGATCTGCACATGACCGTCACTCATCGCCACGGCGTTGACGCCCAGGCGGAAGAACTTGTGCTGCGCGTCCTGGGCTACGATGCCGGAGTTGCCCACGCCGTAGAACTCGACCCGGCCCTTGGCCTGCGCCGTCGTCGTCAGCGCGACCAGTGCGCGCTCGAAAGCGTGGCTGGTCGCGTCATTGCGGTACTTCAGCATCGCCGCCACGGCGTTGTCGATCACCTTGACGATCAGGTCACCCGGCTTGTCGTCCTCGTCCACCGAGCGGTGCACAAACGGCACGCCTTCATTGACCGTGCCGGCCAGCTTCAGCTTGAAGTCGGCCAGCCCGTCATAGCCCACGCTGCGGCAGAAGCGCACGACGGTCGGTTTGCTGACATGCGAGCGCTCGGCCAATTCGCCCACCGGCATCGACGAAAAGCTGCGCGGGTCCTGCAGCACCAGCTTGGCCACGCGCTGCTCCGCAGGCGGCAAGGCGGGAATGGAGGCTCGGATGCGGTCCAGCATGATGGGTGACCTGGTTGGCTGTGGCTCGGGCTGGGCGAGGTTCATCGGCATGTCCTCACCTCTTTTTTCAGATCACTGCTCTTCGGCCCAGGCGAAACCGTCTCGCGCGACCAAGGCGCTGGCGGCCGCAGGCCCCCAGCCACCGGCCGCGTAGGTCTTCAGGTCGCTGGGGTTGCCTTCCCAGGCATCCAGGATGGGTTCGACCCAGCGCCAGGCCTGTTCCTGCTCGTCGCTGCGCACGAAGAGGTTCAGCCGACCGGCAATCGCGTCCAGCAGAAGGCGTTCGTAGGCGCCCACTCGCTCGGAGGGAAAGGCCTTGTCGAAGTCCAGGTCCAGTGACACCGGCGCCAGCTGCTCGGCCGGGCCGGAGCCCTTGGCGGCCAGCAGGTGCAGCTCCAACCCGTCTTCCGGCTGCAGGTTGATCACCAGCTTGTTCGCGCGGCCGTTGCTGGCAAAGATCGGGTGCGGCACCGGGCGGAAGTTGACGACGATCTGTGCGTCCCGTGCGGCCAGCCGCTTGCCGGTGCGCAGGTAGAAGGGCACGCCGGCCCAGCGCCAGTTCTGCACCTCGGTGCGCAGCGCAACGAAGGTTTCGCAGCTGCTGTTTTTCGGCACCTTCACTTCGTCCAGGTAGCCGGGCACCGGCTTGCCGTCCACCGTGCCGGCCTTGTACTGGCCGCGCAGCACGTCGCGCGTCACGCTGTCGGGCGTGAAGGGCTTGAGGGACTTCAATACCTTGAGCTTCTCGTCGCGGATGGCGTCGGCGTCGTTGGTCGACGGCGGCTCCATTGCGATCATCGTCAGCAACTGCAGCGCATGGTTCTGGATCATGTCGCGCAGCGCACCGGTGCGGTCGTAGAAGTCCCCGCGCGTGCCCACGCCGATGGACTCGGCCAGCGTGATCTGGATGTTGGCAATGCTCTCGCGGCGCCACAGCGGCTCGAACAGCGCATTCGCAAAACGCAGCGCCATCAGGTTCTGCACCGAAGGCTTGCCGAGGTAGTGATCGATGCGGAAGGCCTGGCGCTCGTTGAACACCGAGCGCACCACGCGGTTGATTTCCTGCGCGCTCGCCAGGTCGTGGCCCAACGGTTTTTCCAGCACCACGCGCACCCGTTCTTCGTTCAGCCCGGCAGCGCCCAGCTGTTCGCAGATCACCGGGAACAGGTACGGGCTGGTCGCCAGGTACAGCACCACGGTTTCGGCACTGCGCGCGTCCAGCCATTGCTTCAGGCCGGCGTAGTCCTCGGGCTTGGACAGGTCCATGCGCCGGTAATGCAGCAGGTCGGCAAAGCGGGCGAACTCCTCGTCGCTCGGCCGCTTCGAGCTTTCGACTTCGGCGAAGCGCTCCTTGATGAAGCTGCGGTAATCGTCGTCGCTGCGTTCATCTCGCGCCACCGCCAGGATGCGGCCGCCGGCTGGCAGCTTGCCATGACGGAAGGCCTGGAACAGCGCGGGCATCAGCTTGCGCCAGGTGAGGTCGCCGGTGCCGCCAAAAAACACGAGGTCGAAAGACATGGGAGTGGATGTGTAATTTAATTACCTGGTTCATGATGCATGAGTTTCTTGGACCGGTCAATCCGGCCTGCCAGGGAGGCCAGGGTCGGCTGGCGGCACCTGTCTTGCATGCGTCCACAGCGTCGGAACGTAACCGAAACGTACTTGCCGCGTCACGCAATCGCGGTCTAATTGCAGCTGCCGTGGCGCGCCCTTCGCGCGTCGGCCCTTCTGATGAACCAGCTCGACCAACTCAAGGCTTTCACCACCGTCGTTGCCGACACCGGCAACTTCAAGCAGATGGCGCAATACGCGCCACGCGACGCGACCACCAACCCTTCGCTGATCCTGAAGGCCGTGCAAAACGCGGACTACGCGCCGCTGCTCCGCGACACCGTCGCCGCGCACCGCGGCGAGCCGCTGGACCGCATCGTCGACCAGGTGCTGGTGCGCTTCGGCCTGGAGATCCTGAAGGTCGTGCCGGGCCGGGTCTCGACCGAAGTCGACGCCCGCCTGTCCTTCGACACCGCGGCCACCATCGCCCGTGCCCACTACCTGATCGGCCTGTACGAGGCTGCCGGCATTGCCCGCGAACGCGTGCTGATCAAGATCGCCGCGACCTGGGAAGGCATCCAGGCGGCCAAGGCGCTGGAGCAGTCCGGCATCCATTGCAACCTGACGCTGCTGTTCAGCTTCTGCCAGGCCGTGGCCTGCGGCGAAGCCGGCATCCAGCTGATCTCGCCCTTCGTCGGTCGCATCTACGACTGGTACAAAAAGCAGGCCGGAGCCAGCTGGGACGAGGCCGCGATGGCTGGCGCCAACGACCCCGGCGTGCGCTCGGTCAGCCACATCTACCGCTACTACAAGAAGTTCGGCATCAAGACCGAGGTCATGGGCGCGAGCTTCCGCAACGTCGGCCAGATCACTGCGCTGGCCGGCTGCGACCTGCTGACCATCAGCCCGGACCTGCTGGCCCAGCTGCAGGCCAGCGACGCGCCGCTGCAGGCCGCGCTCACGCCGACCCTGGCCGAGGCTGCCACCGATCTGCACGCCGTCAGCTACCAGGAAAGCAGCTTCCGCTACGCGCTCAACGAGGACGCGATGGGCACCGAGAAGCTGGCCGAAGGCATCCGCGCCTTTGCCGTGGACGCTGCCAAGCTCGACCAGCTGATCGTGGGCCTGCAATGAGTGCAGCCGCCGCCCCCCGCTGCGACCAGACGATTGCCTGGACGGCGCTGCAAGGCCACTTCCAGGCCCATGGCCGCGGCCTCGACCTGCGCGAAGCCTTTGCCCGTGACGCTGGCCGCTTCGCAGGGTTCAGCGTGCAGGCGCCGGAGGTGTTTGCCGACCTGTCCAAGAACCGGTGGGACGCGACCACGCGCCGCTTGCTGGTCGAACTGGCCGAAGCTTGCCAATTGCCCGCGCGGCGGGACGCGATGCTGGCCGGCGAGCCCATCAACAGCACCGAAGGCCGGGCCGTCTTGCACACCGCGCTGCGCGCCCCGCGTGGCCAGGGCCTGTTCAGCGCCGAGGTGCATGAGGTGCTGGACCGCATGCTGGCCTTTGCCGAACGCGTGCGCGACGTGGCCAGCAGCGGCATCACCGACATCGTCAACATCGGCATCGGCGGCTCGGATCTCGGCCCGCAGATGGCGATGCCGGCGCTGCAGGCGTATTCGCACCCGGGACTGCGGCTGCACTTCGTCTCCAACGTCGATGGCCACGACATCACGCCGGTGCTGTCCCAGCTGCGCCCCGAGCGCACGCTGTTCATCATCGCGTCCAAGACTTTCACGACGCAGGAGACCATGGCCAACGCCGCGGTCGCCCGCGAATGGTTCATCGCCCAGGGCGGGCAGGACATCGCAAAGCACTTCGTTGGCGTCACCACCAACCTCGAAGCCGCGGCCAAGTTCGGTATTGCCGAAACCTTCGGTTTCTGGGACTGGGTCGGCGGGCGTTATTCGCTGTGGAGTGCGATCGGCCTACCCATCGCCATCGGCATTGGCAGCGAAAACTTCCGCGCCTTCCTGGCGGGCGCGCATGTGATGGACCGCCACTTCGCCGAAGCCCCGCTGGTCGACAACCTCCCGGTGCAGCTCGGCCTGCTGGACGTCTGGTATCGCAACTTCCACGGCTTCACCAGCCGCTCGGTCGCGCCCTACCACCAGGGCTTGAAGCGCTTTCCGGCCTACCTGCAGCAGCTGGAAATGGAGTCCAACGGCAAGTGCGTGGACATGGCCGGCCAGGCCTTGCCCTATGGCACCAGCCCGGTCGTCTGGGGCGAGCCTGGCACCAATGGCCAGCACGCCTACTTCCAGATGCTGCACCAGGGCACCGATGTGATCCCGGTCGAATTCATCGCCGTGAAAACGCCCAGCCATCCGCACGCGGACCTGCACACCAAGCTGCTGGCCAACTGCCTGGCCCAGAGCCAGGCGCTGATGCTAGGCAAGACCGCGGCCGAAGCGGCCACCGAGTCCGCCCCCACCGCGTCCAAGACCTTGGACCGCGAAGTCCTCTCCCATCACCGCAGCTTCCCCGGCAACCGGCCCAGCAGCACGTTGATGCTGGACGCCTTGACGCCCAGTGCCCTGGGCGCGCTGATCGCGCTGTACGAACACCGCGTGTTCGTCAGCGGCGCGATCTGGGGCATCAACAGCTTCGACCAATGGGGTGTTGAACTCGGCAAGGCCTTGTGCAGCCAACTGCTGCCACGTTTTGGCACGGGTGATGCGGCTGGCCTTGACGGGTCCACCGCCGGACTTCTAGCGAAATTACGAGGATGAAATGAGCGAGAGCAAGCCCGCCGTCATCTTCGACTTCGGCGGCGTGCTGTTCCGCTGGAACCCGGCCGAACTGCTAGCCCTGGTGCTGCCGGACCGGATTCGCAATGCCGCCGATGCCGAACACTGGAAGCTGCAGTTCTTTCAGCAGTACGAGGGCGACTGGGGCGCGTTCGACAGTGGCCTGATCGACGTTGCCGAGCTTGTTCGGCGCATCGCGGCCCGCACCGGACTTGCCGAGTCCGAGGTCAGGGCCGTGGTGGATGCCGTGCCGGCCTACCTGGCGCCGCAGGGGGAGACTGTCGCCGTGTTGCGTGCCCTGAGGGATGCCGGCCACCGCCTGTTCTTCCTGTCCAACATGCCCGCACCCTATGCCGAGCACCTGCGCTGCACGCACGAGTTCCTCGGCTGGTTCGAGAATGGGGTGTTCTCGTCCGAGGTCAAGCAGGGCAAGCCGGCTGCGGCGGTGTTCCAGTGCGCACTGGGCCGGTTCGGCCTGCAGCCCGAGCAGGCACTGTTCATTGACGATCATCCCATCAACATCGCCGCCGCCGCCGCGCTGGGCTTGCCTGCGGTGTTGTTCACCAGTGCCCAGCAGCTGGTGCTGGACTTGCGGGCGCGCGGCCTGCTGGCGCCGGGGCAGCGGTCAGCCTACGAGGGCCGTGAACTTTCGTGAACGCCGCAGGTCCCATCCCCTGGCCGCCCGGCCATGCGCTTCGTCCCCATCCCTCTGCCAGGTAAACCCATGCTGCCTTCTCTCGCACGCTTGAGCCGGCTGGCTCGCCTCGGAACCCTGGTGCTGGTGATGGCCAGCACCGCAGCGGTTGCCTGGGCCGCAGACAAGCGAGGCATCGGTCTGGCCGACCGCAGCGCTGCCGACCGGGTCCAGCAACTCAAGGTGAGCTGGTACTACACCTGGTCGCCGTCCCCGATGCAGGATCCTGTGAACGCGGAATTTGTGCCCATGGTGTGGGGGGGCAACCGGTTGAAGGATCAGATGGCCGAGTTGGAGCGCGGGCCGCGGGCGCGGGTGTTGCTCGCGCTCAATGAGCCGGACAACGTCACGCAGGCCACCATGTCGGTGCAGGACGCTGTGGCCGTCTGGCCGCGCCTGTCCGCTGCGGCCCAGCGCATCAGCTCGCCGGCCACCACCAGCGTGGACAACGGCTGGTCAAAGCGTTTCGACCAGCAGGTCAAGGCCAAGGGACTGCGCGTCGATTTCGTGGCAGTGCACCTGTACACCCCGCCGGATGTCCGGAAGTTCCTGCAACGGCTGGATGCCATCCATGCGATGTATGGCAAACCGATCTGGATCACCGAGTTCGCCGTGGCCGACTGGCAGGCCCATGGCAAACCTGGCGCCAACCGCTACAGCGAACAAGAGGTGGCCCGGTTCGTCCGTGAATTGCTGCCCGAACTGGACCGCCGGGACTATGTCGAGCGTTATGCCTGGTTTGGCGCGGGCAAGCTTCGCCGGGACAGCAACGAGGCGACCCGCACCTCCCGGCTTTTCGACAGCCAGGGAAAATTGACGGATGTCGGGCGTGCCTATGCTGGCCTTTGAGGGCGTTTCGGGTCGCAGGGCGAGGTGCTGCGCTGCCTTGCCCTGCGCCACTGCCGTTCCGAACTGAAGCCGCCCAGCGCGGCCGCCTGCTTGCCGGCCAGGCCGGCGGCCCTGGCTTCCACTGCCAGCGCCAGGCGCACTTGCTCCACGTGCTCGCGTGGCGAGAGTCCCGCATGCTGTTGAAACAGCCGCGACAGGTGGCGAGGCGTGACATGGGCCAGGGCGGCCATGCGGTCCAGGGTCCAGTCTTCGCCGGGGGCGTCGACCACTGCGTTTTGCACCGCGTGCACGGCGGGATGCAGGTGGCGGCGGCCAGCCAGCAGTGGCGAGCGTTCCGGGTCTTCGCTGCCGCGGCGGTGGAACACCACCATGACTTGCGCGACGGCCGAGGCCAGGCCTTCGCCCTGGCGTTCGGCGATCAGGTGTAGCGCCAGGTCAATGCCGGCGGTGATGCCGGCGCTGCTCCAGACCGGGCCGTCGCACACGAACACGCGGTTGGGCAGCACGCGGGCGCCGGGTGCCATCAGCGCCAGGTCGGCCAGCAGCTCGTGATGGGTGGTGACCTGGCGCTCGGTGAGCAGGCCGGCATCGGCCGCCAGCAGCGCACCCACACAAACGGTCAACAGCCGGTGTTCACTGCCCGGGACGGCCAGCGCAGGCGCGAGCACGCGGCCCAGCCAGTCCCGCGTGGCCAGCCAGGCGCCCTGGTGGCGCACGACCTGCAGCGCGTCGCCTGGCCGGCCCAGCAGCACGACCCAGGTGGGCGAGGTGAGTTGCTCGGGCAGTGGCGACAGTGCGGCCAGCCCGAGGCCGACCGATGAGGTGACCGCCGCTTCGGGCCCCGCGAAACGCATGTCGAACCCCGCTGGCAGGCCGCGCCTGGCGAGTTGCTGGTTGGCCAGGCGGAAGGCCTCGGCCGGGCCGGCGAGGTCCAGCAGCAGCGTGTCCGGCAGCACGATGAACAGCACCTGGACTGACGGTGCACCGGGCAGGCCGATGGTGGGCGGGCGTGGTGCGGATGGGGTCATGTGGTGCTTCAGGACAGCAGCGGATCGTCGCGCCACGGCGTGTCGAGCTGGCGCGCGGTGCGGCGAGCCCACACGGTGCCGGCACTGTCTGGCCCAAGGCCCGCCAGCGCGGCATCGCCGGCGCGCCGCACGAGATGCAGGCTCAGGTCGATGCCTGCGGCAATGCCCGCCGAGGTCAGCACCCGGCCGGTGTCGACCCAGCGCAAATCCGGCCGCAGTGTCAGGTCCGGTTGCAACCGGGCCAGGTCGGCCAGGTCTTCCCAGTACGTGGTGGCTTCACAGTGCTGCAACACGCCTGCGGCGGCCAGCACCAGTGCGCCAGTGCAGATCGAGGCCACGCAGCTGGCCGCGCCCGCGCGGCGCTGCAACTCGACCAGCAGCGGCGCGTCGGCCAGCAAGGCACCCACCACGCCGCCGGGCACCAGCAGCCAGTCGCAGGCTGGCGCGTCGACCAGGCGGTGTTGCGGCTGCAGCGGCAGGCCCGCGCGGGCCTGCACCGGCTTGCCGTCTGGCGAGGCCGTCACCAGCTCGAAGCGCGGCAGCCGCAGCGGCCGGGATCGACCGTCGACAAGCGGCGCTTCGCCGGCTGCCAGTCGGTCGGCCATGCGGTTCGCGGTGGTCAGCACCTCATAAGGCCCGGCGAAGTCCAGCAGCTCGACCTCGTCGAACATCAGCAGCAACACGCGGATCATGACTGCCCCTCGGCCGTCGAATACGTCGGCCGATCCCCCGAGGGGGCGAGTGCGGCCGTGATTCGTCCGGTGGACGAATCACGCCAGCGAGCGGCCGGCTTGGGAGCGGCCCGGCGCTCGGCCCGCGTGCTGCAGGTTGGCGTGGGCAGTCTCATGCAGCCCTCGCTTCTGCGTTGCGTGCTGCCTGGGCGGCGCGGGCCAGGGCCTGGTCCACGCTGCAGATCGTCGCGAAGCGGCCGGCCAGGACGGTCTCGGTGCGCTCGTAGATTGCCGCGGCGCTCAGCACGGTGCCAGCGGGGGTTTGCATGTCGAAGGTCAGCGTGGCCTCGGTCACGTAGTCCACTTCCCAGCCTTCGTCGCTGGCGTGGCGCGTCGTGGTTTCGCAGCACTGTTCGGTGCGGATGCCGGCAACGATCAACCGGCCAATGCCTTGCGCGCGCAGCCAGTCGCTCAGCCCGGTGCCGACCAGCGCGCTGTGGCGGTGCTTGTCCACGCGCAGTGCCGGGGTGTAGGCGGGCAGGCCGTCCAGCGGACGCACCAGACCACTGGCGTGCGCGAACGGGTTGTCGGGGCTCTCCGGGCCGTCGCTGTGGAAGACCTGCACCACCGGGATGCCCTGGGCCTGGCAGCCGGCCAGCAGGCGGCGGGTGGCGTCCAGGTAGGCCGGCAGTTCACGATCCTGCCAGTAGGGCCGTGCGGGGAACGAGGCCTGCACGTCGATGAGCAGCAAGGCGGTTCGGGTGGTGTCAAAAGAAGACATGGGATGTTTCTCCGTGGGAAGCGTACATCCGAATCTTCCATTCGTCACGGAAGGCAACCAAGGCCGCCGCTGGACCTGTTGCGGTCATTTCAGGACTTCAGATGGCACGCGGTTTGTTCTTCGAGCCGCATTGCCGGCTTGCTGGGAGCTGTCGGCAGCCTGTCTGTGACGAACTGACCGGCGGAACACGGCCTGATCTGCGCTTTGGTGCCCGCGAGCCCGCCGATAGTCAAGGTCTGGCACGTCTTGGCATTGCCCGCCGGGCGGTGAGGCTGTGCCACGTTGGGAGTCCAAGATGAATCTCTCCTCGATCGGCACTGGCGCTGCAGCGCAAGCCCTTTCTGCCGCCGGCGTGTCCGGCAAGACCGCCATGAGTTTCCACGAGCTCGGCAAGTCGCTACGCAAGGGCGACATCGAAGGCGCCAAGCAGGCCTATGCCGACATCCTGAAGAACCCGCCCGAAGGCGCCACCTGGGACCCGAACAGCGCGTTTGCGCAGTTGGGCAAGGACCTGGCCAAAGGCGACATCGACGGCGCCAAGGCCATCGCGGCCGATGCGATCAAGTCGGCTCGCGAGCAGCGCAGCCATGGCTCGACCACTGGCGGTCCGATCGTGAACCAGGACCCGACGCCGCCGGACGCCGAATCGATGGCCGTCAGCGGCAGCATTTCGCTGACCGCCTGAGGTCGACCAGCTCGGTCAGCGGGCGGCCAGCGCCCGCTTGGCCAAGTTGACCCACAGCGCTGCGCCCTTGGGGATCAGCGCGTCATTGAAGTCGTAATTCGGGTTGTGCAGCGTGCACGGCCCGAGGCTCAGGTCGTGGCCTGCGTAGCCGCGCCGGTGCTCGCCTTCACCATTGCCGATCATGAAATACGCGCCCGGCTTTTCCATCAGGAAAAAGCTGAAGTCTTCCGCGCCCATGGTCGGGTCGAAGTCCAGCGTGTTTTCGGCCCCCACCGTCTCGCGCATGGCTTCGCGCAGCTGCGCCACCTCGGCCGAATGGTTGATGGTTGGTGGGTAGTTGCGGTGGAATTCGAACGCAGCCTTCGCACCGAAGGCTGCGGCGGTGTGCTCGCTGATCTCGCGCATGCGCTGCTCGATCATGTCCAGCACGCCGACCGAGAACGTCCGCACCGTGCCCTGGATCTCGCAGGTGTCCGGCACCACGTTGGTGGCCTCGCCGGTGTGGATCATCGTCACCGAAATCACCGCCGCATCGGTCGGCTTCTTGTTGCGCGTCACGATGGTCTGGAAGGCCTGCACCATCTGGCAGGCGACCGGTACCGGGTCGATGCCGTTGTGAGGTAGCGCCGCGTGCGAGCCCTTGCCGGTGATGACGATCTTGAACTCGTTGCTCGAAGCCATGATGGGCCCGTCGCAGACCGAGAAGCTGCCTTCGGGCAGGCCCGGCCAGTTGTGCATGCCGTAGATCGCATCCATAGGGAAGCGCTCGAACAGCCCGTCCTTGATCATTTCACGCGCACCGCCGCCGCCTTCTTCCGCTGGCTGGAAGACCAGGTAGACGGTGCCGTCGAAGTCGCGGCTGCGGGCCAGGTGCTTGGCCGCGGCCAGCAGCATGGCGGTGTGGCCGTCGTGGCCGCAAGCGTGCATCTTGCCGGCGTGCCTGCTGGCATGCGCGAAGGTGTTGTGCTCGGTCATCGGCAGCGCGTCCATGTCGGCGCGCAGGCCGACGGCGCGTGTGCTGCTGCCGTTTTTCAGGATGCCGACGACACCGGTCTTGCCCAGGCCGCGGTGGATGGGAATGCCCCAGGCGGTCAGGTTGCGCGCCACCAGGTCGGAAGTGCGTTCCTCGTGGAAGCACAGCTCCGGGTGCGCATGGATGTCGCGTCGCAGCGCGGTGAATTCGTCTGCATCTCGCAGCAGGTCGGAGATCAGGGGCATGGCGCGTTCCGCTGTCAGGGTTCACGCGATGTTAGCCCTGTGACGCATACCCGACTTGCCGTGGCGGGTGCCCTATCTTCGGACGGACCCGTTCTCGGTCAGCATCGAAAGCTCGACGAATTTCGAGGCGACGTGGTCGCGCGCGCCAAGGTTCAGGTTGAAGCCACCGAAGTTGACGTTCTGCAGCGATTCCAGGCCGGTGGTCAGTCCGTCGCGGGTGTTGGCGCGGCCGCGCTTCAGGCCTTCGACGAACACCCGTGCCGCCAGGAAGCCTTCCATGCTGGAGTAGTTCGGCTTTGCGTCATTGCCGGCGGCTTTCACGGCGTCCAGGTACTCGCGGGAGATCGGCGTGGTGGTCGAGAAGGGGAAGGGCATGACCTGGCTGACGACCACGCCCAGTGCTTCCTTGCCCAGTTCGTCCGCCAGCGCCTGCGTGCCGACGAAGGAGACGTTGTAGAAGGTGCCACCGTAGCCGGCCTTGCGCGCGGCGCGGATGAAGGCGGCGCAGCTCTTGTAGGCGCTGATCTGCACCACGCCGTCCGGCTTGGCGGCGACGATGGCCTTGACCGCGGCGTCCACGTCCACGCTGTTGCGCTCCACCGTGCCCACCGCGACAGGCTGCAGGTTGTGTGCCTTCAAGGCTTTGTTCACGCCGTCCAGTCCGGCCTGGCCGTAGCTGTCGTTCTGGCGGAAGACGGCGATCTTGCTCAGGCCAAACGAGGTCATCTGCTTGACGATCAGGGCCGTCTCGTCGTCGTACGAAGCACGCACGTGGAAGACGTTGCGGCTGAACGGCTCGCGCAGCGCCGGGGCTCCGGTGAACGGTGCGAAGAACGGCATCTTCGATTCGTTGACCAGGGGCATCGCGGCCAGCGAGGTCGGCGTGCCGACATAGCCGAACAGTGCGAACACGTTGTCGGCGATGAATTTTTCGGTGTTGGCCTTGCAGCGAACCGGGTCGTAGGCATCGTCCAGCATGCGCAGCTCGATGGTCTGGCCATTGACGCCGCCGCTGGCGTTGACCTGGTCGAAATACAGCTTCGCGCCCAGGTTCATCTGCGTGCCCAGTTGCGCGGCTGGGCCGCTGAACGCGGCCGATTGGCCGAGGATCAGGCGGTTGTCCTTGTCGGCGCGCGCCGAGGGCAGCAGGGTGGCGGCGGGAAAGGCGGCCAGCGATTGCAGCGCATGCCGGCGCGACCAGCCGTGCAGGCGCGGCTTGACAGATGAATCGGAATTCATGTTTTGTGCTCTTTGAGCTGAGGAATGGGCAAGGCCCAACGAAAAAGACATCGGCCGGTGCAATCCCGGATTGACAGGCTCGATCAATGACTGCTGCATTGTTACAAGAGTGAGCCGGACTTATTGCGCGGAAAAGCGGTTTTTCCATCGCCGCTTCAGCGGCCGCGTGACCTGGTTGACCCTGGCTTTGCCTGCGTGGCGACCTTCGCGGCCCTGGTGAGGCCTGTGACATGATTCAAGAATGAGCGATCAGACGACTGCCACCCACCCGGCCGCCGCAGTGCGCGTGGTGCATGCGGCCTGCCCCCACGACTGCCCGGACACCTGCGCGATCCGCGTCACGCTGGAAGGCGAGCGGGTCGTGCGCCTGCAGGGCGACCCGGACCATCCCACCACCCACGGCGCGTTGTGCACCAAGGTTTCGCGTTACGTCGAGCGTGTCACGCACCCGGAGCGTGTGCTGCGGCCGCTGCGTCGCGTCGGCGCCAAGGGCGAAGGCCGTTTCGAGCCGGTCAGCTGGGATGAGGCGCTGAGTGACATTGCCGGTCGTCTGAAAGCGATTGCCGCGCGCGACCCCGAAGCCATCCTTCCCTACAGCTATGCCGGCACCATGGGCCTGGTGCAGGGCGAGAGCATGGCCTCGCGCTTCTGGCACAGGCTCGGCGCGTCCCGCCTCGACCGCACCATCTGTGCGGCCGCCGGTGGTGAGGGACTGCTGCAGACCTACGGCGCCAAGATGGGCATGCACCTGGAACATTTCGCCGAGAGCAGGCTGATCCTGATCTGGGGCAGCAACTCCATCGCCTCCAACCTCCATTTCTGGACCTACGCGCAGGCAGCCAAGCGCAACGGCGCCAAGCTGATCGCCATCGACCCGCGCCGCAGCGAAACCGCCGAGAAATGCCACCAGCACATCGCGCTGATGCCCGGCACCGACGGTGCGCTGGCGCTGGGCCTGATGCACGAGCTGATCGTCAACGACTGGCTGGACCATGACTACCTCGCGAAACACGTGGAGGGCTGGCCCGAGCTGCGCGAGCGCGCGCTGCAGTGGCCGCCCGAGCGCGCGGCCGAAACCTGCGGGCTGACGGCCGACGAAGTGCGCGGCCTGGCGCGCGACTACGGCACCACCGCGCATGCGGCCATCCGCCTGAACTACGGCATGCAGCGCGTGCGAGGCGGTGGCAATGCGGTGCGCCTGATTGCGCTGCTGCCCTGTCTCACCGGCGCCTGGAAGCATCGCGCCGGTGGCCTGCTGCTGTCTGCCTCGGGCTGGTTCAAGCGCGTGCGCAACGATGCCGTGCTGGAACGCCCGGACCTGCTGGCTGGCCGCCAGCCGCGCACCATCAACATGAGCACCATCGGCGACGATCTGCTGAACCCCGGCTCGGCCGCATTTGGCCCGAAGGTCGAGGCGGTCATCGTCTACAACAGCAACCCGGTCGCGGTGGCGCCGGACTCGGCCAAGGTGGTTGCCGGCTTCCAGCGTGAAGACCTGTTCACCGTCGTGCTCGAGCACTTCCTGACCGACACCGCCGACCAGGCCGACTACGTGCTGCCCGCCACCACGCAGCTGGAGCACTGGGACGTGCACACCAGCTACGGCCACACCTATCTGCTGATCAATGAGCCCGCGCTGTCGCCGGCCGGCGAGTCCCGCTCGAACGCCGAAATCTTCCGCCAGCTGGCCGCGAAGATGGGCTTCGACGAACCCTGTTTTGCCGACGACGACCTGACCCTGGCCCGGCAGGCGCTGGTCCCTTCGGTCGATTTCGAGCGCCTGCGCCGGGACGGCTGGCTCAAGCTGGACCTGCCCGAGGCGCCGTTTGCCGAAGGCGGTTTCGCCACGCCCAGTGGACGCGCCCGCGCCACCGCGCCTGGCCTGCCGCTGCCGGATTTCGTGCCCAACCATGAGAGCGCGCGCAGCACCCCCGAGCTGGCCGCCCGTTTCCCGCTGGCGATGATCTCGCCGCCGGCGCGCAATTTCCTCAACTCCACCTTCGTCAACGTCAAGAGCCTGCGCGCCATCGAAGGTGAGCCGCTGCTGGAGATGCACGCCGGTGATGCCGCGGCGCGCGGCCTCGCCGACGGTTCGATGGTCAAGGTCTTCAACGACCGCGGCGAGCACCACTGCCTGCTGAAGGTCAGCCCGCGCGCTCGGCCTGGGGTCGTGCATGGCCTGGGCGTGTGGTGGCGCAAGCTGGGTCGCAACGGCACCAACGTCAACCAGCTGACCCACCAGGGCCTGACCGACCTGGGGGGCGGCCCGAGCTTCTACGACTGCCTGGTCGAGGTCGCCGCGCTGCCCGTGGCGGCGTGAGCGCCCAGGCAGCTCAAGGATGCGCTGGGGCAGGTGGCTGGCGGTGAGCACGGCTTCTTTGGTGGGCGTGGTCGTGCTGGCGGCCGGCACGGTCTGCGTCACCAGCGGCTGCAGTTCCATTGGCTACCTGCTGCAGTCGGCGCAAGGCCACGTCTCGCTGATCACCAGCGCGCGGCCGGTGGGCGACGTGATCGCCGATGCGCAGACTTCGGCGGCGCTGAAGGAGCGCCTGGCGCTGACCCAGCGCCTGCGCGACTACGCCGTCTCCGAACTCAAGCTGCCGGACAACCACAGCTACCGCAGCTATGCGGACCTGAAGCGGCCGGCCGCCGTGTGGAACGTGGTCGCGGCGCCCGAGCTGTCGCTGAAGCTGCGCACCTGGTGTTTCCCCATCGTCGGCTGCGTGGGCTACCGCGGCTATTACGCACAGGACACGGCCGAGGCCGCGGCGCAGCCGCTTCGCGATGATGGTTTGGAAGTGGCGGTCTACCCGGTGCCAGCGTATTCCACGCTGGGCAAGACCGAGTGGCTGGGCGGCGACCCGCTGCTGAACACCTTCGTGCAATGGCCCGAAGGCGAACTGGCGCGGCTGATCTTCCATGAACTCGCGCACCAGGTGGCCTATGCGCCGGGCGACACCTCGTTCAACGAGGCCTTCGCCACCTCGGTCGAGCGCCTGGGCGGCGAGCGCTGGCTCAGCACGTACGCCAGCCAGCAGGCGCGCGACCAGTACGCCACGCTGAACAGCCGTCGCGAAGACATGCGGGCCATGGTCAACCGTACCCGCCAGGCGCTGGATGCGCTCTACAAGAGCAGCCTGGACGACGACGGCAAGCGCGCCCGCAAGGCCGAGCTGATGGCCGCGCTGCGCGCCGAATATGCGCAGGCCAAGGCCGAGCGCTGGCATGGCTACGCGGGCTACGACCTGTTCTTCGAGAAGCTGAACAACGCCTCGCTGGGCGTGCAGGCGGCTTACTTCGGGCTGGTACCGGCCTTCGAAGCCTTGTTCGAGCGCGAGGGGCGCGACTTCCCGCGCTTCTACGCAGCCGTCAAGGTCTTGGCCAAGCAACCGCGCGCCGAGCGCGACGCGGCCATCAAGGCGTTGCTTCCGCCGGGCCAAGCCGTGCCGGATGCCACGCCAGAGCAGGGCGCAGCAAGCGAGCCTTCGTGACGCTTGCGTTCCCAAAGGGGCCGCAGCGGTGACAATCCGGGCTGTTGTGCGCCGCCTGGCGCGCCCCGCTACGTCAAGACTTCGCCAACGCCATGTCCGATTTGAAGATTCGCCGCGAACACCAACTGGGCCTGGCCCGCGCCCGCGCCGTGGCCAAGAAATGGGCCGAACACGCCGAGAAGAAGTTCGACGTGAAGTGCGAGCTGGCGGCTGGCGAGGCGCAGGACGTGCTGCGCTTCAGCCGCGCCGGCGTGAGCGGCGAGATGCTGGTCAGCGGTGACGCCTTCGAGCTGAACGCCAAGCTCGGCTTCCTGTTCAAGCCCTTCGCCGGCCAGATCGAGGCCGAGGCCTGCAAGCAACTGGACACCGCGCTTGCGCGCGAGTTGGCCAAAGATGCGAATTCTGGCCGGTAGATGTTTAATCTGGCTGGTTTGATGAGGAATCAAGCCGGCTTGTTTGGATCATATTCGATGATGAAATTTTCAATACTCAGGCATCTTGTTTTTCTCGCGTTGAGCGTGCTGCTTTGTTCCTGCGCAGCTGATTTTCCATCCATCCATGTAGGCTCTGAGAGCGCGCCTACGGCCCATCTTGCAAGCGTGGGTGTGACTGGCGGTAGAGTTGCGGTTTTTGCTGTTAATGGCACTGGTATCGAAGGGCTTCCGGGTCGAGATATTGTGATGCCAGCAGGCAATGTGAATCTAAAAATCCATTACCTCAACGGGGTGCTGGTGAATACCACTGAGATGCGCTATAATTTTGAGGGCGGCGGATATTATTTGCTCAATGGGGACGAAAATATGGAGATGAAAACCGTCCGCTATAACGTAAAATCTGTCTCCCAGCAGGAATTCCAGCTGGCGCTGTGTAGCGTACAGCGGGCATATCAAGCATCGTTGGCTGGCTTAAAGTCGGTAAAGGCGCCGGCTTGTGAAGTTTTCAAGCAGTAGCACGCACTTTGTCGGCCGATAAAGTGCGTGCTTGGACGCGAGATCTATTCGTAGTTCGATCAGCGAAGTCGTGACGCTAAATGCGTCAAACTTTATTTCAGCGATTCGATCAGGTCGATGTAGGCCTGCATCGCCTGCTCGGGGGTCTGGCCCTTGAGGTTGTGCCACGCATCCCACTTGGCGCGGCCGACGAAGTCGGTCATGCCGGGGCGGTCGCCATCGGCGTCGCCGCTGCTGGCCTGCTTGTACAGCGCGTAGATCTTCAGCAGCGTCATGTTGTCCGGCTTTTCCGGCAGTTGCTTGCTTTCCGCCACCGCGGTTTCGAATTCGGTCTTGAGATCGGACATCGGGTTCTCCTTTTGGCTGGACCGCCGGCGATTTTTCGCAGGCGTTGGACGGGTCGGATCTTAACGACGCAGCCCTCGCGGCCCGGTGACCGAAGCGGCCAAATTCCGGGCCGCGCGGCTTGCACAAAAGCCGGCCCCCTGCCGGACGCGGGCCTTTGCCGCCGCTCCCTACAATCGCGCCCCATGCCAGCTGTCTCCTTCCAGGGCGTCGCGAAGACCTACCAAGGCGCCCGCGGTGCATTTCGTGCGCTCGACGGGGTGTCTTTCGACATCGCGCAGGGCGAATTCTTCGGCCTGCTGGGGCCCAATGGCGCCGGCAAGACCACGCTGATCAGCATCCTTGCCGGTCTGGCCCGCGCAACCGAAGGCCGGGTCAAGGTCATGGGCCACGACGTGGTCGACGACTATGCGCGGGCGCGCCGGGCGCTGGGCATCGTGCCGCAGGAACTGGTGTTCGACCCGTTTTTCTCGGTGCGCGAATGCCTGCGCATCCAGAGCGGCTACTTCGGCGTGAAGGACAACGACGACTGGATCGACGAGCTGCTCGCCGGCCTGGGCCTGGCCGATAAGGCCCATGCCAACATGCGCCAGCTCTCGGGCGGCATGAAGCGCCGGGTGCTGGTGGCGCAAGCGCTGGTGCACCGGCCGCCGGTCATCGTGCTGGACGAGCCGACGGCTGGCGTGGACGTGGAGCTGCGCCAGACGCTGTGGCACTTCGTTGCGCAGCTGAACCGAGAGGGCGCCACGGTGCTGCTGACCACGCATTACCTCGAAGAAGCCGAGGCGCTGTGCCACCGCATCGGCATGCTGAAGACTGGCAAGCTGGTGGCACTGGAGCGCACGACCGACTTGCTGGCCGCCACGGCGGTCACCATGCTGCGTTTCAAGACCGACGACGCGATGCCGCCCGAGCTGGCGACGCAGGCGCGTGTGACCGGCCGCATCGCGCAGATCGCCGCGCGCGACGCGAGCGAAGTGGAAACGGTGCTGGCCCGGCTGCGTGCTGCGGGCGTGCGGGTGGAAGACCTGGAGATCGGCCGCGCCGACCTGGAAGACGTGTTCCTGAACATCATGAAATCCGATGGCGTGCCGAGCGCCCAGGCGCTGAAGGTGTCCGTATGAAGCCGGTCGACACCTCGCCGCCGCGGCCGCACCTGCTGGACGGCACCGGCACGCTGTTCCGCAAGGAAGTGCTGCGCTTCTGGAAAGTGGCCTTCCAGACCGTGGGTGCGCCGGTGCTCACCGCCGTGCTGTACCTGCTGATCTTCGGCCATGCACTGCAGGACCATGTGCTGGTCTACGGCCGTGTCGGCTACACCGCGTTCCTGATTCCCGGCCTGGTGATGATGAGCGTGCTGCAGAACGCCTTTGCCAACACCTCGTCCAGCCTGATCCAGAGCAAGATCTCCGGCAACCTGGTGTTCCTGCTGGTCAGCCCGCTGTCTCACTGGGCCTGGTTCCTGGCCTATGTCGGCGCGTCCATCGTGCGCGGCCTGGCCGTGGGCCTGGGTGTGCTGGTGGTGACCGTGTGGTTCTCGCCGCCGGGGCTGGTCAACGGCCTGTGGGTGCTGGTGTTTGCGGTGCTGGGTGCGGCCTTGATGGGCGCACTGGGGCTGATCGCCGGGCTCTGGGCCGAGAAGTTCGACCAGATGGCCGCCTTCCAGAATTTCCTGGTGATGCCCATGACCATGCTGGCCGGGGTTTTCTATTCGGTGCAGTCCTTGCCCAGCGTGTGGCTGGTGATCAGCCACTTCAACCCGTTCTTCTACATGATCGACGGCTTTCGACATGGCTTCTTCGGCGTCAGCGATGTTTCGCCGTGGATCAGCCTGGCCGTGGTGGGCGGCGCATTTGTCGCCGTCTCGGCCCTCACGCTGCGCTTGCTGAAGTCCGGCTACAAGCTCCGCAACTGAACCGTGTTGATCCTGCCTCGGCGATAATCGCGCCCATCATGGCCAATCCTACCCCCGCCCAGTTGCACGAGTACATCGCCGCCGGACTTGGCTGCGAGCACCTGGAAGTGCAGGGCGACGGCCAGCACTTCTACGCCACCATCGTGTCCGCCGAATTCGACGGGCTGCCCCGCGTGCGCCGCCACCAGCGCGTGTATGCGGCGCTGGGGGACCGCATGCGGGCGGAGATCCACGCCCTGTCGATGAAGACCCTGACCCCCGCCGAATGGGCCGCACTTGGCCCCGCAGCCGGGCTGCAAGCGCCCGCCGAACACCGCCATTGAACCTGCCCGCGGGCCAGCTGGCCGCGGGCAGACGTTGGTGGCGTCGCGCAGGCGATGCGGCCGGTCTGCCCCAGCAGCGCGCCCGCCTTACGAGACCCACCATCATGGACAAACTTCTGATCCGCGGCGGCCGCCGCCTGCAGGGCGAGGTGCTGATCTCCGGCGCCAAGAATGCTGCGCTGCCCGAGCTGTGCGCCGCGCTGCTGTCGCCCGAGCCGGTGCTGCTGACCAATGTGCCCAAGCTGCAGGACGTGGCGACCACGCTGAAGGTGCTGCGCCAGCTGGGCGCCACCGCCGAACGTTCGGACACCGCCACCGACCAGGTGCGCATCGACGCCAGCCAGATCAGCACCACCGTCGCGCCCTATGAGCTGGTGAAGACCATGCGTGCGTCCATCCTGGTGCTGGGCCCGCTGCTGGCGCGCTTTGGCACCGCCACCGTGTCGCTGCCGGGCGGCTGCGCCATCGGCTCGCGGCCGGTGGACCAGCACATCAAGGGCCTGCAGGCGATGGGCGCGGAGATCGTCGTCGAGCATGGCGACATCAAGGCCCAGGCGCCGCTGAATGCAAATGGCCAGCGACGGCTGCGTGGTGCCCGCATCACCACCGACATGGTCACCGTGACCGGCACCGAGAACCTGCTGATGGCCGCCGTGCTGGCCGAAGGCGAGACGGTGCTGGAAAACGCCGCGCAGGAACCGGAGATCCCCGACCTGGCCGAGATGCTGATCGCGATGGGCGCGAAGATCGAAGGCCACGGCACCGCCCGCATCGTGATCCAGGGTGTGGAGAAGCTGCATGCGCCCATCGTCAACGGCGTGCCAGGCCACCGCATCATCCCGGACCGCATCGAAGCCGGCACCTTCCTCTGCGCCGTGGCCGCCACCGGTGGCGACGTGACGCTGAAGAGCGCCCGTGCCGACCACCTGGGCGCCGTGATCGACAAGCTGCGCGAAGCTGGCGCCACCATCACGTCTGGCCAGGATTGGATCCGCGTTCAGGCCGATGCTCGGCCCAAGGCCGTGAGCTTCCGCACCAGCGAATACCCGGCCTTCCCGACCGACATGCAGGCCCAGTTCATGGCCGTGAACTGCGTGGCCGAAGGCGCTGCCAACATCAGCGAAACCATCTTCGAGAACCGCTTCATGCACGTCAACGAGCTGATGCGGCTGGGCGCGAAGATCACGGTCGACGGCCACACCGCGATGGTCACCGGCGTCGCTCAGCTCTCGGGCGCCGCCGTGATGGCGACCGACCTGCGCGCCTCGGCCAGCCTGGTCATCGCCGGCCTGGTGGCCGATGGCGACACCACGGTGGACCGCATCTACCACCTGGACCGCGGCTACGACCGCATGGAAGCCAAGCTTCGCGGCATCGGCGCTGACATTGAACGAGTGTCCTGACATGCTGACCCTCGCACTCTCCAAAGGCCGCATTTTCGAAGAGACGCTGCCGTTGCTCGCCGCCGCCGGCATCCGGGTCACAGAAGACCCTGAGAAAAGCCGCAAGCTGATCCTGCCGACCAACCGCGACGACGTGCGCGTGGTGCTGGTGCGTGCCACCGACGTGCCGACCTACGTGCAGTACGGCGGCGCCGACCTGGGCGTGGCCGGCAAGGATGTGCTGCTGGAGCACGGCGGCGAAGGCCTGTACCAGCCGCTGGACCTGAACATTGCCAAGTGCCGCATGAGCGTGGCCGTGCGCGACGATTTCGACTACGCCAGTGCGGTGAAGCAGGGCTCGCGCATCCGCGTGGCCACCAAGTACACCGAAGTCGCCCGCCAGCACTTTGCCGACAAGGGCGTGCACGTGGACCTGATCAAGCTCTACGGCTCGATGGAGCTTGCGCCGCTCACCGGGCTGGCCGACGCCATCGTCGACCTGGTCTCGACCGGCTCGACGCTGAAGGCCAACCACCTGGTCGAGGTCGAACGCATCATGGACATCTCGTCGCGCCTGGTCGTCAACCAGGCCGCGCTGAAGTTGAAGCGCGACCTGCTGCGCCCGCTGATCGACACCTTCGCCGCTGCCATTCCTGCCTGATCCTCTTCCGCCGCCATGTCTGCCTTGAACCTGCGCCAACTCGCCACCACCGCCGCCGACTTCGAAACCGAGTTCGCCCGGCTGCGCCATTGGTCGGCCGATGCGGATGCGGCCATCGAGCAGCGCGTGGCCGAGATCCTGGCGGACGTGCAAAAGCGGGGCGACGCCGCGGTCCTGGAATACACCGCGCGCTTCGACGGCGTGCAGGCCGCGTCAGTCGCCGAACTGGAACTCACGCGCGAAGAGCTGAAGGCTGCGTTCGAGGCCATCACGCCCGCGCAACGCAGTGCGCTGCAAGCTGCCGCAGCACGTGTGCGCCGCTACCACGAGCGTCAGTTGCAGGCCTCCGGCCAGAGTTGGCAATACCGCGACGAAGACGGCACGCTGCTGGGCCAGAAGGTCACGCCGCTGGACCGCGTGGGCATCTACGTGCCGGGTGGCAAGGCGGCCTATCCGTCGTCAGTGCTGATGAACGCGATTCCCGCGCACGTGGCGGGCGTCGGCGAAATCATCATGGTCGTGCCCACGCCCAGAGGTGAGAAGAACCCGCTGGTGCTGGCCGCTGCCTACGTGGCCGGCGTGCACCGCGCGTTCACCGTGGGTGGCGCACAGGCCGTTGCGGCGCTGGCTTATGGCACCGCGACGATCCCCGGCGTCGACAAGGTCACCGGCCCCGGCAATGCGTATGTGGCCAGCGCCAAGCGTCGTGTGTTCGGCCAGGTCGGCATCGACATGATTGCCGGCCCAAGTGAGATCCTGGTGCTGGCCGACGGCTCGACGCCGGCCGACTGGGTCGCGATGGACCTGTTCAGCCAGGCCGAACACGACGAACTCGCGCAATCCATCCTGCTGTGTCCGGACGCCGCCTACCTGGCCCAGGTGCGCGCCGCCATCGAGCGCCTGCTGCCCGAAATGCCGCGCCAGGCCGTGATCCGCGCCAGCCTCGAAGGCCGTGGCGCGCTGATCCACACCCGGTCCATGGAAGAAGCCTGCGAGATCAGCAACCGCATCGCGCCCGAGCACCTGGAAGTGTCGAGCGCCGACCCGCACCGCTGGGAGCCGCTGCTCAGGCACGCCGGCGCCATCTTCCTCGGCGCCTTCACCAGCGAAAGCCTGGGCGACTACTGCGCCGGCCCGAACCACGTGCTGCCCACGTCCGGCACCGCCCGCTTCTCGTCCCCGCTGGGCACCTACGACTTCCAGAAGCGCAGCAGCCTGATCGAGGTGAGCGAACAGGGCGCGCAGGTGTTGGGCGTGATCGCGGCTGAGCTGGCCTATGGCGAAGGGCTGCAAGGCCACGCTCGGGCGGCGGAGATGCGGCTGATCAAGCGCTGATGCGTTGATCGGCCAGCGGGCAATTCAAGCCGCCCAGTTCTCCAGCGTCAGGCCTTCGACGCGCTCGAACTCGCGCAGGTTGTTGGTCACCAGCGTGGCCTTTTCGCTCAGCGCATGGCAGGCAATCCACAGGTCATTGGCACCAATCGGCGTGCCTGCAAGCTTCAGCCGCAAGGCCTGGGTCGCGTAGTGATCGCAAAGGCTGGGCTGCAAGCCCAGCAGCACCGGCACTTCCCGCGCCAGGGCCTCCAGCCGCTGTCGCACCTCGGCCGCGCGCTGGCTACCTGCGGCCCCCTTGAGCAATTCGGCCCAGGTGACGAAGGACATGCACAGGCTGTCTTCGCTCGCCAAGGCATTGACCCGTTCCACCACCGACGCAGGTTTGTGCTTGATCAGGTAGATCAGGATGTTGGTGTCCAGCATGTAGCGGGTCACAGTGGTTCCCGCTCCTGCACGGGTTGCGGCGTGTCGTCCGCCACGGCAGCGGCGAGGGCATCTGCCATGTCGGCGTCGAAGCCATCGAGCGCCCGCAGCAAGGCCTGGCCCCTCGCTTCGGGAAGCGGATGGATCAGCAGGTCGCCATTGGCGGTGCGGGTGATTTCCACACGCTGCGTGTCGAGCCGGAACTCCTGCGGGATGCGCACCGCCTGGCTGTTGCCATTCATGAAGACGCGGCTGGCCAAGGTGCTCATGATGTTTGTGTGTACGGGGGTGTGTGTATTCTGATCCTTGCCAGGTGTTCTGGCAAGTTGAGCGCCACGAAGTTCGTGCAACACGAACTTCGTGTTATTCTTTGTGCGCGATGAAAAACGTGACCGTCACGATGGAAGACGCGGTGGCCGACTGGGCGCGCATGGAAGCGGCCAGGCGTAACACCAGCGTCTCTCGCCTGATCGGCGAGATGCTGGCCGAGAAGATGCGGCATGACGACGCCTATGTGCGGGCGATGCGCGAGGTGCTGGACTTCGAGAGCTTCGGCAAGTCGGACGGCGAGTACCCGAAGCGGCAGGCGCCGGTGGACCGGGGTGCTGAATGAGCAGCCCGCCGCCGGTCACCGTGCTGATCGACAGTCACCTGCTGCTGCACGCGGTGGATGACCTGGACCCGGCCAAGCGCGACCAGGCGCGCGCCTGGATCGCCGCCTGCTGGACGCGGCGCTGCGGCCGCGTCAGCACCCAGGTGCTCAACGAGTTTTATTTCCATGCCCGCAAGAAGTTCTCGTCGGCCAATGCGGCCGGCGATGCGCGTGCCGTGGTGCGCCGCTACCAGCACTGGAAACCCTGGGCGGCCGACCAGGCCACGGTGGAAACCGCCTGGGCCATCGAGAGCCGCTACGGGCTGGGTTACTGGGACGCCTTGATCGTCGCATCGGCCCAGCACCAGGGCTGCCGCTATGTGCTGTCCGAAGACATGCCGCAGGATCAGTTGATCGACGGCGTGATGATCGTCAACCCTTTCCTCGTCGGCCCCGAGCTGCTGGATGCGCCAGCCCCCGCCTGGGCCAAGGACCTTGCCTGATGACCGCTTCCCTGCCCAACCGCATGACCCGCTACCTCCGTGCCGACGTGCAAGGCATGCATGGCTACGCCGTGCAGCCCAGCGCCGGCATGGTCAAGGTGGACACGATGGAGAACCCGTTTGGCCTGCCGGCCGATCTGCGCCGCCAGTTGGGCGAGCGCCTAGCCGAGGTCGCGCTGAACCGCTATCCGGCCGAGCGCGGCGAGGTGCTGCGGGCCGAACTGGCGCGCCATGCGCAGATGCCGGCCGGCAACGACATCATGCTGGGCAACGGCTCGGACGAGCTGATCAGCCTGCTGACGCTGGCGGCCGACGTGCCGGGCAACGTGGTGCTGGCGCCGCTGCCGGGCTTCGTGATGTACGAGATGAGCGCGAAGCTGCAGGGGCTGAAGTTCGTCGGCGTGCCGCTGACGGCCGACTTTCAGCTCGACGGCCCGGCCATGCTGGCCGCCGTGCGAGAGCACCAGCCGGCGCTGGTCTGGCTGGCCTACCCGAACAATCCGACGGCCAGTCTGTGGGACGACGATGTCATCGAAGCCATCATCGAGGCCGCGCCCGGCCTGGTGGTGATGGACGAGGCCTACCAGCCGTTTGCCTCGCGCGATTCGCTGGACCGCCTCAAGCGCCATGACCATGTGCTGCTGATGCGCACCATGAGCAAGTTCGGCCTGGCCGGCGTGCGCATCGGCTACCTGATCGGCCGCCAGCCGCTGATCGCCGAGATCGACAAGCTGCGCCCGCCGTTCAACATCAGCGTGCTGAACTGCGAGGCGGCGCTGTTTGCGCTGGAACATGCCGACGAATACGCGCGCCAGGCGGCGGTGATCCGTGCCGAGCGCGAGATGATCTTCGCGGCGCTGGGCGCGATGCCCGGCCTGCAGCCTTTCCCCAGCGAGGCCAACATGGTGCTGGTGCGCGTGCCGGATGCGAAGAAGACCTTCGACGGCCTGAAAGCGCGCAAGATCCTGGTCAAGAACGTTTCGGCGCTGCACCCGCTGCTGGCCAACTGCCTTCGCATCACCGTGGGCACGCCGGAAGAAAACCAGTTGATGCTGGCGGCCTTGCGCGAAGCACTGCAAGATTGACCCCTCCAAACCCATGAGCCCGATGAGCGACACCCCCGCCCGCATTGCCGAGGTCCAGCGCAACACCAAGGAAACCCAGATCCGCGTGCGCGTGAACCTGGATGGCTCCGGCCAAGCCACGTTGAACACCGGCATCGGCTTTTTTGACCACATGCTGGACCAGATCGCCCGCCACGGGTTGATCGACCTGGACATCGAAGCCAAAGGCGACCTGCACATCGACGGCCACCACACGGTCGAAGACGTGGGCATCACGCTGGGCATGGCGGTGGCGCAGGCCATCGGGGACAAGAAGGGCCTCACCCGCTACGGCCACAGCTACGTGCCGCTGGACGAAGCGCTGTCGCGCGTGGTGATCGACTTTTCCGGCCGCCCGGGGTTGGCGATGGACGTGCAGTTCACCTCGGGCAGCATCGGCGCCTTCGACACCCAGCTGGCCTTCGAATTTTTCCAGGGCTTCGTCAACCATGCGCTGGTCAGCCTGCACGTGGACAACCTGAAGGGCCACAACGCGCATCACCAGTGCGAGACCATCTTCAAGGCTTTCGGCCGCGCGCTGCGCATGGCGATGACGCTGGATCCGCGCTCGGTCGGCGTGATCCCGTCGACCAAGGGGAGCCTGTGATGGGCAAGACGGTCGTGGTCGTGGACTATGGGATGGGTAACCTGCGCTCGGTTTCGCAGGCGGTGCAGCATGTCGCTGCCGACAGCGGTTTCGACGTGATCGTCACCTCGCGTCCCGAGGACGTGCGTGCTGCCGAGCGCGTGGTGCTGCCGGGCCAGGGGGCGATGCGCGACTGCATGCGCGAGCTGCGCGACTCGGGCCTGCAGGAAGCCGTGCTGGAAGCCGCGCGCAGCAAGCCTTTGATGGGCGTGTGCGTGGGCATGCAGATGCTGCTGGACCATTCCGACGAGCAGGACACGCCGGGCCTGGGGCTGATCCCCGGCCAGGTGCACCGCTTCGAGCTGGCCGGCCGTTTGCAGCCGGACGGCAGCCGCTACAAGGTGCCGCAAATGGGCTGGAACCAGGTCTGGCAGCAGGCGCATGACGGGGCGGCGCACCCAATCTGGGCCGGGGTGCCGGACGGTGCGTACTTCTACTTCGTGCACAGCTACTATGCGGCGCCGTCAGCCTCGCGCCACATCGCGGGTGCGGCCGATTACGGCGAACGCTTTACCTGCGCCGTCGCTGACGATAATATTTTTGCCACGCAGTTCCATCCAGAGAAGAGCGCGGCCCACGGGCTGGCGCTTTACCGCAATTTCCTGCACTGGATCCCCTGACCGGCCTTTGGGCCAGTCCCGGTCCGCACCCGGAGGTGGCCATCCTGCGCCCCCGGGATCCCGCTTCGATTCTTCACTCGTGCTCACGGAGCCATGCTGCTGATCCCCGCGATCGATCTGAAAGACGGTCAATGCGTTCGCCTTGAACAAGGCGACATGAATGTTTCCACCACCTTTGGCGAAGACCCGGCCGCAATGGCCAGACGCTGGGTGGAGGCCGGCGCCCGGCGCTTGCACCTGGTGGACCTGAACGGCGCATTTGCCGGCAAGCCAATCAACGAGGGCGCGATCAAGGCCATCCTGAAAGAGGTGGGCGCCGACATCCCCGTGCAACTCGGCGGCGGCATCCGCGACCTGGACACCATCGAGCGCTACCTGGATGACGGCCTGAGCTTCGTCATCATCGGCACCGCCGCGGTGAAGAACCCCGGTTTCCTGCGCGACGCCTGCTCAGCCTTCGGCGGCCACATCATCGTTGGCCTGGATGCCAAGGACGGCAAGGTGGCGACCGATGGCTGGAGCAAGCTGACCGGCCACGAGGTGGTGGACCTGGCGAAGAAGTTTGAGGACTACGGCGTCGAAGGCATCATCTACACCGACATTGGCCGCGATGGCATGCTCACCGGCATCAACATCGATGCCACGGTGAAGCTGGCGCAGGCGCTGACCATCCCGGTCATCGCCTCCGGCGGTCTGGCTGGCATGGCCGACATCGACGCGCTCTGCGCCGTCGAAAGCGAAGGCGTGGAAGGCGTGATCTGCGGCCGCTCGATCTACACCGGTGCGCTGGACTTTGCCGCCGCGCAAGCCCGGGCCGACGCGCTGAAGGACGTGGCCTGAACATTCACCGCTGAGCTGCTGCCGCGCCAGTGCGGTGGCAGGGCCTGCAGCACCTGCTGCGGGTTCAGCGTGCGGATCGGCACGCTGGTGTCCGCCGGAATGCCCTGGTGCGCCAGCAGCGCCTCGTAGCGCAAGGCGCTGACCCGCAGGAACGACGCGAAGTTGCCGGCTTCGCCGCGGGCGGCGATCAGCTCGTCATAGAGCTTTTCGATCAGCTGCACCACGCCCATGCCGTCGCGCCCGGCAATCTCTTCCAGCACGTCCCAGAACAGGTTTTCCAGCCGGATGCTGGTGACCACGCCATGCAGCCGCACCGAACGCGTGCGGCTGCCATAGCCCTCGGGATCGGCGCCGATGAAGATCTCGCACATCGAAGAACCCTTTGTTGAAGCGCGCCAGGCCATGAAGGGCCGGCAAGAAGCACTCTACGCCGGCCGCCGCATCGCTTCAATCGGGTCCCTTCCGGCCGGCGGGTCAGCAGGCCGGCAGCTCGTTTTCACAGGCTGATGCGGGTGCCCAGAACGGTGAGGAACTGCGAGATCCAGGCCGGGTGTGCCGGCCAGGCTGGTGCGGTGACCAGATTGCGGTCGGTGACGGCCGCGTCCATCGCAATGCCCTTGTACTCGGCGCCGGCCAGTTCCACTTCCACCTGGCAGGCCGGATAGGCCGAAATGATGCGGCCCTTGATCATGCCGGTGGCGGCCAGCAGTTGCGCGCCGTGGCAGACCGCGGCGATGGGCTTGTCGGCCTTCAGGAAATGGCGGGTGATCTCGACCACGCGGGCGTTCATGCGCAGGTACTCAGGCGCACGGCCGCCGGGAATCACCAGCGCGTCGTACTGCTCGGGCTTCACGTCGGCGAAATTCGCGTTCAGCGCGAAGCGGTGGCCAGGCTTTTCGCTGTAGGTCTGCGCGCCTTCGAAGTCATGGATCGCCAGGATCACCGATTCCCCGATCTTCTTGTCCGGCGCCACCGCGTGCACCGTGTGGCCCACGGCCTGCAGTGCCTGGAAGGGCACCATGGTTTCGTAGTCTTCGCCGTAGTCGCCGCACAGCATCAGGATCTTCTTGGCCATTGTCGTCTCCTAGGAATGAGGGGCCAGCCGGTGGCTGGTGACGGCCATTTTCGCGCCCGGAAGCAGCTGCGGGTAATAGCCGGTTGTGTCGCCGCCCGGCCGCCGGTTTGCGAGGCATCGGCGACAATCCGGCCCATGCTCGCCAAACGAATCATTCCGTGTCTCGATGTCACCGGCGGCCGTGTCGTCAAAGGCGTCAACTTCGTCGAACTGCGAGATGCCGGTGATCCGGTCGAGATTGCTGCGCGCTACAACCAGCAGGGCGCCGACGAGCTGACCTTCCTGGACATCACCGCGACCAGCGACGGCCGGGATCTGATCCTGCCCATCATCGAGGCGGTCGCGTCCCAGGTCTTCATTCCGCTGACGGTGGGTGGCGGTGTGCGGGCGGTCGAAGACGTGCGGCGGCTGCTGAATGCCGGCGCCGACAAGGTCAGCTTCAACTCGGCGGCCATCGCCAACCCGCAGGTCATCCGCGACGCGTCCGACAAGTACGGCGCGCAGGCCATCGTCGTGGCCATCGACGCCAAGCGCCGCGTGGGCGAGGATTTGGCTGCCAAAGGCCCGGGCTGGGACGTCTACAGCCATGGCGGGCGCAAGAACACCGGGCTGGATGCCGTCGAATGGGCCAGCCGCATGGCGGTGCTGGGCGCGGGCGAGATCCTGCTGACCAGCATGGACCGCGACGGCACCAAGAGCGGCTTCGACCTGGCGCTGACCCGCGCAGTCTCCGACGCCGTGCCTGTGCCGGTGATCGCCTCCGGCGGCGTCGGCGCGCTGGAGCACCTGGTCGAAGGCATCCAGATCGGCGGTGCCGACGCGGTGCTGGCGGCCAGCATCTTCCATTACGGCGAGTTCACCGTCGGCCAGGCCAAGGCCCAGCTGGCGCAGGCCGGCGTGCCGGTGAGGCCCGCATGAAGCCCCCGGTGACCAAGTCCGCTTCAAAGGGCGGCAAACCGCCTGCCGCATCCCCCAAGCGGGCGGCTGCCAAAGGCGCGCCGAATGCAAGGCACGAGGTGCGCATCGTCGGCGGCCAATGGCGGCGCAGCCTGCTGCCGGTGGCCGACAAGCCCGGCCTGCGGCCCACGCCTGACCGCGTGCGCGAGACCCTGTTCAACTGGCTGGGCCAGGACCTGAGCGGCTGGCGCGTGCTGGACGCTTTTGCCGGCACCGGCGCGCTCGGTTTCGAGGCCGCGTCGCGTGGCGCAGCCGAAGTGCTGCTGATGGAGCAGGACGCGGCGCTGGTCACCTCCTTGAATGCCTCGCGCATCCGCCTCAAGGCCGAAGCCGTGCTCCGCGTGCAGCGCGGTGACGCGCTGGCCTGGCTGCGCGGCGCGGCGCCGCAAAGCCTGGAGCTGGTGCTGCTGGATCCGCCGTTCGACAGCGTGCTGCTGGCGCCGGCCATGCTGGCCGCGGCACGTGTCGTGGTGCCGGATGGTTTTGTCTACGTCGAGTCCGGCGAAGCCTTGGCCGAGCCGCTGCCGGACGGTCTTGTGCTGTACCGCCAGGGCCGTGCCGGCGCGGTGCACCATGCGCTGCTGCAGCGTGTCGCCGAGCAGCCCGCCTGAAGCCGTCTTTTGCCTTGAAGGACTGACCCGATGAGCGCTACCCCCCCCGTCACCGCCGTCTACCCCGGTACCTTCGACCCGATGACGCTGGGCCACCAGGACCTGATGCGCCGGGCCAGCAAGCTGTTCGACCGGCTGATCCTCGCGGTCGCCGCCGGCCACCACAAGCGCACGATGTTCTCCGCCGAAGAGCGGCTGGACATTGCAACCGAGTTGGCACGGCCGTATCCCAACGTCGAAGTGATTCCCTTCAGCGGGTTGCTGCGCGACTTTGTCGTCGACAAGGGCGGCCGGGTCGTCGTGCGCGGGCTGCGTGCGGTCAGCGACTTCGAATACGAGTTCCAGATGGCCGGCATGAACCGCCAGCTGATGCCCGACGTCGAGACCCTGTTCCTCACGCCCAGCGACCAGTACCAGTTCGTCAGCGGTACTTTTGTGCGCGAGATTGCCACCCTCGGCGGCGATGTCTCCAAGTTTGTGGCACCTTCGGTGCTGGAGCGGCTCAAGGAACGGGTCGCCCGAACGAAGGACGCATGAAACCGCACAAACACTTGCATGACGACTGCCAGGGAGCGCTGAGATGGCGTTGATGATCACCGACGAGTGCATCAACTGCGATGTCTGCGAGCCCGAATGCCCCAACGAGGCGATCTCGATGGGCGAGCTCTACTACGTCATCGACCCGGCCAAGTGCACCGAATGCGTCGGCCACTTCGGCGAGCCGCAGTGCGTGCAGGTCTGCCCGGTCGAGTGCATACCGGTCAACCCCGAGCATGTCGAAACCCAGGACCAGCTGCACCGCAAGTACCTGAACCTGGTGGCGCTGGCGCTGCGGCCCGGCGAGCCACTGCCGGCGGGCTCGCAGGGCTGAAGATCTACTTCTTCTTGGGCGCAGGCTGCTGTGCGACCACGGCAGCCGAAGCCGCGGGCTTGGCCGGTGCCGGTACGTAGATGACCGCCGGGCAGCCTGACTTCGACTTGCCTGCCTTCTTTTTCTCGCCTGGGGCGAGTTCCACGTAGACCGGGCTAGGGCAGGCCAGCACAACTTGCTCGCTGGCTTCGGCGTCCTTCCTGGCGGACTTGGCGGCGGCTTTGCGCTCACGCTCGGCGGCGGCTTCGTCCTTCGCGCGGGCCTTGGCGTCCGCGGCTTCCTGGCGGTGCCTGTCCTCGGCCATGTCGTTGGCCAGCCGCTGCTCGGCGTCTGCGCGTTCCTGCGCCTGGCGGCGCTGTTCCTCGCTGGGCGCCGGCGCGGTGTTCAGGGCCCTGCCGCCTTCGCAAGGCACTTGCTGGTAAGTCTGGCCACAGCGGTAAATCATCGCGGCCTGGCTGCCGCCTGCAACTGCCAGCAGGCTGGCCGCCAGGGCCAGCGCCTTCAAGCATCTGGTGTGCATCTCTGTCCTCCCTTTTTTGACATCCCTCAGCGACCGATTCTTTCGTGGCGCCGGCGGGCTGTCATTCACCCACAGGTGGGGGTGCGGCCAGTTCGGGTTTCGGTGCGGCCGGTTCGGGGCGCGGGGGTTTGGGCCGGGGCGGCTTGGCGTGGATCTTGGCCATCGCCTTGTCCATGCTGCCGGCCAGCATCAGCGGCAGCGTGGCCAGCGAGTCGTCGATCATCTTTTCGATGCCTTCGCGCTCGGCCTGCGGCGGCTTGCGCAGCACATAGGCCGCGACCTCGCTTTTCACGCCCGGATGGCCGATGCCCAGCCGCAGGCGCCAGAAGTCGCCGCTGCCGAGCTGGGCCTGGATGTCCTTCAGCCCGTTGTGGCCGCCATTGCCGCCGCCCAGCTTCAGCTTCATCTGGCCGGGCGGAACGTCCAGCTCGTCGTGCACGACCAGGATCTCGCCGGGCAGGATCTTGAAGAAGCGCGCCAGCGGCGCGACCGACTTGCCCGAGAGGTTCATGTAGGTCATGGGCTGCAACAGCCACACGGGGCTGCCGTCTGCCGCCGCGCCGTTCACCCGCGCGACCATGCCGTGGTAGGCCCGGTCCGGCTGCAGGCTGCCGCCCAGCTGGCGCGTGGCTTGGTCCACCCACCAGAAACCGGCGTTGTGCCGGGTGTCTTCGTATTCCGGCCCAGGATTGCCCAGGCCCACGATCAGTCGAATCATGGGGAGGCATTATCCGGTGGTGCCAGCACGGCGCCCGCACCCTGCAGCAGCGCATGGCCGATCTGGTCCATCAGGCTGGCAGGGGAGCGCCCCCAGGACTGGTCTGCGCCCGGCTCCAGGCCTTGCTCGGCGCTGAGCTTCCACTGGTGCCAGTACAGCGCCACATCCAGTGTGATCTCTGGCTTCAGCGGTGTGAGCCGGCCGTCGTCCATCATCGGCCTGGCCAGCAGCTCCGGCAGCACCGCAATGCCCCAGCCCATGGCCGCGGCGCGTGCGCCGGCTTCGCTGCTGGGCACGTAGCGCTCTTGCAGCCGCGGCTCGCGCACGCCGAAGGCCTGCGAGACCCACTGCGCCTGCATGTCATCCTTGCGGTTGAAGACGATGAAGGGCAGGTGGGCGAAGTTGCCGGCGTGCAGCCCGTCCGGCAGCGCCTTGGCAATGAAGGCCGGGCTGGCTGCGGCCACATAGCGCATGCGCCCCAGCGGCAGGCAGGCGCAGCCGCGCAAGGCCTGCGAGACGGTGCTGACGCAGCCCAGCACCTCGCCCTGGCGCAGCCAGTCGTGCGTGAAGTCCTGGTCGTCGACGATCAGCTCCACGCCGTAGCCCTGGCGCTGGCCGGCGCGCACCAGCGGGTCCAGCGCGGGCAGCACCCAGGTGGCGAGGCTGTCGGCGTTGACGGCGATCGGCAGCCGTTCCTCGCGGCCCAGCGTGGCGCCCAACTCCCGTGCCGCGTCGGCGCGCAGCGCCTGCATCTGCCTGGCGTAGCGCAGCAGCACCTTGCCGGGCTCGGTCAGCCGCAGTGGCCGGGCCCGCACCACCAGCAGGTGGCCAACGTGGCTCTCCAGCGAGCGCAGCCGCTGCGACACGGCCGACTGGGTGATGGCCAGCAACTGCGCGGCCTTTTCGAAGCTGCCGGCCTCGGCCAGCGCGGCCAGGCAGTCCAGGCCGGCAGGGTCCAGGACGTTCATCTCAGGCGGGGCAGGGCGTTCATCAGTCTGGCTAATGTAGCGGCGCCGCTGCCGCGCCTGCAGAGGTGTTGCCCGCAGTGCCGGGCGCGGGACTCAGGGCGCCGGTGCGGTGCCGCTGATCTTGTACTGGCCGATGCTGGCGTAGTCGCTGTAGCCGTTGGTGAGCGGATCGCCAAAGCCGATGCCGTCGATCAGCAGGTAGTAGGTGCCAGCCGCCGGCAGCGTGAAGCTCAGCGTCGCGCCCAGCGCGTCCGCGGGGTTGGACTTCAGCAGCAGCGTGCCATTGGCGTCTATCAGCTTGGCCAGCACGTCCAGGTTGGGCGCGCGGCTGTCCGGCGAGACGGTGATGGACATCGGACCGGCACCGGCGGTGAACGAGAACACGTCCTTGTCGCCACGCTGCTCGATCACCCCCTGGCCGGACACGGTCAGCGTCACACCATTGGCGGTGACGGTCAGCGGCGTGGCCTTGGCGGTGGTGTTGCCGTGGTCGTCCTTGCGCAGCGTGCCGCCGTTGGCCGCGATCACCGCGAGGTCGTCCTCCTGGTTGTTGGCGCTGCTGTATTCGCCGATGCTCCATTGCGTGACCGGCTGGTAGTAGCCGACACCCATGATGGGGGCCCAGCCGGTGGCGCCGCTGCCGTGGCCGGTGTCGTAGCCGCTGGTGGCATTGCCGTCGTGGCTCAGGCCCAGGTTGTGGCCGGCTTCGTGCGAGATGGCCTCGGCCACGTACTTCTCGCCACTCGGGCCCAGCATGTTCCAGAACACCAGCGCCGGCTTGTAGAAGTCGCCCACGTTGTCGAACACGCCCACGTAGGCCACGCCGCCGCAGGAGCAGTTGTAGACGCCACTGTTGTTCGTGATGACCACCGTGCTGCCGTAGATCTGGTCGTCGGTGCTGGCGCGGGTCAGCTTGTCGGCGGCCGGCTCCTGGGTCGTCACGTCAATGCCGAAGGGGGCGTAGTCTTCGGCCACGCGCTGCCAGATGTACTGGATGCGTTCCAGCTCGGCATCGGAAAACGTGCCCGGGTTGCCGTCCATGTCGAAGGGCTGGGCGGTCAGTGTGTTGCCGTTGCTGTTCCAGGCGGTGCCGGTCAGCGTGGCGCCGTTGAAGTCCAGGTACAGCATGCGCTTGGCGCCTTTCAGGCTGTGCAGCTTGAAGGTCTTGTCCAGCGTGGTGGGCGTGGCGGTGGCGGCGAGGCTGGCTTCTTCCGCCGGTGCGATCAGTGGGGCTTCCAGCTCGTCAACGGCGTACAGCCGGCCGTGGCGGTCCAGGCGCATCAGCGGGTCGCGCAGCAGCATTTCGCGGAAGGCCTGAGGGCTGCGGCGGTACCAGGCGGCCACTTCATCCAGCCTGGACCCGAGCAGGTCGATGGCGCGCTGGCCGGAAGCATCGGCTTCGGCCAGCTCCAGGCGCGGGAAGCTGGTTCGCTCTGCCGTGGCGGCCGCTGCCGGCTGGATCAGCCAGAGCAGGGCGGTGGCCGTCAGGGCGGCGGAGCGAAGGGTCGGGCGGCGCATGCAATGTCCTTGTCTTGTGTGGGGTGGATAGGTCGGCGATGCTAGCCACCGCAGCGCCTTGCGCAGCCCCGCATCGCGAGGGAAATTTGCATCGAAGAGAAACAGCGCCGGAGCGCGCAGCGCTGCATCAGCGCCGCTAATGCGGCTGGAGACTTGGCAATGCCGCTGGTCAAGCGCGCCCGGCTGTTTCCAAATGGGCCTTCATCCCAACACAAACATAGGAGACAAGCCATGCGTGTCGGTGTACCCAAGGAAATCAAGAACCATGAATACCGCGTCGGCCTGACGCCGGCCAGCGTGCGCGAGTTCGCGGCCCGCGGGCACGAGGTGTTCGTGCAGAGTGGCGCGGGCGCGTCCATCGGCCTGGCGGACGAGCACTACGCTGCCGCTGGCGCCACGCTGCTGAAGGACGCGGCCGAGGTCTTTGCCCGGGCCGAGATGATCGTCAAGGTCAAGGAGCCGCAGCCGGCCGAGTGCGCGATGCTGCGCGAAGGCCAGATCCTCTACACCTACCTGCACCTGGCGCCGGACCCGGAGCAGACCGACGCGCTGCTGCGCTCCGGCGCCATCTGTATCGCCTACGAGACCATCACCGGCCCGCAAGGCGGCCTGCCGCTGCTGGCGCCGATGAGCGAGGTGGCTGGCCGCATGAGCATCCAGGCGGGTGCTGCGCACCTGGAAAAGTCCAAGGGCGGCATGGGCGTGCTGCTGGGTGGCGTGCCGGGCGTGGAGCCGGCGCACGTGCTGATCATTGGCGCCGGCGTGGTCGGCACGCACGCGCTGCAGATGGCCGTGGGCTTGGGTGCGCGGGTCACGGTGCTGGACAAGAACGTCGAGCGGCTGCGCCAGCTGGATCTGGTGTTCGGCAACCGCATCAAGACGCTGTATTCCAGCGCCCAGGCGCTGGAGGAAAAGGTGCTGGAGTCGGACCTGGTGATCGGCGGCGTGCTGATCCCGGGCGCTGCGGCGCCCAAGCTGGTCACCCGACCGATGGTGCGCTGCATGAAAAAGGGCGCGGTGCTTGTGGATGTGGCCATCGACCAGGGCGGCTGCTTCGAGACCTCCCATGCCACCACGCATGCCGAGCCGACCTTCGTGGTCGACGACGTGGTGCACTACTGCGTGGCCAACATGCCCGGCGCCGTGGCGCGCACCTCGACCTTCGCGCTGAACAACGCCACCATCGGCCACGGCCTGGCGCTGGCCGATCTGGGCTGGCAGCAGGCGATGCGCGAGAGCCCGCACCTGAAGGCCGGCCTGAACGTGGCCGCTGGCAAGGTCACCTGCGCACCAGTGGCCGCAGCGCTGAACCTGCCGATGACGCATGCCGATACGCTGCTCTGAGTCAGCCGGCCGCCCATGAAAAAAGCCCCGCAGTGCGGGGCTTTTTGTCGGCGAACCGAAGAAGTTGCGGATCCCGCGGGGGATCACTTCTTCTTCTTGCCCTTCTTGTCTTCGACCACCACGGGGGCGACGATGATTTCTTCTTCGACCTTGGGCTCGGCGACGGACACCAGGACCGGGTCCTTCTTGCCGTGCGTGACGACCTTGACGCCGGTCGGCAGGACCAGGTCAGACACGTGCAGGCTCTTGCCCTTGACCAGACCGTTCAGGTCCACGGCGATGAATTCCGGCAGCTGAACGGCCAGGCATTCGATCTCGACTTCGGTCAGGACGTGGCTGACCACGCACTTGTCGGTCTTCACAGCCACCGAGTTTTCTTCGCCCGAGAAGTGCAGCGGCACCTTCTTGTGCAGGCGGGTGGTTTCGTCCACGCGCTGGAAGTCCACGTGCAGGACTTGCTGCTTCCACGGGTGCATCTGGAAGTCGCGCAGCAGGACCTTGGTGGTCGCGCCGGCCAGTTCCATCGTCAGGATGGACGAGTGGAAGGCTTCCTTCTTCAGGGCGAAGTACAGGGCGTTGTGATCGAGTTCGATCATGGTGGGAGTGCCGGCACCAAACACGATGCCGGGAACCTTGCCAGCGCTCCGCAGGCGGCGGCTCGCTCCGGTCCCCTGCAGATTGCGCTCAAAAGCGGTGAATTGCATGAATCTCTCCAATGAGTCGGGGCGCCCGCGACCAGGCTGCCCCATTCGAAAAAGGCAGCCCGGGGGGCTGCCACGAAACGGATCGAAGCCCGGAGGCTGCGATCAGAAGTTGTTGTTTTGTTCAGTTCGCGCAAAGCGCGCGGAGCCCAGATCAAAAATTATTGTTCTGCTCCGAGAACAGCGAAGTGACTGACTCGCCGTCCGAGATGCGGCGGATGGTCTCGGCAAACAGGAAGGCCACCGACAGCTGGCGGATCTTCTTGCAGGCCTGGCCGGCTTCGCTCAGCGGAATGGTGTTGGTGATGACGACTTCGTCCAGGTGCGAGCCCTTGATGCGCTCGATGGCCGGGCCGGAGAACACCGCGTGCGTGCAGTAGGCGAACACGTGCTTGGCGCCGCGGTCCTTCAGCACTTCGGCCGCTTTTACCAGCGTGCCGGCGGTGTCGATCATGTCGTCCATGATCACGCAGTTGCGGCCATCGATCTCGCCGATCACGTGCATCACTTCCGACACGTTGGCCTTCGGGCGGCGCTTGTCGATGATGGCCAGGTCGCAGCCCAGCTGCTTGGCCAGCGCACGGGCGCGCACCACGCCACCAACGTCCGGGCTCACGACGACCAGGTCGTTGTAGTTCTTGGACTTCACGTCGGTCAGCAGGACCGGCGAGGCGTAGATGTTGTCGACCGGGATGTCGAAAAAGCCCTGGATCTGGTCGGCGTGCAGGTCCATCGTCAGCACACGCTCGACGCCCACGGTTTCCAGCAGGTTGGCCACGACCTTGGCCGAGATCGGCACGCGCGTGGAGCGTGGGCGGCGGTCCTGGCGGGCATAGCCGAAGTAGGGGATCACGGCGGTGATGCGGCGCGCGCTGGCGCGCTTCAATGCATCGACCATGATCAGCAGTTCCATCAGGTTTTCGTTCGTCGGCGCGCAGGTGGACTGCACGACGAAGACGTCCCGGGCGCGCACGTTCTGCTGGATCTCGACGGTGACTTCACCATCTGAGAAGCGGCCGATGGACGCCTTGCCAAGCTCCGCACCCAGGTGCGTTGCGATCTCCTTGGCCAGGACGGGATTGGCGTTGCCAGTGAAGAGGACGGTGTTGAACAGCACGTCATTGGCTCCAGGGTGGGCAGGCGGCACGGGCAGAAGAGATGCTGGCAAGACCTGCGCGGACGCAGGCTCTGAAAACACAAACTGCGCCCGAAGGCGCAGTAGGCATCCGCGGCGTTCGCGGAACAAGCAATATTTGGCAGGGGAGGAAGGACTCGAACCCTCGCATGTCGGAATCAAAATCCGATGCCTTGACCAACTTGGCGACTCCCCTACACAGGACATGACCTGACGGTCACACCCTCAAACCTTTTCAGTCTGCCCACCCGACCAGCGGATGATGCGGCAAACCGCGGCACATTCGACCCACCCAACCGTTTGGCAAATCCTGAAAGACATCATCTCCCAGAACCTGGCCATTCAGCCCGGTCGCCACAGGTGAATTTCCTGCGCCTTTTCCAAAATTCTCGTACTTGCCGGCCTGCGCAAACACTGCGCTGCCTGAACCCGTCATCCGGCTGTTGCCGAAGCGCTGATCCAGCCAGCGGCCTGCGCTTCCCACGTCCGGGCACAAGGCCTCGGCCACAGGCTGCAAGTCGTTGCGGCCGAAAAATGGACTCGCAGTTTGCTGGTTGCCCAGCTGACTTTCGTCTGTTTTTCGTCGCTGCTCAATGTCAGCAAGTAAGCCCGCTACTGTAGCAGTGTTTGTATCGCGTGTCAGCTCAGGGCTGGAAAAAATTTCTGGGGTCGCGATGGATGCGCTTGGTTTGACCACGGCCCAGTGGGCATTTTCCAGTTCCGGCAGGGCGATGGGCGTCAGCAGCTCGCCAATGCCTTCGACCCAGGCGTTGTGCCCGCCAACGAAAAACGGGACGTCGGCGCCCAGTGTCGCGCCCAGTGCCAGCAGTCGCGCACGCGACCAGCCGAGCTGCCACAGCCGGTTCAGGCCCAGCAGCACGGTGGCGGCGTCCGAGCTGCCACCGCCCATGCCTGCGCCCGAGGGCAGCTGCTTGGCAACCGAGATGTCGGCGCCCAGCGTGCAGCCGCTGGCCTTCTGCAACGCGCGTGCGGCCTTCAGGCACAGGTCGTCCGCGGGCAGCGGTGTGGTCAGGTCATGGCGCCGCAGCAGGCCGTCAGTGCGGCGTTCCAGGTGCAGCGTGTCGGCCCAGTCGATCAGCAGGAAGACCGACTGCAGCAAGTGGTAGCCGTCGGCACGCCGGCCGACGATGTGCAGGAACAGGTTCAGCTTGGCCGGTGCCGGCAAGTCGTAAAGCGATTGGAGGCTCATGCGAAAACGGGGGTCAGCGGTCCAGCTTCACGCGCAATTCCAGCGCTGGCGCGGCCGGGCGACGGGCCAGCAGCAGGCCTTCGTTGGCCAGCGCCGAGGTGTCGATCAGCCAGCCGGCCTGCTCGAAGCCTTGCGCGGTGGGCTGGGCAGGTGCCTGCGGCCAGGGTTTGCCGGCCAGCCAGTGCAGCAGCGCACCGAGCGGAATCGCCTCGCCCAGCGTTTCGCTGGCCAGCGCTTCCATCGATTCGAACTGGCGCGTGCCGTCGCCGGTCTGCAGCGTGACCTGGCCGGCCTGCCAGTGCGCATCGGCCACCACGGTGCCCAGCGGGCTCAGCAGCTTCAGCTGGCCTTGTTGTTCGGTGCCAGCCAGCTCGAAGGCGGCGTTTTCGGCCTTGGCGATCTGGTTGGCCGTGGCGGCCACTCGCACCACCATGCGGCCGGTGGTGATGGGCCCGAGATCGGGTGGCGCGGGCGGGGCGCTCACGCAGCCCGCCAGCACCATCGCGGCCAGCAGGCATGCGCGGCGCAGCCCGGAGGGTGCCGGGCTCACAAGGAAACGAAGGGCCGTTCCCGAGTTTTCTTGACCCCCTCGGGGGGCCTGACGCGAAGCGGCAGGTCTGGGGGCGCTCACAAAGAGGCCTTGAGCCGCTGCAAGGTGTCGCGCAGCACTTCGTTGTCGCTGCCGTTGCGCGAGCGGCCTTCGCGCCAGACGCGGGTCGCTTCGTCGCGCTGGCCGGCGGCCCACAGCACCTCGCCCAGGTGCGCGGCCACTTCCACGTGTGGCCGGGCGTTGTAGGCCTGGCGCAGCAGGCGCAGCGCGCTGGCGGTGTCGCCGCGGCGGAAGGCCACCCAGCCCAGGCTGTCGGTGATGAAAGGATCGTCCGGTGCCAGCGACGCGGCCTTGTCGACCAGGGTTTGGGCCTCGTCCAGCCGCACATTGCGCTCGGCCAGCGAGTAGCCCAGCGCGTTGTAGGCGTGGGCATCGTCCGGCTTGATCGTGATGACGCGGCGCAGCAGCGCTTCCATGTCGTCGTAGCGCTTGAGGTGCTCGGCGGTCATCGCCAGTTCGTAGATCAGCACGCTGTCTTCCGGCGCGGCGCGCACGGCGCCCAGCAGCAGGTCGTACGACGCCTGCCAGCGATTGCCTTCCTGCAGCAGCTGCGATTCGGCCAGCACGCGGGTGCGCGGCTCCAGCGTGCCGCGCACCGGCGCTTCGCGCACCAGCTTGCGGGCGGCGTCGAGCTGACCCTGGTGCACCATCAACGAAGCGCGGCGGCTGACCAGTGCGAGGTCGCTGCGATCCGGGTCGACCTTGTCCAGCCAGCCCAGCGCCTCGGGGTACTGGCGCAGCTGTTCGTTGGCCTGGGCCAGCAACAGGTAGGCGTAGTCGATGCGGCGCTGTGCCCGGTCTTCGTGGTCCTCGTCATCGTCGCCGACGGCGGGCGCTGTGGCGGCTTGCTGGCCGGCGTTGGCGGCGCGCTCGGCTGCATCGCGTTTCACGTCGGCGCTGTCCAGGAAGCGGATCAAGGCCTTGATGGCTTCCTTCGGTTCACCGAGCTCGACCAGGTAGGCACCCAGCGTCAACCAGGCCTGTGAGGTTTCGGGTTGCTGGGCCAGTGCCAGCTTCAGCTGGTCGACTGCCTCGCCAATGCGCTGGCGCTGGTCCAGCGCCTGCACATAGGCCAGGCGCAGCGCGGCCAGCGCGTCCGGCCGGGCCAGGTAGGCACGCACCACGGCCTCGGCCGGCGGCTGGCTGGCCATCAGGTCCAGCGCCAGCAGGATGGGGCCGGGGGCGCTGGGGTCGTCTTCATTGGCGCGGCGCATCAGGCCCAGCGCTTTTTCGGATTGGTCCGCAGCCAGCGCCAGCCGGCCCAGCGCGGTGCGCGATGCCGTGCGGGTGCCCTCGGCGTTGACGAACGGCGCCAGCGCTGTTTCGCTCAAGCCCAGCACCGCGGCCTTGTCGTGCGCGCCACCGAGGAAGCGCGGCACACCGGCAATCACCGCCGAGCGTTCTTCCGGCGGCACCTGTTCGACCAGCAGCTTCAGCGGCTCGGCCAGCTCATCCAGCCGCTCCAGCGCCACCAGCAGCTGCACCTGCGTGCGCACCGCCTCGGTGGAGCCTGGCAGCGTGGCGCGCCAGGCTTCCACTGCGACCAATGCACGGTCGCCTGAGCGGCCTTGCACGGCGATCTCGATGGCCCGCTGGAACAGCACGCTGTCCTTGGAGCGCCGCGCGGCGTCCAGGATCACCTCGAAGGCATTGCCGCCGCGCCCGGCCTGGGCTTCCATCTCGCCGATCAGCAGCTGGTAGAACATCGGCGCGTCGAGCAGCGAGTTGTTAACCGGCTCGGGCTGCGCCGCGGCTTCTTCGGGGCTGGAGGCGGGTGCCGAAGCCGGCGGTGGTGCATCGGCCGGCACGTTGCGGTTCTGCGCCAGCGCTGGCAGGGCAGCCAGCAGCCCGGCACCCAGCCAGGCCCAGGCATGCAGACCAGGAGAGGCCGGAACACCCGTAGAGGGACGGGAAACCGGGCGGGCAGGACGAAGCTTCATCTTTTCTCCAAAGTCCGAAGGATTCTAGTGTCGGCCTGTCAAGCCCGGATTGCTGCCGATAATGGCCCCCATGCCGGAATTACCTGAGGTGGAAGTCACGCGGCGCAGCGTGGTCGGCATGGCCGGCGCCCGCGTGTTGGCCATGCAGATGGGCAAACCGCTGCGCTGGCCGCTGGGCGTCGCGCCCGCCTCGCTGGTCGGCCTCATTGCCGGCACCTGGCAGCGGCGCGGCAAGTACCTCTGGCTGCCGCTGACGCAATCTGACAGCCCCCAGGACCGGGCGGGGGATGGGGAAACTTCGGGCGGCCCTGCGCTTTCCCGGGATGGCGCCAGCGCCGGCGGGCTGCTGTGGCACCTGGGCATGTCCGGCTCCCTGTCTTTCACCGAGGCACCCGGCCCGGCCGGCAAGCACGACCACGCCGAAATCACCACCGAACGCGGTGTGCTGCGGCTGACCGACCCGCGCCGCTTCGGCGCCGTCGTCTGGTCGCCCGCGCTGGACATGGCGCCGGCCGCCAAGCTGCTGGCCGGGCTGGGCGTGGAACCTTTTGACACCACCTTCGGCCCCGCGGATTTCCACGCCGCGCTGCGTGGCCGGCGCACGCCGATCAAGCAGGTGCTGCTGGCGGGCGACATCGTCGTCGGCGCCGGCAACATCTACGCCAGCGACGCCTTGTTCGAAGCTGGCATCGACCCCCGCACGCCCGCCGCCCGCATCGGCCCGCTGCGCGCCGGGCGGCTGCTGGCGGCTGTGCGCCAGGTGCTGGCCGAGGCGATTGACGCTGGCGGCTCCACGCTGCGCGACTTCAAGGACGCCCACGGCAGCACTGGCCAGTACCAGGGCCGGGCGCGGGTCTATGGCCGGGCCGGTGAGGCCTGCAGCCGCTGCGGCGGCATCATCCAGCGCATCGTGCAAGGCCAGCGTGCCACCTATTTCTGCGCCGGCTGCCAACGCCGCTGAATCTGCCGCAGACCGCCGCAGACTGCCGCTGAGGCGCCACCGCCTACCGCCGGGCGACCCGCCCGCGAGAAACTGCAGCGCCAGCCCGGTGTTGCAAGGCAGTTGCCGGGCATTTCGCGCTAGCATCCCAAAGCTACCGTCGCCACCGCCGTCACACCGACGCAAGACTGCCCGCCCCAAGCCGATGCTCACCTCCGCCACTCCCTCCCAGCGCCTGGACATGCAACCGTCGCTTGTGCCCGGGCTGGACGCACTGGCCGACTGGCGCCTGGCGCTGGAAGGCGAGCTGGCCCGGCTGGAAAGCTTCCTGGCCCACAGCGACCTGCTGGCGCCTTCGGCGGCGGCGGCTTCGGTCGCGCTGCGCCGGCGGCTCACCACCGACAAGCTGGTGGTCGCCTTTGTCGCCGAGTTCTCGCGCGGCAAGAGCGAGCTGATCAACGCCATCTTCTTTGCCGACGCCGGCCGCCGCATCCTGCCGGCCACGCCGGGTCGCACGACGATGTGCCCGGTCGAGCTGTCCTGGGACGGCGCCGAGCTGCCAACGCTGGACCTGCTGCCCATCGCGACCCGGCGCCACAAGGCTACGCTGGCCGAATGGTGCGACCAGCGCGACAAATGGCACCGCGTCCCACTGGACCCGAGCAACCCCGACGCACTGGCCGCCTCGCTGCAGCAGGTCACCTACACCCAGAAGGTCAGCCGCGACGAGGCGCAGGCGCTGGGCCTGTGGTCCGAGGAGCACACCGCCGACAACCCGCCGACCACCGAAGACGGCTTGGTCGAGATCCCCGCCTGGCGGCACGCCGTCATCAACTACCCGCACCCGCTGCTGCAGCGCGGGCTGGTGGTGATCGACACGCCTGGCCTGAACGCCATCGGCACCGAACCCGAGCTGACGCTGGGCCTGCTGCCCAGCGCCCATGCCGCGCTGTTCGTGCTGGGGGCAGACACCGGCGTGACCCGCTCCGACCTGGACATCTGGACCGACCACCTGGGCGGCCAGGGCCTGGCCTGCTTCGTCGTGCTGAACAAGATGGACACGCTGGCCGACCCGCTGGCCACGCCCCTGGAGCAGCTGGCCATCATCGAGCGCCAGCGCGTGAGCACCGCACAGACGCTGGGCATTCCGCGCGAACGCGTGTTCCCGGTCTCCGCCCGCCAGGCCTTGAGCGCCCGCCTGCAGGGTGACGCCGCCGGCCTGGAAGCCAGCCGCCTGCCCATCCTGGAAGCCGCGCTGAATGCCGACCTGCTGCCGCAGCGCCAGCGTGTGCTGGCCCGCGCCGTGATCAGCGGCGTGCAGTCGTTGCTGGAACACTCTACTCGCCGCCTGCGCGACCAGCGCCGCCACAACGCCGAGCAGATGCTGGAACTGCGCGGCCTGCGCGGCAAGAGCGCCGGCCGTGTGACACAGATGCTCGAACGTGTGCATGCCGACACGGCAGAGTTCGAACGCTGCACCGCGCGCCTGACCGCCTTGCGCACGGTGCACGCCCGGTTGCAGCGCAGCGCGTTGAAGGCACTGGACGCAGACCGCGTGCGTGACGCTGTCGCCGAGCTGCAGCAGGCCATCGGCAGTGGCTGGTTCAACCTGCGCGCCCGCGCGGCCTTCGCCAAGCTCTGCCAGCGCCTGTCGGCCCAGCTGGACCAGGCCACGGCCTTGTGCGCCGAAGCCGGCCAGATGCTGAACGCATTGTTCAACCAGCTCAACACCGAGTTCGGCTTTTCGCTGGTGCCGTCGCCTGCGCCCGAGCTGTCGCCGTTCAAGCAGGAGCTGATGCTGATCGAGCGCAGCTATGGCCGCTACTTCAGCGTCACCCGCTCGATGCGGCTGAACTCCACGGCCTTCAGCGAACAGTTCCAGCGCATGCTGGTTTCCAAGCTGCGCGTGATCTTCGAGAACGCCAGCGGCGAGATCGAGGCCTGGAACCAGGCGGCCTCCGGCCAGATCGACGGCCAGTTCCGCGAGCGCCGCCGCAGCTTCAAGCGCCGCCGCGAATCGCTGGAGCGCATCCAGAGCGCTGCTGGCGAGCTGGAACAGCGCCTGCTCGAAGTGGAGAACCAGGATGCCAAGCTGCTGGAGCTGGTGGACCGTGCGTATTCGCTGGCTTCGGCGCTGCGCAGCCGCGCCGAGCAAGGCCCCAGCTTCGAGCCTGAAGCGGCCGAGGACCATGCCGGCATGCAGATGATCACGACCGACGGCTGGCAGCCCGGCGCTGCGGCAAGAGCCAACTGATCCGGACTGATATCTCCCTTGCCTGACGTCAACGATGCCGCGGCGCTGGCCCCTGCGCTGATCCACTGGCAGCGCCAGCACGGCCGCCACCACCTGCCCTGGCAGCAGACGCGTGACCCCTACCGCGTCTGGTTGTCGGAAATCATGCTGCAGCAGACCCAGGTCAGCACCGTGCTGGGCTACTACCAGCGCTTCCTGGACCGTTTCCCCGACGTGGCCGCACTCGCCGCCGCGCCGCTGGACGACGTGCTGACACTGTGGGCCGGCCTGGGCTACTACAGCCGCGCCCGCAACCTGCACCGCTGCGCCCAGGCCGTGATGCGCGACTTCGGCGGCGCTTTTCCGCCCACCGCTGCGCTGCTCCAGACCTTGCCCGGCATCGGCCGCAGCACCGCTGCGGCGGTGGCTGCGTTCTGCTACGGCGAGCGCGTGTCCATCATGGACGGCAACGTGCGGCGCGTGCTGAGCCGCGCGCTGGGCTTTGGCGAAGACCTCTCGTCACCGCGCAACGAGCGCCTGCTGTGGACCGAGGCCGATGCCATGCTGCCCGCTGCCGGCGAAGACATGACGGCCTACACCCAGGGCTTGATGGACCTGGGCGCCACCGTCTGCACGCCGCGCGCGCCGGCCTGCCTGCTGTGTCCTTGGGAGCCGCTGTGCGTGGCCCACCGCGAGGGCCGGGAGACGGAGTACCCGGTCAAGACCCGCAAGCTCAAGCGCAGCAAGCGTGCGCATGCGCTGCTGTGGCTGCAGCAGGGCAACGCAGTGTGGCTGCAGCAGCGGCCGGACACGGGCGTGTGGGCGGGGCTGTTCAGCCTGCCGGAATTCGAGGACGTGGCCACGCTGCAAGCCTGGTTGGCGGACGGGCCTGGCGAGGGCGAGCCGCTGCCCACCATCTCGCATGTGCTGACGCACTTCGACTGGGCACTGAGCCCCGTGCGCGCCAGCCTGCCCGAGCGCTCGCCGCTGGCCCAGGCCTTGCCGCTGAAGTGGCCCACCGGGCGCTGGGTGGCGATGGAAGAGCTGCCCAGCTATGGGCTGCCAACGCCGGTGCGCAAGTTGCTGCGGCCGGATTGACTTCCGGTCAGATCGCGCGCTTCAGATCACTTTCTGCTTGCGCAGGAAATCGTCCACCAGGCCCAGCCGGGTCAGCGGCTCGTCCAGTTCCATCAGCTTCTGCTTGGCCACGCGGCTGATGGGCAGCAGCTCGCACCAGCGGTTGGCCACCCAGCCGGCATCGTCCAGCCGGCGCGGGGTTTGGGCCAGCGCCGGCACCGGCGGCTGCATGGCCTCCAGCGCGTCCAGCGCGCGGCCCAGCGCGGCGGCGGCTTCGGCGAATCGATCGCCCGGCGGTGTGGGCAGGTCATCGTCCAGCCAGGCCACCTGCGGCGCCACCCACAGGCCTTGCTGCTGCACCGCATCGCCCAGCAGCTTGAAACGCGGGCCGCCTTCGCACCAGATCTTCAGCAGGTTGGTGCCTTCGGCCTCGGCCGCCTGCAGCCGTGCCAGCACGCCCACGGGCTCGAAGCGCACCGGCTGCCCGGCCTGACTTGGCTGGAGCACTTCGCTGCCCTGGCTGAGGCCCACCACGCCAAAGCCGGTGCCCTCGCGCAGGCAGCGGCTGATCAGGTCCAGGTAACGGGCCTCGAAGATCTTCAGGGCCAGCCGGCCCCCGGGAAACAGCACGGACTGCAGCGGGAACAGCGGCAGGTCCTGGGTCGGAAAAGGCATTGGTTCTGTTTTGGCGCTTCTCAGCTGCGCGCGTCAAGTTCACGGTGGCGCTTGAGCGTGGCCACCTGGTCGGCGAAACGCTGCGCCAGCGTCTCGACAAAAAACACCGAGCGGTGCTGGCCGCCGGTGCAGCCAATGGCCACCGTCAGGTAGCTGCGCTGGTCCTGCTCGAAGGCCGGCAGCCAGCGCCGCACAAAGGCCTCGATCTGGCTCATCATCTCCAGCACTTCGGGCTGCTCGCGCAGGTAGGCCGCCACCGGCGCGTCCTGGCCGGTCAGCGGCCGCAGCTCGCGCAGGTAAAACGGGTTGGGCAGCACGCGCACGTCGAACACCAGGTCGGCGTCCAGCGGCACGCCGTGCTTGAAGGCAAAGGACTGGAACACCAGCGTCAGCCGGCTGCTGGTCGCGCCCACCAGGTCGCGCACCCACAGCCGCAGCTGGGCCGGGCGCAGCTCGCTGGTGTCCAGCACGGTGGACTGCTCGCGCAGGTCGGCCAGCAGGTTGCGCTCCAGCTCGATCGCGTCGACCAGCGCACGGTGGGGGTCGTCACCGCCTTCCAGCGGCTTGCTCAGCGGGTGCGGCCGGCGGGTCTCGGAAAAGCGCTTCACCAGGGCCGTTGTGTGCGAATTCAGGAATACGCTGCGCACCCGCACGCCTTCGGCTTTCAGTGCCGACAGTGTGGGCAGCAGCACCGGCAGCGAATTGGCTGAACGCACGTCGACCGCAATCGCCATGCGCCGCACGCCATGGCCACGCTCGACGCGGATGAAGTCGCGCAGCAGCTCGGGCGGCAGGTTGTCCACGCAGAAGTAGCCGGCGTCTTCCAGCGCATGCAGCGCGACCGACTTGCCAGAGCCCGAGATGCCGGTGACCAGCACCACCTCGCGCTCTTCCAATGCCGGTGGCATGACCGGCACCGGCACCACATCGTCCTCGGACGGGTCGGGCAAATCGTTCATGGCCATCTCAGCGGGAGCGCGCCGCGCGCGGTGCCGCCTCGACCACCGCCTGGTTGATCAGCTCCTGCGCATGCGCCAGGCTGGTGCCGGACTGCTTGTCGCCACCCAGCATGCGCGCCACTTCGGCCACCCGTGCCTCGCCGCTCACGGGCGTGACCTGGCTGTGCGTCCTGCCCTGGCGCGTGGCCTTGGCGACGACGAAGTGCTGGTCCGCGCATGCTGCCACCTGCGGCAGGTGGGTCACTGCCAGCACCTGCACGCTTTGGCCCAGCTGCTTCATCAGCCGGCCCACCGCATCGGCCACCGTACCGCCCACGCCGGAGTCGATCTCGTCGAAGATCAGCGTGCCGGGGTTCAGGTCCGTCGCGGCGGCCTTGGGCGCGCTGCCGCGGCGCTGCGCCGTGGTCACCGCAATGGCCAGCGCCAGCCGCGAAAGCTCGCCGCCCGAGGCCACCTTGGCCAGCGGCCGCGGCGCGCTGCCTGCGTGGCCGGCGACCAGGAATTCCACCGTCTCCAGGCCGTAAGCCTGCGGCGTGTCCTGCGGCTGCAGCGCCACCTCGAACTTGCCGCCGGCCATGCCCAGCTGCTGCATGGCCGCCGTCACGCGCTGGCCCAGCGGCCCGGCGGCCTGCTGGCGGGCGCGGCTCAGCGTGCTGGCCTGTTCGCGCCATTGCTGCTCGGCCTGCTGCACACGCTGTTCCAGGCCTTGCAGGTCGGCTGCGGCTTCCAGCTGTGCCAGCGCCGCGCGCCATTCCTCGCGCAGTGCGGGCAGGTCTTCGGGCTGGCGGCGAAAGCGCCGGGCCAGGCCCATCCAGGCCGAGATCCTGCTGTCCAGCTCGCCCAGTCGCGAAGGGTCCAGCTCGGCGCGGCCCAGGTAGGCCTGCAAGGTGTGCGTGGCGTCGTCCAGCTGCACGCTGGCGCTGTGCAGCCCTTCGATCACCGGCGCCAGCCGCTCGTCATAGTCGCTGACGGCTTCCAGCGCATTCAACGCCTTGCCCAGCAGCCGTGCGGCACTGGCCTCGTCTTCCTCCAGCCACTGGCCGGCCTGGTGCGCAGCCTCGATCAGCGCTTGGCCGTGCGCCAGCCGCTGGTGCTCATGGTTCAGCTCCGGCCACTCGGTCTCGCCGGGCGAGAGCTTGTCCAGCTCGCCGAGCTGCCACTGCAGGCGTTCGCGTTCGTCCTCGCGCTCGCCCTGGTGTTCGCGGGCTTGCGCCAGTGCGTCGGCCGCGGCTTTCCAGGCGGCGTAGGCGCGGGCGACAGGCGTGGTGTCGGCGCCGGCCTGCTGGTCCAGCAGCGCGCGCACCGAGGCGGGCTTGGTCAGGCCCTGCCAGGCGTGCTGGCCGTGGATGTCCACCAGGTGCTCGGCCACTTCGCGCAGCTGGCTGGCGGTGGCCGGGCTGCCGTTGATGAAGCCGCGGCTCTTGCCCTGGGCGTCCACCACGCGGCGCAGCAGCAGGTCGTCGTCCTGCTCGAAGCCGGCTTCGTCCAGCCAGGCGGTGAGCGAGGCGGGTGAGTCGAAGCCGGCGGTGATTTCGGCGCGCGAAGCGCCTTCGCGCACCATCTGGCTCTCGGCCCGGGCGCCCAGCGCGAGCTGCAGCGCGTCGATCAGGATGGACTTGCCGGCGCCGGTCTCGCCGGTCAGCACGGAAAAACCACCATCGAACGCGAGGTCCAGCTCGCTGACGATCACGAAATCCTTCAGGGTCAGGTGCTTGAGCATGATCAGACCGTGCCTTCGTACCAGCGCAGCTTGCGGCGCAGCGTGGCGTAGTAGCTCCAGCCACGCGGGTGCAAGAAGCGCACCATCTGCGACGAGCGGCGCATGCGCACCTGGTCACCGTGCAGCAGGCTGGCCAGGCTTTGCATGTCGAAGCTGGCGCTGGCGTCCCGCCCGGCCACGATGGTGATGGTCACTTCCTGAGAGTCCGGCAGCACGATGGGTCGGTTCGACAAGGTGTGCGAGGCAATCGGCACCAGCACCCAGCCGCCAATGGACGGATGCAGGATGGGCCCGCCGGCCGACAGCGAATAGGCGGTGGAACCGGTGGGCGATGCCAGGATCAGGCCATCGGCCCGCATGTTGGCGACGAAGTCGCTGCCCACGTCCACCCGCAGCTCGACCATGCTGGAGGTGGCACCTCGGCTCACCACCACGTCGTTCAGCGCCAGGCCTTCGAAGATGGTCGCGCCGTCGCGCCACACGGCGCCTTCGATCATCGCGCGCCGCTCTTCTTCGTAGTCGCCCTGGATGATGGGGCCCAGTGCCTCGGCCCAGTCGCTCAGGCGCACGTCGGTGATGAAGCCCAGCCGCCCCTGGTTGATGCCGACCAGCGGCAGGTTGTGCGCTGCCAGTTCGCGGGCAATGCCCAGCATGGTGCCGTCGCCGCCCACCACCACCGCAATGTCGCACTGCGCGCCGATCTCGGCCGGGCTCAAGGCGGTGTGTTCGGTCCAGTCGGTGTTGTGCGCGGTCTCGTGGTCGATCGAGACTTCCAAGCCCTGGCGCCCCAGGAAGTCGGCAATGGCTTCGAGCATCGGTCGGATGCCCTGGGCCTGATACTTGCCTATCAGCGCGGCGTGGCGAAAACGGGTTGGCATGGTGCGAAGAATTACACCACACGCCCTTCTGTGAGACCCCCTGGGCTGCCCTCGTTGGCGCCCTGCACAAGTGCATGTCCGTACAATGAAAAACATGCTCGACGATCGCGCCCGATCACTGCTGAAAACCCTGGTTGAACGCTACATTGCCGACGGGCAGCCCGTGGGCTCGCGCACGCTCTCCAAAGCCTCAGGTCTGGAGCTGTCGCCCGCGACCATCCGCAACGTCATGTCCGACCTGGAAGACGCCGGCCTGATCATCAGCCCGCACACCTCTGCCGGCCGCATTCCCACCGCCCGCGGCTACCGGCTGTTTGTCGACACCATGCTGACTGCCCGCCCGCTGGACCTGGCCGGTAGCGCCTCCGAATTTGCCGCCGCCCGCGGCCAGCTGCAGCCGGACCAGCCGCAGCGCGTGATCGCCCAGGCCGCGCAGCTGCTGTCCAACCTGTCGAGCTTCGTCGGCGTGGTCACCGCGCCGCGCAAGGCCAGCGTGTTCCGCCACGTCGAGTTCATGCGCCTGGGCGACAAGCGCGTGCTGGTGATCCTGGTCGCACCGGACGGTGACGTGCAGAACCGCGTGCTGTTCACCGCGCACGACTACAGCCAGGGCGAACTGATAGAGGCCACCAACTTCCTCAACGCCCACTACGCAAACCTCAGTCTGGAGGAAGTGCGCGAGCGGTTGCAAGGCGAGGTCGAGGTGTTGCGCGGCGAGATTGGCGTGCTGATGCATGCGGCAGTGAAGGCAGGCTCCGAGGCGCTGGCCGAAAACGAGGACCAGGTCATCGTCAGCGGCGAGCGCAACCTGCTGGGTGTGCAGGACTTCGGCCACGACATGGGCTCGCTGCGCAAGCTGTTCGACTTGTTCGAGCAGAAGACCCAGCTGATGCGCTTGCTGGACACCTCCAGCCGCGCCGAAGGCGTGCGCATCTACATCGGCGGCGAGAGCCGGGTGGTGCCGTACGAAGAGCTGTCGGTGGTCTCCGCGCCGTACGAGGTCGACGGCCACGTCGTCGGCACGCTGGGCGTGATCGGCCCCACCCGCATGGCCTACGACCGCATGATCCAGATCGTCGACATCACGTCCAAGCTGGTCGGCAACGCCCTGAGCCAGCGCTGAACAGCCAGCACTGAGCAAGACGGCGCAGCCATGTTGCTGCGCACTTACCGGCGCCACAAGCGCGCTTGACACAAGGCTTCCAGCATCGCGGCCTGCGCTGTTCGGCGCTGTCCCGTCCTGCTCTGCTGAAGTCCTTGCTGTGAACCTTTCTGGAATGACGCGGCCCGCGTGCCTGCGCGCCTGGTCGTGCCTGCTGGCCGCTTGCCTCCTCGCTGGCGCCGCCGCCTCGCATGCCGCGTCCACCAACCGCGCCTCGTCCAAAGTGGCCGCACATGCGGGCGGTGCCACGCTGAACTTCCCAGACATCGAAGTGGAGGCCGCCGCCCGCGTGATGGCCGACCTGCTGAACCGGCCCATCCTGGTGGACCCGCGCGTCAAGGGCAGGCTCACGCTCTACACCGAGCAGCCTGTCAGCCAGGCCCAGGCCTTGTCCATCTTCGTGGCCGGCCTGCGTGGCCTGAGCCTGGCCATCATCGAGTCCAACGGCATGCTGAAGATCCTTCCCGAGGCCGATGCCAAGCTGCAGAGCGGCACCGTCTCCGTGGAAGGTGCGTCGCGCGCCGGCGACACGGTGCAGACGCAGATCTTCCGCCCCACCTACGAAAGCGCCGCCAACCTGCTGCCGGTGCTGCGCCCGCTGATCACCGCGAACAACACCATCAACGTCAGCGCCGGCAACAACGCGCTGGTCATCACCGACTACGCCAGCAACCTGCAGCGCCTGGGCCAGATCATCACCGCACTGGACCAGCCCAGCGCCACCGACGTCGAAGTCATCCCGCTGCAGCACGCGCTGGCGGTGGACATGGCCGTGCTGGTGCAGCGACTGAGCGAAGAGGCTGGCGGTTCATCATCCGCCAGTCCAACCCCCGGCCCGCAAGCCCAGCGCAGCAACGCCAGCGCGGGCGGGGGCAGCGCCGGTTCCGCATCCATCGTCGCCGACAGCCGCATCAACGCCTTGCTGGTCCGTGCCGCCAACCCCGCCCGCCTGGCCGCCATCCGCGCGCTCGTCGCCCGGCTGGACCAGCCCGGTGCCGCAGGCCTGGCCGGCAGCAACGTGCACGTCATCTACCTGCAGCACGCCGAAGCCACGCGCCTGGCCACCGTGCTGCGCGCCGCCTTCAGCAGCGACGCGACCGGGCAGGGCGCCACCAGCAGTGGCGGCGCCTCGTCCCAGTCGCGCAGCAGCGGCCCCAGCAGCAGTGGCTCGTCCAGCCTGAACGCCAGCACGCCATCGAGCACCAGCTCAAGCAGCGGCGGCAGCACCAGCACGGCCGCCACCACGCCGCTCAGCAGCACCGCCGCACCGGCCACCGGCGGCAACATCCAGGCCGATCCGGCCACCAACTCGCTGATCGTCACCGCACCCGAGCCGCTGTTCCGCCAGCTGCGCGCCGTCGTCGAGCAGCTGGACACGCGCCGCGCCCAGCTCTATGTCGAATCGCTGGTCGTCGAGGTGGACGCCAGCAAGGCCATGGACGTGGGCATCCAGTGGAAGCAGATCTTCAACATCGCCGCCACCACGACGGACATCACGCTGGCCACCGTCGCACAGGCCATCCAGTCCACCTCCGGCACCAACATCCTGTCCACCGCCAACCTGATCACGCTGGACAACGAAGAAGCCAAGATCGTCGTCGGCCAGAACGTGCCTTTCGTCACCGGCTCGTACACGTCCACCACCAGCTCCAGCCCGTTCCAGACCATTGAGCGCAAGGACGTGGGCCTCACGCTGCGCATCCGCCCGCAGATCGGCCCGAACGGCGCCATCCGCCTGACCATCCTGCAGGAATCCTCGTCCGTCTCCAGCACCACCACGCCTGGCACCACCAACGCCGGCCCGGCCACCAACAAGCGCTCCATCGAATCGACGGTCATGGTCAACGACGGAAAGATCATCGTGCTTGGCGGTCTGATCGAAGACACGTACACCAGCGACGCCGACCAATGGCCAGTCCTCGGCGACATCCCCTACCTCGGCGCCTTCTTCCGTACCCTCAGCCGCACCCGCAAGAAGACCAACCTCATGGTCTTCCTGCGCCCGGTCGTCATGCCCGATGAAGACAGCAGCACCAAGCTCTCGCTGGACCGCTACGACCTCATTCGCGCCCACCAGCAAGCCCTGCCCGAAGACGTCAGGCAAGTCCTCCCCGGCCCCGAAATGCCGCTGGTCCCAGAGGCAAGCCACTGGCGCATCGAGTGACCCGCCAACCGCCCACCGCAGCTTCTACAATGCGCCCCTTCGGTAGGGGGCCGTTAGCTCAGTTGGTCAGAGCAGAGGACTCATAATCCTTTGGTCGTTGGTTCAAGTCCAACACGGCCTACCACTCACACCAGCGCTTGGACTGTGGCGTGCGGCCATGGCAGTTCGGTTGCCATTGCTTGAAAGCATTCATGCGGCCGGTGCGCATCCGCATCGGAGGCGCGCCGCGAGATGTGGCGAGGAAGCCGCAAGGGCGGCCGTGCAAAGGGATGAGATGAGCACACGCAAAGCAGCCGAGCCTCCAAAGCCTCGTGTGACTACCTTTGTCCCAACGGCGGCAATATCGGATGCAGCCGTGCTGCTGGCTGAGCTTCGGCAGTTCATTGACGAGGCTCGTCGCACGGCTGTTGCCGCGGTCAACGTTGGCCTGACCCTGATGTACTGGCGGATCGGCCAACGCATCGGCCGCGAGGTGCTGGGTGGCGCGCGGGCTGCCTACGGAGAGGAAATTGTCGCCACGCTGTCGCGACAATTGGTGCAGGACTATGGCCGCGGTTTTGAGGAGAAGAACCTGCGACGAATGGTGCAGTTCGCGCAGACCTTTCCGGATGAGGCGAAAGTCGCCACGCTGTGGCGACAGTTGAGCTGGTCACATTTTCGCGAGTTGCTGCCGCTGAAAGATCCGCTGGCCCGTGAGTTCTACGCCCAGATGTGCCAGTTGGAAGGCTGGAGCGTTCGCACGCTGCATGAGCGCGTCGCGTCGATGCTGTTTGAACGCACGGCGCTGTCGGCCCAGCCTGAGCAACTGATCCGCCACGAGCTGGACAGGGTCGGCTTGGCCCAGCAGCGCGAGTTGGCGCCCGCGTTGGTGCTGAAAGACCCGTACGTGCTGGACTTCCTGGGCCTGCAGGACCGTTACCTGGAGAAGGACCTCGAAGACGCCATCTTGCGCGAGCTGGAAACCTTTTTGCTGGAGCTGGGCGCAGGCTTCAGCTTCGTGGCGCGGCAGCGGCGCATCCAGCTCGACCACGACGACTTCTACCTCGACCTGCTGTTCTACAACCGCAAGCTGCGCCGGTTGGTGGCGGTGGAGCTGAAGCTGGGTGACTTCAAGGCCGAGTACAAGGGGCAGATGGAGCTGTACCTGCGCTGGCTGGCCCGGTACGACCAAGAGCCGGGCGACGGGCCGCCGCTGGGCATCATCTTGTGCACAGGCAAGAAGCGCGAGCAGATCGAGCTGCTGGAGATGGACAAGGCAGGCATCCACGTGGCCGAGTACCTGACGGTGCTGCCGCCGCGTGAAGTGTTCGAGCAGAAGATTCAAAGTGCGCTGCAGGCCGCCCAGGCGCGGATGCAAGCCAAGGCCGACGAATGAACATCCTCCCTGATCTGAAGGTCCTGAGCCGCTGAACATTCATACGAGATCCCATCTTCCGGAAATCGATGCTGCGGGCAATGGCGCGCCAGCGCTGCGGGTGTGTGGCGCTGGCGAAACGCGCTTGGAGTCTGGTCAGCGACCGTCGCGGTCCGAATCGCCCGGGATGGCGCGTTCCACGCCGTTGCTGACGCGTTCCCACGCGTCGCGGGTGGCGTGCTTGGCCTTGTCCCAGCTCAGCGAGGAATTGCCGCGGTAGCGTTCGTCCCAGTCGCGGCCGAGTTGGGGCTCGATGTCGTCGAAGCTGGCGTCCGGGTATTGGCTGTAGTACTGGTGGCCCAGGCTGTAGGCGGGGGCGTACTCGTCATAGGCGAGAGCCGAGTCCAGATAGGGCCGGTCGCGGTAGTTCTCGCGCCAGTAGGCGTCTTCGCGGGTGGGGTCTACCTGTTCGGCCACGCCCTTGCCAGCCAGGCCGCCGATGATGGCGCCGGCTGCTGCACCGATGGCGGTGCCGACAGGACCGGCCACCGTGCCCATCGCAGCGCCCGCGGCCATGCCGCCGACTGCAGCGCCTACGCCGGTTCCGATGGGGTGGGCACCGGGTGCGCCGGTGATCGGGTCGCGATTCGCCTCGGCAAGCGGATTCGAAGTCGTCATGTCAGTCTCCTTGTTGGCCGGGTGCCAGTGATGGGCACCACGGAACCCATGTTCCTCGCGACGCCTCTGCGCCCACGTGGGACTGCAAAGCGACTGCGGGTAGGAGACCTGGCTGCGCGCCGTAGGCTCAGAAGACGAACAGCACCGCCATCAGTGCGGCCATGCCGAAGGGCGCCAGGCTGAGCATGCGCAACTGCCGCGCCTTGTCCGGCTGCTTGCTGGCTTGATAGAGGGCAAGCCCACCGGCACAGAGGCCGGTGACCATGGAAATCATTGCGAGCATGGGTGTCCTTTCGATGGCGTTGACAATGGACGAGGCGCGAGACGGCCTCCATTGCTGAACGTGGTCGAGCGCTCGAATGCGACATGGAAAGGCGCAGTGCGGGCTGCGCTGGCCGCCGCCTGGACATTGCGCCAATGCAAGAGACACGCGACGACTCTCCCCACGCCGTCGTCCGATTGCGCGCCGCTTGCATGGTGCAAAGCGGTACGTTGCCCCGACTGGACCGCAGCGCGCAAATCACGCATGTCTCCGCAGCCGGCTCGTTCTCAGGCTATCAAGAGCGCGCGCAATGCGGAATCAATAGCCCCGAATGCGATCCACCAGCCCGTCCATGGGCTGCCCATTCTCATGGCGCCTCAGGTTTTTCATGACCGCTTCCGCTGAGGTCAGCGCCTGCGTTTCGCTGGCCACATGCGGCGTCATCCAGATCTTCGGGTGATGCCAAAAAGGGTGCTCCGGCGCGGGTGGCTCGGGTTCGCAGACGTCCAGGACGGCCGCGCGCAGATGGCCGCTGTCCAGTGCATGGATCAAGTCGTTGTCGACCACATGACCGCCTCTGCCGGCATTCACGAAGGCTGCACCGCGAGGCAGCTTCGCCAGCAGGGAGGCGCTGATCATTCCCCGGGTCTGTGCAGTCAGCGGAAGCAGGCAGATCAGGATGTCGGTCTGCGCGACAAGCGCCGTCAGCCCTTCGGTGCCAGAGAGGCATTTCACGCCCTCGATGGCATGCTGTGAGCGGCTCCAGCCGGCGCAGTCGAAGCCGAAGTTGCCCAGCGCTGAAAGGACTGCGCGCCCGAGAGATCCGAGGCCGAGCACGCTGACGCGGCGACGGCTTGCGGGCAGGCGGGGCCGGGCTTGCCAAAGCGCGGCGCGCTGCTGCTCGAGGTAGGCCGGCAGGTCGCGATGCAAAGCCAGCACGGCCAGCGTGACGTACTCCATCATCCCGGCCACGATGCCCGGCTCGATCATGCGAACGACGGATAGCGTGGGCGGCAGTGCCGCCAGATCGAACTGGTCGATGCCCGCGCCAACCGAGAACAGCACTTCCAGCGCGGGGAAGCGGCTGGCCAGGTCCGGCGGTGGCTCCCAGGCGGCCAGGAACCTGACCTCGGCGGGGTTGCCGACCTCGGGCCACTGGCGAAACTCGATGCCCGGGAGGTTCTCCTCGAAGCATTGTTTCCAGATCGCGCCGCGAGCCGGATCGGACTTGTACAGGAACGCCGGCCTGGCCATCATCCCAGCGCTTGGTTGATCAGGGCGTACAGGCCAGAGGCGGGGCCGCGCCTGGGCGGCGTGCCGCGCGTCATCATCTCGACGCTGCCCGCGCGATGCAGGCCCTGGTCCTCCAGCCAACCACCGAGACCGCTGCTGGCCTCGACGTCGATGCGCAGGAACCTGCCGGCGCATTGGCTTGTCCAGTGCGCGATCAAGGCCCGCGCCCCGGAGGCATCCGGCGCGACCACGGGGCCGATCGCGTACCCGCGTCCGAACCGCCGCAACAAAGAGAAGCCGACGGGCTCGCCATCCCGGTCGAGCACGATGCCTTGGGCATCCGCGATCAGCGCGCGAACCGCTTCGCCGCGTGCCATCCCGCTTGCAGCGGCATCCAGTTCGACGAGTCTGTCCACGTCGGCCCGACCCAGCGGGCGTAGCCGCTGTCCCGGCGTCATGGCGGCAAGAGGGGCCGGATGCGCCATTCCCTGGTGTTGTCGCACTTCCCCGAGGGCGACGAATCCGAGCCGTTCATAGAGTGCCCGGCCCTCGGCCGTGGCATGCAGCGAGACGTCGAACTGCGCCAGGTCATCCAGCAGCGCGCGCATCATCTGCGCGCCGATGCGGCGCCCCTGCATGGGCGGTGCCACGATCACCATGCCGAGCGTCGCACGGCGATCCGGCCACTTCCAGCAGTGGGCCGTGCCGACCAGTTGCCCCCTGCATTCCGCAACCACGCCCGCGCCCAGCGCGGAGACGAAACGCCAGTCTTCAGGACGATGCGGCCACTGCACTTCCCTGGAGAGGGCTTGCGCCGCTTCGAGGTCGGCCGGAGTGAAGGGCCGGAGGTGAACGGCGTCGACCTCGGGGTCGACCGCGCCAGTTGTCTGCGCCACCGTGCGCTCCGAATTGCTGTTCATGACGACCGAATTGTGGAGCGCGCGCGCTGGCAATTGGCATCGAAACAGACCGCGGACGAAATTCGACAGCATGTTCTGTGGATGGCGGCTCAACGACGGGGCGCTGCTGCCGAATGCGGTGCGCTCGAAACCATCTGCCGAGCCGTGGCGCCGCGCAGGGGCTTCCGTCGGCCGGCTCCGAAGACCGCTGGGCGCGGGCTTGGCAGGCCGTGCTGTCGCGGTGCGCCAGAACGGCAGATCGCGTGTCTTGCGCAGACCGAGGGCCGACGACGCTGCTGCACGATCCTGCTTCAATCGAACAGGATCGTCGAATGAGCCTCCCACAAGATCGCCCTCATTCCGGGCCGCGCACGCGCGACCTGGGGGCGCGCCGTCCACCACCGAGAGGGGACCTGCCATCGCCGACCTCGTCCCGCAACCCCGATTCCAAACCAAGATGTCCCTGCTCACGCTTCAAGACTCCTCGCTGCTGCGCTCCGCCAACCTGATCGACGGCCGTTGGTCCGAGTCGGCGAGCGGCGCCGCCTTCGATGTCAGCGATCCGGCCACCGGGCTCGCATTCGCTCGTGTGCCCGACAGCAATGCCATCGACGCCGCCGCCGCGGTGGACGCCGCGCATCATGCGTTTGCGGCCTGGCGCGCGCGAAGCGCACGTGAGCGCGCGCAACTCCTCAAGCGCTGGCATGCCCTGATCCTGGCGCACCAGGACGACCTGGGCCGGTTGGTGTCGCGCGAGCAAGGCAAGCCGCTGGCGGAAGGGCGCGGCGAGATCGCCTATGCGGCCAGCTACGTGGAGTGGTTCGCCGAGGAGGCCACCCGCGCCTACGGCGACCTCATTCCCGAGCCGGTGCGCGGCCGCAAGATGCTGGTGCTGAAGGAGCCGGTGGGGGTCGTCGCCGCGATCACGCCGTGGAACTTTCCTGCGGCCATGATTGCGCGCAAGATCGCGCCCGCCCTCGCCGCCGGATGCACCGTGGTGGCCAAGCCCGCGGAGGACACGCCGCTGACCTCGCTGGCCCTGGCTGCGCTGGCCGAGCAGGCGGGCATTCCGGCCGGTGTGATCAACGTGGTCACGGCGTCGCGCGAGAGAACGCCGGAAGTCGTTGATGTGTGGCTCGCCGATGACCGTGTGCGCAAGATCACGTTCACCGGGTCGACGCCGATTGGCAAGCACCTGGCGCGCGAGTCTGCCGCCACGCTGAAGAAGCTCTCGCTGGAACTGGGCGGCAACGCGCCCTTCATCGTGTTCGACGACGCCGACCTGAGCGCAGCCGTCGACGGGCTCATGGCCGCCAAGTTCCGCAATGGCGGGCAGACCTGCGTGTGCCCGAACCGCGTCTACGTTCAAGCCGGTGTCCATGACCGCTTCGTCGAGCTGTTGACCCGCCGGGTGGCTGCCCTGTGCGTCGGACCCGCGTCGGCGTCCGAATCCCAGATCGGGCCCATGATCAACGGGCGGGCTGTGGACAAGATCGCACGGCATGTTGACGATGCCGTCGAGAAGGGCGCGCGCGTGGTGCTGGGCGGTGAGCGCCTGGCGGGCGGCGCCTGGGCCAGCCCGAACTACTTCGCGCCCACCGTGCTCACCGGCGTGACCGCGGACATGGCATGCGCGTGCGAAGAGACCTTCGGGCCGGTCGTGCCCATCTCCAGCTTCGCCGACGAGGCGCAGGTGCTCACGCTGGCCAACGGCACACCGTTCGGCCTGGCGGCGTATTTCTACACGCAAGACATCGCGCGAGCCTGGCGCGTTGCCGAGGCCTTGCAGAGCGGCATCGTCGGCCTCAACGAAGGTGCGCTGGCCGCGGAGGCTGCCCCTTTCGGGGGCGTCAAGGAGTCCGGCTACGGCCGGGAGGGCTCGCGCTACGGCCTCGATGACTACATGCAGACCAAGTACGTCTGCCAGGGCGGACTGGGGTAGGAGGCGCGCGCGGTGCTCACCGTGCCGGTGCGTTCATTGCACCATGCTCGGCCGACCCGCACCACGGCGCGTTTTTCGGCAGCGACAGCTCGCCGCAAGCCACCGAAAGACACGAGATTGTGGCTGCCCGAGCCTCAACAGCAGACTCTGCGCGCAGCGTGATTTCATAATTTCGACATGGCCCATCCCCCTGTCCCCGCTCGCTCCCTGCGTCTCGATGCGGCCAGCGTCCCCCACCCGGCCGGCAGTGGCCGAAGGCGGCGCTTCACGTACCTTGCCCGACGCTGAGTCGCGGTCGATTCCAGCCCCTTTCCTGTTTCAAGGCCTGTGTCCACCCGGACGCAGGCCGGGAGCGGTCACGCCTGTGCGAGCCAGGTGATGCTGCCGTGCCGTTCGGTTTCCAGATCAACGACCCTGAGGAGTACCCACGTGATGAACAATCGACGCTTCGCTCTCGCTGCAGTGCCTGCTGCCGCGCTCCTGGCCTGTTGCGGATCTGCCAGTGCGCAGGATGCTGCTGCCGCGCCGGCAGCCGCTGCCAGCCAGCCCGCCGATGTCCCGGTCACGTCCGTGACGATCTCGGCCGTCAAGCAGCCGTACCGCAACCTGTCGGCGACCGGTGCCACCAAGACCGACACGCTGCTCAAGGACCTGCCGCAGAGCGTGCGCGTCCTGACCTCCGACCTGCTGCAGGACGTGGGCGCGACCAAGATGGCCGACGCGCTCGAACTCACCAGCGGCATCTCCAAGCAGAGCAACCTCGGTGGTCTGTGGGACAGCTACTCGATGCGCGGCTTCACGGGTGACCCGAACTTCGGCTCGGACTACATGGTCAACGGCTTCAACTACAGCCGCGGCTACAACGGCGTGCGCGACTCGGCCAACACGGCCACGGTGGAGATTCTCAAGGGCCCGGCCTCCGCGCTCTACGGACGCGGCGAGCCGGGTGGAACGGTCAACATCACGACCAAGAAGCCGCTGTTCCAGCCGTCGCAGACCGTCAGCCTGTCCGCCGGCAGCCACAACACGCGTCGCCTGACCGCGGACGTGACCGGCCCGATCGGCGAGGAAGTCGCCTATCGACTCAATGCGGCTGGCGAGCGCGGCGACAGCTACCGCAACGATGTCGGCTTCGACCGCTACATGATCTCGCCGTCGTTCATCTGGGTGCCGTCGTCGGACACGACGATCTCCTATGAGCTGGAGCTCTCCAAGCAGCGCGCAACGTTCGACCGCGGCGTGGTCGCCGTCAACGGCAAGCTGGGCCTGGTGTCGCCTTCGAGCTTCTACGGCGAGCCCGGCGACGGCAAGACGACCATCAAGACGACTGGCCAGCAGCTCTTCGTGCAGCACTACTTCAACGACGACTGGTCCGTTCAGTCGGGCGTGAGCTACCGGGAGAGCTCGATCAACGGTGCCTCGACCGAAGCGCGTTTCCTGCAGTCAGACGGGCGCACGCTGGTTCGCCAACACCGCACACGTGACAACTCGGCCACGGATCTTTCCGGCCGCCTGGAACTGCTGGGCAAGGTCCCGACGGGCCCGGTCGTCAACAATTTCCTGGTCGGCATCGACGCCTACTCCTTCACCGACAACCGACTGCAGTACCGACTGGCCAACGCCGGCAACATCGACATCTACGAGCCGGTCTATGGCAACGTGTCCAGCGCCATGACGAAGAACACCGACACGAAGGAACACCAGCGTTCGAAGGCCTTCTACCTGCAGGATCAGATCGACCTGAGCGCGCAGTGGAAGCTGATGCTGGGCGCGCGCCGCGATTCCTACGACCAGTCGCTGGACAACCACATCGCCGGCACCAGGGTCAGCCAGACGCTGACCGCGACCACCCCGCGCGCCGGTCTCGTCTTCCAGCCGACCAAGACCATTTCCTTGTACGCCACGGCCTCCAAGAGCTTCCGCCCGAACAGCGGCGTCAAGAGCGACTTCACGTCCTTCCCGGCGGAGAAGGGCAAGTCGTACGAAGTCGGTGCCAAGTACGACTCGGCGGAAACCGGCATCACCAGCACGCTGGCGCTCTACAAGATCACGAAGAACAACGTGCTCACGCCAGACCCGGCCGATCCGAACAACTTCTCCGTCGCCGCGGGTGAAGTCGAGAGCAAGGGTGTCGAGTTCGACGTGTCCGGCCAGATCGTCTCGGGCTTGCGCCTGTCCGCGGCGTATGCCTTCACTGACGCGAAGGTGACCCGCGACAACAACAGCTTCCTCGTCGGACGCCAGTCGGCCAACGTGCCGCGCAACAGCGCCAACCTGTTGCTGGTGAGCACCTTCCTCGCGGACGGACATGCCGCGTCGCTGGGCGGCGGCATCAACTACGTGGGCGAGCGCGAAGGCGCGGTGGCGCCGACGGTGGCGAGCGATGACTTCAAGCTGCCTGCCTACACCACCTTCAAGCTGATGTCCTCGTACGATTTCAACCGGCACCTCAAGCTGTCGATCAACGTCGACAACCTGTTTGACAAGGTGTACTACGCGAGCTCGTACAGCCAGGTCTGGGTCTACCCCGGCAGCACGCGCACCGTCACGGCCACCGTGCAATACAAGTTCTGACGCGTACCGGCGCCCCGTCTGGACGGGGCGCCTTCCCCGCGAGAGCCCTCCCGCACGCCCTTCTCATCGCTCCCCTGCGGCCCACGAAATCCGCCGGCAGATTGCGCTGCGGCCCGGACGTGAATCGCACGTTTGTGTCCTTTGCGAGGGGCGCCTTCGGCAGCAAAGAAGAGGCCCTGGCCCTAGCATCTTTGCGTACCTGTTCCACTCAGCCGCCACATCTCTCCATGTCCAGACTGCTCGTCAACTTCGACTTCGCCAAGCTCGGCGAGCCACGCGAATACCGCCCGCCCGCAGATCGGGTGTTGGAGGGCGACATCGTGTGCCGCAACTGGGACATCGACAGCGCCAAGGACGGCCAGGTCCGCGCGGGCGTTTTCGAGTCCACTGTCGGCATGAACCGCTCGATCAAGGGCGAGACCTGGGAGTTCTGCCTGATCCTCTCCGGCGTGGCGGAGATCACCGAGGACGGCCATGCGCCGGTCACCTACCGCGCAGGCGACTGCTTCATCATGAAGCCGGGCTACGTGGGCACCTGGCGCACTCTCGAGACGGTGCGCAAGGTGTGGGTCGCGGCCTGAGCGGGAAACAGACGATGCCCGCTCCGCTCACCCTGGTCGAGACCACGCCCGACCTGCCCGCTGCCGCCGACGTGGTCGTCATCGGCGGCGGCATCATCGGCTCGTTCACGGCCTACTACCTGGCCCGCCGCGGATTGAAGGTGGCGCTGCTCGAAAAGGGTCGCATCGCAGGCGAGCAGTCCAGCCGCAACTGGGGCTGGTGCCGCCAGCAGAACCGCGACGAGCGCGAGCTGCCGATGGCGACGAAGAGCCTCGATCTCTGGGAGCGCTTCGCAGCGGACGAAGGCGAAGACACCGGTTTCCGTCGCTGCGGCCTGCTTTATCTGAGCAACGACGAGTCCGAGCTGGCCGGCTGGGCGCGCTGGGGGGCGTTCGCGCGCACCGTCGGCGTGAAGACCCAGATGCTCAGTGCCGACCAGGCCGCGCAGCACGGGCGCGTCACCGGCAAGGCCTGGCGCGGGGGCGTGTTCTCGCCCACCGATGGCATCGCCGACCCGTCGCGCGCCGCCCCCGCGGTGGCGCGAGCCGTCATGCGCCATGGCGGAACGGTCCACCAGGCGTGTGCCGCGCGTGGGGTCGAGACCGAAGGCGGCAGGCTGTCGGCCGTCGTCACGGAGAAGGGCACGATTCGAACCCGCATCGCCGTGCTCGCGGGCGGCGCCTGGGCCTCGTCGTTCTGCCGCCAGGTCGGCATCCGCTTTCCCCAGGCCACCATCCGCCAGACGGTGCTGTCCGTGGCGCCGGGTGCCAGCGAGCTGCCCGACACGCTGCACACCGCCGGCGTGAGCATGACGCGCCGCAGCGACGGCGGCTACACGCTGGCCGTGAGCGGCCGCGGCCGCGTCGACCTCACCCCGCAATTCTTCCGCTTCGCGCCGCAGTTCCTGCCGATGTTCCTGCGGCGCTGGCGCAACCTGGCGCCCGGCCGGCTGGACGGCATGAGCTCCGGCCGGGAAGGGCTGGGGCGCTGGCAGCTCGACAGGCCCACGCCGATGGAGCGCCTGCGCATCCTCGATCCCGCGCCGGACCAGGCCCTGGTTCGCCTCACGCTGCAGCGAGCCGTCGAGCTGGTGCCGGCGCTCAAGGAGCGCGCGATGACCGCGGCCTGGGCCGGCTATGTGGACAGCACGCCCGATGGCGTGCCCGGCATTGGCGAGACAGCGACCTTGCCCGGGCTGGTGCTGGCCGCAGGCTTCAGTGGCCATGGCTTCGGCATTGGCCCCGGCGCGGGGCACCTCATCGCTGATGTGGTCAGCGGCAGTGCGCCGCTGGTCGACCCGACGCCGTATCACCCCGACCGCTTCCGGTCATCGGCCTGGGGCAAGGTGGCAGATTTCTAGCGGCCACATCACCGCTCAGTTCCCCTCGGGACGCAGCGCCTGCGTCAGGAAGGCCAGCAGCGCCTGCAGTCGGGCCGGGCGTCCCTTGCGCGAAGGCAGCAGCAGCACGACGTCCGCGCTGTCCAGCCGCCAGTCGGGCAGCAGGCGCACCAGCGTGCCACGGGCCATCGCCTCTGCCACGTCCCATTCCGAGCGCAACACCAGCCCCAGTCCCTGCTCGGCCCAGCCACGCGCCACCGTGCCGTCGTTGGTGAGCAAGGCTTGCGGCACGCGAAGCGTCTCCCGCGCCGCAGGCCGTCCGGCCTGATCGCCTGCGTGGCGGTGGAAGTGCCACAGCGTCGCATCCTCGTCGTTCTCGCGGATGCAGATGCATCGATGGCGCAGCAGGTCCTGCGGCGTTGACGGGACGCCGTGGCGATCCAGGTAGGCCGGACTGGCGCACAGCCAGCGCTCGTTCGAAGCCAGCTTGTGCGCGACCCAGGAGGAGTCGCGCAGCCGGCCGATGTGGACGATGGCGTCCACATCGTTGCGGTCCGGCCATGGCGCCTCGCCCAGCGTGAGATGGACTTGCAGCTCGGGATGCGCCTGCGAGAACCGGCCGATCAGTGGCGCGATGCGGCACCGGCCATACCCGAAGGGCGCCGCCAGCCGGAGCACGCCGCTGAGCCTGCCGTCGTCGAGGCGGAAGCGCCCTGGCAGATCCTCGATCTGCTTGAGCAGGGCGGCGGCCTCCCTGGCGAAGTTCTCGCCTTCGGGCGTGAGGCGCAGTTGGCGCGCGTCGCGCAGGGCCAGCACCATGCCCAGGCCCGCCTCCAGCTTGCGCAGGCGCATCGACAGGGCCGGCGGCGTCACGTTCAGCGTGCGTGCCGCTGCACTGAGGGAAGGCGAGGCGGCCAGCGTCGCGGCCAGGCGCAGGTCATCGATCTGGATCATTCAATTGAAGTTAAAGATTGATGGTTTGAAGATTAAGCGTCGCTTATCAAAAACTCAATAGAGTGGCGCCATTCCACACCTGACTCGCGTTGCACGCGCCCACTCGCATGGCCCATCTCAGCGACCTCGACACGCCCGCCGCCGTCATCGACATCCGGCGCATGCAGCGCAACATCGAGCGCATGCAGCGCCGCATGGACGAACTCGGCGTGGCATTCCGTCCGCACGTCAAGACCAGCAAGTCCATGCCCGTCGTCCGGGCCCAGCTCGCCGCAGGCGCCACGGGCATCACCGTCTCCACGCTCAAGGAAGCGGAGTTCTTCTTCTCCGAGGGCGTTTCGGACATCCTCTACGCCGTCGGCATGACCGCCCGCAAGCTGCCGCAGGCCCTCGCGCTGCGCCGCCGCGGCTGTGACCTCAGGATCCTCACCGACAACGCCGGCTCCGCGCTTGCCATCGCGGACTTCGGGCGCGAACGCGGCGAAGTCTTTGACGTGCTGATCGAGATCGACACCGACGGACATCGGTCAGGCATCAAGCCCGACGAGCCGGCCCTGCTGGACGTTGCGACGGCCTTGGCGGACGGCGGGATGCAGATCGCGGGCGTGCTGACCCACGCCGGCTCCAGTTATGACCTCGACACGCCGGCCGCCCAGCAGGCCATGGCCGAACAGGAGCGCGCCGGATGCGTGCAGGCCGCTGAGAGGCTGCGCGCGGCCGGCTTCAGCTGCCCCATCGTCAGCGTCGGCTCCACGCCGACCGCGCTGGCCGCCCGCCACCTGGCAGGCGTGACCGAGGTGCGCGCGGGCGTCTATGTGTTCTTCGACCTGGTGATGGCAAACGCGGGGGCTTGCGCCACCGACGAGCTCGCGTTGAGCGTGCTCGCTACCGTGATCGGCCACCAGGTGGAGAAGGGCTGGGCCATCGTGGATGCAGGCTGGATGGCCATGAGCCGCGACCGCGGCACGCAGAAGCAGAAGAAGGACTACGGCTACGGCCAGGCATGCACCCTGGATGGGACCGTGCTGCCCGGCTATCTGCTCACGGGTGCCAACCAGGAGCACGGCATTCTTTCGCGCGAAGGCGAGCGCGACCCGAACATCGCCGAACGCTTACCCATCGGTACGCTGCTGCGCATCCTGCCCAACCATGCTTGCGCGACCGGGGCGCAGTACCCCGCCTATCAGGCGCTCTCCGAGAACGCGCAGGTCGAGCCCTGGAGCCGGCTGCACGGCTGGTGACGCGGTTCCTGCGCAAGGTCCCACTCGATTCCGGAAAGCCCACCGCCATGCCCTGCGACGCCACCTTGCTCCTGCTCGACAAGCACCACGTGGAGGCCTTGTTGTCCAAGGACGCCGTGCTGGCGGCCGTGCAGGAGTCGTTCGAGCTTCACAGCGACCGGCTCGGCCGCGTTTTCCCGTTGGTGCGCGAAGCGCTGCTCACCGGCGGTGTCTTCGGCATCAAGTCGGGCGACGTGCCGTCCCAAGGCCTGCTCGGCTTCAAGGCAGCGGGCTTCTGGCCTGCCAACCGCGCCGTGGGTGGCGAGCCGCACCAGGCCACCGTGGTCCTCATCGACCCTGGCACCGGCCGGCCCACCTGCATCATCGACGGCAACGCCATCACCACCGCGCGAACCGGTGCCGCTGGCGCGCTGGGACTGCGCCTGCTGGCGCGTCCCGACACGGCCTCGGCCTGCGTCTTCGGCACGGGGGTGCAGGCGCGCGTCCAGCTGGACTTCGCACTGGACACGCTGCCCGGCATCACGCAGGTCCGCTACGTGACGCGCGACGGCAGGCGCGACCCGGCGTTCGAGGCGGCGTTCGCGGATCGCTGTGCGATCTCGCTGGCGGCGGACAGCAATGCGGCGGTCGCCAGCAGCGACCTGGTCATCACCGCCACCCCTGGCCGCGAGGTGTTGTTTGACGTGAGCGCGGTACAGCCGGGCACCCACCTGAATTGCGTTGGTGCGGACACGCGCGGCAAACGCGAACTGCCCGAAGGCTTGCTGGCGCGCGCCCGCATCGTCGTGGACGACCTGGCCCAGGCCAGGCAGATCGGCGAGTGCCAGTGGTCCCCCGAGGCCGCCCGCATCGAACTGGGCGACCTCCTCTGCGGCAAGGCGGCGCTCCAGCGCGAACCCGCCGACATCACGCTCTTCGACATGACCGGCCTGGCCTTGCAGGACCTCACCGTGGCTCGGCAGCTTCAACGTGCGGCATTGGACGCTAGGCAAGGGACGCTGCTGCCCTGGGCCTGGTGAGTGGATGCATCGCCGCGCGTTTGGCGAGTCCGTGTCGCTTCTCTCACGAGGTGTCCGGGGGTGAGGCAGGCCGACAGCACCTTGGCCTGAAGCGTGCCGCGGCAGTCTGAGCCTGTGTTTCACTCAATACTGAACTTTGGCAAGCTCGTTTCGGTGAAGACTGAACCTCGCCTGCGGCGTGCGGTTTGCCATGTGGCGTATGATGTTTGCCAAATGGCAGGAGCAGCAGCATGAAGCCGTCCAGCGAACATTCGACCGCCAAGCCCAAGAAGGGCGCCTCCCAGACTGCCGCAGCAGCAACCCTCGCGGAGGACGCGCTCACCACTGCGGATATGAAGGTCCATGGGGTCCGAGGCAAGAAGGCCGCGAACGTGAAGATCCTCACGGGCCGAAAGCCTGGGCGAAACATCCAGGTGTTCGATGGGTTCATCGACGCTTTCGAGGGCTCCAGAGTCATGGCCCACGATATGGTGATGAAGGGCGTGTCAGGCCGGGCGCTGACCAGCATATGGGAAACCAAGTTGGATACCCTGCCCACCGATGCCATCCTGAAGGCCATTGGCGTGAGCGCGCGAACCGCCCACCGCATCAAGTCCGATCCAGACAAGCTGTTGGATGCGCGCACGACGGACGGGATCTACCGGCTCGAGTCTGTGCGCGCGATGGCAGAAGAGGTGCTTGGCAGCGCGGAGGCCGCCAACGAGTGGCTGAACACCGAGGCGATGGGTCTGGAGTTCAGGAAGCCGATCGATCTGCTGAGCACTTCGCCGGGTGCCGAAGCCGTCAAGACCTTGCTGCAGCGAATGAAGTACGGGGTCTACGCTTGATCCCGCTGCCGGCGTCCTTGGGCGGCACTGGCACCCTCGCAGGGTGGACGCTCCAGGATGCGCGCTATGCCGCCACCTGGAACTCCGGCATCGGCTCGGCTACGCACGGCGGCCGCTGGAATTCGATCGGCAAGCACGTGATCTATGCGGCCCTGGACCCGGCCACCGCCATCCTGGAGGTGGCCGTGCACAAGGGTTTCAAAGTGCTGAACACCGTCGCTCACAACCTCATCTCGTTCACTGTCACCGATCCGACCCGGGTCCGCGTCGTGCAGCCGGGCCACGTGCCCAATCCGCACTGGCTCCACCCGATTCCCCCGAACAAGGACCAGCAGGAGTTTGGCGACCAGTTGATCGACGCCCACCCTTTCGTGCTGCTGCCCAGTGCCGTGAGCGGGCACTCGTGGAATCTGCTTGTCAACGTCGCGACGGCGCTGCCACTGGTGACCGACATCCAGTTCGAGCGCTTCGCCCTTGACCCGCGGCTGCGTGCCAAGCCCTGACGCATCAACGGCTCTGGTTTCAGACTCGAACGAAAACCGACAGTCAGGCTGTCGCCAGCGCGCGCGCTGCTACCTCGCACAGCCACGAAACGCCCAGCGGCAGGGCTGCGTCGTTGAAGTCGTAGCAGGGGTGGTGCAGCGGACGCTCGCCTTCGGCACCCGGGTCGGGTCGTGCCTGGCCCAGCCAGAGGTAGGCGCCGGGCTTGCGTTGCAGCATGAAGGCGAAGTCCTCGGACGTGAAGGCGCCGCGCGGTGCCACGTCTGCCTGCAGGCCAACGGCGCGCGCTGCCGCCAGGGCGATCTCTGCCTGCGCCGGTGAGTTGACGGTGGCGGGGTAGTAGCGGTCGTAGCTCACGTCGACTTCGATGCCGTGCGCCACGGCCAGGCCGGCCGCCGCGGCGCGCAATGCGGTTTCGATGCGGTCCTGCGTCGCCGGGTCGAAACTCCGCACCGTGCCGGTGATGCCGACCTCCGCGGGCAGCACGTTGTGGCTCTGGCCGCCGGCGATGCGCGTGACGGACAGGACCGCGGACTCGTTTGGGTCGATGCGGCGCGCGACGATGGTGTTGAGCTGGCCGACCAACTGGCTCGCGGCCAGGATCGCATCCGGCGTGTGGTGCGGCAGCGCTGCGTGGCCGCCCTTGCCGCGAACAGTGATGTCGAAGCGGTCGGCAGCGGCCATGATGGGGCCGGCACGGGTCTGTGCGGTGCCGAGCGGCAGGTCGGGCCAGTTGTGCAGCGCATAGACGCTGTCGCAAGGAAATCGGTCGAACAGGCCGTCCTCGATCATCCGGCGCGCGCCCCCCTTGCCCTCTTCCGCGGGCTGGAAGATGAAGTTCACCGTGCCGTTGAAGTACCGGGTGCGCGCCAACTGGCGGGCGGCACCGATGAGCATGCTGGTATGGCCATCGTGGCCGCAGCCATGGTGCGCGCCGGCATGCCGGCTGGTGTGGGGCGCGCGCCCGAGTTCCGTCATCGGCAGGGCGTCCATGTCCGCCCGCAGCCCGACCGTCCGGGGGCCGTCTCCGCATCGCAGCGTCCCCACGACACCGGTTCCCCCGATGCCTTCGGCGACCTCTATGCCCAAGAGGCGCAGTGCCTGGGCGACGATGCCGGCCGTGCGGCGTTCTTCGTAGGCCAGCTCCGGGTGGGCGTGCAGGTCACGGCGCATCGCCACCAGTTCTGGCAGCAGGTCCGCGATCGCGGGGAAGTCATTCGCTTGCAGTGGCATGGTGGGTCTCTCGCCGCGATCAGCAGGCGTGGCGGGCATCGCCATCCGTGGCGCTGCCAGCCACGGCGGACAGGCGGCGGACGCTGAGCCCCTGGAACTGGCCGGGCGTGAGGCCGCGCGCGCTCTTGAAATGGCGGGCAAGGTGGCTCTGGTCGTAGAAGCCGGTCTCGCTGGCCACCTTGGCTGCGGCCATGCCTTGGCGCAACAGCAACTCGGCCCTGTCGACACGGCGTGCGCAGACATACTGGTGAGGCGAGATGCCCATGGTCTGGCGGAACACGGTGGCGAAGCGCCAGACGCTGAGACCGGCCACCGCGGCAAGTTCCGCCAGCAACAGCGGCTGACCGAGATGGCCTGCGATGTAGGTCAATGTCCGCGCAATGGTCGCCGGCAGAGGCTCGGCGGGCGGAGGTGAGGACGAGGAGAGCTGCAGGTCGGACATCCGCAAAGCTTAATTTTTTCGGACGGCGACATGTGCTGAACGTCGGGGGGCGCGATGCGGCGAATCTGCTGTTTCTCAAGCGGCCGCAGCAGTCAATGCCGAGCCCGTGCCGGCGGACTCATTCCTCTTCGTCATTCGTCCATGGTGAGCAGCTGCTGGATCGGGTAGTGGTTCTTGACGAACGGCGACTTGATGACGATGAAGCTGAAATACTTCTCGATCCCGATGTTGCGCTCGAGCAGGCCCTCGATCAGCGTTTGGTAGTGGTTGACGCCGCGCGTCGTGAACTTGAGCATGTAGTCGTAGCCGCCGCTGACCAGGTGGCACTCGAGGATCTCGGGCACGCTGCGGATGCTGGACTCGAAGCGCACGAAGTCTTCGCGCCGGTGATCGGCCAGCGTGACTTCGGTGAACACGGTGAGGGTGTCGCTCAGCTTCTCCAGGCGGACGTTGGCACCGTAGCCGGCGATGTAGCCAGCCTGCTCCAGGCGCTTGACGCGGATCAGGCAGGGGCTCGGCGAGAGGCCCACGGCGTCCGCCAGGTCCACGTTCGTGATGCGGCCGTTCTGCTGGAGCTGGCAGAGGATCCGGAGATCAAGGCGATCAAGCTTGGGATTCGCTGCAGTCGTCATGGGGGCACCGGTTATGCGGGGAGAGGAGCGCGTCCAAGGTCACTAAGCAATAAGCCTGCCTGCCTCTCGCAGCATTTCATGCTGTCGCGCGCCGCACGTCCGCGAAATCCAGCACATCGTCCAGCGTCTTGCGCAGCCGTGCCGCCATCAGTTCGAACTCTTCGGCCGTGAAGCACAGCGCCGGTGCGAAACCGAGGATGTTGTCGCCGAAGGACCGGAACACCAGCCCGTTGCGATAGCCGGTTGCGAAGACCCGGTCGGCAAGGCCCAGCGCAGGATCGAATCGCGCCTTCGTCTGCTTGTTGCTGACCAGTTCCAGTGCGCCGAGCAGGCCTCGCTGGCGGGCCTCGCCCACCAGCGGGTGGTCGGCCAGGTTGGCCAGGACGCGCGCGAAATGCGGCGCCATGGCTTGCCCGTTGGCCAGCAGGCCGCCTTCTTCATAGAGCCGGATGACTTCGAGGCCCACCGCCGCGCTGACCGGGTGTGCCGAGTAGGTCGTGCCGTGGCCGATCGGCACGCCCGCGGGCGCGCCGTCGGCGATGGTCTGGTAGATCTCGTCGGACATCAGCATCGCGCCCATGGGCACGTAGCCCGAGGTCAGCCCCTTGGCCATCGTCATCATGTCCGGGTCCACCCCCTCGGCCTCGCAGGCGAACATCGGCCCCGTCCTGCCGAAGCCCGTGATGACCTCGTCGGCCACGAAGAGGATGCCCAGTTCGCGGCATGCCTGGCGCATGGCCTTGAGCCAGCCCTCGGGCGGCACGATCACGCCGCCCGAGCCCTGCACCGGCTCGCAGAAGAAGGCGGCCACCTTGTCCTGGCCGATCTGCTGCACCGTGGCGCGCAGTTCCGCCACGGATGCGCTGATGATGGCCAGCGGATCGCTGCCCACCGCACTGCGGTAGGCGTATGGCGAGGCGATGTAGTGCTGTTCCGGCAGTGGCAGGCCGAAGCCGCGATGGAAGGCCGGCAGCGCCGTGAGGCCCGCGCCGAAGAACGACGAGCCGTGGTAGCCGCGCTCCAGCGAAATGAAGTGCCGGCGCTGCGTCTGGCCGCGGGCATGGTTGTACTGCGCGATGAGCCTCACGGCGGCCTCGACCGCGTCGGAGCCGCTCAGCGTGAAGTACACGTGCTGGAGCGACGGTGGCGCGAGGTCGACCAGCTTGGCCGCCAGGCGCGCAGCGGGTTCGCTGCCGAAATGAAAGTACCCGGTGGCATACGGCAGCTTGCGCATCTGCTCGGTCGCGGCCTGCACGACCGATTCCTGTCCGTAGCCGGCGTTCACGCACCACAGGCCCGCGAACGCGTCCAGCAGTTCGTGTCCTTCGGTGTCTCGCAACCAGGCGCCCTTGCCGGATTGCAGCAGCGTGGCACCTCGCTTCTCGTGTGCACGCCAGGACGAAACAGGGTGGATCAGGTGCTCGCGATCGAGCTCAAGGGCGCTGGTTTGGGGAAGGGACAGGTGGGAACTGGAAGCGAGGGCCGACATGCTGCACGCCTTTTGAAGGGATGCAGGAATCGTAGGTCGACCACCGCAGCTTGTGCTGCGGCAATGCGCGGGAAAACCGCTGGAGGAAATCGTTATGGCGACAGCGGCGGCAGATCGTGCCTTGCGGCCTCAGCCGAGCGACTGGCTCAGCAGGGCAAATGACTGGATGGCACCGGAGGCCGCCACTGCGCCTTTGGTCATGGGGATGGCCATGGCCACCCGCCGCAGGCCCAAGCCTTCGACCCACTCGATCAGTTCCCCGTTCGCCCGCACGTCCACGCGCAGGAACTTGCCTGCAGCGAGCCGCGTGAAGTGGGCGATCAGCGCCTTGGCGCCGTGCAGATCGGGCGCGATGACCGGCCCGATCACCAAGCCCCGGCCGAAACGACGCATGACGGCAAAGCCGACCGCCTCCATGTCCCGATCCAGCACGACGATCTCACCTTGATCCAGCAGCATCCGCAAGGCGCGCTCGCGCGGCATGCCCATCGCTTGCAGGTCAAGTGCTGCCAGCCTCGGAGGGTCGTTGCGGCCCGCAGGGCGCAGCCGCTCGCCGGGCAGGAAGCTCATCAGCGGCGCCGGGGAGGCGATCCCCTGGTGCTGGCGCACGTCTCCAGTGCTGACGAAGCCCGAGCGCTCGTAGAGGCCCAGCCCCTCTGTGGTCGCGTGCAGCGAGACATCACGGTCCTCGAGGCCCTCGAGCAGGGTCTGCATGATGCGCGTTCCGATGCGCTGACCCTGGTACCGCTGCGTGACGATGATCATGCCAAGCGTCGCGTGGCGCTCGCCCCACTTCCAGCGCATGCCGGTGCCGATGACCTGGCCGTCGCGCTCGGCGACGAAGCCCTGCCCGAGCGTGGACGCGATGTGCCAGTCCATGGAGCGATGTGGCCACTGCACTTCGACGGACAGGGCGTGCGCCGCATCCAGGTCGTCGACGTGAAGCGGCCGCATCAGGACGCCGTCAGCGACCGCGGGCGATGGGAATGTGCGCAGCGACAAGAAGAACTCCCGCATTTTTCATTGAGCATGGTTTCTCGCACAACGGGTGACAGGAATCTAGGAGATTCTTGGCGCCCACGCTGGCAGAAGGACCACGGCACGAAATGCTGCCCGGACTCGCGGAGAGCATCAAAAAGGTGCCTCAGCATGTTCTGCGGGGCATCTTGGTGCGCGGTGCGCCGTTCGGGGGACGCGCATGCACAGCATGCCGAGCGGGCCGTCACATTCAGCAGTTTTCACCTGGCTCGCTGCGGCAATCGCCACAACCTCCTACGGGCTGCGTGCTCCAATTTCTTCGTTGCCAGACCCTCAACCACATCTTCCCAACGCATGAAGCTGGACTCCTACTGGACGGCCACCGCAACCGCGCATTCCGTGCTGGAAAAGCCCTTGCCCGCGCGCGCCGACGTGGCGATCGTGGGTGGCGGCTTCACGGGCCTGTCCGCAGCGGTGGCCCTTGGCAGGCGCGGCGCGCGCGTGGTGGTGCTGGAGGCCGGCGCGATGGCGGGCGAGGCTTCGGGGCGCAACGGTGGCCATGTCAACAACGGGCTCGCTGTCGACTACGCCACGCTGGCGGCAAGCGTCGGCACTGAGCGCGCGAGCGCCTGGTATCGCGCCTACGACGCAGCGGTCGACTCGGTGGCACGCATCGTGCGGGAAGAGCGCATCGATTGCAATTTCCTGCGGAACGGCAAGCTCAAATTGGCCGCACGCGCTTCCGATTACGACACCCTGGCCAGAGGCTTCGACCGCCTGCACCGCGAAGTGGATTGCGACGTCGAGTTGCTGGATGCCGCAGCGATCCGTGACGAGATCCAGAGCGAGCGCTTCGTGGGCGGGCTGCTGCAAAAGCGCAGCGCGCAGATGCACATGGGTCGCTTCGGCGCTGGCCTCGCGCAAGCGGCGGAGCGTCATGGTGCCGAGTTGCATGCGCAGACCGAAGTGCGCCGCCTGGAGCGGGTGCGCGGGCAGGTGCACAGGCTGCACACGGACCGTGGCGTGGTCGAGGCCGATCAGGTGCTGGTCGCCACCGGTGCCACGATGCATGGCAGCTATCCGTCGTTCGGCTTCTGGCGCCGTCGGATCGTGCCGATCGGCAGCTTCATCATCGTGACCGAGCCGCTGGGGCATGAACTCGCGCGTCGCATTCTGCCGGGCATCCGCACTTACACAACGGCAGCGCACATCCACAACTATTTCCGCCTCACGCCCGATGATCGGCTCGTCTTCGGCGGCCGTGCGCGCTTTGCGATGTCCAGCCCCAACTCGGACGCGAAGAGTGGCCACATCCTGCGCGAGGCCATGACCTGGGTGTTCCCGCAACTGTCGAAGACGCGCATCGACTACTGCTGGGGCGGCATGGTCGACATGAGCCGCGACCGGCTGCCGCACGCCGGCGAGCATGGGGGCCTGTACTACGCGATGGGCTACAGCGGGCACGGCACGCAGATGTCCGTGCACATGGGGCAGTGCATGGCCGACGTGATGGCGGGCGATTCCGCTGCCAACCCGTGGCGCGACCTGGCGTGGCCGGCCATCCCGGGGCACTTCGGGCCGCCGTGGTTCCTGCCGTTGGTGGGTGCCTATTTCAAGCTGAAGGACGCGCTGCGCTGACGCGCGCGGCCGACCTGACGAATCGTTGACCTGAAATCAGTCGAAGGAAATCGCATCGTGAACAAGCCCATTGCTCCGCCGCAGGACCTGATCGGTTCCGAAGACAGTTCGCGCCTGCTCGACGCCCTCCGGCGTGGCGCGACGCGCCGGGACCTGCTGGCGATGCTGATGGGCGGCGGCATGCAGGTGGCGCTGGCGACCACGGCTGCTGGGTGGGCCACCACGGCTCAGGCCGAGACGCCGCGGCGCGGCGGACGACTGCGCGTCGCAGGAGCGTCTTCGTCGATCAACGACACGCTGGATCCAGCACGACAGGCAAGCCAGTCGGACTACATCCGGTGCAACATGTTCTACAACGGCCTGACGGTGCTGGACAACGCGCTCGTCGCGCAGCCCGCCCTGGCGGAATCGTTCTCGCACCAGAAGGCCACGCTGTGGACCTTCAAGCTGCGCAAGGGTGTGCAGTTCCACGACGGCAGGGCACTGACGCCGGCCGACGTCGTGTTCTCGCTGAACCGCCACAAGGATCCCGCGGTCGCGTCGCGCGCGAAGACGCTTGCCGACGAGATCGAAGAAGTGCGCCAGAGCGGGCCGAACGAAGTGCAGGTCCGGCTGAAGACCGCGAACGCCGACTTCCCGGCCATTCTTGGCACCTACCATTTCAAGGTCGTGCCCGATGGCACGACCGACTTCAGCAAGGGCATCGGCACAGGACCGTTCAAGTGCAAGGAATTCAAGCCGGGCGGTCGCTCGCTGGCGGTGCGCAACGAGTCGTACTGGCGGCCTGATCGCCCGTACCTCGACGAGATCGAATATGTCGGCATCGGCGACGAATCGGCTCGCGTCAACGCCTTGCTGTCGGGCGGCCTGGACCTCGTGGCTGCCGTCGATCCGCGTTCCAGCCAGCGCATCGGCCAGACGCCTGGCTACGGCGTGTTCGTCACGCCGTCGGGGCAGTACAGCGACCTGGTCATGCGCCGGGACAATGGACCGGGCAGCAATCCGGATTTCGTGCTGGCGATGAAGCACCTGTTCAATCGGGAGCAGATGCGCAAGTCGATCGCCTTGGGCAACGCGGCCATCGGCAACGACCAGCCCATCGACCCGACCAACCGCTATTTCAACGCCGCGCTGCCGCAGCGCGCGTTCGACCTCGACAAGGCGAAGTTCCACTTGCGCAAGTCCGGCCTGGGCAGCGGCGCCATTCCCATCGTCGCGTCTCCTGCGGCCACCTATTCGGTCGAGATGGCGCTGGTGCTGCAGCAGACGGCGCGCCAGATCGGCCTGAATCTCGAGGTCAAGCGCATGCCGGCCGACGGCTACTGGTCGAACCATTGGATGAAGAGCCCCATCGGCTTCGGCAACACCAACCCGCGTGCAACGGCGGACATCCTCTTCACGCAGTTCTTCAAGTCCGACGCGACCTGGAACGAGTCCGGCTGGAAGAGCGAGCAGTTCGACCAGCTTCTGCTGGCGGCGCGCGGCGAGGCCGATGAGGCCAGGCGCAAGAGCCTGTACGGCGACATGCAGGTGCTGGTGCACGAGCAGGGCGGTGTGGGCATTCCGCTGTTCATCTCCAGCCTCGACGCTCACTCGTCCAAGGTGCACGGCTTCGTGCCCATGCCGCTTGGCGGAATGATGGGCACCGCGTTCGCCGAGCACCTCTGGCTAGAGGCCTAGAGGCCTGACGATTCCCCAAGCCGCGTGCGCATCATGAATCTCCTCCTCGCCCGCCTCATTGCCCGACGAGTCGGCACGGCCCTGCTGTCCTTGCTCGCAGTCTCGGTCATCGTCTTCGCGATCACCGTGCTGCTGCCGGGTGACGCCGCGCAGCAGCAACTCGGGCAGGAAGCCACGCCCGAGACGCTGGCGGCCCTTCGCCTGGAGATGGGGCTGACGCAGTCCGGGCCCGAGCGGTATTGGCACTGGTTGCTGGGCATGCTCAAGGGCGCACCGGGCCAGTCGCTGGTCAGCGGACAAGGCGTGGCCGAGATGATCGGCGAGCGCCTGCCCAATTCGCTGCTGCTGGCGCTCATCACCGCGGCCATCTCGGTGCCGCTCGCGCTCGGCCTGGGCATCGCTTCGGCGGTCTGGCGGGGATCGTGGTTCGATCGCGGCGTGACCGTGGGCGCCGTGGCGGTGGTGTCGGTGCCGGAATTCCTGGTCGCGACCCTGGCCGTGCTGATCTTCGCGGTGAAGCTGAAATGGCTCCCGGCCCTCTCGTATGCGAATGACATCGAGTCGCTGGCGCAACTGCTCAAGGCGTACGCGCTCCCCGTTCTGTGCCTTTGCTGCGTGATCGTGGCGCAGATGATGCGGATGACACGCGCCGCCGTCATCGACCAGCTGCGTGCGCCCTACATCGAGATGGTGCTGCTCAAGGGCGCCAAGCGCAGCCGCATGGTGCTTGCGCACGCGCTGCCCAATGCCGTCGGCCCGATCGCCAACGCGGTCGCGCTGAGCCTGTCATACCTGCTGGGCGGGGTGATCATCGTCGAGACCATCTTCAACTATCCCGGCGTGGCCAAGTTGATGATCGAAGGCGTGACCCAGCGCGACATGCCGCTGGTGCAGGCCTGCGCCATGCTGTTCTGCGCCGCCTACTTGATGCTGGTGACCGCGGCCGACATCTTCGGCATCCTCTCCAATCCCCGCTTGCGCCACCCATGAACAAGCCCTCGAGTCCCGTTCCAGCCGTTCACGCGCAGTCCGTCGCCACCGTCACCGCCGACTCTCCGCCCGAGCGTCGTCGGCGGATCTCCGCTGCGGGTGTGACCGGCCTGGCCATCATCGCCCTGTGGATGGCGGCGGCCGTGTTCGGGCCGTGGATGCTGGCGAAGGATTCGGGCGACATGGGCGACGCTGCGGTCTTCGCGCCGATGGGTAGCGCCCATTGGCTGGGCACCGACTATCTGGGGCGCGATGTGTTCAGCCGCATCGTCGAGGGCACCCGCTACACGGTTGGCGTCGCGCTCGTTGCCACGCTGTGCGCCAGCGTCGCCGGCATCACGCTGGCGCTGCTGGCGGCCGTGCGTGGCGGCATGATCGACGCCTTGATGAGTCGCTCGCTCGACACCCTGGTCTCGATTCCCAGCAAGATGTTCGCGCTGCTGATGGTCGCGGCCTTCGGTCCGTCAGTGCCGATGCTGGTCCTGATCGCAGCCATCGTCTACGCGCCCGGCGCCTACCGGATCGCGCGGGCACTGGCGGTCAACATCGGCGCGATGGACTACGTCACCGTGGCTCGCACCCGGGGCGAGGGAACCTGGTACGTGATGCGCCGCGAGATCCTGCCCAACATCGCCGGGCCCATGCTGTCCGACCTGGGCCTGCGTTTCGTCTACGTGGTGCTGCTGCTCGCCGGGATGAGTTTCCTGGGCGTGGGCATTCAGCCGCCTGACGCGGACTGGGGCTCGCTGGTGCGCGAGAACATCGGTGGCCTGTCTGCCGCGGCGCCGGCCATCATCGCCCCGGCCCTGGCCATTGCCAGCCTGACCATTGCCGTCAACCTCGCGATCGACGCCCTGGGCGGCTCGCACCGTCGGTCGGAGTAAGCCAGCATGGGAGCTTCCGTTGCAGTGCAGGGCCTGCGCATCGTCGCGGGCGAGGGCGATGCCGGGCAGGTGATCGTCCACGACCTCAGCTTCGCGGTGAAGCCGGGCGAGGTGCTGGCCCTGATCGGCGAGTCCGGCTCCGGCAAGACCACCACGGCGCTGGCGCTGATGGGCTATGCCCGCGAGGGATGCCGCATTGCCGCAGGGACGGTCGAGATCGGTGGCGTGGACGTCCTGTCGCTCGATGGCGAGGGGCAGCGCCGCCTGCGCGGCCGCACGGTGGCCTATGTGGCGCAGAGCGCGGCACAGTCCTTCGACCCATCGCGCACGCTGATCGACCAGGTGACAGAGCCGGCGCGCATCCACGCCCTCATGTCGCCTGCGTTGGCGAAGGCCAAGGCGCTCGCGCTGTTCCATGAGCTGGCCTTGCCCGACCCGGACCACATCGGCGAGCGCTACCCGCATCAGGTCTCCGGCGGCCAGCTGCAGCGCATCATGGCCGCGATGGCGCTCATCACGGACCCTGACCTGATCATCCTCGACGAGCCCACCACGGCGCTAGATGTCACCACGCAGATCGAAGTGCTGCGTGCCTTCCGGCGTGTGGTCCGTGAGCGGCGTGCCACGGCCGTCTACGTGAGCCACGACCTCGCGGTGGTGGCCCAGATGGCCGACCACATCCTCGTGCTGCGCGAGGGCCGCATGCGGGAATGGGGCGGCACGAACCGCGTCATCACCGCGCCGGAGGACGACTACACCCGCCGCCTGCTGGCTGCCGCCCGGCCCGAAGTGCAGGAAGTCGCGCCTGCGCGCGGCGGGGCCGAACTGCTGTTGGAGGTTCGCGACCTGGCCGCCGGCTACGGGCCGCTCGACGCCGCCGGCAGGCACCAGGTGCCTATCCTGCAGGACATCGAGCTGCGCCTGCATCGTGGGCAGGCCATCGGCGTGATCGGCGAATCGGGCTCCGGCAAGACGACGCTGGCGCGCGCCATCGCGGGGCTGGTGAGGCCCTCTGGCGGCAGCATCCTGTTCAACGGCAGCTACCTGGCGCCCACCCTGGCGAACCGGCGGAAGGGCGAGCTGCGGCGCATCCAGATCGTGTTCCAGATGGCAGACACCGCGCTCAATCCCGCGCACACGATAGAGGCCATCCTGGCGCGGCCGCTGCAGTTCTTCCATGGCCTGCGTGGCGCGCCGCTGCAGGCGCGCATCAGCGAATTGCTCGATCTCGTGAAGCTTCCCCAGTCCCTGCGTCGGCGCCGGCCCAGCGGCCTGTCTGGCGGGCAGAAGCAACGCGTCAGCCTGGCCCGCGCACTGGCCGCCAAGCCGGACCTGATTCTTTGCGACGAGGTCACCTCTGCGCTCGACACCGTGGTGGGTGCCGCCATCCTGGAACTGATCGCCGACCTGCGCCGCACGCTGGGCGTGTCCTTCCTGTTCATCAGCCACGACATGCACACGGTGCGTGCCGTGTGCGACGAGATCGTGGTGATGCAAGGCGGCCGCAAGCTGACGCAGATCGCGCGCGCGGACTATGCGCGCGGGCCGCATCACCCGTACTACGAATTGCTGTCGCGCTCGGTGCCGGAATTGCGTACCGGCTGGCTGGACGAGCTGCCAGCAACGGACGCGCCCGAGCTGGCTGTTTGAGGGGGAGGCGCCGGCCGCAGCAAGTTGCGGCGACCGCCGGCGATTCGCCACGAACCTTGCGCCGCGCCGCGCCAACACGGCATTTTGAGAAGCGTTGCGCTGGTCTAATTTCTGCTCAATCTGGTACGGAGTTCGGGCATGTCCACAGTGGCAATGAGCGGCGTGAGGGCCGCGGTACGGTCGGTTGGGACGATGAGCTCGCGCCTGTCGAGCATCGACGCCCTGCGCGGTCTCGTGATGATCTTCATGCTGCTGGATCACATCCGCGAGACCTGGTTCCTGTACATGCCGGTGACTGATCCGGTCAATGCGGCGACCGTCGCGCCCACGCTGTTCTTCACCCGCATCACGAGCACGCTGTGCGCGCCGATCTTCGTGGCGCTCACCGGCCTTGGCGCGTACCTGTTCAGCCAGAAGCACACCCAGCGCGAGACCAGCGAATTCCTGCTCAAGCGGGGCTTGTTCCTGGTCCTGCTGGAACTCACGCTGGTCAACTTCTCCTGGCGCGCCGAGCTGCCGTTCACGGTTGTCTACCTGCAAGTGATCTGGGCCATCGGCCTTTGCATGATCGCGCTGGCCGCGCTGATCCACCTGCCGCACCGGGCGATCCTGGCGATCGGCCTGGTGATCGTCTGCGGCCACAACCTGCTCGACGGTGTCGTCGTCGACAAGGACAGCGCGCTCTACATGCCCTGGGGTTTTCTGCACCACCGCGTGGTGATGGACGTCGCCGGCGTGCCGGTGAAATTCAACTATCCGGTGCTGCCCTGGCTGGGCGTGATCTGCCTGGGCTGGGCCATCGGCCCGTGGTTCAGCGAACTGGCCGCCGAGCTGCGCCAGCGACGGCTCATCCGCCTGGGCCTGGGCATGATCATTGGCTTCGTCGTGCTGCGTTCGCTGAATGTCTACGGTGACACGCCCTGGTTCGTCGTCCCCGGAGACGAGCTGCGCACCGTGATGAGCTTCCTGGCCATGACCAAGTACCCGCCCTCGCTGCTGTTCCTGCTGCCCACGCTGGGCATCGGCCTGGTGCTGCTCGCGTATTTCGAGCGCTGGCAGGGCGGCCCCGTCTCCGAGCGCCTCGCGGTGTTCGGCGGCGCGCCGATGTTCTTCTACCTGCTGCACCTGTACACGCTGCGCGTGCTGTACCTGTGCGCCAAGGCCATCTACGGGACCAATCATGGCGACGTGTTCGGCGTCTCGTCCATCGTCTATGTGTGGCTCTGGTACATCGCCTTGATCGTTGTCTTCTACTTTCCGACCGCCTGGTTCTCCGGCTTCAAGAAGCGCCGCAAGGACATCTGGTGGTTGAAGTACCTCTGAGCGGCTTCACCGCGCAGGAAAGCGGCCGGTGCCCTGCGGGACACCGGCCGCTTTTCTTTGTTCAGGTCTCGCCGAAGCCGAGGATGGCCTTGGTCTCCAGGTACTCCTCCAGGCCGTGCCGCCCGTATTCGCGGCCATTGCCCGAGAGCTTGTAGCCGCCAAAGGGCGCGAACGGATCCCAGGCGGGGTGATTGATCAGCACCTGGCCTGCACGGATGCGGCCGGCGACGGCGCGAGCCTGAGCGAGGTCGGTGCCCTGGACGTGCGCGCCCAGTCCGTAGACCGTATCGTTGGCGATGGTGATCGCCTCTTCAACTGTGTCGTAGGGCAGGATGCAAAGCACCGGCCCGAAGATCTCCTCCTGCGCGATCCGCATCTGCGTCTGGACGGACGAGAAGATGGTCGGCCGTGCATAGAAGCCTGTGGCGAGACCGTCGGGCCGGCCGAGGCCGCCGCAGAGCAGGCGAGCACCATCCTCGAGACCGACGGCGATCATCTGCTGGACGCGCTCGAACTGTGCGCGGTTGGCGATCGGTCCCAGGGTCGTGTCCGGCGACATCGGGTCGCCGACGATCAACGCGGCTGCCGCCTGGCAAGCCAGCTCCTCCACCTGGCGCAGCGCACTGCGCGGGACGATCATGCGCGTGGGTGCGCTGCAGGACTGGCCGACGTTGCGGAATGCGGCCGCCACGCCCAACGGCACCGCACGGTCAAAGTCCGTGGCGGGCAGCATCAGGTTCGGTGATTTGCCGCCGAGTTCTTGCGTGACGCGCTTGACCGTCGGTGCAGCAGCCTGGGCCACGAGGACGCCGGCGCGCGTCGAGCCTGTGATCGAGATCATGTCGATGCCGGGGTGCGCGGCCATGGCGGCGCCCACCTCCGGGCCCGAGCCGTTGACCAGGTTGAACACACCGGGCGGCACGCCGGCGTCGTGCATCAGCTGGGCGAACATCAGGGCGCTGTAGGGCGACAGCTCGCTGGGCTTCAGCACCACGCAGCAGCCCGCGGCGAGGGCTGGTGCCACCTTGGCGGTGATCTGGTAGAGCGGCCAGTTCCAAGGCGTGATGAGCCCGCAGACGCCGATGGCCTCGCGCGCGACTGCCGTCGTGCCGTGGCGCTGCAGGAAGGGATAGGCGAGCAGTGCTTCGCGCGCCACACGCACATGTTCCGCGGCGAACGGAACCTGTGCCGCCCGCGCATAGGTGCAGGCCACGCCCATCTCCAGGCTGAGCGCGAGCGCGAGTTCGTCGGCCCGCTGCAGCATCAGCGCGTGGATGCGCTCCAGCAGCGCGGCGCGCGCATCGACGCTCGTGCCAGCGAACCCGGGAAAGGCACGCCGCGCGGCGGCCACGGCCCGGTCGACATCGTGCGCATTGCCCATCGCGATCTGTCCCAGCACGCATTCGGTCGCGGGATTCACGACATCGAAGGACGCTGGTGCCTCGGCCTGCTGCCACGCGCCGTCGATGTAGAAGCGCTGGGGGTCGACACAGTCGACGATGGCCTGTTGCGGCGGTGGGGTCAATTCAGAGGCGGTCATCTCTGCAGTCTTTGAAAGAGGATTGAAAAAGCCCGGCGGCGACGGGATTCGCGGGCCGGGCAGCTTCGGGGAATGGGCGGTCTACTTCGGGATGTAGAGCTTCTCGTAGAAGCCCGAGGTCCGGATCTTGAGGGTTACATCGCTCTCGCCGCGGTTGCGCCAGAACCAGCCGTGGTGCCCATCGAACGGGGCCGTGAACGACCCTTGCGCAGTCGTCAGGTCGGACTGCATCCAGTAGCGCGTGAAGCGTTCGCCGTCATTGGGCTTCTCGCCGTGCATGTCCATCTTCAACGGGCCGTTGGCGTCCCAGTGGAAGATCAGGTGGTCGCCCGTCTTCATCTCCGCCTTCACCTCCAGGCCGCTGTGCGGCTTGAGCACCACGGTCATCTCGTCCGACCGCATGGGGGTGGCCTTGGAGATGGACTGCTGGCTCTGCGGCTCGACGGTGATGGCGGCCTGCGAAGAGGAAGAGGTCGGGCTCGGGGCTGCCGTCGCGACGGGTGTTGTGTCGGGTGTTGCGTCAGCCTCGCCGCTGCGCATCTGCGTTAGCCCGAGTTTGGCGCCAAGCCCGGTGATGTCGATGCCGCGTTCGGCCGGCAGCACGAACAGGGTCAGCACCACGGTGGCGACGGCGAAGGCGCTCGCGCAGGCCAGGCCGAGCGTGCGTGGCGAGACCTCGTAGGTGGGGCCTGCGGGCGTGTTGTCGAGGGCGATGCTCATGGCGGAGAGATGGAGGTGAAGTAGCCCGAGAGCTGGTAACCGATCAGCACGAAGCCCGCGCTCATCAGGGCCGCGTTGGCGACCACGACGCTGCGCTGGAAACTGGCGGTCTGCCGCCAGAGGGACATCAGCAGCAGGATGAGGCCGAGGGCCAAAAACTGCCCCATCTCCACGCCGACGTTGAAGCTGACGAGGTTGGGCAGCAGTCCGTCCTGCGAGATCGAGATCTCCTGCAGCTTGGCCGCGAGGCCGAAGCCGTGGAACAGGCCGAAGATGAGCACCGCGGCCTTCTGGCTGGGCTCGAAGCCGAGCAGGCGCTTGAGGCCGCCCAGGTTGTCGAGCGCCTTGTAGACGACCGACAGGCCGATGATGGCGTCGATGACGAACGCATTGGCGTGCACGTTGCCCAGCACGCCCGCCAGCAATGTCGTGCTGTGGCCGATGGCGAACAGCGTCACGTACGTGCCCACGTCCTTCAACCGGTACAGGAAGAAGATCACGCCGAACAGGAACAGCAGGTGGTCGTATCCCGTGACCATGTGCTTGGCGCCGAGGTAGATGTACGGAATGATGTTGATGCCGGGGTTGGACTCGATGAACGACTTGTCGCCATCGGACACGCCGTGCGCACAGGCCGCGCTGGTCACGACCGCCGCAGCAACGGCCGCCGTGGCGGCCAGCAGCATCGGCAGCCTCCGATGAGGCGCCGACGGCAGCGCTAGAACTGCGCGGCGTGTGTGGGTCGGCGTCGGGTGGCTCACGGCTTACGGGGCGGTGAATTCAGCCGAGGTCTTGGCCATCGTGGCGGTGTTGGTCAACATGACCTCGACCTTCGAGCCAGGCTTGACTTTGGTGCCCTTGGCTTCGAACTTGTTCCCGGCGGCCGCCTTCATGGCCACCTCGGACTTCGCGCCCTTGTAGGTGATCACCAGCTTGGCCGACATGCCGCTGCTGGGCACTTCTTCGTCCTCGTCGACCACGAACACCGACACGCCCGTGGGCTCGGTCAGCAATTCGACCAGCGTCTCGCCGGACATCTGCACGATGCCGCCGTGCGAAGGCTTGGTGGCGCCATGCGCGAAGGTGGCGGCGCTGAAGGCGAGCGAGGCGCTGGCGAGAGCCAGCAGGAGAGCGGTTTTCTTCCAGGTCAGGGGCAGCGTCATGATGCGTTCTCTGTGGGTGGGGTTGCGATGGGCGCGCGAGGCGCTCATTCCGGCGCGTGCTGGAGCGTGAAGCTGAGCGTGGCGAGGTGCACGGTCGCGTCGGCCTTGGCGGGGTCTTCCGACGGGCCGTTGTAGGTGGCAGCAAGGACGTTGAAGCCCTGGTTGCGGACCTTGATCGTGGCGGTGCCGTCGGCGCCGGTCTTCACGCCCGCGCTGTCGGGGTCGTTGACGTAGTCGTTCTGCACGATGGCGCCCGCGATGGGCTTGCCCTCGTACAGCACGCGCACGGTCAATGGCTGGTCCAGCATGTCGGGCAGCTTGCTCGCCACCGGCACGATCTGCAGGGTCTGGTTCGCGAGCACCGGGATCGGACCGGACAGCGGCCCGTTGATTCGCACCGTGTACTTCTTCGTGTGTTCGCTGACCACGGCGCCAGGGACTTCGCTGCGCCCCTTCTTGTGCCACTCGCCGTCCGGCGTCTTGCTCCAATAGCCGTAGTCCATGTCGGCCGTCAGGATGGTGGCCGGGCTGTCGGTGTCGACCAGAACGATGGGGCCGGCTGGGCGGAGCTTGACGGGAATGGCCTTGTAGGCCGCGTCATAAGCGGCGTAGTGGTTCAGCAGTGGGAGACGCTTGACCATGTCGAGGTCATCGGCGCCGACACCGTAGATCAGCGCCGTCTGGGTGGCGCGCTGGGCGAACCAGATGGCGTGGGCCTGCGCGGCGGAGGCGGCGATCAGGCCGGCCGTGAGGGCTGCGACTGCGACGAGTTTGGGGAACTTCATCTGGGACTCCGACGGTGAACGTGTGAAAGGATTCGACCCCGGCAAGAATACGGAATCGCTGGCGAGCAAGCTGCCAAATCGCGCGTGCGAGCGGGCACATCGTGCTGAATCGCGCGCTGGAAACCGCAGCCGCGGGAAGGGGCACCAAGCGGGGTCGCTGCGCACCAGCAGCGCAGGCGATCATGGTGCGCGAGAGGGCTGGAAACGAGCTGGCGGAACTTGCCGCCAGGCGCGATGCCGCGTGCTCGATTCGCATTGCCGGAGGCTTGTTCCATCTGCGAGTCCCCACCCGAAACGGCCGCCGCATGGCGTGCTGTTCGAAGACGGGAAAACGAAACTTCAGGGGTAGCCAGAGCCGCCCATTGAGGACTCCTTGCGGTGCCTTCATGCTTCAATTTCGCCATCGTTCATAGACAGGCGACCCGCATGACGTTCCGACCCAAATACATCACGTTCGATTGCTACGGCACCCTCACGCGCTTCCAGATGGGAGAAACCGCGCGGGCCATGTACGCCGATCGGCTGTCCCCGGAGAAGCTCGAGGTGTTCATCTCGGACTTCACCCACTACCGCCTTGACGAAGTGATGGGCGACTGGAAGCCATACGTGGACGTCCTGAAGAGCGCGCTGGAGCGGACCTGCAAGCGCCATGGCGTCAAGTTCATCGAGGCGGAAGGCCAGAAGTACTACGACCTGGTGCCGACCTGGGGCCCGCATGCCGACGTGCCGGAGCCGCTGACGCGCATCGCCAGGGAGATCCCCCTGGTCATCCTGTCGAACGCGATGAACAGCCAGATCCACAGCAACGTGGACAAGCTGCTGGCGCCGTTCCATCGCGTCTACACGGCAGAGCAGGCGCAGGCCTACAAGCCGCGCCTGCAGGCGTTCGAATACATGCTCGACCAGCTCGGTTGCGGCCCGGAGGACATCCTGCACGTCTCCTCCAGCCTGCGCTACGACCTGATGTCGGCCGACGATCTCGGCATCAAGCACAAGGTCTTCGTGAACCGCGGGCATGGGCCCGGCAATCCGGCTTACAACTACACCGAGATCAAGGACATCGGCGGATTGCCCGCGCTTGTCGGGCTTTGAAGCATTGCCCGGAATGCGGCACTGGACGAACGGCGACGTTCGGGTTCGGCTTTGCAAAGGCCGGGCAGCCGTGGTGGCAACCGGGGCCGGCGCGACGGCCGGTCCGCGGCTGGTCGATGACGCATCCGAGCATGCTAGATTCGACTGCTGGCGCTGCTGCTTGATCAGATGCGCCGGAACAGTTGGTTCGTGAATTTTGTGACATGCCCCACGCCGTGGCCCGCTTGCGCGCCGCGTGCATCGCGCAAAGCAGCACCATGCCCCGCTTGGACCGCGATGGTCCGCGCAAGCTGCGCTGTGTCACTTGCCGCCTGATCCCCAGCCACTGCATGTGCAGCCTGAGGACCGTGGTGCAGACACGCGCTGCGGTGTGTCTGATCATGGCCGAGTTCGAGCCGCTCAAGCCCAGCAACACGGGCTGGTTGATTGCGGACGTGGTGCCGGAAACGATGGCCTTCGGCTGGTCCCGCACGGCGGTGGACCCGGCGCTGCTGGCCTTGCTGGCCAATCCGCAGTGGCAGCCCTATGTCGTGTTCCCGGGCGAGTTTGCGGCGCCTGAGCGGGTCACGACCGAGTTGATGGGCCAGGCGGATGTTGAACAGCCGGACAAGCGCCCGCTGTTCATCCTGCTGGACGGGACCTGGTCCGAGGCGCGCAAGATCTTCCGCAAGAGCCCGTACCTGAATGCGTTGCCGGTGCTGAGCCTGCAGCCCGAGCAACTGTCCCGCTACCGCCTGCGCCGCTCCACGCACGAGCACCATTTCTGCACGTCAGAGGTGGCGGCGATGTGCCTCGCGCTCGCCGGTGAACTGCACGCGGCGCAAACGCTGGAGGCCTATCTTGACGTGTTCAGTGCGCGCTACCTGAGTGCGCGGCAAAGCGTGCCGGCTGACGCGGAGGACGAGGCGCACCAGCGTTTGCGGGCGCTGCGTCAGGGCGCTCCTCTACCGTCGCAGCCTTGATGAAAGCGTGCTTTCAACGACAACCGGCCTGTTAAAGCAATCTTTAACAGGCCGGTTGTGGTTCAAGCGCCGTTCAGGCTGCGCGCAGTGCGCGCGTCGGCGCTCAGATCGCGCTGGCCTTGCTGCCAGTGGCCACGGCAGCGGGGCCGCGGTCCTGCGTGCTGGAGATCACTTCGACCTTTTCGAACGACGTTGCCACGCCGCTGTTCCGGCGTTCCCACTTTTCGGCAGGGGTCAGCTGGCGCGAGGTGATCTTCAGGACCTGGCGGGTCGGGTATTCGCCGGCGGCGCGGGCCTGGGCGATGGCCACGTCCTTGGCCACGCCGGTGTGAATGGCGTAGGCCGCACGGGGGCCTGGGACAAGGTGTTCTTCAACGCGCACGTTGGACGACGCGGCTTGCGCGGCATCGCTGAAACCGGCAGTCTGGCCGCCCACGGCGCGTTGGTAGATCTGTTCCGGCGAGGCGGACGAGCCAGCTGCGAACGACGAGGCGGCGGCCAGGCTGATCAGGGCGCCCAGGGCCAGGGTCTTGGCGGTCTTGGAAGGGGAAGTGTGGAGGGTGAACATGGTGAAACCTCTGAGGAATGGGTCAGTGGGCTCGCTCAGGGAATCGGCACTTCGTTGTCGGTTCTGCTTGCCCTGGGTGCATTGCAGCATAGGGTTTTCACTAGTTCTTCCGGGCCTCGTTTTTGACCTCATTCAAAGTGTGCGCAATCGTTTGCGCGCCTCGCGTTCACAGCTTTTATGGAGTATGGGAGGCCTGGCCGGGGCTGAAGCTGGTTCCAGGACGTCTTGCGGGCGTGCGCCCCAGGGCCCGGCCGGCTTCAGCGTTTGATCGTCGCCGGCTTGTCGCCTTGGGCGACAGGACCGGGACCGGTATCAGGCGCGCTGGACAGCACTTCCACCTTCTCCCAGGGCGACACGTAGCGGCCGTTGACGCGGTCCCATTGCTCGGCCGGCGAGAGCTGGCGCGTGGTGATGCGCACGACCTGTCGGATGGGCACTTCACCGCCGGCACGGGCCTTGGCAATGGCTTCGGCCTTCGGCACGCCGGTGTGGATGGCATAAGCCGCGCGCGGCCCCGGTTGCAGCCGCTCTTCGACGCGCACTGCCTGCGAAGGCTTGCCGTCGCCGCAGCCCCAGGTCTGGCCGGCGACCGCGCATTGATAGGTCTTGTCCTGCGGGTCGGACGGACCGAGCGCGTACGAGGCGGTCGTCGCGACGAAGGAGGCAATGGCGACCAGTGCCGTGACCGCCGCCTTGGGTACGTGAAATGTGCGCATGGTGATCCCCTGATGCTGGTTGGACCGCGGCGGACGCCACGGGCATCAGGAGGCCGGCGCTGCGACTGGGCTGGCGCGGCGGTCCTGACAGCTGAACCATAGGATTCGCCCGGGCGAAGCGAATCTGCCATGCGGGGGGTGAGGCGGCCACACTTTGGGACGGCCGCCGCTTGCCCAGAAGCCTTCAGAATCCGGCGAGTACCACTTTGCCCAGCGCGCGGCCGCTTTCGATCAGTGCATGGGCGCGCTTCAGGTTGGCGGCGTTGATGCTGCCGAAGTTCTCGCTCGCGGTGGTGCGCACGCGGCCGGCATCCACCAGCTGCGCCACCTCGGCCAGCAGCTCGCCCTGGCGGTACATGTCCGGTGTCTCGAACATCGGGCGGGTGAACATCAGCTCCCAGTGCAGCGACAGCGCCTTGGTCTTGAGCTTCATCGCGTCCAGGCCGTCCATGTCGTCAATGCAGCCGATGGCGCCTTGCGGCTTCAGCGCTTCGATGATCTGCGGGTAGTGATGCGCCGTCTGCGTGAGGGCGGCGACGAAGTCGGCCTGGCCTTCGCCCGCGGCTAGCAGCTCTGTGGCCAGGGGCTTGCTGTGGTCGATCACCGCATGCGCGCCCAGGTCCAGGCACCACTGGCGCGTCTCGGCACGCGAGGCGGTGGCCACCACGCGCAGTTGCGTGAGCTGTCGCGCCAGCTGGATCAGGATGGAGCCCACACCCCCCGCGCCGCCGATCACCAGCAGCGTCTGCCCGGCACCGCCGCCCTGGGCCACGCGCAGCCGGTCGAACAGCAGCTCGTAGGCGGTGATGGTGGTCAGCGGCAGCGCGGCGGCCTGGGTGTCGTCCAGCGACGTTGGCGCCAGCGCGGCGATGCGCTCGTCCACTGTATGCAACTCGCTGTTGGCGCCGGGGCGGTTGATGGCACCGGCGTAGTACACGCGGTCGCCAGGCTTGAACTTGGTGACGACCGTGCCCACCGCTTCGACCGTGCCCACCGCGTCCCAGCCCAGCACACGTGCCTGGCCTTCGGGGGGCGGGCTGTTGCGGCGCACCTTGGTGTCGACAGGGTTGACCGAGATGGCTTTGACGCGCACCAGCAGGTCGCGCGCGCCAGGCGCGGGTGCTGGCAGTTCAAGGTCGAGCAACGCGTCTGTGTGGTCGACGGGCAGGTTCTGGCGGTAACCAACGGCTTTCATGGTGCGGTCCTGTGAAGAAGGGAATGGCTTCACTGTAGGATTTCAACGTCTCGTTGATAAGTCGATGACGGCACTATCATTTTCAAATGAAGATTGACAATCCCGGCGACCTGCGCGTGCTGCTTCATACGGCCCGCGGCGGTTCGCTGACGGCGGCGGCCGCCGCGTTGGGCATCACGCCCGCCGCCGCCAGTGCCACGCTCAAGCGCCTGGAGCAGCAGCTCGGCACGCGGCTGTTCGAGCGCTCCACGCGGGCCATGCGCCTCACCGCCGCCGGCCAGACGCTGCTGGACTACGCTACGCGTGCCTTCGAGCTGCTGGAAGAGGGCGAAGCGCAATTGGCGACGGACGCTGGCGCGCTGGTCGGCACGCTGCGCGTGGCCGCACCTTCGGATCTCACGCGCACCGTGCTGTTGCCCTGGCTGGACGAATTCCTCGCCATGCACCCCGGGCTGCAGCTGGCACTTTCGGTGGGCGACCGGCCGCGCGACGTGGTGCGCGACGAAGTGGACCTGGCGCTGCGCTACGGCGCCTTGCCGGACTCGCGCCTGGTCGCTCGGCGCCTCGCCGTGGGCCGCATCGTGCTGTGTGCCTCGCCGGTCTACCTGGCGCGCCACCCGGCGCCGCAGAACCCGCAGGACCTGCTGCGCCACAACTGCCTGATCTTCGACCGTGGCGGCAAGCCGTACCGCCGCTGGCGCTTCGGCCAGCAGGGCCAGTGGACGGAGGTGACGGTGCATGGCGACCGTAGCGTGGATGACGCTTCGCTGGCGCGCGACTGGGCGCTGGCCGGCGCCGGCATCATGCTGCGCTCCGAGCTGGACCTGCTGCGCCACCTGGCGTCCGGCGAATTGGTTCCGCTGATGACCGACTGGGAAACCGAGCCGTATCCGCTGCACGCGCTGCTGCCCAGCGGCCGCTTCGTGCCGCGGCGGGTGCGGGCGCTGGTGGACTTCCTTGCCGAGCGCTTCGAGGCGCTGGACGCCGCTGGCGCTGCCGGGCTGGCTACACCTTGACCGGCATCGGCCTGTCCAGCGAGTCGGCGTCCTTGCAGAAGTAGCTGTCGGCCAGGTAGACCGCGTCGTACTGGCGCACGTCGTAGTGCACCCAGGTCGGCGCGATGGAAGAAGGCTCCAGCGCCTTGCGGTTGGCTGCCGTCCAGCCGATCTGGGCGTTCGAAAGCTCCACCAGCTTGCCGCGCACGGCGTCGCACTTGACCGCATCGTCGCGCTTGCTCTCGCCGGCCTTGAGCGCAATGTCCAGGTCCACCGCTTTGCCGTGGTGGTTGGTGCTGGTGCGCTTGTGCTGCTGGTTGTCCACGCTGCAGCGGTAGCCGGAGCTGAACGAGAACTGGTGCTCAGGCATGTAGAAATACGCCGCCCGCACGGCCCACAGCAGCATGCGGTGGATGCCCGGGTATTCGTACAGGTTGTTGATCTCCTGGCCCTGGCCGCCCGGCAGGTACTGGCCACGGAACAGCCCGCGGCCAAAGCCGCTGCAGGTGCCGCAGGGGCACTTCAGCTGCTTGAAGTCGATCGGGTAGCGTTGCGCGAACTGGTCGATGGCGATGAAGGTCGCCTTGTCCACCACCCGCGTCGGGCTGGCCATCTTCATCACGTCTCGCTGGAACTGCTGCACCTGCAGCTCGGTGCCCGAGCCGAAGTCGCCGTCCGGCAGCGTGCCGCGGAATCCCGCCAGCCGCAACTGCAGCTCGGCCACGTCCGGGCCCTTCATGTCTTTTTGCAGAACGCGTTCACCGTAAGCGGGCATGTGCATCTCCTTGGCAATCGTTGGCATGAACCACAGGGGAAGGGACGGCCGCAGTGTGCGGCCGGCAGGGCGGGCCGCACGTCCCCACCTTGGGGGAACAAAGCCTGGCCCGTCATCCTCTTGAACGATTGTTAAGCGTTTAATTTAGACAAGCATCGAAAGCCAATGCACGGCGATTTGCCTGGTCGGGATCAGATGCGGGATAGCCCTATTGGCAGTGCGCAGGCAGCGGCTCAAAAATCCGCGCACCAGATTAAGCGTTTAACTTAAACATTTCCGCTGCCAAGGCGGTGCTGCTGCGGCACACCGCCCCGCTTGGTCTGAATGCCACCCTTGGAGACAAAGGAGTTCCCGATGACCAGATCGCTGACCCGCCGCGCTGCGGCCCACACCTTGCTGGCTGCGGCCGCGCTCACTTCGTTGCTGGGAGCCAGCGTCGCGCACGCCGCCGATGGGAGCCTGCTGATCTGGATCAACGGCGACAAGGGTTACGAAGGCATTGCCAAGATCGCCGAGAAGTTCACGGCCGACACCGGCATTGCCGTCAAGGTCGAGCACCCCGAGGACGCCATCGCCAAGTTCGAGCAGGCCTCTGCGGCCGGCAAGGGCCCGGACATCTGGATCTGGCCGCACGACCGTGTGGGCAGCTGGATCTCGGCCGGCCTGATCGCGCCGGTCACGCCCAGCAAGAAGACAGTGGACGCGATCGACCCGCTGGCCTGGAAGGCCTGGAACATCGGCGGCAAGACCTGGGGCTACCCGCTGTCCATCGAGGCCGTGGCGCTGATCTACAACAAGGCCCTGGTGTCCACGCCGCCCACCACATGGGACGAAGTGATGGGGCTGGACAAGAAGCTCACGGCGCAGGGCAAGCACGCCGTCATGTGGCCGATGACAGAGATCTACTACTCCTACGGCCTGATGTCCGCCGGCGGCGGCTACGCCTTCAAGCGCAATGCCGACGGCACCTATGACGCCAAGGACACCGGCGTCAACAACCCCGGCGCGGTGCGCGGCATCGAGACGCTGATGTCGCTGATCAAGGCCGGCGCAATGCCCAAGACCGCCAGCTACGCCGAGGCCGAGGCAGGCGTCAACGAAGGCCGCGTGGCCATGATGATCAACGGCCCCTGGGCCTGGAACAACCTGAAGAAGAGCAAGATCAACTTCGGCGTCGCCCCGTACCCGAAGATCGACGGCAAGCAGGGCGCCCCGTTTGTTGGCGTGCTGGGCGCGATGATCGCCACCAACAGCAAGCAGAAGGAAGCCGCCAACGAATTCCTGGAGAACTACCTGCTCTCCATGGACGGCCTGAAGGCGATGAACGCCCACGTGCCACTGGGCGTGCCGGCCAACAAGGCCTACTACGCCGAGCTGAAGTCCGACCCGCTGATCGCCGGCACCTTTGCCGCCGCCCAGTCCGGCACCCCCATGCCGAACAACCCCGAGATGACCCGCTTCTGGACCGCGATGGCCGCCGCGCTGCAGAACATCACCCAGGGCCGCGAAACCGTGAAGGACGGCCTGGACCGCGCCGCCAAGCGCATCCAGGGGGAGTGATCCCCGCGGCCCCGTGCTGGCGCAACCGCTGAGCCCCAGGCGACAGTGGCTGGCATCCGGGTGGACGAGGGCAGCCAGTGCACCGTGGGCCTGCGCGTGATGCGCCGGCCGCTCAGTCGAGCGAACGCAAGGCGGCCACCAGCGGCTCAAGGCCATCGGCTGCGGCGGCCGCCCGATCAGCGATTTCGGGCTCACTGCGGCCCTTTATGCACGCCTGCTCCAGTGCCTCGGCAGCACGCTGGAGGGCGTGCGCGCCGATCTGCCCGGCCCCGCTCTTCAGGTCGTGGGCCAGGCGCATTGCGCCATCAGCGTTGCCGCTGGCCCGGGCCGCGTGAAACTTCTGGCGGAAGTCCTGTTGCTGATCGCGGAACAGGCGCAGCAGGCGGCGGTACAGCACAGCGTCGCCCATCACGGCGTCAAGCCCGGCGCTCGCATCCAGGCCGGGCACCTGATCGGGCAGCTCGGTCGCGAGCCGCGACGCTGCCGCCACGGCGATCGGCCCGGCGCCACCCGGTTGGATCCAGCGCGCGATCGTTGCGAACATTTCGTTGACCTTGATCGGCTTGGCAATGTGGTCGTTCATGCCCGCAGCCAGCACCTTCTCCCGGTCGCCAACCATGGCGTTGGCCGTCATCGCGATCACCGGCAGGTCCTTCAGCCGCGGGTCGCGGCGCAACTCGCGCGTCGCCGTGTAGCCGTCCATCACCGGCATCTGGCAGTCCATCAGCACGCCATCGAACGGTTCACGCTGCAGTCGCTCGAGCGCTTGTGCGCCGTCACCGGCAACGCTGACGACGATGCCGGCACGGCCCAGCAACTCGACCGCGACTTCGCGATTGATCAGGTTGTCCTCAACCAGCAGAATGCGCGCGCCCTTCAGACCGGCGCGGTGCGCCGAATTGACGCGCTCACGCAGGCGCGCTCGGCTGGTCGGGTCCAACATCAGGCCGAGCGCGGCGCAGCAGGCTTCGTACAGTGTCGACGGCGTGACTGGCTTGGTGAGCAGAGCTCCCACCTTCAGCGAAACCTCGTCCAGACGTCTTTCGATCTCGTCGCGGCCGAACCCCGTCAGCATCATGACGGCCGGTGCAGGGTGGCGCAGCGCGCGATCACGAATGCGGCGCACGCACTCGACACCATCCATGCCGGGCATCTTCCAGTCGACCAGCAGCAGCTGATAGGGCACATTGCTCGCATCGGCCTGCGCCATTGCCGCCAGGGCCTCCTCGCCGCTGCTGGCCGCTTCGGCATGCATGCCGAGCGCGCCGGCCATCTTGCACAAGAGTTCGCGTGCGGCTGCGTTGTCGTCGACCACGAGCACATGCGCCTGCAATGAGTCGACGGGCGTGGGTGGGTCCAACGCGGCGTCCGCTGGCAAGCCGAAGCGGGCGCTGAAATGGAAACGGCTGCCCTGCCCCGGTGTGCTCACCACCCCGATCCGGCCGCCCATCAGCTGCACCAGCTGCTGGCTGATCGCCAGCCCCAGTCCTGTGCCGCCGTAGCGGCGGCTGGTTGACGCATCGCCCTGCACGAAGGGCTGGAACAACCGGGCGCAGTCCGCGGCATCGATGCCGACTCCGGTGTCACGCACTTCGAAGCTGAGCACCACCGACGCGGCATCGCGTTCAAGCAGCTGCACGCCGATCGACACTTCGCCACGTTCGGTGAACTTGACGGCGTTGTTGCCCAGGTTCAGCAGGACCTGGCCCAAACGCGAAGGGTCGCCCAACAGCAGGGGAGGCAGTCCCGGCGGCAGCACGAGCAGCAGCTCCAGACCCTTTGCCTCGGCCTTCAGCCCCACCAGATTGCTGGTGTCGTCCAGCACCTCGGCGACGCTGAACGGGATGTGTTCGACATCGAGCTTGCCGGCCTCGATCTTGGAGAAGTCGAGGATGTCGTTGATGATGCCGAGCAAGGCCTCGGCCGAGCGATGAACCTTGGTGATGTAGCCGCGCTGCCGGGCGTCGAGATCGCTGCCGAGCGCCAGGTGTGACATGCCGATGATCGCGTTCATCGGCGTGCGGATTTCGTGGCTCATGTTGGCGAGGAACTCGCTCTTGGCCCGGTTGGCGGCCTTGGCCATTTGCTGCGACTGTTCGAGGTCGGCGGTGCGGGACCGCACGCGTTCCTCCAGACTTTGGTTGAGCAAGCGGATCTCTTCGTTGACCCGTTTGCGCGCCGTCACGTCGGAGAACACCGCGACGCCGCCGCGCGCCGCGCCTTCGGCATCGACCAGCGGACGCGCCGTCACGATCAGCCAGCGCCCTTCGGGGCAACTGGCATTGCGCAGGTACAACTCGACTGCGTCGCAGGACTGGCCGCGAACCGCACGCGCGAGCGGCAGGTCCACGACCGGGTAGGGGGTTACCTCGTCGGGCAGGTAGATGCCGAGCACCCGCGACCAGTCACGCGCGTTGACAACCTTGTCGACGGGGCCGAGGATCTGCTCGCCCGCCGGATTCATCAGGATCAGATTGCCCTGCTCGTCGGACACAGCGACGCCATCGCCAATGCTGTTGAGGATCAGTCGCAGGATGCCGGCCTGGTGCTGAATCTCGTCCTGCGATTGCGTGAGGCGGGTGTTGATCACTTCGAGCTGGCGCTGCGAGCGCCGCAGGAACACGACGAACACGATGGCCCCGGTCAGCGTGATGATGCTGCCGCCCAGCACCGTCCACAACCAGCGCTGCTGTAGCGCCCGTTGCGCCAGCTCAGCCGTCTGCTGCTCGTTGCGGCGTTCGAGCTCGGCAATCTGCCGCCGCCGGCTCTCGGATTCGTAGCGCTGCGCCAGCTCGACCATGTGGCTGCTGGCCTTCTCGCGCGCGGCCTTGTCGGTCATGTTGGAGGCTTCGAGCAGCAGCTCATAGCCTTGCCGGGCATTGCCGGCAGCCGCGACCACTGCGGCCAGCCGCCGCGCGCTTTCGCTGCGGTAGAGCGGGAAGCCGATTTGCTGTGCCAGTCGATAGGCCTCATCGGCGGCGGCGCGAGCCTCGGCCCTGCGGCCTTGCGCTTCGAAGTTGCTGCTCCGCGCGTTCAACACGAACCACTGGCCAATGAGGTTCGGGTGTTCGAGATATCGCGCGAGCACCTCGTCGAGCAATTGCCCGGTCTCGGCAAGACGACCCTGCTTGCGCAGCAACTCTGCCAGCCCGAATTGGGCAAAGCTGATGCTGAACGGCATGCCGATCGCGCGGTACAGCTTGATCGCTTCGCGACAGAGCCGTTCGCCGGCCGCCATATCGCCGAGCCCAGCCACCACGCCGCCCAAGTTGGAGAGCGCATCGGCCTCGAGCATCCTGGAGCCGGCCCGTTGCGCCTGCACTCGCATTTGTTCGAAATGCTCGCGAGCCTCTGCAAGGCGACCGCTCTGGTTGAACGAGATGCCCAGACCCTGGTGTGCGTAGGCCAGCACACGCGGCTGGCTCGTGCGCTGGGCGATCTCCATCGCCTGCATCGTCATCGTGACCGACTCGTTGACCTGGCCGATACGGCGGTACGACATCGCCATGCGCAGCATCGCCTCGCCGAGCAGGTCGGGCCGGTCGACCCCATCGAGCACGGCCAGGCCTTGCGTCGTGGCTGCCACGGCGGCGTCGATGCGGGCCTGGTTGATCGCGCTCAGCGCGATGTTGAGTTCGGCCTCGGCCTGTCCGACACGATCGTCCGATGCCTTGGCGAGCGCCAGCGCCGCGCTCGCATGCCCGGCCCCGGCTTCGGTCTGCGCGAGATAGACCTCGGCGCGCGCCACCAGGTTCAGCGCCCGGGCCCGGTCCACCGGCGAGGCGTCCACGGGCAGCGCCGCCAACAATTGCTGTGCCTGTTGAAGGGCACGTGGCGCGTCGTTTTCGACCAGCTCGCGGGCCTGGGTGGCCTCGAGATTCCAGGCGGCGTTGGGCGGGATTGACGATGCGACGGCATGGTTCATGCCGATCAACAAGGCGTTCAAGACGATCACGCTGGACATCCGCCATGCTGCGAGTCGTCGACCAGGTGTCTGCATACCGCCCACTGCCACTCCCGATCAATCCATTGACACTTCTTCGAGACGACGGCCGCCGCCGATGCGGCCAGGTTGCCATTGTCGCGCCAGCAGGCGGCTGCCTGTCCTGCTTTAGAAGCGCATTTGCAGCTGGGCGGTCTCAGAAGCGGAGCGTCGCGCCGAGGCCGATCTGAATGTCGTTGATCCAGGCGCTCTGCGGTCGTGTCGCGACCGTGTAGTACGAAGTCCGGCGCGTGTTCAGCAGGTTGCTGCCTTCGAGCGCAAGCGTGAGTTGTGTGCTGACCTTCCAGCGCAGCGACGCATCCAGCCAGCCGTAGCCGCGCGTGTAGACAGGTTGCGAGCCCAGGTTGACGATGTTGGTGATCCCGCTCAAGAACCGGCTTCGCCAGTTGTAGGCGATGCGGGCCGACACCTGGCCGAATTCGTACAGACCGATCAGGTTGCAGCTGTTCTTCGAAAAGTTCTGCAGCGGCAGCCCGGTGCCCCGCATTTCGCTGTCCACGTAGGTGTAGTTGGCCTGCAGTCCCAGCCCGCGCCAGGCGCCCGGCAGCCAGTCGAAAAACTGCTGGTAGCCGATCTCCAGGCCGCGCACGTCGGCCATCGGCCCGTTCTGCGGCCGGCTCACCTGGTAGGTCACGCCGTCATGGGTCTCGGGATCGCTTACCGTCGTGACGAAGCCATCGACCTTCTTCACGAACCCGGTCAGATGGGCCAAGGTGGTGGCACTGAAGTAGGTCTCCAGCGCCAGGTCGAGGTTGCGCGAGCGCACCGGCGCCAGCCCGGGGTTGCCGGCAGCGCCCTGGTTGAGGGTCGGGTCGACCGAGTTGCGGACCAAGGTCACCGACGGCGACAGCTGGTCGAAGTTCGGCCGCGTCAGGGTCTTGGATGCGGCGGCGCGCAGCTGCCATCCGGGCGCCGGCCGGTAGCGCAGATTCACGCTGGGCAGCAGGTCGACGTAGCTGCTGGCGATCGTGATCGGCGCGGTGCTGCCGGTGGCGGGCAGCGCCTGATTGCCGTCGACGGACTCGCTGGTGCGCACGATGCGCAGGCCTGCGTTGCCGTCCAGCGGCCAGGCCGAGGCCTTGAACACCGTTGCCGCATAGGCCGCCTGGGTGTCCTCGCGAATCGTCCACAGGCCCAGCGGGTTGCCGCCGGCGGGGATCGGCGTGGTGATGCCGAAGGCTCTGCGGTAGGTCACCGCATCGCGGGCCGCGTCGAGGTTGCCGACGATGTAGTGCGCCAGGCTGTTCGAAGATCCCGTGCCGAGAAAATCGCCATAGGGATTGGGAACTGCAAAACCGGCCTGGTCCGCGGCCGACACCCCGGACACGGGCGCATCGGCGAAGACCAGCCCGGGGCTGTCGGTTGCGCCGCGCCGCGCGAAGCGCAACCCGGCCTCCAGCGTCCGCAAAAAGCTGCCTTGCAGCACTTGTTCGAGATCGATCGTCCCGGCGGCAAGGTGGCCCTCGAACGGGCGAGTGCGGTAAGCGATCGAGCTGACCTGGAAGTTGTGCGGATCGAGCAGATCGGTTCCGCCGACCCGGGTGAACGGTACCGGCGTCGACACGTCCTGCGTGAAGCTCGCGGCCGTTCCCGCGAGCGTCGGACCCGAAAAGAACAGGTGGTTGAAGCTCCGCGCGTGACTGAGGTCGAGCTTGAGGGTCGTGGCTTCATCGCGCCAACTGCCGCCAAGCGCGGCACTGCGGGTGCGGTCGGTGGTGTCGCGCGCGAAGCTGAGGATGGAGATCGGTGCGTTGGTCCAGGTGATGCGCCGCACGTCGCTGGTGCCCGGGAACAGTTGCACACTGTCTGCCTGAAACGTTGGTGCGGCCGACGCATTGATCTGGTACGAGTCCTGCCGCGTGGCCAGCCGCGCGCTGGTGGCCTCGGCATAGAGTTCGAGCTGCTCGTTCGGCCGCCATTGCAGCACGCCCGCAATGCCGGTGCGCCGACGCAGGCCGACACTCGTGGCTTCCGACGTGCTGCTGGCCACGTTGACGATCTGGCCCGCCACGATGTCGCTGCGCGCGATGGGATTGCCGGTGCTTTTCTGATCTTCGCGCCATGCACGGTCCTGGCGCGAAACGTTCACGAGCAGGCCGAACTCGCCGGCGCCGGCCGTCTGCCAGCGGTCGGACGCCAGCACCGAAAACTGGTTCGCCCCGGCCTGTGCGAGCTGCGAGTCCACACGCCGCAGCGAGATGGCCGCCTCGCGCCCGGCGAAGTCGAAGGGCCGGCGGGTGCGCATGTCCACGAGGCCGCCAATGCCGCCTTCGATCTGGGACGCCGACGAAGTCTTGTACACGCGAAGGCTGGCCAGCATCTCGGCGGGAATGTCGGCAAATTCGAGGTTTCTCCCGGTCCCTGCACTGAAGACCTCCCGGCCGTTCAGCGTCGTCTGCATCTGCGTGAGGCCGCGGATGGCGGCGGCGGTGCCGTCGCCCCGGTCACGTGCGATCTGGACGCCGGTGACGCGCTGCAGCGCATCGGTCACGCTGAAGTCCGGCAGTTTCAGGATGTCGTCGGCGAGCACCGCATCGACGACCTCCAGTGAATTGCGTTTCAGCTGCTGGGCCGACTTCAGACTGGCGCGGGTTCCGGTGACGACGACCTGAGCCAGCTGCTCCGTTGAGCCAGCCGTGGCCGGCGAGGGCTCCGGATCGACCGGTTGGCCACAGGCCCACAGCGGTGACGCCGCCGCAAGCAGCCCGGCAAGTGTCCGGCGCGAAGCCTGCGCCGGGTGAGGGCTGGAGCCAGGAGCAAGCGTCGTCACACACATTCTCATGGTGTCAATACTTCACGCTTTACCGCATCGATTTCCGTCGCCTATTGTGTACCCCATTTCTCGGATGGCGGCGCGAAGCCTCAGGTCATGCCGATTGCCGTCTCACCACTCCGCCACGCTCCCGTCCTTGTGGCGCCAGATGGGGTTGTGCCAATCGGGCGCGTTCTTGGCGGCGTGGATCACGCGTTCTTCGTCCACTTCCACGCCCAGGCCTGGCTTGGGCAGCGCGTGGATGTAGCCGTTGTCGATTCGGAAGTCTTCCTTGTTGATCACGTAGTCCAGCAGTTCGGCACCCTTGTTGTAGTGGATGCCCATGCTCTGCTCCTGCAGCACGGCGTTGTGCGAGACGAAGTCGACCTGCAGGCAGGCGGCGAGTGCCACCGGGCCGAGCGGGCAGTGCGGTGCAAAGGCCACGTCGTAGGCCTCGGCCATCGAGGCGATCTTGTGGCATTCGGTGATGCCGCCGGCGTGCGACAGGTCCGGCTGCACGATGGCGATGCCGCCGGCTTCGAGCACGCGCTTGAACTCGAAGCGCGAGTACATGCGCTCGCCGGCGGCCAGCGGGATGCTGGTGGACGCGGCCAGGCGCGCGTAGTGCTCGGCCTGTTCGGCCAGCACCGGCTCTTCGACGAACAACGGGCGGAACGGCTCCAGCGCCTTCAGCAACGGCTTGGCCATGGGCGCGGAGACGCGGCCGTGGAAGTCGATGCCGAAGCTGACCTGGGTGCCCAGCGCGTCGTGCACGCCGGCGATCTTGGCCACGGCCGTGTCAATGGCGCGCGGCGTGTCCAGCAGGCCGAATTCCTCGGTGCCGTTGAGCTTGAAGGTGTCGAAGCCGCCTTCCATCAGGCGCTGCATGTCGGCCACGATGTCGGCCGGCCGGTCGCCGCCGACCCAGCTGTAGACCTTCATCTTGTCGCGCACCAGGCCGCCCAGCAGCTGGTAGACCGGTACGCCCAGGGCCTTGCCCTTGATGTCCCACAGCGCCTGGTCAATGCCGGCGATGGCGCTCATCAGGATCGCGCCACCGCGGTAGAAATGGCCGCGGTACATGGTCTGCCACAGGTCGTTGATGCGCATTGGGTCCTGGCCGATCAGGGTCTCGGCGAATTCCTGCACGGCGGCTTCGACAGTGCGGGCCCGGCCTTCAAGCACGGGCTCGCCCCAGCCGGTGATGCCTTCATCGGTCTCGACCTTGAGGAACATCCAGCGCGGGGCAACGCGGTAGGTGGTGAGGCGGGTGATCTTCATCTCAACTTCTCTTCGGGGGATCTTCGGGGAGTGGTGGCCTGGCGGGCAGAACATCGCACAAGTGGATGGCGCCGGGGTGGCCAATACCGGCAATGTGCCACGGCCAGGCGGCCCGGGTCGACAAAGGGCTCAGTCCAGCCACCAGGCAGCCACGCCGCCGGCTTCCAGTACCGGGCCGCCGAGCACGAAGCGTGCGTCGGCCGGCGCGGGCAGCTGCACCGCTTGCTCGCCATAGTGGACGGCGAACTGCAGCCTGCCGCGCCGCCGCAGCCGCAGGCCTTCGGGCAGCGGCTGCGCAGGCAGGCCGGCCGCGCTTGCGGCGCGGGCCATCACCGCGCCCAGTCCCGCGTCGCACAGCCAGCCGCTCACATAGCGAGCAGCGCCGTGTTGCACGACGGCCGCGTGGCCGTCCGGGTAGCTTGCCTCGGCCGTCAACCCGGCCGGCAGGTCCAGCACGTCGCGCCAGCGCGTCACTTGGGCCGACGTGTCGCCCAGCGAGACTGGCAGCGCAATGCCGGGCCGCAGGCCTTCGACCGCGGTGACGCGCAGACCTGGGAAGAGGGCGCGCAGCGGCCCGGGGGGCAGGCCTTCGGCAATGTGCATCTCGGCCGTGCGCGAGCCGCTGCGCGGGCCGAACACCAGCTGCGCGCCGCTGCGCTGCAGGCGGTCCACGAAATCCGGCGAGACGACTGGCAGCGTGGGCACCGCCACCAGCTGGTAGCCGCTGAAATCGGCCGAGGCCGGCAGCACGTCCACGTCCAGCCCCAGGCGGCGCAGCGCGCTGTACCAGCGCAGCTGCAGCGTGTGCACCTCGAAGTCGGCGCTGTTGGGCAAGGCGTCGATCGCCCACTTGCCGGCGTAGTCCACCACCAGCGCCACGCGCGCCGGCCGGCTGGTTTCCACCGGCACGGTGGCCAGCTCGCGCGCCACCTGCGCGGCCTCTTCGCCGCCGGTGGCCAGCAGGTTGTCGGGCGTGTTCAGGCCGGAGTGCAGCTGCTCTTGCGCGTACGGCACCTGGCGCCAGCGGAAGTAGGAGACCAGCTCGGCGCCGTGCGCAAAGGCCTCCCAGGTCCACGCGCGCACCATGCCGGGCAGCGGCAGCGCGTTCCAGGGCGCCCAGTTCACAGCGCCGGCCTGCTGCTCCATCACCCACCAGCGGCCACCGGCGACCACGCCGCGGTAGAGGTCGTGGTTGAACGCCGCGATGTCCGGGTGGCCGGTGCGCCGGTGGGCCAGCTTCTCGGCTTCGCTGGCCACGTTCATGCCGTCCAGGTGGCCCAGCGGGTAGCTGTCCCAGCTGGCAATGTCCAGGTCGCGGCCCATCTCGTGGTGCTCGAAGTTGCCGAAGAAACCCATGAAGTTGTGCAGCACCGGCCGGCCCAGCGCGTGCCGGCGCAGGATCTCGACCTGCATGCGGTTGTAGCGCAGCACCTCGTCGGAAGCGAAGCGCTGGAAGGCCAGCAGCTGCGAGGGGTTGGGCGGTGCCGGCATCGCCACCGGCAGGCCCACGTCGTCGAAGCTGCCGTAAGTCATGCTCCAGAAGACATTGCCCCAGGCCTGGTTCAGCGCTTCGATGCTGCCGTAGCGCTCGGCCAGCCAGGCGCGGAAGCGCTTCAGCGCGCCCTGCGAGTAGGACACGGTGGTGTCGTGGCAGCCGTATTCGTTGTCGGTCTGCCAGGCGATCACGGCCGGGTGGCGGCCATAGCGCTCGGCCATCGCCGTCACCACGCGGGCGCTGGCGGTGTGGAAGGTCTCGCTGGAAAAGCAGTAGTGGCGGCGCGAGCCGAACTGCTTGGTGCACCCATGTGCATCCACTGCCAGCACGTCCGGATGCTGCTCGACCAGCCACTGCGGCGGCGCGGCGGTCGGCGTGCCCAGCACGACTTCCAGCCCGGCTTCGGCCAGCGTGTTGACTGCCCGGTCCAGCCAGTCCCACTCGAAGCGGCCGGGGGCCGGCTCGATCAGCGCCCAGGCGAACTCGGCGATGCGCACCGTTGACAGGCCCAGCTCGGCCATGCGGCGCGCGTCCGAGGCCCACAGCGATTCGTCCCACTGCTCGGGGTAGTAACAGACGCCCAGCTTCATGGCGCAGGCCCAGGAAAAGTTTTGATGTGCATAGATTAAACGCTTAATCCTTTGCCCGTCAATGGCGGTCTTGCCGGCCACGCGGCCCGTTCTAACTGGGCCGAAAACGTTGAGGGTTTTCCCGCTGGCTCGGGCGGAATGCAGCCGACACACTGCCGGAAGTTAATCGCTTAACAAGGCATTCCGCCTTCATTCCCTGCGCCGATGAACCTCCCGTCTTCCCTCCCGCTGAGCGGCCCGCTGGGCTTGCAGCTGCCGCCCGCACCGGCGCGTGCCGAATCCGGTTTCCTGAACCTGGGGCAGTACCCGCAGGCCGACCGGAGCCTGGCCGTCAACAGCCGCTGGCTGACGCTGGACGGCAAGCCGTGGATGCCGGTGATGGGCGAGTTCCACTACTCGCGCTTCCCGGAAAACGAGTGGCGCACCGAACTGCTGAAGATGGCCGCTGGCGGCGTGCACATCGTCGCCAGCTACGTCTTCTGGAACCACCACGAGGAACGCCGCGGCGAGTTCGTCTGGACCGGGCAGCGCAACCTGCGCCGCTTCGTCGAGCTGGTGGCCGAAGCGGGGCTGCTGTTCTACCTGCGGCCCGGTCCCTGGGTACATGCCGAGGCGCGCTACGGCGGCCTGCCGGACTGGGTGATGGCGCAAGGCCCGGTGCGCAACAACGATGCAGCCTACCTGGCGGCCGTGCGCGCCTTCTACGGCCAGATCGGCGCGCAGCTGCGCGGCCTGCTGTGGTGCGATGGCGGCCCGGTGATCGGCCTGCAGCTGGAAAACGAATACGACCAGGTTGGCCCCGGCCGCGGTGCCGAGCACATCGAGGCGCTGCGCCACATCGCCATCGACAGCGGCCTGACCGTGCCGCTCTACACGGTGACCGGCTGGCCCACGCTGGACATTCCCGAGCGCGAGGTCATCCCCGTCTCCGGCGCCTATGCCGACGGCTTCTGGAGCGGCGCCACCGAACCGCTGCCACCGTCTGGCGTGTTCCTGTTCGACACCAGCCGCGCCATCGGCGAAATGGGCAATGTCGGCGGCACACCGGCCGAAGGCCGCATTGACCCGTCGCACTACCCGTTTTTCCTCGCCGAAGCTGGCGGCGGCATGCACGTGTCCTACCACCGCCGCCCGGTCGTCACGCTGCAGGATGTGGCCGCCACCGCGCTGGTGCAGGTCGGCTCCGGGGCCAACCTCTATGGGTATTACATGTACCACGGCGGTTGCAACCCTGCCGCCCTGGTGCCCGGCGCGCGCCTGCAGGAAACTCAGGACACCGGCTACCCGAACGACGTGCCGGTGCTGAACTACGACTTCCGCACCCCGCTGGGCCAGTACGGCCAGGTGCGCGCTTCCTATGGCCGGCTGCGCTGCCTGCACCAGTTCATGGCCGCGTTTGGCGATGAGCTGGCCGCGATGGAAGCTGTGCTGCCCGCCGAGCGCGCCAGCGGCCCGGAGGACCGCACCCGCCTGCGCGCCTCGTTGCGCGGCGCCGGTGACAGCGGCTTCCTGTTTGTCAACAACCACCTGCGCCACCACCCGCTGCCAGCCTTCTCCGGTGTGCAGTTTGAAGTGCAACATGGCGGTGGCAAGGCACTGCTGCCGGCCGCACCCGTCCAGGTGCCCAGCGGCCTGAGCTTCATCTGGCCCATCGGCCTGCGCCTGGGCGCCGCGCGCCTGGCCCACGCCACGGTGCAGCCGCTCACGCGCTGGACCGAGCCGGACGGCACGCAGGTGCTGGTCGCGTTTGCGCTGCCGGAGTTCGGCGCCAAGCTGCACTTCGAGGCGGCGTCAATTGAGGTCACTGATTCAATGCCGGGCGATGAAATCCAGCAGGGCGCCCAAGGCTGGCAGCTGGACATCGCCGTCACCATCGCGCCGCGCCTGCTTCGCGTGACCGATGCCACCGGCGCGGTCCACAGCGTCGTGCTGCTGCCGCAGGCGCTGGCCGACCAATGCCTGCACGCGAAGCTGAATGGCCGCGACCGGCTGCTGATCAGCCCGCAGCCGCTCTACCTGGACGGCGACGAGGCGGTGGTCTCGGTGGCCGACGACGGCCTGGCGCAAGTGCAGGTGTGGCCGGCGAACGAGGTGGCTGCAGGCTCCGCCGTGCGGATTGCTTCGCTGCCCGCGCGGGTGCCAGGCGAGGTGGCGCTCGCGCTGCTGCAGGACAACCCGAGCCCGCCGCCCGTGCGCCTGGGCCCGCACGTGGCCTGGCGCGGCAAGTCCACGCCGCTGGCGCCGGACGACGAGGCTTACGCCCAGGCCACGCGCTGGCGCCTGGACCTGCCGGCCGAGCTGGCGCAAGGCCCTGGCCGCGTGATGCTGGTGCTGGACTACCTGGGCGACGCGGCGAGGCTGTATGCCGACGGTGAGCTGGTGGACGACCATTTCTACGACGGCGAGCCGTGGCAGATTGGCGTGGACCGTTTTGTCGTGCAAGGGAACGCCGGGCCGTCCCAAGTTGCCTTGTCCCCCACGGGGGGCGGGCTGGGTATCGCCCAGCCCTGGGGGCACTCAGATGGCCGCTGGCCGGTGCTGGAACTGGCGGTGCTGGCGGCCGACCCCGAAGCGCCCATCTTCCTCGAAGCCTTCGCGCGCGAGCGCTTGCGCGAGGTGGGTGGGCGGCCCACGCTGGCCAGCGTGGCGCTGCACACGCGGCGCGAACTGCGCTTGCCACTTCAGTTGGCATGAGCCTCTGACAACCGAATCGGAAATCCCATGGCCAGTGTGACCCTGGAACATTTGTTCAAGCGCTACGACGGCGGCGCCGACATCGTGCGCGACGTTTCGCTCGACATTGCGGACGGCGAGTTCTGCGTCTTCGTCGGCCCCAGCGGCTGCGGCAAGTCCACGCTGCTGCGCATGATTGCCGGGCTGGAAGACATCACCGGCGGCACGCTTCGCATCGGCGGCAAGCCTGTCAACGACCTGGCGCCCTCGGAGCGCGACGTGGCCATGGTGTTCCAGAACTACGCGCTGTACCCCCACCTCAGCGTGTCGCAGAACATCTCGTTTGGGCTCAAGCTCTCCGGCATGAAAAGCCCGGAAATCCGCACCCGCGTCGGGCAGATCGCGAAGGTGCTGGAGATCGAGCACCTGCTGGAGCGCAAGCCGCGCGCGCTGTCTGGCGGGCAGCGGCAGCGGGTGGCGATTGGACGGGCGCTGGTGCGCAACCCGGGCGTGTTCCTGTTCGACGAGCCGCTGTCCAACCTGGACGCCGCGCTGCGCACCCAGACCCGGCTGGAGATTGCGCGCATGCACCGCGAATACGGCCGCGCCAGCACCGTCTACGTCACGCACGACCAGGTCGAGGCCATGACGCTGGGCGACAAGATCGTGCTGCTGCACACCGGTGAGGACATGACGCGCCACGGCAGCGTCGCCCAGGTCGGCACGCCGATGGACCTGTACCAGCACCCGCGCAACCTGTTCGTGGCCCGCTTCATCGGCTCGCCGCAGATGAACCTGCTGAGCGCGCAGGTGGTGTCGCTGGCGCCGAGCGGCGTCACGGTCGCGCTGCGCGACGGCACGCAGGTGACGGCCGGTGTCTCGCCCGATGGCCTGGCGATGGGCGCCAAGGTTACGCTGGGCGTGCGCAGCGAGCACCTGTCGCTGTGCGAGTCGGCCAGCGACAACGTGCTGAGTGGCCGCATCCAGTGGGTCGAGCACCTGGGCGACACCACCTTCGCCTACGTGGACGCCGCGCACGGCGGCACGCCCGAGCGCGCGCTGGTCGTGCGCCTGCCGGGCGACAGCGCGGTGCTGGTGGGCGACGCGGTGGGCCTGCGGCTGCCGACCGAGCACCTGCACGTGTTCGGCGAAGACGGCCTCGCATTGCGGCGCCTGGTAGCCCGGCCGTGACTGCGCTGAGCATGCGCAAGGTGGAAGTCCCTTCGCCTCGCTTCAGCCGGCTGCATGCGGTGGTGGTGCTGCTGGGTGTGCTGGCATTGCTGGCAGCGCTGGCCATCGTCGTGCTGCTGCTGGCGGCGCACCAGCCGGCCGCGGCCGCCGGCGTGATGGCGGTGCTGGGCGTGGCGGTCTTCATCTACCTGTCGCCGCGTTTCTACGCCTGGCGCTACGTGGTGCCGGGCATGCTGGCGGCGCTGGTCTTCATCGTCGTGCCCATGGGCTACACGGTGGCGATCAGCTTCACCAACTACAGCTCGGACCACCTGCTCACCTTCGAGCGTGCCACCGAAGTGCTGCTGAGCCGCAGCAACAGCGACGGCGCCGGGCTGGACTTCAAGCTGCTGGAAGACGCCAACCGCTACCGCTTGGCCTTTACCGATGAGGCCGGCCAGCACTACCTCAGCGCGCCTTTTTCGCCAGGCGCGGTGCAGCGCGTGAAGTCTGAAGCAGTGGCCGACGAGCCCGCCGGCACCGCGCTGCCGCTCAAGCGCGTGATCGCGCTGCAGGAGGCGCTGAAGCAGGTCACCGCCGTGCTGCCGGACGGCACCGAGCTGCACCAGAGCAGCCTGCGCCGCTTTGCCGCCAGCCGCCCGGCCTACACCCGCAACGCCGACGGCACGCTGACCGACAACGCCGACGGCGTGCGCATCCAGGCCAACTGGGCCGCAGGCTACTGGCAGCGGGCCGACGGAAAGACGCTGCAGCCCGGCTTTCGCGCTTCTGTGGGCTGGCACAACTACGTGCGCATCTTCACCGAGCAGCGCTTCCTCGAACCCTTCCTGCGCGTGTTCGCGTGGACGGTGAGCTTCGCCGCCCTCAACACGCTGTTCACCTTCGCCATTGGCGTGGTGCTGGCAGTCGCGCTGAACTGGGACGCGCTGCGCGGGCGCAACTTCTACCGGCTGATGCTGTTCCTGCCTTATGCGGTGCCGGCCTTCATCTCCATCCCGGTGTTCCGCGGCCTGTTCAACGAAAACCTGGGCGAGATCAACCTGGTGCTGGACCAGTTGTTCGGCATCCGCCCCGGCTGGTTCTCGGATGCGACGCTGGCGCGCAGCATGGTGCTGCTGGTCAATGCGTGGCTGGGCTATCCGTACATGATGATTCTGTCGATGGGCCTGATCAAGGCGATCCCCGACGAGCTGTACGAAGCCTCGGCGCTGGCCGGCGCCGGCCCGCTGACCAACTTCTTCCGCATCACGCTGCCGCTGATCGCCCGGCCCATCGCGCCGCTGCTCATTGCATCGTTTGCGACCAACTTCAACAACCTGACGCTGATCGCGCTGCTGACCAACGGCGCGCCGGATTACCTGGACACCGCCGTGCCTGTGGGCGCCACCGACCTGTTGGCGTCCTACACCTACCGCATCGCCTTCCAGGACTCGGGGCAGAACTACGCGCTGGCCTGCGCGATCTCGTCCATCGTGTTCCTGATCGTCGCGACGCTGGCGATCGTGAACCTGAAGGTGTTCAAGGTCGGGCGCGAGCAGCGTTGATTAATTGAGGTAACTTATTCATGGCCATCGTCCTGAAGAAGTCCCAGCGCTGGCGCGTGCTGGGCATGCACGTGGCGCTGCTGGCCTTCATCGGCCTGACCATCACGCCCTTCCTGATGATCCTGTCGATCTCGCTGCGGCCGGGCAACTTCGCCGGCGGGCACCTGATCCCGCCGGAGATCAGCTTCGAGCACTGGAAGCTGGCGCTGGGCATCTCCTACCAGGATGCCGACGGGCAGATGATCCACCCGCCGTTCCCTGTCCTGCAGTGGATCCTGAACTCGTTCAAGGTGGCCGGCATCTCGGCCACCGTCTCGCTGCTGCTGTCCATCACCAGCGCCTATGCGTTTGCGCGCATGCGCTTTCGCGGCCGCGACGCGACGCTGAACGCCTTGCTGCTGCTGCAGATGTTCCCCTCGGTGCTGGCGCTGGTGGCCATCTACGCGCTGTTCGACCGCATCGGCGAGGCCGTGCCCTGGCTGGGCCTGAACAGCCACTGGAGCCTGGCACTGGCCTACACCGGCGGCGTGGCCCAGCACATCTGGCTGATCAAGGGCTATTACGACAGCGTGCCCGGCGAACTGGAAGAGGCCGCCGCGGTAGACGGCGCGACACCGCTGCAGGCCTTCGTCTACGTGCTGCTGCCGATGGCGCTGCCCATCCTGGTGGTCGTCTTCGTGTTGGCTTTCCTGGGCGGCATGATCGAATACCCCATCGCCTCGGTGCTGATGCACGACGAGGACAAGCTGACGCTGGCCGTCGGCTCGCGGCTGTTCCTGTTCAACCAGCGCTACCTCTGGGGCGACTTCGCCGCCACCGCCATCCTGGCCGGCCTGCCGCTGACGCTGCTGTTCCTGGTCACGCAGCGCTGGCTGGTCTCGGGCCTCACCTCTGGCTCGGTGAAGGGCTAAGTTTGTATCCAGTCGTTTATCCTGCCCCGCATGAACCCTTCTTCTCGCTGTTTCCCGCATGACCACGCTGGCTGAAGTCGCCCGCAAGGCCGGCGTCACCGCGGCCACGGTGTCCAACGTGCTGCGCGAGCGCGGCAAGGTGAGTGTCGAAACCCGTGAGCGGGTGCTGGCCGCTGTGCGCGAGCTGGGCTACCGGCCCAACCTGACGGCGCGTGCGCTGGCCGAGGGCCAGCCGCAGACCGTGGCGCTGATGGTCTCCAGCATTGCCAACCCTTTCTACCCGGCGTTTGCGTTGGCGGTGGAGCGCGCGGTGCGCAAGCTCGGCTATTTCCTGATCGTCTGCAACACCAACGACGACCCCGAGCAGGAGCGCGCCTACCTGGACGCAATCGCCGGTTCGCTGGCGCGCGGTGTGCTGGTGATGAACGCCGATTTCGTGCAGATCGACGAACTGGTCAAGCTGCGCGAGCGTGGTGTGCCGGTCGTGCTGTGCATGTGGGAAAAGCCGGACCAGCCGCCGCCGCTGCCCAGTGTCGCGGTGGACTTCTTCCGCGCCGGCATGATCGCCGCCGAACACCTGGTCAAGCTGGGCCACCGGCGCATTGGCGTGGTGATGGGCAGCGAGCTGAGTGGCAACCACATCTGGCGCTACCGCGGCTTTCTGGAAGGCCTGAAGCGGGCGGGCCTGGAGCTGCCAGAAGGCCATACCGTGTTCGGGCACGACACCATCGACGCAGGCCGCAACGCCGGCCATGCGCTGCTGGCCGCGGTGCCGGACCTGACAGCCGTCTTCGCTTCCAACGACCTGCCCGCACTCGGCGTGCTGCAGGCCGCCGCCGAAGTCGGGCTGGACGTGCCGGGCGACCTCTCGGTCATCGGCATCACCGACATCGCGCTGGCGCACCAGGTGCGCCCGGCGCTGACCACGGTGGCCGTGCCCATCGACGAGTCGGCCGAACTGGCGGTGGAACTGATCACGCAGATGATCCGCGAGAGTGGCGCGCCCGGCGGCCAGCCGCCGCTGCGCGAGGCCTCGGTGCCGAGGTTGGTGGTGCGCGCGTCGACCGGGCGGGCCGGCAAGGCCGCGGCCGGCACGAAATAGCCCCATCCCCCTAGCTTGGGTAGGCGGGGCTTTCGGCGCCCTGTTTGGGCTCGGCTATTGCTAGACAGCTGGCGCAAATCGGCGGCTCTCAGGGGCCGTGGCGCACCGGCCTCAAAGGGTTGCACCCGATGTCCCTGGCTGGTGGCGCTCCTAAATTTGCGCCGCTGCCGTTCAAGAGACGGCGGCGTCCCCATCGTCGACACACACACTCGGAGAACCCAGTGCAAAAAGTTTCCAAAAGGATCGTCAAAGGGATGTTCAAGACCAGCACCATCGTGGCAGCGATGCTGGTGGCCACTGGCGCTTCGGCCGCCGCACGCGAAGTGCTGGATGTGCAGCTCTCGCTGGACAGCGCGGTCGTGCAGGGCGACAGCCAGGTCGCGGTGCACGTCACCGTCACCAACACCACCGGCCATGATGTGAAGGTGCTGAAGTCGCAGCTGCCTTCGAAGCACCTGCAAGGTCCGCTGTTCCGCGTGCTGCAGGACGACGGCACGCCGGCCGCCTACGTCGGCCCGCTGGTCAAGCGCGCCGCGCCCACCGCGAAAGACTTCGTCGCGCTGCAGGCCGGTGCCTCGCTGAGCTACACCGTGGACCTGAGCCGCGACTACGAGCTGGGCAACGGCCACTACCGCATCGAATACGTCGGCGGCGGCCTGCGCCAGGGCGCCGTCGATTTCGCATCGACCGCACCGGCCGAGCTGTGGACCCAGGGCCGCAGCGCCGTGCAGGCCGAGTTCATCGACCCCGAAGAAGCCGTGCAGGCGCAGACCGACGAACTGCTCGGCCGCGCCCACCTGGCCAGCATCAGCTACACGGGGGCCTGCACCTCGACCGAAAAGAGCACGCTGGTCAGCGCCGTCAGTGCCGCCACCACCTACGCGACCAACACCACGACCTACCTGAGCGGCACGCCTTCGGCCACGCAGCGCTACGTCAAGTGGTTCGGCACCTACTCGTCGTCCGGCTGGAACACCGCGAAGAGCCATTTCACCAACGAGACAAGCGCCTTCACGACCCAGCCGCTGACGCTGGACTGCTCCTGCAACGACAGCGGCACCTATGCCTATGTCTATGCCAACCAGCCGTACAAGATCTACCTCTGCGGCGCGTTCTGGAGCGCCCCGATGACCGGCACCGACTCCAAGGGCGGCACGCTGGTGCACGAGATGTCGCACTTCACCGTGGTCGCCGGCACCGACGACTGGGCCTACGGCCAGACCAAGGCCGCGCGGCTTGCCAAGACCAACCCGACCAAGGCGCTGGACAACGCCGACAGCCACGAGTATTTCGCAGAGAACAATCCGTCGCTGCCGTGATTTTCAATTGAGATGCCTCTTTCCTCCGGTCGCGTGATGCGGTCCGGAGGAAGGGCCCGCGCTAAGCGGGTCAGCGCGGCACGACGCCCAGTTGCTGCAGCAAGCCGAGGTTGTCCTCGAGGTGCCAGTTCTCGGCGATCTGGCCCGACTCGATGCGGTAGATGTCGGTGGCGATGAAGTCGATCGCGCGGCCATCGCCTTGCCGCGCATTCGCACCGCTGCCCAAGCGGCCGCTGAAGTGGCCGGTGAAGCGCAGCCGGCCCACCACGCGGTCGCCCACCAGCAGCATTTCCTCGACCTGGGCGCGCAGGTCCGGCACCGCGGCGCGGAACTGCTGCGAAGCGAACAGCGGCCCTTCCGGGCCTTGCGGCCGGCCGGCTGGCAGGTTCCGGTCGATGAAGGCAGGCGACAGTGCGGCCTGGGCATAGGGCGCCTCGCCGGTGTTCCAGAACGCGTAGTAGCGGCGTGCGGCCAGCGCCATCGCGTCGCGCTGGGCGGCTGGCAGCGAGCGGTCCACCACCAGCGAGGCTGGCTCTGGCAAGGCTTCGACGGCGTGCGCGGCGTGACAGGCGCTCAGTGCGGTCAGCGACGTGGCAAGCAGGGTGCGGGCAAGGTTTTTCATGGCGGGAAGAAGCCCGTGGCGGGGCAGGACGTTTGACATGCCCGCATCGTCGTCTTTTCGGCCCTGGATCAAAATGGCTCAAGCTGTTGCGGCAGCTGTTCCAATTCGAGAAAGATGAAAGGTGACATCGCGCATGGCCGATCTGTCTGACATGCGGCTTTTTGTGCAGAGCGTGCTGGCCGGCAGCCTGTCCGCCGCTGGCCGGGAGCTTGGTTTTTCACCGGCGGTGGGCAGCAAGCGGCTGGCGCGGCTGGAGGCTGGGCTCGGCGTGCGGCTGCTGCAGCGCAGCTCGCGCCGGTTGGCGTTGACCGAGGAGGGTCAGCGCTACTTCGAGCGTTGCCGCACCATCCTGGCGGACGTGGCCGATGCGGAGGCCGAACTGGCCCAGGGCAGGCGCGAAGCCACCGGCCTGCTGCGCGTCTCGTCGCCGGTGGCGCTGGGCCGGCGCTGGATCGGCCCGGCGATCCAGCGCTTTGCCGCCTTGCATCCGCAGCTGCGGGTGCAGCTGTCGCTGTCCGACGGCGTGGTCGACCTGCTGGATGGCGGCTTCGACTGCGCGGTGCGCATTGGCGGCGACCCGGCCTCGCGCCTGGTGGCCCGCCACCTGGCCGACAACCGCCGCGTGGTCTGCGCCGCGCCCGCCTACCTGCATCGGCGCGGGGTGCCGCAGTCTCCGGCCGAGCTGGCTCAGCACGACTGCATCGTGCTGAGCCGTGGCAGCGCGAGCTCGTCGGCCGACTGGCGCTTTGTGCCTGCAGGCCCGGCCGGCGCGGCACCGGTCAGCGTGCGGGTGAGCGGCCGGCTGCAGACCGATAACGGCGAGCAGGCGCACGACTGGGCGCTGGCCGGCCTGGGCCTGGTGCGCCGCTCGGTGTGGGACGTCGCGGCCGAGCTGGCCGATGGCCGGCTGGTGGCGGTGCTGCCGGCCTGGACCGGCGAACACGCCCCCATTCACGTGCTGTTCGCTTCGCGCGAGTTCCTGCCGCTGCGCACCCGGCTGTTCATCGACGCGCTGGTGGCCGAGTTCGCCGAGGCTGCGGCCGGCCTGGCTGGCCAGGCGCCGGCCAGGCGAAAGCCGCGGTCAAGGTGAGGCGCGGGTTCAGGTCGCCGCGCCAAACAGCTGCTGCCGCCCCGCCTGCGTGATGGCCGAGACGGCAGGGTGCGTGATGCGCCGCTCGACCGAGATGGCGTAGAACTCTTCCACCAGCTCGTCGCTGCGGCCCAGCACCTTCACACCGTACTGTTCGCAGGTTTCCTGCTCCAGCACCGTGGGCGAGGTGAACACGCCGCGACCCTCGCGGCCGAAGGCCTTCATCAGCGCCGCGTCGTCGAACTCGCCGATGGTGCGCGGGTGCAGCTGGCGCTCGGCAAACCATTGCGTGAGCCGCTGGCGCATCGCCGAGCCGGCCCCGGGCAGCAGCATCGGTGCGCCGTCCAGCTGTTGCGGGAAGCGCCCCTTGAGCGTCTTCTTCAGCTCGGCGGTGCAGAAGAAGCTGGTCGCGGTCGTGCCCAGCGGGTGGTTGAAGGCCTTCACGCTGAGCTGCTTGTTCATCGCCTCGTCGGCCATCACCAGGTCCAGCCGCTGCACCGCCAGCTGGGCCAGCAGGTCCTGGAACTTGCCTTCGTGGCAGATCAGCCGCACCTGCTGCGGCACGGCGTCCAGCGCCGGGGCCAGCAGCCGGTAGGCAATGGACTTGGGAACAGAGTCGGCAATGCCCACGCGGCAGTCTAGCGCCTGCCCGCCCGCGCGCGCCTGGCCGATGGCGGTTTCCATCTCGGCGCTGAGGCTGAAGATCTGCTCTGCGTAGCCCAGCATCACGCGGCCTTCTTCCGTCAGTTCCAGCTTGCGCCCGTGCTTGCGGAAAAGCGGGTAGCCCAGCCGCGCCTCCAGCAGCTTGATCTGGCCCGAGAGCGTTTGCGGCGTGATGTGCAGCTGCTCGCCGGCCCGCATCACGCCACCGGCCTTGGCTGTGGCCCAGAAGTAGTGAAGGTGCTTGAAGTTCATCGGTGCGCCAGGATGAGCTGTGGGATTTCTCGAAGCATTGGATCAAGAAATACGAATTTACGCGAAGTGTCTTCGCGCGTAAGGTGCGGGCAACGCTCAAACGATGCGTTGTTGCTCCAGAAAGGACTCTCATGAGCCAACATCTCCAAACCCTCTCGCCGGCCTTTGGTGCCGGCGCTTCCGGCTCGGTGGCCCAGCGCAACCGGGTGTTGCGCAACACTTACTGGCTGCTGGCGCTGTCCATGGTGCCGACGGTGGCTGGCGCCTGGCTGGGCGTGGCCACCGGCCTCGCCAGCGCGATGAGCCCCATCGTCAGCATGGTCGTGTTCCTGGCCGGCGCGTTCGGCTTCATGTTCGCGATCGAGAAGACCAAGAACTCGGCTGCCGGCGTGCCGGTGCTGCTGGGCTTCACCTTCTTCATGGGCCTGATGCTGTCGCGCATGATCGGCGCGGTGCTGGGCCTGGCCAACGGCGCCGGCCTGATCATGACCGCCTTCACCGGCACCGGCCTGATCTTCCTGGGCATGGCGACCATGTCCACCGTGATCAAGCGCGACCTGTCCAGCATGGGCAAGTGGCTGTTCATCGGCATGATCATGCTGCTGGTCGCCGGCATCGCGAACGTCTTCATCCAGTCCAGCGCGCTGATGATCACGCTGTCGGTGGTCGCCATCGGCATCTTCTCGGCCTTCATCCTGCATGACTTGAAGCGTGTGCAGGACGGCTACGAGACCAACTACATCAGCGCCACGCTGGGCGTGTACCTGAGCCTCTACAACGTCTTCCAGTCGCTGCTGGCCCTGCTGGGCATCTTTGGCGGCCGGGACGAGTGACTGGCCTAACTGGTGCGGCCAGAAAGCCGTGGCCACGTGCGCAATGAAGTGCGCAATGAAGTGTGTGCGAAGCGGTAATTAGCGTTTCGCATCAACATGATGGGTGAGTCACAATGTTCGCAAATGAGCTTGTACGACTCACCCCAGCAGTTTGAGCCCTTGTTGCCTTCGGAGCGCCAGCAAGAGCCTTTGCTGGCGCGCGCGCATGACTTGGCGCGCGCCGCAGTTTCGCTGAGCAGCCAGCCGATCACGCCGGCATTGCGCCAGTTGCTGCGCGGCATGAATTCGTACTACACGAATCGCATCGAGGGGCAGCACACGAGACCGCGCGAGATCGAGCAGGCCCTGCGTCGCGATTTTTCCTCCGACCGGGATCTCGCCGCCCGGCAGCGCTTGGCGGTGGCGCACATTGAGGCCGAGGCTGCAATCGAGCAGAGATTTGCCGGCGATGCTGGTGCGGAGCAGCTCTACAGCGCAGCGGCCGTGGCCGACCTGCACCGCGAATTGTTCGCCCGTTTGCCCGCCGACGATTTGCGCACGGCCGAGGGTGTGACCCTGGTGCCCGGGCAGTGGCGGGGCAGGGACGTGCAGGTGGGCGCGCATGTTGCGCCAGTGCACAGCAGCCTGCCTGCATTCCTGCAACGCTGGGCATCGTTCTATGGTGGGGTGCGTCGGGGCGAGGCGTCCTTGCTGGCACTGGCGGCTGCCCACCAGCGCTTGGGATGGATTCATCCTTTCGTGGATGGCAATGGCCGCGTGATGCGGTTGCACACCCACGCCATGCTGCATGCGTTGGGCTATACCGGCGGCTTGTGGTCTCCGCTGCGCGGCTTTGCCCGCAGCACCGAGCGCTACTACGCCTTGCTTGCGGATACCGATTCGGCGCGCCGAGGCGATCTGGACGGGCGTGGCAACCTGAGCGAACAGGCCTTGGTGGCCTGGATCGAATATGTGCTCGAGGTCTGCCAGGATCAGGTGAACTTCATGGCCCGCCTGCTGGACTTGTCGAGCATGGAGCGCCGGTTGGCAGCCTGCCTGACCCACGAGGAACAAATCCTGAAGTCGGGCGTGCGGCGCGAAGTGCTGCGGCCCTTGCACTACCTCTTTCTCACAGGCGGCGAACTTGAGCGCGGCGAGTTCAAGACCATGACCGGCCTGGGCGACCGCACCGCGGTGTCGGCCTTGTCGGCGCTGCTCAGGCGCGGACTGCTGTCCTCTGACAGCCCGCAGGGCAAGGTGCGCTTCGCGATGCCCTTGCACGCCTTGCGCTTCTATTTCCCTGCCCTCTGGCCGGAGGCGGAAGCGGACGCCGACGAGTTCGCCTGATGGCTTGACCCAGGCGGCTGCTGCGCCCCAGGGCGTTCAGCCGGCAAAGCGGTTGGGCTGCAGCCCGGTCACATTCGTCTCGACCGTGAACAGCGCGCCAGCCAGCGGTTGTGCCGCCAGCTGGGCTTCGCTGAGACCGAAACGGGCGCTGGTGATGTGCAGCGTCGTCAAGTCCGGGCCGCCGAAAGCGACATTGGTGATGTGGTCGGTGGGCAAAGGCACGCGCAGCAGTTCGCCGGCTGTCACCGGGTCGTGGCAGGTCACGCAGGCGGCGCCCCAGTGGCAGATCCACAGGCGGCCTGCCGCGTCGCTGGTCATGCCGTCGGGGTGGCCGTCGTGTTCGGCGAATTTCAGCCAGACGCGGCCGGCGCCGACTTCGCCGGTGACCGGGTCGAACGCGTAGGCCATGACCTTGCGGTGCACCGTGTCGTTGAAGAACATGGTGCGCTGGTCGCGCGACCAGGTCGGGCCGTTGGTCACCGGGAAGTTGGCCCGCAGCGCCAGCGTGGCCTGGCCGGCGGCGTCGAAGCGGTACAGCGAGCCGGTGGGCGCTTCGCAGGCGAAGTCCATCGTGCCGCCCCAGAAGCGGCCTTGCGCGTCGCACTTGCCGTCGTTGAAGCGGTTGCCGGGCAGTTCGGGTTCGGGCGCGTCCAGCATCTGCAGCGCGCGGCCCTTGGGGTTGAACAGCGCCAGGCCGCGGCGCAGCGTGATGACCAGGCCGGGCTGCGTGGCCCGCTCGGCCACCGCGCTGATGGTGTCGTCCATGTCCCAGCTCTGCTTGCCGCCAGTGGCCGGCTCCCAGCGGTGCAGCTGCTGGCCCAGGATGTCGACCCAGTACAGCGCCTGCTCGGAGGGCGACCAGCAGGTGCCTTCCCCGAGCGTGGCACCAGCGGCCCAGACGCAGCGGGGTTCGGACAGGAGGCGAGGGGCTTCGGTGGTGCTCATGGCATGCGTCCGAGGAGAAAAAGCCTAGTGTGAATCACGCGGGATCGGCGCGCCACTGCCGCCAACCAGGAAGTCCAGGTCGGCGCCAAGGTGGGCCTGCTGCACGTGTTCCACGTAAAGCTTGTACCAGCCGCGTTCGGGCGACGGCGGCTTCTGCCACTCGGCCAAGCGGGCGGCCAGCTCCTCGTCGCTGATGTCCAGGTGCAGGCGGCGGGCCGGCACGTCGAGGTCGATCATGTCGCCATCGCGCACGACGGCCAGCGGGCCGCCGGCCGCGGCTTCGGGCGAGGTGTGCAGCACCACGGTGCCGTAGGCGGTGCCGCTCATGCGCGCGTCCGAGATCCGGACCATGTCGGTGATGCCCTTCTTCAGCACCTTGGGCGGCAGCGGCATGTTGCCGACCTCGGCCATGCCGGGGTAGCCGCGCGGGCCGCAGTTCTTCAGCACCATCACGCAGTGTTCGTCGATGTCCAGCGCGTCATCGTCGATGCGCGCGTGGAAGTCCTCGATGTTCTCGAAGACCACCGCGCGGCCGCGGTGCTGGAGCAGGTGCGGCGAGGAGGCCGAGGGCTTGATGACGGCGCCATTGGGCGCCAGGTTGCCCTTGAGCACCGCAATGCCGGCGGCCGGTTTGAAGGGCTCGACCATGGTCTTGATGACCTCGGGGTTCCAGCACTGGGCCTCGGCGATGTTCTCGCCAATGGTCTTGCCGTTGGCGGTGGGCTGGTCCAGGTGCAGCAGCGAGCTGATTTCCTTCATCACCACCGGCAGGCCGCCGGCGTAGCATAAGTCTTCCATCAGGTAGTGGCCGGAAGGCTGCAGGTTGACCAGGCAGGGGATCTCCGCGCCCAGGCGGTCCCAGTCTTCCAGCTTCAGCTCCACGCCCATGCGGCCGGCAATGGCCAGCAGGTGGATCACTGCGTTGGTGGAGCCGCCAATGGCCGCATTGGTGCGGATCGCGTTCTCGAAGGCCTCCCGGGTCAGGATCTGCGACATGCGGATGTCCTGCTTGACCATCTCGACGATGCGCCTGCCGGTCAGCTGCGCCAGCCGGTTGCGCCGCGTGTCGGCCGCGGGAATGGCAGCGTTCTCGGGCAGAGACATGCCCAGCGCCTCGACCATCGAGGCCATCGTCGACGCCGTGCCCATGGTCATGCAGCTGCCCTTGGAGCGGTGCATGCAGCTCTCGGACGCGGTGAATTCTTCCTGCGACAGCTCGCCCGCGCGCACCATCTCGCTCATGCGCCAGACGCCGGTGCCCGAGCCCAGGTCCTGGCCGCGGAACTTGCCGTTCAGCATCGGGCCGCCCGAGAGGCCAATGGTCGGCAGGTCGCAGCTGGCCGCGCCCATCATCAGCGACGGTGTCGTCTTGTCGCAGCCCATCAGCAGCACCACGCCGTCGATCGGGTTGCCGCGGATCGACTCTTCCACGTCCATGCTGGCCAGGTTGCGGAACAGCATCGCGGTCGGCCGCAGCTGGGTCTCGCCCAGCGACATGACCGGGAACTCCAGCGGGAAGCCGCCGGCCTCGTACACGCCGCGCTTGACGAACTCCGCGAGCTCGCGGAAGTGGCCGTTGCAGGGCGTGAGTTCGCTCCAGGTGTTGCAGATGCCGATGATGGGCCGGCCGTCGAACAGGTCGTCCGGGTAGCCCTGGTTCTTCATCCAGCTGCGATGCACATAACCGTCCCGGTCCTGCCGTCCGAACCAACCCTGGCTGCGGCGAACGGGCTTCTTTTTGCTGTCCATTGATCTTGTCTCCTGAGCTTGACGCGGCGCATCCTATCCCCGCACACTGATATAGGAAAAATAAAGAATGAAGCCTCTTTCATATCCGTTTTGACATAGCTTTGGACGCTCAGTGCATGAGCCCCGCCGCCTGGCCCTTCCGAACAAGCCACCGCCACCCGCTACGCCAGCCTGCCGTGTGACGCGTGGATGTCGGCCGAGGACGAGGCCATGCTGGCCAAGAATCAGTGCATGCCCGACGGGCTGCAGCCGGAAGATGTCGCGACGATGGTGCTGTTCCGGGCGTCGGACGACGGCAAGATGTGCACCGCGCAGGAGTAGGAGTTCGTCGCGGACGGCGGATTGACAACGCAGGCCCCGCGCTGGGTGCGCTGTCAGATCAGCGCCGCGCTCTCGCGAAGCCGCTCGGCAGTTTTGCCCAGACCGGCGCGGGCGAAGGCGGTGGCAAATTCCTCGGGCGTCAGGGGTGGATTGGCGAGCCGTGTGCGCTGGATTTTGAAAGCCGCCAGCGCTTGCGCTGCATGGGTCGCCAGCAGTTGAACGAGGAAGTCGTCGGGATGGACTGCGCGAATCCCGTGCACGTTCAAAAGCTGCTGCGGGAAATCTTTCAGATTTGCCGTGACGATGCAACTGGCAGCGGCAGCAATGGCTGCAGCGAGCACGTGGCGGTCGCCGGGATCGGGCAGACGGAGCCCGTCAAGGTGCGGAGTCCATTGCGCTGCGGGCACTTCCCAATCGGGTACTGCTCTGCGGGCGGCGTCGCGGCGCCGATCATAGAAGCCCGCGGGTTTTCCATTGTCGCGTGCCAGATTGCGGGTCCACTCCGCATCGATCTGAGCAGTCCACTTCGGCACGAGCAAGCCTGCAGTGGCCAGGGTCAGCAGCGCATCCGAGATCACGATGGGGTACATGACGCAAGCGTCGAGTATCACCGGTGCCAGCCGCGTGGGCGCGATCACCATCAGTACTCAAGTCCCAGTTCGCGCGAACTTGCTGCCAGGTCGTCGAGTGCCTTGTCGCGGTCCGTCCGCATCTTGGCGGCGTACTTCATCAGTTCGGAGAACTCAATGCGGCGGTGCGTGCCAACCTTCCGGCAAGGCAGGCGGCCGGCCTCGATTTCCTTCACGATGAAGGGCCGGGAGACATTCAGATAGTTGGCAGCGTCTTGAGTGGACAGCTCTTGAGGTGCCTGAATCACGGCCACTTCCAGCCCCTGGCTCATCGCGCGCAGCACGTCCTCGATCACTGCCAGTGCCTCGGGTGGCAGCTGAATGCTCGGAGACAGGCCAGCTTCGGACGCCATCACGATGTACACCGGTTGGTCGCGGTGCTCTGCGGCCGCGAGGGCACGGTAGGCCAAACCCGCAGCCTCTGCAGCTGTGCCGGGCGAAGAGCGAACCTTGTCTGTGGAATCTGCGGTGTTCATGTTGATGGCTCCGGTGGCTTGCAACAGCCGGAGTTTATCCAAACGAATTTAACGAAACCAACGAATCCAACGAAACGCGCAAGGACATGGCGGAAGCCGGTATTTCGCTTACTCAAGCCCGGTCAGGTCGAACCGCGTGCCGTAGATCGCCAGCGCGGTGCTCTTCAGCGCGCGCAGCATCACCTTGGCTGCTGGTGACAGCAGCCGGTCGGTGCGGGTGATGAGGCCAAACGCGTCCATCTTGCAGGGCAGCTGGATGGGCAGTACCGCGCACAGGCCGTGTTCGGCGTAGTAGCGCGCCACGTCGGTCGCCACCACGGCCAGCAGGTCGCTCTGCTGCATCATCTTGGTCATGAACAGCAGCGCGCTGGTCTCCACCAGGTTGACCGGCGCGTCCAGCCCTTCTTCCTGGAACATCAGCTCGAAGCGGTGGCGCAGCACGCTGCCGGCGGCCGGCACGATCCAGCCTGCGCCCACCAGGTCGCGCAGTGTCAGCCGCTGCACGTTGAGCAGCGGATGGCCGGGCCGGCCCACGGCCGAGACCGGTTCCTCGACCAGCGCCTCGTAGCGCAGGTCCGACTTGTCGTGCCGTTCGAACAAGCGGCCGATCACCATCTCCAGCTTGCCTTGCTGCAAGCGCTCCATCAGCACGTCGCTGGTCTCGATCTGCAAGGAGATGCGCAGGCTGGGGTGCTCTTCCTTGACCAGCGCCACGGCCGGCGGCAGCAGGCTCATGCCGGGCGAGGTGATGGCGCCCACGCTGACCTGGCCATAGCGGCCTGCCTTCAGCGCCTCGATCTCGTCGTGTGCCTGCGACAGATTGGCCAGCGCCATGCGCGCGTGGCGAATCATGGTTTCCCCGTACCAGGTCGGCCGCATGCCGCGCGGCAACCTGTCGAACAGCTGTACTTCCAGCATGTCCTCCAGTTCCTTGAGCAGCTTGGACGCGGCCGGCTGCGTCATGTTCAGCACCTGCGCTGCACGGTTGATGTTGCCTTCTTCCTCCATCGCCACCAGCAGCAGCAGCTGGCGCGTCTTCAGGCGCGCGCGGATGAACCAGTGGGTGTAGTTGGTCGACGAGGACATATGCCAGATCGTATATGGATGCTGCTTGTAAATCTATTAGAAAGATATCGCTCAGCTTCGTACCATGCGCGCCAAACAAGACCACTGCGACCAGGGCGATTTGCCCGGCCGCCAGATGCAGGAGACCTCGTCGATGTGCCGATTCCCGGACCTCGTTGCCACGCCCGGCAGCGCCCGCCGCTTCTTCCAAGCGAGCTGAGCGCGCCGCTGCCATGCAAGCAACGCTGAAGCTGTTCATCAATGGCCGCTGGGAGACCGGCGTGACCTTGGGCATCAGCGAAAACCCGATCTCGCAAGGCGACGTGGTTGCCGAGTTCGCACGCGCCGACGCGATCCAGACCGAGACCGCCGCCCGTGCCGCCGACCAGGCGCGCCGCAGCTGGGCTGGCAGCGAACCTCAGCGCCGTGCCGACGTGCTCTCCACCATCGCCGCAGAGCTGCTGGCGCGGCAGGACGAGCTGGCTCGCTTGATCGCACGCGAAGCGGGCCGCCCGGTGGAAGAAGCGCAAGCCGAAGCGGCCCGGGCCGGCCAGCTGTTCCGCTTCTTTGCAGACGAAGTCCTGCGCCAGGCAGGCGGCGAACGCGCAACCGGCAAGCCCTCGGCGCGCGCCGCGGCACCGCGCACGCCGGTGGGTGCCGTCGCGCTGATCGCAGCATCGCAGTTCCCGCTGGCCATTCCGGCCGAGCAGATCGCCCCGGCGCTGGCTTTTGGCAACACCGTGGTCTTCAAACCGGCCGAACGGGCCTCGGCTTGCGGCTGGGCGCTGGCCGAAATCGTCAGTCGCGCGGGTTTACCCGCAGGGGTATTCAATCTGGTGATGGGCAGCGGCCGTCTGGTGGGGCAAACCCTGGTCGACAGCCCCCTCATTGCTGCGGTTTGCTTCGCAGGTTCCGCGGCGATTGGGGAGGGCGTGCGCCAACGCATCGCCACGCGGCGGGCCAAGGTCCAGCTCCTGCCTTTGCCGGTGCGCCAGGCCACCGGTTTGCAGGCGTCGATTGCCGGTGGGCGGGCGCTTGGTCGCCGGGCCGCCGAGTTCTTCACCCTTCCCGCCGCCACCCGGCTGGCGGCCACCGTGTCCCGGGCATGAGCACCGCCCGGCCGCCCGCAGGGGCTGAAAACCCAAGCCCGCCAGGGTGAAGGTGCTCATTGATCCCGATCCCGGATTTCCGTCAAAGCAACCACAAGGAGACAGACATGATGAACCGCATGAACCGCCGCAGCGTGCTCACTGCAATGGGCGCTGCCACGCTCTCGGCAGGCCTGCCGCTGGGCGCGCTCGCCGCCGACAAGAAGCTGGTCCTGGGCTTCTCGCAGATCGGTGCCGAAAGCGAATGGCGCACCGCCAACACCGAGTCGATCAAGGCCGCCGCAGCTGCCGCTGGCATCGAGCTGAAGTTCTCGGACGCGCAGCAGAAGCAGGAAAACCAGATCAAGGCGCTGCGCTCCTTCATCGCCCAGAAGGTCGACGTGATCGCCTTCTCGCCGGTGGTGGAGTCGGGCTGGGAAACCGTGCTGCGCGAAGCCAAGGCCGCGAAGATCCCGGTCATCCTGACCGACCGCGCCGTCAACGTGAAGGACGATTCGCTGTACGTCACCTTCATGGGTTCGGACTTCCTGGAAGAAGGCCGCAAGGCCGGCCGCTGGCTGGTCGAGAAGACCAAGGGCTCGACCGGTGATGTGAACATCGTCGAGCTGCAAGGCACCGTGGGCTCGGCCCCGGCCATCGACCGCAAGAAGGGCTTCGAGGAAATCATCAAGGCCGACCCGAAGTTCAAGGTGATTCGCTCGCAGACCGGCGACTTCACGCGCGCCAAGGGCAAGGAAGTCATGGAAGCCTTCCTGAAGGCCGAGGGCAAGAAGATCAATGTGCTGTACGCGCACAACGACGACATGGCCATCGGTGCGATCCAGGCGATCGAGGAGGCCGGCCTGAAGCCAGCAAAGGACATCACCATCATCTCGATCGACGGCGTCAAGGGCGCCTTCGAAGCGATGATTGCCGGCAAGCTGAACGTCAGCGTCGAGTGCAGCCCGCTGCTGGGCCCGCAGCTGATGCAGGCCGCCCAGGACCTGAAGGCCGGCAAGACCTTGCCCAAGCGCATCGTCACCCAGGAATCCATCTTCCCGATGGAAGTCGCGGCCAAGGAATTCCCCAGCCGCAAGTATTGAGCTTTGATCGGATGATCGCGGGCCTGGCCCGCGGCCATCCGGACCCTCTCGGGGGACCTGGCGCAATTGCGTCAGGTCAGGGGGCGCTCTGAAATGAAACTGGAGACACGAACATGAAGTTGATGAACAAACGCACGCTGCTGCTGGCCACCAGCCTGATGGCGACCCTGGGCTGGCTGCAGCCCGCTGCCGCGCAGGACAAGGGCCCCATCGGCATCTCGATGCCGACCAAGTCCTCGGCCCGCTGGATCGCCGACGGCGACAACATGGTCAAGTACTTCAAGGACAAGGGCTACAAGACCGACCTGCAGTACGCCGACGACGACATCCCGAACCAGCTCGCGCAGATCGAGAACATGGTCACCAAGGGCGCCAAGGTGCTGGTGATCGCCGCCATTGACGGCACCACCTTGTCCAACGCGCTGCAGAAGGCGGCCGACAAGGGCGTCAAGGTCATCGCCTACGACCGCCTGATCAAGGGCTCGAAGAACGTCGACTACTACGCCACCTTCGACAACTTCCAGGTCGGCGTGCTGCAGGCCGGTGCCATCGTCGACAAGCTGGGCCTGAAGGCCGGCAAGGGCCCGTTCAACATCGAGCTGTTCGGCGGCTCGCCGGACGACAACAACGCCTTCTTCTTCTACGACGGCGCGATGTCGGTCCTGAAGCCCTACATCGACAGCGGCAAGCTGGTCGTGCGCAGCAAGCAGATGGGCATGGACAAGGTCGGCACGCTGCGCTGGGACGGCGCAGTGGCCCAGGCCCGCATGGACAACCTGCTGTCGGCCTACTACGGCAAGGACAAGGTCAACGCCGTGCTGTCGCCGTATGACGGCCTGTCGATCGGCATCCTGTCGTCGCTGAAGGGCGTGGGCTATTGCACCGCTTCGCAGCCGTGCCCCATCGTGTCCGGCCAGGACGCCGAGATCCCCTCGGTCAAGTCCATGCTGCGCGGCGAACAAAGCGCCACCGTGTTCAAGGACACGCGTGAACTGGCCAAGGTGGTTGTGGGCATGACCGACGCGCTGCTGTCGGGCAAGCAGCCCCCGATCAACGACACCAAGACCTACAACAACGGCGTCAAGGTCGTGCCTTCGTTCCTGCTCAAGCCGATCTCGGTCGACATGAGCAACTGGAAGCAGGCCCTGGTCGACAGCGGCTACTACAAGGAAAGCCAGCTGCACTGACGGGCTGACACCTCACCTGCGCACACGCCAAATTCGTATGAGTACTTCGTTGTTAGAAATGCGCGGCATCCGGAAGACGTTTTTCGGTGTTGTTGCGCTGGACCATGTGAACCTGAGCGTGCGCGCCGGTGAGATCCATGCCGTCGTCGGAGAAAACGGCGCCGGCAAGTCGACCCTGATGAAGGTGCTCAGCGGGGTCTACCCGCATGGCTCGTACGAAGGCGACATCGTCTTCGACGGCGAGGCCCGGGAGTTCTCGGGCATTGCCGACAGCGAGCGGCTGGGCATCATCATCATCCACCAGGAGCTGGCCCTGGTGCCGCTGCTGTCGATTGCCGAGAACATCTTCCTCGGCAACGAGCCCGCCAGGCGCGGCGTGATCGACTGGGGCCTGGTGCACCAGAAGGCGCGCGCCTTGCTGACCAAGGTCGGCCTGAACGAGTCGACCGCCACGCGGGTCACCGACATCGGCATCGGCAAGCAGCAGCTGGTCGAGATTGCCAAGGCGCTGGCCAAGGAGGTGCGGCTGTTGATCCTCGACGAGCCGACCGCCAGCCTGAACGAGACCGACAGCGATGCGCTGCTCGAATTGCTGCTTGCGCTCAAGCGCCAGGGCATCGCCTGCATCCTGATCTCGCACAAGTTGAACGAGATTGCCAAGGTGGCCGACTCGATCACCGTGCTGCGCGACGGTTCCACCGTCTCGACGCTGGACTGCCGCGACAACCCGCCGTCGCAGGACCTGGTGATCCGCCACATGGTCGGCCGTGAAATGGCCGACCGTTATCCGCGCCGCACGCCAAAGATCGGCAACACCGTGTTCGAGCTGCGCGACTGGCGTGTCTACCACCCGCAGCACTCCGACCGGCTGGTCGTCAAGGGCGTGGACCTGAACGTGCGCCGTGGCGAGATTGTCGGCATTGCCGGGCTGATGGGGGCCGGCCGCACTGAACTGGCGATGAGCGTCTTCGGCCGCTCCTGGGGCCGGCGCATCAGCGGCAGCGTGAAGATGGACGGCCAGGAAGTCGACGTCAGCACGGTGCAGAAGGCGGTCGGCCACGGCATTGCCTACGTCACCGAGGACCGCAAGTCGCTCGGCCTGGTGATGGGCGACAGCATCGCCCGCAACACCTCGCTGGCCAACCTGCCTGGCGTGGCCAAGGCGGGGGTGATCGACGAAGCCAAGGAATTCAATGTCGCCAGCGAATACCGCCGCAAGCTGGCCACGCGCTGCTCGGGCGTGCAGCAGCAGGTGCTGAACCTCTCGGGTGGCAACCAGCAGAAGGTCGTGCTGGCCAAGTGGCTGTTTGCCAATCCCACGCTGTTGATCCTGGACGAACCCACGCGCGGCATCGATGTCGGCGCCAAGTTCGAGATCTACAGCCTGATCGCCCAACTCGCCGAAGAAGGCCGAGCCATCCTGATGATCTCTTCCGAAATGCCCGAATTGCTGGGCATGTGCGACCGCGTCTACGTGATGAACGAGGGCGAGTTCGTCGCCGAGTTCCCCGCGGCAGAAGCCTCGCAGGAAAAGATCATGCATGCCATCGTCAATGCCACGCGCCTCGAACGCCATGACTGCAGTGTCTGATACCAATACCCCCCAGCGCCCCGCCGCCTTGCCAGTGGCTTCCTCCGCAGCGCGTTTCCTGAAGCAGCATCTGCGCGAGTACGGCATGCTCATGTCACTCATCGTGATCATGGGCTTCTTCCAGTACGTGACAGACGGCACGCTGCTGCAGCCGCTGAACCTCACGAACCTGGTGCTGCAGAACAGCTACATCGTCATCATGGCGCTGGGCATGTTGCTGGTCATCGTCTCGGGCCACATCGACCTGTCGGTCGGTTCGGTCTGCGGCTTCATCGGCGCGCTGGCCGCGGTGCTGATGGTCGACTACAACTGGAATTTCGTCGCGGCTTCGCTGGTCTGCCTGATCGTTGGCGCGGTGATCGGTGGTGCCCAGGGCTGGTTCGTCGCCTACTTCCGCATCCCGTCCTTCATCGTCACGCTGGCCGGCATGCTGGTCTTCAAGGGCCTGGCGCTGGCGCTGCTGAAGGGCCAGTCCGTCGGCCCGTTCCCGGACGAGTTCCAGAAGCTCAGCTCCGGCTTCATCCCGGACGTGTTCGGCGGCGCCGAAATGCGGGTCACCTCGCTGCTGCTGGGCGTGATCGTCTCGGTGGTGATGGTGGTGGCGGGTTGGCGCGAGCGCTGGCACCACCACCGCCACGGCATGGAGACCGAGCCGTTGGTGCTGTTCGTGCTGCGCAACCTGATCTTCGCCGGCCTGCTGATCGCGCTGGCTTGGCTGATGGCCTCGTACAAGGGCTTGCCGAACGTGCTGATCATCATGTTCGTGCTGATGGTGCTCTATGAGTTCGTCACCAGCCGCACCACGCTGGGCCGGCGCATCTACGCGCTGGGCGGCAACGAGAAGGCCGCGCGCCTGTCGGGCATCAAGACCGAACGCCTGGCCTTCCTGACCTTCGTCAACATGGGCGCGCTGGCGGCGCTGGCCGGCCTGGTTTTCGCCGCGCGGCTGAACACCGCCACGCCCAAGGCCGGCCTCGGCTTCGAGCTGGACGTGATCGCCGCCTGCTTCATCGGCGGCGCTTCGGCCTCGGGCGGCGTGGGCCGCGTGATGGGCGCGGTGATCGGCGCCTTCGTGATGGGCGTGATGAACAACGGCATGTCCATCCTCGGCATCGGCATCGACTACCAGCAGGTCATCAAGGGCCTGGTGCTGCTGGCTGCCGTGTGTGTCGACGTCTACAACAAGAACAAGGGCTGAGCCGCATGACCGCCGCGTCGTCCGCCAATCCCGTCGTGCTGCAGCTCACCGGCATCGGCAAGCGCTTTGGCCCGGTGCAGGCGCTGCGCAATGTCAACCTGACCCTGCGGGCCGGCGAGGTGCATGCGCTGATGGGCCAGAACGGCGCGGGCAAGTCCACGCTGATCAAGGTGCTCACGGGCGTCTACCCGGTGGACGCGGGCGAGATGCTGCTGGGCGACACGCCGGTCGCCGCGGCCACGCCGCGGGACGCGCAGACGCTGGGCATCAACACCGTCTACCAGGAGGTCAACCTCTGCCCGAACCTGTCGGTGGCCGAGAACATCTTCGCCGGCCACTACCCCCGCCATGGCGCCAAGGGGGCCTGGCGCATCGACTGGCGGCGCATGCAGGACGACGCGCGCGCCTTGCTGGCCCGGCTGAACCTGGACATCGACGTTAGCCGCGTGCTGGGCAGCTTCCCGGTCGCGGTTCAGCAGATGGTGGCGATTGCGCGCTCGCTACATGGCGAGTCCAAGGTGCTGATCCTCGATGAGCCCACTTCCAGCCTGGACCGCGATGAAGTCGCGCGCCTGTTCGGCGTGCTGCGCCAGCTGCGCGCCCAAGGCCTGGCCATCCTGTTCGTCAGCCACTTCCTGGACGAAGTCTACGAGCTGGCCGACCGCATCACCGTGCTGCGCAATGGCGAGTACGTGGGCGAATACCTGCCGGCCAACCTGGACGCGCCAGCGCTGATCAGCGCGATGATCGGCCGCGCCTTCACCGCCAGCACCGGCGCCGTGCGGGCCGGTGCTGCGCCCAACACGGTGGAGCCCTTGCTCAGCGCACGCGGCCTGGGCCGCAAGGGCGCGGTGCAGCCGCTGGACCTGGACCTGCGGCCTGGCGAAGTGCTGGGCCTGGCCGGCCTGCTGGGCTCTGGCCGCACCGAACTCGCGCGACTGTTGTTTGGCCTGGACAAGGCCGACAGCGGCACGCTGAAGCTGCGCGGCGAAACGCTGGCGCTCAGCTCGCCCACGCAGGCCGTGCGCCACGGCCTGGCGATGTGCCCGGAAGACCGCAAGGCCGAAGGCATCGTGGCCGACCTGTCGATCCGCGAAAACATCGCGTTGGCGCTGCAGGCCCGGCTGGGCATCTGGCGCTGCCTGGGCATGCGCCGGCAGCAGGTGCTGGCCGACAAGTTCATCCAGCAGCTGGGCATCAAGGCGGCAGACGCGGAGATGCCGATCGGCCAGCTCTCTGGCGGCAACCAGCAGAAGGCGCTGCTCGCGCGCTGGCTGGCCACCGAGCCGGCGCTGCTGATCCTCGACGAACCCACGCGCGGCATTGATGTGGCCGCCAAGCAGGACATCATGGACAAGATCCGCATGCTGGCCGCCGAGGGCCTGGCCGTGCTGTTCATCTCGGCCGAGCTGGACGAGATCTCGCGCCTGTCGGATCGCATTGCCGTGATGCGCGACCGGCGCAAGGCCGGCGAGCTGCCCGGCGGCAGCAGCGAAGTCGCCATCGCCGACATGATCGCCGGGGTGCCGGCATGAAGCGGCTCACTTCTCATCGCCTGTTCTGGCCGCTGGTCACGCTGGTGCTGCTGCTGGCCATCAATGCCAGCTTCAACCCCGGCTTCTGGCAGCTGCGCTGGCGCGACGGCCACCTCTACGGCAGCATCATCGACATCCTGAACCGCGCCGCCCCGCTGGCCATTGTCTCGCTGGGCATGACGCTTGTCATTGCCACCCGCGGCATCGACATTTCGGTCGGTGCCGTGGTCGCGATCAGTGCCGCGGTGGCGGCCTGGATGATTGGCGGCCAGCTGGTGATGCAGGACGGCGCGCCGGTCTACCTGAGCCGCTTCCCGATGGGGCTGGCCCTGGCCTGCGCCATGGGTGTGGCGCTGCTGTGCGGGCTGTGGAACGGCGTGCTGGTGGCAGGTGCGGGCATCCAGCCCATCATCGCCACGCTGATCCTGATGGTCGCCGGCCGCGGTGTGGCGCAGCTGGTCACCGGCGGGCAGATCATCACCGTCTACTACCCGCCGTTTTTCTTCCTCGGCGGTGGCTTCCTGTTCGGCCTGCCGTTTGCGCTGTTCGTGGTCGCGGCCATCTGGCTGGTGCTGCAGCTGGCGCTCACGCGCACTGCGCTCGGGCTGTTCATCCAGGCCATTGGCGTGAACCCGGCGGCCGCGCGGCTGGCGGGGGTGCGCCAGCGCCTGATCACCGTCTGCGTCTACGGCTTTTGCGGCCTGGCCGCGGGTGTGGCCGGGTTGCTGCTGAGCAGCAATGTGAAGAGCGCCGACGGCAACAACGCCGGCCAGCTGATGGAGCTGGACGCGATCCTCGCCGTCACGCTGGGCGGCACGCTGCTGACCGGTGGACGCTTCACGCTGGCCGGCAGCGTCATCGGCGCGCTGATCATCCAGACGCTGACCTCCACCATCTACTCCATCGGCGTGCCGCCCGAGGTCAACCTGGTCGTCAAGGCTGCGGTGGTCTTTGTCGTGATGCTGCTGCAGTCGCCCGACTTCCGCACCTGGCTGCGCAGCATTGCGGTGCGGCCGGCGGCGAGGAGTGCGGCATGAGTGCCTTGCCCCAAATGACGACGCCTTCCATCGAACGAGCTGAGCCGTCCAAGCTGCAAGTCGTGCCGCCGGCACCGGCCCCGCAGCGCCGCGGCCCGCGCCTGCGCGCAGAGCAGCTGCCGCTGGCGCTGACCATCCTGCTGTTTGGCGTGATGGCCGCCTACGGCTCGGTCGCCTACACCGGCTTCTTCTCGGCCCAGGTCTTCCTGAACCTGCTGATCGACAACGCCTTCCTGCTGATCGTCGCGGTCGGCATGACCTTCGTGATCCTGGCCGGCGGCATCGACCTGTCGGTCGGCTCGGTGATTGCGCTCACCACCATGGTCGAGGCCACGCTGGTCGAGCGCCATGGCTGGAGCGCGACGGCGGTCATCCCGCTGGTGCTGGCCATGGGCCTGGTCTTCGGCACGGTGCAGGGCTTCCTGATCCAGCGCTTCCGGCTGCAGCCCTTCATCGTCACGCTGGCCGGCATGTTCCTGGCGCGCGGCCTGTGCTACCTGATCAGCATCGACTCGATCAGCATGGCCGACGAGACCTTTGGCGAAATCTCGCAGGCGCGCTTCTCGCTGTGGGAAGGCGCTTCACTGTCGGTCGGCGCCATCATTGCGCTGGTGGTCGTCGCGGTCGGCCTGTTCGTCGCGCACGGCACGGCGTTTGGCCGCACTGTCTATGCGATTGGCGGCAGCGAACACTCGGCCTTGTTGATGGGGCTGCCGGTGGCACGCACGACGGTGCAGGTCTATGCGCTCAGCGGCTTCTGCTCGGCACTGGCCGGCGTGGTCTTCAGCTTCTACATGCTCTCGGGCTATGGCCTGCATGCGACCGGGCTGGAGCTGGACACGATTGCCGCGGTGGTGATCGGTGGCACGCTGTTGTCTGGAGGCGTCGGTCACGTTGCAGGCACCTTGTTTGGCGTGCTGACGCTGGGCATCATCCAGACCCTGATCAGCTTCGACGGCACCCTCAGTTCCTGGTGGACGCGCATCGTCATCGGTGCCTTGCTGTTTGTCTTCTGCCTGCTGCAGCGCCTGTTTGAAGGCCGCCGTGGCCATGCTGTTTCCTGACTGAATCCATGGCCACAGCGCCTGTGCGCCGTGTGCCTTGTTCGCGCAACCGTACGCCCGAGTTTTTTCCCTCGCGCAGGCTGTCCATTGCCTGCGACTTCCTGTCCGGTCCTTTCGATCGGTCGATAACATCCTGGAGACTCACCATGAATCGTTTTGAAACTGCCCGCCGCGGCGCGGTGCCGCGTGCACTGCTGTCGGCCACGGCCTTTGCCGCGACCACGCTGCTGGCACTGCCATCGGCGCAGGCGCTGGACTGGGGCGGCTACTTCCGTGCAGGTCCCGGCCTGACCTCGAAGAACACCTCGCGCGCCTGCTACGCGCTGAACGGCGGCAGCGCCGGCATGAAGTACCGACT